>NZ_LUUG01000090.1 GCF_001644035.1 Methylomonas methanica
CAAATTAATCAGAATACGCACCGTAACAGTTCCTCGTTTCTTTTGCGCCCGCTGATATCGGATACTGCCATAAGACACGATTTTTTGGAGATATCGACAATCGCTTCAATCGTTACCCAATACTGGGTCTCACCCACCTGTAGTGCTAGTTCGCAGCTTTGCCGAATTCCACTCAAAAAGATATTACTTAGAAATTTATGAAAAACGGGACGATAGGCGGAGGGAATATAAATGGAAAAATCCTGATCAACTAATTGAGATTGGTCAGAACCCAGTAAATTGGCCGCGCAGATATTGGCTTTGCGAATAAGCTGATTCTGTTCAAGCTTGAAATAGGCGATTGGCGCAAAATCGAACAGTTCAAAATAACGCTGGTGTTCACGTTCTAAGGCAAGGCACGCTTCCTCTGTTTGCGTTAGTGCTTCATGCAAGGTCTCGTTTTGCATTTCCAATTCAATTTGATGGACTTGCAATTCATGCAACAGCCTTTTTTCGTCGGTCAACCACGGATCAATGATCTCGTCCGAAAGGGCTTGCATCTCCTGTTCCGCGCGTTTGCGTAGCTCCGCAGGCTGAATTACTTTGTCGCTTTGTTCGTTCAAGAATGGTGCCCCCGCAACTGACTGGCTAACAGACCTGTTAGCGCAATAAAAAAAATGCCTCTCGGCATCGGGAACTTTTGTAGTAGTCCCGATAAAATTCGTAACCCTGTATTTTGAGAAAATTAATTTTCTCTTCAATCTCGACACCTTCGGCCTGCGCATTTAGGCGGTGCCTATGACCCCTGACGAGAATCGCCGCCGAAATTTTCCTATCTTTCTTCTGCCTCAGGTAATCGGCGAGAGTTATCTCTCATGGATTGTTTTCGCGTAATTGCAACTCCAGGATTTTGGTTTCAGTGATGTCGATAAAGGTGATGACCGCCCCGTCTATCACGTTATCATGAGTCCGATAAGGCATGATGCGGGCTTTAAAGTACTTACCGCCGTGAGTTTGTACCTGCTTTTCAACTAACACCATAGTTCGCATCACTTCCTGGGCATCGTGATGCAATTCCGGATAATCCAGGACGGTCACGATATCCGACAAGGGCCGTCCCACGTCGCAATTCATAAACTTGAACAACTGAGTAGCATGACTGGTAAAGCGTCGGATATTTAGGGAGTTGTCAAGAAATACCGTGGCGATATCCATGCTGTCCAATAAGTTGTTCAAGTCATTGTTAACCCACGATTGGTTAGTCACCTTGGCTTGTAATTCCGCATTGACCGTTTGCAATTCCTCGTTTAGAGACTGCAATTCTTCTTTTGAAGTGGTCAGTTCCTCGTTGATGGATTGCAACTCTTCGTTGGTGGATTGCAATTCTTCATTGGAGGAATTAAGTTCTTCCTGCGAGGTCTGCCGCTCTTCACGCAAAGTTTGCAGTTCTTCTCGGGCTTGATTGAATGCAGCCAGCAATGTCTCATGATCAGCATTCACTGTTTTACGCGAACGCCTGTGCTTAACGGCAGTCGGTAAATCGTTAAACACGACAATTACTTTGCCGCGTAGTGCTTCTGGTTGGCTAATCGCTTGTACAGTAAGACTGAATGTTTGTGTGCCGCCGTTCGTTCCTATGGTTAATCCGGGCAGGAAAACCGCCTCAGTTTGTAATTGTGCTTTTCGTAAGGCTATCGCAAGCTCGTGGCGGAGACCATCTCGCGCCATGGTATGAATATTCCAGTTGGCTTTTCCCGCAGTCGGTTCCAGGTATTTTCCGGTTCGGCCACTGATATGGAGGATGTCTCCCTCGGCATTGACCACGACCGCAGCCGGTGCAAAACGCTGCAACAATAACTGGTCGATCAGGCTTTGCAGGCTATTACTGGGTTTTACTGCTGAGATGTCTTGTTGGTTCATAGAGACAACAGGGAAATACTTGATAGGGAAATCGATGTTAGGCTGTGATGATGGTGCTTGTTCAATACGTTCGAAGAGCCTGTGACGGCTGTCGATGGTAGCAAATAGCGAGTTCATATTATTGATGGTTTCCGCGTTACCAAGCAGCAAAACGCCCTTTTCAGCCAGCGCAAAATGGAATAACGGGATTAGTTTTTTTTGCAAATCCGCACTGAAGTAGATTAATAAATTTCGGCAGCTAATTAAGTCGAGTTTGGTGAAGGGGGGGTCCATAATGACATTTTGCGTGGCAAAAACCACCATATCCCGAATCTGTTTTTTGATTCGATAGCCCTTGTCTTCTAAGATAAAAAAGCGGTCCAGTCGCTCTGGCGATACATTGGCCTTGATAGTGGCGGGATAAAAACCTCGCCGTGCTTTTGCTATCGCATCCTGATCGATATCCGTCGCAAATATTTGTAACTTAAACCGGTGTTGAAGCTGACTTTGTTCCAATACTTCTTTAAACGCAATAGCGATTGAATACGCTTCTTCGCCGGTAGAACACCCCTGTACCCAAGCCCGCAATTCCTTACCTGCTGGATAGTGGGCCAATAAATTCGGGATGACCGTGGATTTTAAAGCCTCCCAAACTGCAATATCACGAAAAAAGTGCGTTACGCCGATCAGTAGCTCTTTAAATAAAAAATCTTGTTCCTGTGGATTTTCGCGTAGATAAAGTACGTAGTTGGCGATGGCATCTATTTGGTGCACATCCATACGGCGCTCGATGCGGCGATAGAGCGTGTTTTTCTTGTACAGGGAAAAATCATTCCCGGTGCGCTCTCTCAACAAACATACAATTTGTTCTAAGTTACTTTGCAATTTATGCTTGGCTAGCGCGTCCTTCAGAGGGGTACTGTCAGAGGGAATGCGATGCAGATTAGCGTCTATTTGCCCCCAAAGCGCTTCTGGTTCAGCCACAATATCGGCCAGTCCGACTGAGATGACAGTGCGCGGCATGGTGTCGAATTTAGCCGATTCGGGCGTTTGTGCACACGCCAACCCGGCATTTTTTTTGATGGCGCGCAAACCTAAGCTGCCATCTGAGCCCATCCCAGAGAGAATCACGCCGACAGCCCGTTCATGCTGGTCTGCTGCTAACGCCTTAAAGAAAAAATCTATGGGCAACCTTACGCCTCGGGCGGTAACCGGCTCCAATAAATGCAATTTGCCGTGCAGGATGGAAAGGTCTTTGTTGGGCGGAATCACATAGATCCAGTTGGGTTTAATATTCATACCATCACCCGCCTGGGTGACTTTCATTGGCGTGATGCGCTGTAATAATTCTTGCAGATGGGTTCTATGATTAGGATCAAGATGCTGAATGACGACAAAGGCTGCATAGCACGGTGTCGAAACATGACTAAAAAATTGTTCTAACGCCTCCAGACCACCTGCAGAAGCGCCTACGCCGATCACGGTGGGTGTGTTAATGATTGTCAAAAGGCGAACTCAAATAAAAGTTTTGGAGGAGCAACAAGTGAGGATTAAGTGGGTCTCTGTGTAAATCAATTCTAAGTTTAGTCACAGCTTCAATGGCTAAATTATTGACATCGAAATCAACGTATCGTTACAAGCTTATCCTTTTGCTAACAATTTGTTGATCCGTATTTTTACGTATAGACCGATAGGCTTTAATAGAGGAGCATTCGACGATTTATTTTAATATGAGTCTGCAAGAAGATTTCGACGCAGCCTCCTTTTTAGTTGTGAATGAGATAGTAAAAATCAAAAACTTAATAGCTTATTCCTGGGCGTTCAAATATTTCAGCACGATGGTATATCGATTGTAGCGGTCAACTTTTTTGGGACACCAAAATAGATTGTTGCTCTGCCATTTTAATTTCATAGCGATTGGGTGGTAGGTAGCCCAATCACGAATGTAGGCGCCGGCTGTTGTAGAAATTGACGATATAGTCGGCCACGTCGCGGATGGCCTCTGTATGGTTGGCATACAGGCGGTGCCAGACGCGCTCCTTTTTCAGATCCAGAAAGAATCGCTCCATCACGGCATTGTCCCAGCAGTTGCCCTTACGACTCTTGCTGTCTTGAAAACCATGATGGGCCAGTAACGCCCGAAATTGGTGACTGGCGTACTGGCTGCACCGGTCGGAATGCTCGATTAGGCCCTGCGCCGGCCGGCGTTGGGCGATGGCAATCTGCAAGGCTGTGCAGAACAGTTCCGTCGGCATGTTGGGTGCCATGACCCAACCGACGATTTTGCGCGAAGAAAGATCCAACACCACCGCCAGATAAAGCCAACCGCTAAAGGTCCGTATGTAAGTAATGTCCTAGAGCCAAACTCGGTTGGCCTCGGCTTGTGGCGATCCAACACGCTCTCGTACACCGGCAGGTTGTGGTTGCTATCGGTGGTATGCAAGAACTTGGGTTTCCAGATCGGCTTGAGCGGGAGTCCTTCATCAGGCTGCGCACCCGATGACGGCCAATCTCGATGGTATTCGCCGATGATTGAGATTGCACGCGCCACAGGTGGAGCAGAGTTGGGCAATGCAATTACGCTAATAGCGAAATTTTCAAGTCCAGGCTTTATGTTAGTAAGCGCACATACAAATTTGGCTAAAAGCGATAAATACAATACAGACTTGAAAGACCCAAGGCTGATCCGGCAGATTCCGGGGGTTACCTATAGAGGATCGCTATGAAAACAATTATTCAACAAATAAATGATTTGGCAGACCATCTAGATATCAAGGACCAAAACCGAGACGTTGTTAATAATGTTATTTCAAAATTGCAGGAATCTCATGATGACGCTTGTAAAAACGAGTATACAAAACCAGAACTGGTCGAACTGATTTTTTCCAGAAATGACTGTTTAGCCACTGAGGGGGCTGATGAATTACCAGCAAGAATGCGCGAAGATATCTTAAATTTACAGCATGAGATTGTTGATACATATGGCCTCCAAGATTAAATTGCATCGAAAAATGCCGCTCTGGGTTGGTGTTGGTCAGTGACTATTTTTGTTCGCAAGGTCGTCGACTAAGGGGGTTCGGCTGGCTGGCGACCGCGAGCATGACAATTGTGGCACTGGCTATATTTGCTACTGGGTAGCAATAACTTCCGATCTGCTGAACAGAACAAATCATTACAAACAATGACCGTGCTTTTCCAAGACGGTTTATAAGAATTGAGTCAAACGGTGCTTGTGGGGAATGGTTGATTGAAAGAGTGTTCTTCGAGCTATCGGAAGTTTAGCTGAACATCCTGACATACGAATGCATAGCTATTTTAGCGCGGGAATAATGCATGTTTACGTTTAATCAGACAATAGATTATCCCAGCAGAAAGCCTACCATCGCATGGGACTACGCATATCCTTAAATACCTTCGGTGCAAGTTAACCGACAGCGTTTTGACAGCTTTCTGAAGAGAACTATGAACCAGACAAAGTCCAAAGCTATTAAAGAACAACAGGTCGATATTACGCAATGGATGGGAGACCCGCTTTGGTATAAAGATGCCGTCATTTACGAGCTGCATATCAAAGCTTTTTATGACAGCGATAATAATGGCACCGGCGATTTTCCCGGGTTAATCCGGAAGCTCGATTATATTCAGGACTTAGGTGTCAACACGCTTTGGTTACTCCCTTTCTACCCGTCTCCCATGCGTGATGACGGTTACGATATTTCTGATTATCGTAATATCCATCCCGAATACGGCACCATGGCCGATTTCAAACTGTTCGTAAAGGAAGCACACCGCCGCGGCCTCAAAATTATCACTGAGCTGGTCATCAATCACACCTCCGACCAGCATCCTTGGTTTCAGGCTGCGCGCCGGGCTCCAGCCGGTTCAAGTAAACGGGATTTTTATGTCTGGAGCGATTCCAACCAAAAATTTCCCGAGACGCGGATCATCTTCAAAGATACCGAGAGATCGAACTGGACTTGGGACGAAGAAGCCCATGCTTATTACTGGCATCGTTTCTTCCACCATCAACCGGACCTCAACTTCAATAATCCATTGGTGGTGAAAGCCGTCATAAAACTGATGCGTTTTTGGCTGGATTTAGGCGTTGACGGCATGCGTTTGGATGCAATTCCCTATCTGTGCGTGCAGGAGCGGACCCTAAACGAAAATCTGCCGGGAACACACGCCGTTATCAAACAAATGCGCGCGGTGCTTGATGCGCATTACCCTCACTGCGTTTTTCTCGCCGAAGTTAATCAGTGGCCGGAGGATGTGCGCGACTACTTTGGTGACGGCGATGAATGTCACATGGCCTACCATTTTCCACTCATGCCTCGGATGTACATGGCGATTGCTCAGGAAGATCGTCATCCCATCGTTGATATCAAATCGCAGACCCCGGATATTCCGGAGAACTGCCAATGGGCTCTTTTTCTGCGAAATCACGACGAGCTTACCCTGGAAATGGTCACTGATAAAGAACGTGACTACATGTATCAGATGTATGTTGGTGATCCGCGCGCGCGCGTCAATGTCGGCATCCGGCGTCGACTGGCCCCGCTAATGGATAACGAAATCGACAAAATCAAGCTGATTAATAGCTTGCTTTTGTCCATGCGGGGCTCACCCAGCATCTATTACGGCGATGAGATTGGCATGGGGGATAATTTCTTCCTGGGCGATCGCAATGGTGTACGGACGCCGATGCAATGGAGTCCGGACCGTAATGCCGGGTTCTCGCGCGCCGATCCGCAACGCCTATATCTCCCACCTATCATGGATCCGGTCTATGGTTTCGGGTCAGTCAATGTAGAGGCGCAGCAACGTGAACGTGGTTCGTTGCTGAACTGGATGCAGCGTATGCTGGCGCTACGCAAAAACCATCAGGCATTTGGTCGTGGGAAACTGGTTTTTTTGCATCCCAGAAATCGCAAGATACTCGCCTATTTCAGACTATATCAAGACGATATTATCTTGTGCGTGGCCAATCTGTCCCGTGCCGCTCAGGCAGTTGAGCTTGATCTTTCTTCTTATAAGGGTTGCGTACCCGTGGAATTAATGGGGCGAGCGTCTTTTCCGCCCATTGGTGAATTACCCTATCTCCTTACCTTACCCGGCCACAATCATTATTGGTTCCAATTGGCCAGTGACCAAGAGGCTCCAGCTTGGCATGATGAGCACTTACTATCTGAGGAACTGCCGACACTGGTGTTGTTCGATGGTTGGAACAGTTTCTTCAAAGATAAAGTTGTACCTTCGCGTAGTGCCATTGCCGAGAAAGTCCGTCATCAGCTCGAAGAAGAGGTATTACCGCATTTTGTCGCCGCGCAACACTGGTCCGGCGCTAAAGGCGATGGGGTACGACGTGTGGTGATTAACGATTATGCCGAGTGGGAGCGTGATGGTAAAAAGTGGCTGATAGCATTGTGCCGCGTTGAAGCTGATTTAGGCGAGCCTTATTTCTGCTTTTTGTCACTGGCACTGGCGTGGGAAAACGGCGACGAGAAACACCTGCGCGCCATGTTGCCGACCACGGTGGCCAAAGTACGCCAACAGGCTCAAATTGGCATACTGGCTGATGCTTTTGCCGACGAGTGGTTTTGTCAAGCGTTGGAAGAGGCCATTCGTTCACGAGACACGCTAACTTGTGCAAAAGGCACAATCCGTTTTTCAGCTACCGACGCTTTTGTTTCACTCGGCAAGGCATCCGCCAATCTTTCAATAAGATTACTTGGCCTACAGGGTAGTAATACTACCCTCGTATTAGCTGAACAATATTTTCTGAAAGGCTATCGGCATCTGGAAATCGGCATGCACCCGGAGTTCGAAGTGGGGCGTTATTTAACCGAGGTGGTCAAATTTCCCAATATAGCCCCAGTATTTGGCCTAGTTGAGTATGAGGACAGCGAAGGTCGAAAAATGACACTGGCTTTGTTGCAGGGCTATGTCAGAAATCAAGGTGACTTTTGGAATTATACCTTGGAATATCTTGGGCGATTCCTTGAGGCAAGCCGGACAGCAGATGAGTCACCCAAATCCGCAAACCAAGTACATGCTGCCTATCTAATTTTGATACGCACGCTTGGTCAGCGGACTGGCGAGTTACACAACGCGCTAGGACAAATAACCGGTGATTCAGCCTTTGATCCCGAGCCAGTTAACGATTCTGATCTCTCGAACTGGATCCACCATGGAAAAGTCGAAGCGCAAACGGCATTGGATTTTCTGAAAATTCGGGGGGCAGGGCTTGCGGCGTCGGTTAATGAGCTTGCCCAAACATTGTTCGCGCAGCGTAATGCGCTTGAAGAACGTCTCAAAGCGCCTAGCGGACCGCTTAAATTAGTCAAGACACGTTACCACGGCAATTATCATCTGGGGAACGTCTTACTCTGCCAGAATGATTTCGTGATTACCGATTTTAAGGGTGATCCTACTTGCACTTTCGTCGGTCGCCAATCTAAACACTCTCCATTGAGGGATGTCGCGGACATGCTGAGATCCTTTAACTATGTCGCCAACACCGCTCTCGCGCACTGCGCAGAACAGCCAACGGATAGGGCAAAGTTTGAGCCAATTGTGCGTAACTGGGAAGCAGAGGTATGCCGGGTTTTCCTTACGGCCTACCGTGAAGCAGTGGGCAATTCAGAGGATACATCGGACGCACTGCCATGTGATCTACTCGATCTTTTTATACTTGAAAAAGCGCTGTATGACGTTCGCAACGAACTTGCTAACCGCCCTGATTGGGTAGTGATTCCGCTCAACTGCATACTATCGCGATTGTAAATACCATGCCATGGGGCGCAATCATGACCATAAGCAATACAGTGCAGCGCGGAAAATTTTGGCCAGAGGCTCAAGATGGCTAAGACAATAACGGCAGTATGGCCGGGGCGACCCTATCCGCGCGGTGCATTTTGGGATGGTGAAGGGGTGAATTTTGCTGTTTTTTCTGAACATGCCGAAAAAGTCGAATTATGTTTGTTCGATGTCAGGGGAAAGGACGAAGTCCAGCGCGTCGAACTCAAAGAACGTAGCGATTTAGTCTGGCACTGCTATCTACCCGAGGCCAGACCCGGGCTGCTTTATGGTTTTCGGGTTCATGGACCTTACCGTCCGCAACAGGGGCATAGGTTCAATCCGAACAAACTGCTGATAGAGCCCTATGCAAAAGATATTGTGGGGACGCCGCTCTGGAGCGACGCCCATTTCGGCTATCGGATAGGCGCCAAGGACGATGATCTGTCTTTTAGTCGTCGCGACAATGCCAATGTCATGCCGAAGTGCCGGGTGATCGATCAGGCCTTCGCCTGGGGGAATGATCATCCCCCCGATATTCAATGGTGCGATATGGTGATTTATGAGCTGCACGTCAAGGGCTTTACCATGCAACATCCCGATATTCTGCCCAAGTTGCGCGGCACTTATGCCGGCTTGGCGATGGACCCCGTCATCGAGCACCTGCAACGGCTAGGCGTGACGACCGTTGAACTGATGCCGGTGCATGCTTTTCTTGATGATCGCCATCTGGTGGAACGTGGCGTGCGCAATTACTGGGGATATAACTCCATAGGCTTTCTGGCGCCCGATTCCCGCTATTCGGCCAGCGGCCAGGTCAGTGAATTTAAAACCATGGTCAAGACCCTGCATAAAGCCGGTATCGAGGTGATTCTGGATGTGGTTTACAACCATACCGCCGAAGGCAATCACCTGGGGCCGACACTGTCCTTCCGTGGTATCGACAATGCGTCCTACTATCGCCTGGCCGGTGATAATCCACGCTTTTACTTGGACTATACCGGCTGCGGCAATACCTTGGACATGCAACAATCCTGCGTGCTGCAATTGATGATGGATAGCCTGCGTTATTGGGTGCAGGAAATGCATGTGGACGGCTTCCGTTTCGATCTGGCGTCCTCACTGGCAAGAGAGTTACACGACGTGAACCAGCTTGGCACCTTCTTCAATACCATCCGTCAGGATCCGGTGCTGAGTACCATCAAGCTGATTGCCGAACCCTGGGATATGGGCGAGGGCGGCTATCAAGTGGGAAACTTTCCGTTGGGCTGGTCGGAATGGAACGACAAGTATCGCGATAGTATTCGTGCCTACTGGAAAGGCGACGAAGGCTTGATCGGGGAACTGGCGCAACGCTTGACAGGGTCAAGCGACCTTTACGAACGCAGTGGGCGGACACATGCCAGCATCAATTTCCTGACTGCCCACGACGGCTTTACCTTGCATGACCTGGTAACCTACAACGACAAGCACAATGAGGCCAATCAAGAAGGCAATTCCGGTACCGACAATAACCATTCCTGGAATTGCGGCGTCGAGGGCGAAACCGACGATCCTGAAATTAATGCCTTGCGCGCCCGGCAAAAGCGCAATCTACTTGCAACGCTGCTGTTTTCACAAGGGGTTCCGATGCTGCAGGCAGGCGACGAGATGGGGCGTACCCAGTTGGGTAATAACAATGCCTATTGTCAGGATAACGCGATTAGCTGGCTGTCATGGGAACTGAAGAAACAAGACAAGGATTTGCTGGCATTCACGAGGCGTATCATCAGCTTGCGCAACCAGCATCCCTTGTTTCGGCGACGGTATTTTTTTCAGGGAAGCCCCCATTACGGCGGCGAGATAAAAGATATCGTCTGGCTCAATTTCGATGGCTCCGAAACCAGAGACGACGACTGGAATCAGGCAACTTCGCATTGTTTGGGCCTTTATTTTGAAGGCGGCAAACTGATCGAAACTGACGGGCGCGGACGGCGTTTACAGGACAATAATCTCTTGCTGCTGCTGAATGCTTATCATGAGGAGATCGCATTTATGTTGCCGCAATTCGAGGATCATGAGCATTGGGAAGTGCTGCTCGACACGCGGGATGCAATTGGTACGCCGGATGTTACACGTTACAAATCCGAGCAAGTTTATCCGTTGGGCGGACGCTCGCTGGTATTACTGAAGCAGGCGTAGATCACATGAAACGCGCGCAGGACATGCCGTTTGAAGCTAGCGTGCTTTCCGATGGCAAGGCCTTTGACCGGCAGGATGATGACTGTCATGAGACCATCATTTATCAACCGCATATGGGCACATTCACTGCCGGAGGTAGCTTAGTGGTCGCCATGCGGCTTCTCGATCATTTGCTGGAATTAGGTGTTTCCGCCATTGGGCTGATGCCGGTCGCGGATTTTCAGGAGAATCGCAACCGGGGTTACGACGGTGTACTGCTGTTTGCGTCGCTGGATGTAGGCCGCCTGATTCATTGAGGATGGGCAAACATGAATGATCATGATGTGAAATACTTTGTTGAAGATCCTTCGTCCGAACGTGATCAAGGCGGGTTGGTACAAATACAACAAACCGACTTGCCACCGCCGCCTGAACCGCGCATTCCATTGGCCACCTATCGCCTGCAATTCAACGGCGACTTCACTTTCAATCACGCGCGTGAAATCGTTCCCTACCTGAGCGCGCTGGGCGTCTCCCACCTTTATGCCTCACCCTGTCTGAAGGCGCGGCCAGGCAGTCGGCACGGTTACGACATCATCGATCACAACGCGCTGAATCCGGAGATAGGCACGGACGAAGAATTTGAGCGACTTTGCGAAACGCTCGCTCAGCACGACATGGGCCAAATCATGGATATAGTGCCAAACCATATGGGCGTGCAGGGTGGCGATAACGCTTGGTGGCTGGACGTACTGGAAAACGGTCAGACAGCCGTTCATGCAAGGTTCTTCGATATCGACTGGGCGCCGATAAAGGCTAAACTGCACGGCAAGGTATTGTTGCCGGTGCTGGGCAATCATTATGGCGCGGTGCTGGAAAATGCCGAACTACAACTGCACTTTGATGCGGATCATGGTGAATTTGGCATTTATTACTACGAGCACCATTTTCCGGTGGATCCGGCGGAATATCCGAATATTCTGGCTTTTCGGATGGATGTTTTGAGCGCATGCTTAGGGGAGGGCAACCCGTTATTGGCGGAATACCAGAGTCTAGTGACCGCGTTCCATAACCTTCCTGCTCGGAGTGAAGTATCCCTTGAACGCCAGCTCGAGCGCCGGCGCGACAAGGAGGTGCATAAGCGGCAACTCGCCGGTCTCGTCACGCATTTCGCCGAGATTGCTCGGTTTTTGGAAGAGAACTTACGCATCCTAAATGGTAAGGCCGGAGAACCTTCGAGCTTCGATCATCTCCACCGATTGATCGAGGCGCAAGCATACCGGCTGGCATTTTGGCGGGTAGCCTCGGATGAGATTAATTATCGGCGGTTTTTCGACATCAACGGTCTGGCTGGTTTGCGCATGGAGAACGACGAGGTCTTCGATGCGACCCATCAGTTATTGTTGCGGCTGGTTCAGGACTGCAAACTGGATGGCTTGCGTCTGGACCATCCTGATGGTTTGTACGATCCGGAAGCCTATTTTCGCAAGTTGGTCGAACATTGTAACCATGTCGGACGCGCACCTTATCTGGTGGTCGAAAAAATACTGGCGGTAGACGAAGATTTACGCGGCAGTTGGCCGGTGCACGGTACGACGGGTTATGAATTTACCAATCTGCTTAACGGGCTATTTGTCGATACCAGCGCCGCGGAACGCATGCAGCGTGCATATCACAGCTTCATCGGCGAGCATGTCGATTTCGATAATCTGCTCTACAGATCCAAGAAGCTGATCATGAAGTCTGCGCTGTCGGGAGAGTTAAATGTGTTGGCCAATTTGCTATCGAAAATTGCCGAAGCCGACCGCCATACCTGCGATTACACTTTGAACGGATTGCGCACGGCATTGGCTGAAATCGTTGCCTGCTTTCCGGTTTATCGTGGCTACATCAGTGCCCGCGAAGTAACCCAGGAAGATCTCTGTAACATAGAACAGGCCGCCCTAGCGGCAAAACGTCGAAGCACCACAGCAGACGCCAGCATTTTCGATTTTGTGCGAGATGTACTCACGCTGGTTACAGCAGAGGGCAAGTCGCCTTCATATGCCGCGCAGGTGCTGGCGTTTTCCATGAAATTTCAGCAGTTCACTAGTCCGGTCATGGCAAAGGGACTGGAGGATACCGGCGCCTATATCTATCACCGCTTGCTGTCGCTGAACGAAGTCGGTGGCGACCCGCGTCGATTCGGTGTGACCCGCAGCGCATTTCACCGTGCCAATCAGCGGCGCGCCGAACTAAGTCCGCATTCCATGTTAGCCACTGCCTCCCACGACACCAAACGCAGTGAAGATATGCGCGCACGTATTAATGTGTTATCTGAAATGCCGGCTGCTTGGCGGTTAGCGCTAAGACATTGGAGCCGTGCCAACCAACGTCTTAAATGCATGGTGGATGGTGTGGTGGTTCCCACTCTCAACGATGAATATTTCATCTATCAGACCTTGCTAGGGATTTGGCCGCTAGGTGAACCCGGCGCCAATGAAATGGCGCGACTCGCTGTTCGAGTCAGGGAATATCTGGTCAAGGCCTTGCGCGAAGCTAAGGTATATACCAGTTGGATAAACCCAAACAGAGCCTATGAAGATGCGGTAACAGCATTTGCCGAAGCGCTGATCAATTCGCCGGCAGAGGGTGCATTCCTGAAGGATTTTCAGCCTTTTCAGCGGCGGATCGCGCGGCTCGGGCTGTTCAACAGCCTATCGCAGACGTTGATCAAGCTCACTGCGCCGGGGGTGCCGGATATTTATCAAGGTTGCGAATGTTGGGATTTCAGCTTGGTGGACCCCGACAACCGACGGCCGGTGGATTTCGATTCCCGACAAACCATGCTGAATGCATTGCAGACGCTTGTTGCCCAGGAATCGCCTCAACGTAGTGCAGGGGTAAGGGCGCTAAGTGAGACGCTGGAAGACGGCCGTGCCAAATTGCTGATTGTCCAGTCAACCCTAGCGCTGCGGAAACGTTGGCCGAAAGTGTTTCAACAGGGAAGCTATTTGCCCCTGACAGTCAGGGGCGAGCATGCAGCTCATTTGTGCGCCTATGCACGCCTTGCCGGTGAGCGTATCGTCATTACCGTGGCGCCGCGCTTGCTCGCGCGGCGACTGGGCGAAGCGGATGGGCTTCCGCTGGGAGAAAAGTTTTGGGGGAATACCTCGGTGGAACTACCTATTCATCAGCAGGATAAGGCATATACCTGCGTCTTCACCGGGAAGGTAATTAAGCCTCAGAAACGGCAGTCTCATTGGCATATGTCCATCGCGCAAGTGCTGGCGGAGTTTCCGGTGGGACTGGTTATCGGAGAGAAAGTGCCGTCCTGACTTGAATTTGTAGGATCCCGCTACAAATAACTTCCCCCTTTGAAAAAGTACCCACAGGGCATAAAGGGGATCAAGGGAGGATTTATTAAAAAATTCCCCCAGCCCCTCGCCAACTGCTCCATGCGTTGACCTACCTTCTGCATCCTTGCAGTCGTCTTTGTCAAAGAGGGGAGCAATAATCGGGTGATTCGGCATAATCCGAATTTCGGGTAGTTATTTATGACGATACCCTTAGTGGCTTACTTGGAGCAATAATCGTGCGCGAACCGATAAACAGCGAATTAGTCAATGGCCGCCGCTTCCCAATTGGAGCGGAGCGAGTGCCCGGAAAAGGCGTGCATTTTCGTGTCTGGGCACCGGAAAGAAAAACGGTGAAATTGGTCATTCATTCGCAGGTTGAAGCGATTGATTCTCCTAAACCGCCGACCGAAATTGAACTATCAAGCGAGGGAAACGGTTATTTTTCGGGGATTTTGCAAGATGCTTGTGTAGGGAGCCTATACCGCTACCTGCTGGATGATGACCCGCAACCCTATCCTGATCCCGCCTCGCGTTTTCAACCCCAGGGGCCTCACGGGCCGTCGCAAGTGATCGATGCCTTAACCTTCGACTGGACGGACACCGCCTGGACAGGTATTGAGCCCCATGGCCAGGTCATTTATGAAATGCATATCGGTACATTTACGCATGAAGGCAGTTGGCTCGCTGCGGCCAGAGAGCTACCTGAACTGGCCAACTTGGGCGTGACGGTGCTGGAGATCATGCCGGTGGCCGATTTTCCGGGTCGGTTCGGCTGGGGTTATGATGGCGTCAACTGGTTTGCGCCGACACGGCTTTATGGCACCCCCGACGATTTTCGCTATTTCGTAAACCAAGCTCACTCCGTGGGCCTTGGCGTGATTCTGGATGTGGTCTTCAATCATCTGGGACCGGATGGAAATTATCTATCGAAATTCTCCAGCCATTACTTTTCTAGTCGCTATCAGTGCGATTGGGGAGAGCCGCTAAATTTTGATGGCACGAATGCAGTCGGCGTGCGCGAATATGTACTCGCCAATGCCGCTTATTGGATTAAAGAGTTTCACCTTGACGGTCTGCGGCTTGACGCAACTCAGCAAATCTTCGACAGCTCTGCTGAAAATATTATTGCCGCGATCGTGAAGGCAGTGCGTAGCGCCGGAGCTCCGCGTAAGACATTTATTGTCGGCGAGAATGAGCCGCAGGATGCAAAATTGTTTTTGCCTACCGAACACGGGGGTTTCGGCCTCGATGCATTATGGAACGACGATTTCCACCACACCGCGATGGTGGCGTTAACAGGGCGCGCGGATGCTTACTATAGCGATTACCGGGGCGTGGCTCAGGAATTTGTCTCCACGTTGAAGCGAGGTTTCTTGTATCAAGGTCAATGGTACTCATGGCAGAACAAAGCACGCGGAACCCTAGGTCTGGACATGCCTCCGGCCAAGTTCGTCAACTTCATCCAAAACCATGATCAATTAGCCAATTCCGGCAGTGGCAAACGCGTCCACTTATTAACCAGCCCTAACCGCTACCGGGCTTTGACAACCCTGTTCGTATTGGCACCGCAGACGCCTATGTTGTTTCAAGGCCAGGAGTTTGCAGCCACCAGTCCATTCTTTTATTTCGCCGACCACAAGGACGAAACTGCCCATTTGGTGGCGCGAGGACGCGCAGATTTTCTAGCCCAATTTCGTGCCTTGGCAACACCTGAAATGCAGGCCAAACTACCCGATCCCGGTGACCCACAAACCTTTACCGCTTCAAAACTGGATTTGAATGAGCGTATTCAGCATCAGGAGGAATATGCCTTACACCTCGATTTGTTAAGTATGCGCCGTAACGATCAAGCGTTTCAAGCCAGCCAGCGAAGCAGCCGCATCGATGGCGCAGTGTTAAGCCAGGATGCCTGGGTGATACGTTTTTTCGGGGAGAATTCGGGTGATGACCGGCTTTTATTGGTTAATCTGAGCCGTGATCTTCATCTGGTGCCGGCGCCGGAACCGCTATTGGCCCCGCCGAAGGACTGTGTCTGGGATGCCATGTGGTTCAGCGACGATCCTCGTTACGGCGGAATGGGCATGCCGCGCTGGCCCTTGAAAGGTCCGTGGTATCTTCAAGGCGAATCCGCCGTGGTGTTACAGCCTATTAAACAAGCAAAGGATGGTGTTGAACATGAACAATGATATTGGTATTCGAACCCTTTGGACCGGAGACCCCGCGGAGCAGGAAGAGTTACTGAAACGCGAATGGCTTGTCACCAACGGTCTTGGCGGTTATGCGTCAGGAACCATTTCGGGCGTACCCACCCGCCGTTTCCACAGCCTTTTAACCGCTGCGCTTTCCGATCCTCGCGGCCGCTACGTGATGCTCAATCAACTCAGCGAGTTGGTTCGGTTTCCCGATGGCAGCAGCCAAAAAATAGGCGGCATCGAATTGGCGGACGGATCGCTCGATCTTTACGGCATGTCCAGTCTGCGCGAATTCCGCCTGGAATCGGGCTTACCGGTATGGCGCTATGAAGTGGCAGACCATGTGATTGAAAAATGGATCATGATGCCTTATATGAGCAATACCGTTCTGGTGAAATATCGCCTGGTGTCAGGCACCGGGCCGTTAAGGCTCAAGATTCGTTTAGCCGTGCATTTTCGTCGCCATGAAGCTTCTTTGGCCGAAGGCTTTCCACTGGATTCCTACGATCTTAAAGCCTCCGCCGGACGTCTTGAAATCCATGGATTTTCAATGCCCCCTTTGCGTCTGTATGTCGATGGCGAGAACCCGGCATTCACGATTGAAGCCAAACGCTTCAGCGACATTCTTTACCGTATAGAGGAACAAAGAGGCTATGAAGCTCAGGGTAATCTATGGAGCCCCGGTTATTTTCGCGTTGATCTGGCCGTCGGTAAAGATGTCACCTTGATAGCTTCTGCGGAAAGCCGGGAAAGCACCATGGCGCTGACGCCTGCGGAAACCTTTCAGGCCGAACTGGAACGGCGTCGACGTTTACTGGCGGCGGCGCGTCCGGAACTGAATAACGGCTTGACCAAACAGTTGGTGCTGGCAGCCGACCAGTTTATTATCGCGCCGGTCGAAAGGGGTAGCGAAACGTCTCGTATCTGTGCAACCGGCGGCGATGTGCGAACTATCATTGCCGGTTACCACTGGTTTACCGATTGGGGACGGGACACCATGATCAGCCTCGAGGGCCTGACGCTGGCTACGGGACGCCATTCCGAGGCGGGGCACATTCTGCGTACTTTTGCCCATCATCTGCGTGACGGCCTGATTCCCAACCTGTTTCCGGAAGGAGAAAGCGAGGGCGTGTATTACACCGCCGATGCGACGCTGTGGTTTTTCCATGCGCTGGACCGTTATATCGAGCGTACTGGAGACCGGGCTTTGCTCAGGGAATTGCTGCCCAAACTGTTGGATATCATCGAACATCATGTTCGGGGCACTCGCTTCGGGATACATTGCGATCCCGGTGACGGTCTGCTGGTCCAGGGCGATCCGCGCTACGCGTTGACCTGGATGGATGCCAAATTAGGCGATTGGGTCGTTACACCGCGTCGCGGCAAAGCCGTTGAAATCAACGCCTTGTGGTACAACGCGCTGCGTCTTATGGAAAAATGGCTGCAGGAGGAAAACTTAAGCTCAAACTCGATCGAGATGGCAAAGCGTGCCGATGTCACCCGCCTTAGCTTTAATCAGCGGTTTTGGAATGCCCAGACTGGATACCTGTACGATGTGGTCGACGGTGAAAGCGGTCAAAACGACCCGGCGTGTCGGCCCAATCAAGTATTCAGTTTATCGCTACCCCATCCGGTATTGGATCAGGCGCATTGGCACTCGGTATTTCAGGCTGTCAAAGACCGGCTGTTGACGCCGGTGGGGCTTAGGACCTTGTCCCCGGATCATCCCGACTATAAATCCCATTACCATGGCGACCTTCGCGCCCGCGATGCCTCTTATCATCAAGGCACGGTCTGGCCCTGGCTACTGGGACCTTATACCGATGCCTGGTTACGCGTTTATCCAGACCAGCGAAAAGAGGCGCGTGATTTTCTCGATCAATTATTGGAGAGACATTTGCATGAGGCTTGTATCGGCTCCGTCAGCGAAGTGTTCGATGCCGAAAGTGTATACGCCCCGCGAGGCTGTATCGCGCAGGCTTGGAGCGTAGCGGAGATCCTGCGTGTATGGATGAAGGTTGCTTAACCGCCTGCAAAATTTTCCATAGCTCTGGCGTAAAGAAGTGTCGAAAAATTTCTTACCCCCCAGGTTGTTCAATAACTTTTTTCCGAGAATCCTTGAGTGGAAAAGATGAATAAAGTTGCCGAAATCAGACGACTACATTTCGGTTTTGTTGAACAGGTAACCCCATACCGCGACTGTTTCCGTGCTGAAAATCATGGGTTGTGTCTCAAGCTCACGGGCTGAAAGCCGCAAGAGAATTTACTGAACTGATTTGGGATGGTGGAATGACTGAAATAGGCGGGGTGAGGCAATGATGATGTCAATTTTGCCGCCGAATATCGGACAGACGACTGGGTTACACACTATACCTTACAAGAAGGCAGTGTGGCAGCATGCTTATTTGAGCCAATCGTCCGGATGTTCCACAAATTTGTCGCGCAGGAACCGTCCGTGGATCAGCAGGCCCTGGGCGTCATTCAGGTGCAGACTGGTCAGCATTTTGCCTAGCGATTGGTCGAGTACGTCCAGTTGTTCCGACAATAAGGCATGCGCCGTTTTACCTTGGGTCACTGGCTCTGTGCGGGCTAGCGCGGGGGACAGGGCAAGGTAGCGCTCGATGGCGCTTGGCAGGTAGTCGTGGGCGATTTGCCGGACGTTGTAAAGATTGGGGTCGGTTGCGTCGGTGTCTTGCGGGAGGCGGGACAACAGCGACAGCAACGCATCGATGATGCCTGCGATTTTCCGTTCCACCTCGCCGTCAACCCTGCCCGCGATGCGTCGCTGCAGGGATTCCAGATCCTGCCTGACGGACAGAAGGCTAGGGTTACGCGATATACCTTCGAAAACATATGGATTGCCGCTGGTTTCCTCAATCCGCTGATAAAAGCGCTGTTCCGTCACCCCTCGCAACAGGTTTTCAAGGCGGCTTAATTCCTCCCCCAAACGTTCCTCGACCGCTTTTCCGCCTGGACGCTCCGAATGGGAAGGCGGCAGACGCAGGTAGTGCTCCAATATATTCGGTAGTTCTTCCAGTGCGGCGCGTTTAGCCATGACCAGTTCATTGTCCTTGCGATTGGGTAGGCCATCGAAATCCGGTAGCAAGCTGAGGACGAGCTGATGGGTATGCTCCAGCGCTAACCGGGACGAGGACTGGCTCAATCGCGCATGGGTGGCATCGATCAGTTTTTCCAGGCGCTGGGCCTTGCGCCGCAGTTGCCATGACAGTTCCGAAACCGATGACCGGCGGCCCGGCAGCAGTATCCACAACACAAGGTAAAGCCAGAATGTCAGGCTAAAACTGAAGAATACGGAACCGAGGAAAACGAAGCGAACGGCGGTAACGCTGAAACCCGTATAACGCGCCAAACCACTGCACACGCCGCCCAGGCGGCGATGGTCGAGATCCCGCTCGAGTTTGCGGGTTTCGGAAGATTTCGAAAAAAATCGCATGGTGCCCTCAAAACAATCGATATTCAAGTGAGCTTGGTCGAAAACCCATGATACTCCAAATAAAAAACACTTCAGTTTGAATCGCACCCCGGAAGCAAGGCCGGCACCGATAAGGCGCAAATGCAATCTGGGTTATTATAGCCTTGTGCGCCGGACAACAACGACCGGTGGAGGCCCCGCGAGTCGATTCCCTTTCCAGACCAGCGCGCGAACAACGACAGAACCATGGAGACACCTATGAGCGACACCCCCGAACTTACCCCACCGGAAACCCTGACCGCACCGGCCCCGGTCTTGCCGATAGCCAAGGAGCAAGCGGTTTCCATGATCAAATTGCAGGCCGACACCGTCGCCAAACTGGACCTGCGCGTCGCCGAATTTATCGATACGGTGTTGGCCGAATCCAGCCAAAGCCCTGTCTTCAAGGCCAAGGTCGAAAGCGTTCACAATCTGGGCGGCACTGAAACTCGGGAGGCGGCGGCCATTTCCAACCGCCTGCTGGCGCGTCCGGCACAAGCGCTGGATGCTGGCGCTTTCAATGAGGGTTCGAAAATTTCTCGTTCGCTGGTCGATTTGCGCAATCAGGTGGAAGCACTCGATCCCGCCCGCCAGGGCAACCTGCTGCAACCGCGCAAATTGCTCGGGCTGTTTCCCTGGGGTAACCGGCTGCACGATTATTTCCAGCAATACCAATCGGCGCAAAGTCATATCGATGCCATCATCGTCGCTCTTTACGGCGGCCAGGATGAGCTACGCAAGGACAATGCGGCCATTGAAGAGGAGAAAGTCAACGCCTGGCGGAGCATGGAGAAGCTGGAGCAGTACATCCACGTGGGCCGCAGTATTGATGCGGCGCTGGAGGGTAAACTGGCCGAAATCGAGCCGGTCGATCCGGAAAAGGCGCGCATCATTCGCGAGGAAATGTTGTTTTACCTGCGCCAGAAGGTGCAAGACCTGATGACCCAACTCGCTGTGACCATCCAGGGCTATCTAGCGATGGATCTGATCCGCAAGAACAATCTGGAACTGATCAAGGGTGTTGACCGGGCCACCACGACCACCGTCTCTGCCTTGCGCACAGCCGTGATCGTGGCGCAGGCGCTGGCCAACCAGAAACTGGTGCTGGATCAGATAGGCGCCTTGCGCGCCACCACCGGCAACCTGATCGAATCCACGTCGATATTGCTCAAACAGCAGGCCGGGCAGATACAGCAGCAAGCCGGCGAAGCGGCGGTCAGTCTGGACAAACTGGCCGTGGCGTTCAAAAACATCTACGACACCATGGACATGGTGGCCAATTACAAGCTCGAAGCCCTCGCCAACATGAAAAAAACCGTGGAATCGCTGAGCGGGGAAATCGACAAAAGCAAAGGCTACCTGGACAAGACCCGTGAGAACACTTTGCTGGAAGCCAAGGAGACGTTACACATCGCGGACGAGGACGACATCGTATTATGACAGCCGGATTCCCTATCCCGCGCCCACAAGCCGGCGCGGCCGATCATGCCGAATCCAGGCGCCGCCCCCGTGCCAACAACCGGCAGGTCGTGAACGGCAAGGGCAACCCCATGGAGTATCCCGTGGACTCCAGGGCGCGGGCCACACCCTAGTATCGCTGTTGTTGAAAAGGTGAAACCCGTTGAAACTGAGCGCCAGAGGCTTGCCAGCGTGAGAGAAGACGAGCTGATCGAGTTTCACTCTTGCGTTGGCGTCGCTAGTGGGAATGCATGGTTGCACAATTCCGACAGCAAATTGTTAGCAGCATTAGTAGCCGGGCGCTTTGGGATCGGATGCAGATGAAGAGCTGTCGACATGTGGCGACCTTAAGTATTTTTGCGAATTTGGACAATAGCGACCATGATCATGCGCGGAAAGTCAATTGTCCCGGATTCCGATAACACACCGTAGCCACGCAGTTTTTCGTACATTATTGAGGCCGATTTTAGCGGCAAGAGCGGTATTTTATTTAACCCATCGGAAAGCATCTGTATTCCTTCAGATTAAACATGGGGTACCGTAAGATTGCTTTGTAATACGTAAAATTGCCCCGAAAACGTTGATAGGACAGGCTTGTAAATACCAACTGCAAGAAAAACGAGCGATTATCTTACGGTCAAAATCGCCGGTTTGATCGGAAAATAGCACAAGAAAACGCATTGCGAAAATCAAAACAAGGTTCAATGCCTTGATTTTGCTTTTCTTGTCCCGCCTGTTAATCGTTTACGAAGCAATCCTTATGCTCCTACAATATCGGCCTTGTCAAGCCCTTGGGTGATCGACCACCTTGTCAGGGCAACAGCGCTTCAAGTTTGGTTTGTTAACGCGGTAGCACGGGCCGCTTACCAATATTTCGTTCCCGTATTTCAAAGTTTAATTTTATGCGCGTTGTTGCACAGAAGAACTTATCTTAAATCTATGCGTTGTTAAATAATGGAGAAGGAGCTATGTTTAATCGATTCTCCAAGCACACGGCAATCATTCAATAGGGAGATAGGTCAGCCCATTTTGCATCCGGGCAGATCTGAACATTCATGCTCTGTCGAAATATTTTTGAATTATTGTTGACTAAAACATTATAGTGGAGGCGTCGTGGCCGATAAGCAACATCCAGAACCCCCTAATCCTCTCCAGCATCAGGATCGCCAGCCTGGACTGGAATCCGAGATGAATCCAAAGCCCCAATCCCATGATCCGAACTATCAGGACAAACAAAGGTAAAGTAGCTTTAATTACCGGCGGAGACTCCGGTATTGGTCGAGCTGTTGCCGTGGCCTTTGCAAAGGAAGGTGCTGATTCGGCTGTCGTGTATCTCAACGAGCATCAAGATGCTGAAGAGACTAAGCGCTTGGTCAGCGAGGATGGCCAAAAATGCTTGGTTATCGCGGGAGATATTGGGGATGAACATTTTTGCCGGGAGGCAGTGGAGAAAACCGTCATTACCCTCGGAAGTACGATTATTAATACCACTTCGGTAACTACCTACAAAGGTAGTCCACAGCTACTCGACTACGAAGGGAGCTATCGTGGGATTTACCCGATCCTTGTCTCTCGCTCTAGCTGAACAACACATCAGAGTAAATGGTGTCGCTCCGGGACCTATCTGGACACCGCTTTTCCCTCAACTTTTTCTTCTGAGCACGTCAAATCGTTTGGTGAAAATGTACCGATGGGCAGGACCGGGCAACCGGTAGAAGTTGCCAACTGCTTTGTTTTCTTAGCGTCCGAAGATGCTTCGTATATTTCCGGGCAAGTTCTCCATACCAACGGTGGAACGATAGTTAATGGTTAATTACTGCTTATGGTAATGCCGTCCAGTCCGATCATCTGGTGGCAAATCAGCCCGAACGATTGAGACATGATTGCACCCGCAATCTGCGGCTTCTGACGACTGAAAACAAGCCCCGCGGTTGTTATTGATTCAGCAAACACCCGGTATGCGCACTCCACATTGGTTAACGAAGATACCTACGGGAGACATGATTATCATGACTGAAGAACTAATAACCGATGGGCATCCAGGCGAAACTGATAAACAGAAAAAGAGAAAACCAATACCCCGTGAAGTGAGCGGCGTTGGTTATATCACTAATGAAGGCTTTGTCCGATGTTGCAAAACAGGTATCGATATTCCATTACCGGACGATTTCAAGGAATGGTGCATATTCCACTCCAAACCAGCCACCCATTCCGATTGAAAACCGCCATTGATTTCGAGTCAAACCAAGGCCATCGATTCCGATGCCATGACGCCAGAAGTGAATGTCGGCTTTTGGAAGTAACGAATTAACAGTTTCGACCCAAACCGGCCTGTCGCGCATGTACTAGCTCAGAGCCGATATCAGGTAACTAGCTGCCGTTCAACCAAGTTGAATCAGACCTATCGATATTTGCTATCTACAAACCACCTCGTTAGATATTTTGCTTTCCAAATCAATCCTAACTCGGGGATTCGATCTGTATTCACGCGCATGGAGCAGCGTCAACGAAGTAATCGTAGTGGCTTGTTGGTATTGCGCTGGCCCTGTCGGGCTCGACGGCTGAATATCTAAAGTTGAAACCGATCGAATTAAAACCTTTATTTCTGGATGCAGAGATTACCTGAAAGATGGTTTATTTCTAGCAATGTTACGGTTTGAGTTAGTGGATCAATTTCAAGTGGGGTGGAATGAATCCTAATGGAGCCTTTGGCGCCAGATAATTTTCCACTTCCACTAATGATGACTGAGAGTTCCTTGGAGTTGACGACGTCCAGTGTTTCCATCGAGTGAATTTTGCCGATTACGGCGTTATTGATAGAATTCCGAATCGTCCACTCACTGATGACATTAGCCAAAAAGTCTCCACCGGCGGGGTTGGGAATTAAATCCGAGGTCCAGGCTGATTTGCTGGTGACAAGCACATCCTTTGAACCTAATTTTGCCCGTATACCTTCGGGGCTTGAAACGTAACAGAGATTGAGCAGTTTGGGCGGCGTTTGCCAAAAAATACCAGGGAATTTGTGGCTTGCCTTGAGTGTTGTCCAAATGTCTTTGCAATCCGCAATTTCTAATTGACCAATAGGGGAAATGTCAGCAGCTGTATTTTCAGTTTTAACTTCCATACAGATATCAGCGGCATTAGCCAACGAAAAACTCGCCAAACAGGCGATCAAGTTTGTGGTTATCGCGATTTTTTTAAACATTAGTTATCCCCTATGTTGTTTTATTGATGCTCGGCGTTAATTGACGGCGTAGCATAGAGTCTAATGTTTGATTTGGAGGTATGTCGGTTCGGTGCCGTACAAACCGATGGGTACCTATGATCCAGCTAAAATGTTTGATGCCGCATGTGGATCAAGGTAGTCAGAATTACTTAGCGTCTCACCAAATGCTGTTGAGCAAACACCCGTTGTTTTGCATTATGCGCAGGAAAGGCGACTGTTACGATACCGGGGAGTCGCTATTTTTGCCGAAAGATTTTTTCGAGCATCCCAGCAGGAAAAAATCGGCAAAAATTACGCGACCGCTTATGCCTGCGGCGCCACGATTCGTCCGCGTCGCCTCGTTTCGACCCAACATGATGACACGGACTCCTCCTCACTCCCACGGTGTCACAATGCACCAGACAATTAATGACGGAACAAAGAGGAGTCCGAAATGAATAGTAACGTAGTGGGTTTGGATATCGCAAAGAACGTTTTCCATTTGTACAGCCAATCTGCGGGTGGCAACGTGGTAAAGAAGAAACTGAAACGGAGCGAATTACTGGCGTTTATTGCTAACTTGCCGGCAAGTCTGATCGGCATCGAAGCGTGTGGCGGTTCGCATTATTGGGCAGGCGAATTTACCAAGCTTGGCCACGAAGTCATATTGCTAAACGCTCGCTTCGTAAAGGCCTTTGTGGTGGGTAACAAGAACGATTTTAACGATGCCGAGGCTATTTTCACCGCAGTGACCCGCCCAAATAAGCGGACGGTTGCGGTGAAAAACCAGACGCAGCAAGACATACAGATGTTGCATCGCCTGCGCCAGCAACGGGTGGCTGAACGCACCGGGCTCGTCAATCAAATTCGTGGTTTTCTGAGCGAACGAGGCATTACGTTACCTCAAGGCGTTAATCAGGTGAGACGGCACCTACCGCTCATTTTGGAAGATGCGGAGAATACGTTGTCAGCCTTAAGCCGACAACTGTTTGCTGAACAATATGAACAACTAAAATTGCTGGATGACGCCATAAAAGCACAGGACTGTCGAATCTAACCGACTCTGTCAGCAAACTACGCTCAGTCGTCGTTTTCTTGAGGTGCCGGGTATCGGCCCACTCACAGCCACTATCATGGCTTCCGAAATCGGCGAAGGCAAAGGTTACGCCAAAAGCCTAGATTATGCCGCGAGCCTAAGCTTGGTGCCGCGTCAACATAGCAGTAGCGATAAACACGTGTTATTGGACGCGGCAATAGCTATCTGCGAACGCTACTGATCCACGGTGCACGAGCGGTTGTGAAATGTTGCGGTAGCAAAACCGATCCTTTAAGCCGATGGCTACAAGCCTTGGTAGAACGACGCGATTTTAATAAAGCCGCCGTGGCATTGGCTAACAAAAATGCTCGAACTTTATGGGCAATGGCTAGCCAGGATCGAGCTTATGAAGCTGTTATCGCATAGCGTAATCCGGGTTATCCGTCCTTTGCCCAACCCCTCCACGCGCGAGAAGGGTTCCGGCGTTGGTCAAAGCGTGGACAAGGTGCCCTGTGGGTATAACCCTCAGGCCAGCTAGGTAGAGTTAATTCAGATTGCGGAGGGCTTTGTTGCATAAATCCGCTGTCATCCCATCCCCATGTCACGGTCAAATTGACTGACCTGCAGCCCGAATGCCCAAGCCACAACCACAGAAATACCGAACCACCAACTGGCGAGACTACAACCAATCCTTGAAGCAACGCGGTTCGCTATTGCTTTGGATTGATAAAGAAATGCACTGGCTGTCGCCAGGCAGCGGTAAACGCGGACGAGCTGATAAATTCTCCGATGCGGCCATCCAGTTTTGCCTGATGCTCAAGAACCTGTTCGGGCTTGCGTTACGTCAAGCTAGTGGGATGGTAGCCAGTCTGTTGAAGTTGTCAGGTCTCGATTGGTTGACGCCGGATTACACAACACTTTGTCGTCGCCAGCAGCGTTTACAGGTTTGCATTTCCTATCGCCCAAACTTAAAGGGACTGCATTTGCTCGTTGATAGCACAGGCGTGAAGATGCTAGGCGAGGGTGAGTACCCAAAGGGCATAAATGGAAAACCAAGAAACACGGCGCCGAGTATCGCCGCCAATGGCGCAAGGTGCACTTGGGTATCGACGCTGAAACCTTAGAAATTCGGGCGATTGAAGTGACTTCCAATCGCGTGGGCGATGCTCAAGTCTTGCCGGATTTACTGAATCAGATTCCCTCTGACGAACGCATCGAATCGGTCAGCGGTGACGGCGCTTACGACACCAAGAGGGCTCATGCCGCGATTGCAGAACGTGAGGCCCAGGCCATTATTCCCGTGCGAAAAAATGGCCAGCCCTGGAGAGAAAACACCACGGGCGCCAGCGTTCGAAACGAAACGCTGCGGGCCATGCAGCGATTGGGTCGGGCCATTTGGAAAAAATGGAGTGGATATCATCGTCGCAGTTTGGTCGAAACCAAAATGCGCTGTTTCAAACTGTTGGGAGAGCGTGTCAAGGCACGACTCTTCAAAAGCCAGGTCGCTGAGCTGCAAATTCGAGCGGCACTGCTCAATCGGTTTACCCAACTGGGCAGGCCGATAACCGTTGCCATGCCCTAAATCCGCCTAGCTGATTTGGGGTAAGGGGTAGTTTGGTAATCACAGGATTTGTGCAACAAAGCCCATTATCCGTGGACACTATCTTCTGCTCTTTCAATCAGAAGGTATAGACGTGGTTAATAGGGCGCTTACATCTATTCGGCAAGCCTGTTTCAATAGAGCAATTTGAAAAATTGCTCTCATAAAATAAAATCATACAACCAGGGTCGGGGTTAGACGCAAATCAACAGCACTTGCAGTTCATGAATCAGCGCTTTGTCGTCGCTGAGTGTGGTCGCAACGATGTCCGGTTTTGCCGCGAGTTGTTGTTCCGCGCGCCGACGAAATTCGATAGGATATTGGGTGGGGATTAACGGTTGATTTTTCATGCATCATGCCCGCGCAATTGCGCCTCCAACCGCTTGGTTTCAGTAATGTCTATTAAAGTGATTACTACGCCATCAATCACGTTGTCCTGGGTGCGATACGGCATAATGCGTACCTTGAACCAGCGTTCATCGTGGGTTCTGACTTGTTTTTCCACAAACACCAAAGTATGCAGCACGCCCTGTGCATCTTGATGTAATTCCGAATAATCGAGGTCGGTCACGATGTCAGACAGCGGTCGGCCCGCATCGCCAGCGATCAATTTGAATAGATGCGAGGCGTGATTGGTGAAACGACGGATATTCAACGCATTGTCCAAAAATACCGTCGCCACCTCCATGCTGTTCAGCAGGTTGTTCATGTCATTATTCACCCAGGACAGATCAGCGACCTTGGTTTGCAATTCGGCATTGACGGTCTGGCATTCTTCGTTCAAAGACTGCATTTCCTCTTTCGACGTGGTGAGCTCTTCGTTGGTGGACTGTAGTTCCTCGTTGGTCGACTGTAATTCTTCATTCGCCGACTTCAGCTCTTCCTGAGCCGATTGCGCTTCTTCCCGCAAGCTTTGGTTTTCTTCACGGGCTTTTTGCAATTCATCCAGTGCTGCCTGTAGTTCGGCATTTGGGGAGTGGCTGTTACGCTTTCTCTCTTTTGGCTTCGCTACCTCAGTGAAGATGATTAACAGCATGCCCTTCAAGGTTTCCGGGGTGGTCATGACCTGCACGGTAAGATTAATCATTTGGCTACCCCCGTTGGTGCCTACCGTCAGGTTGGGTAATACCACTGCTTCCGGCTGTTCCCTGGCTTGCTTGAGAGCACCTGCGAGTAGATGGCGCAGTCCCTCTCGGGCCATGGCGTGAATGTTCCAGTTACTCTTACCCGCAGCGGGTTCGAGAAATTTACCGGTCCGGCCATGAATATAGAGAATATCCCCTTCGCTATTGACGACCACCGCGGCGGGTGAATAGTGCTGCAGTAGCAGGTGCTCGACTGCGTTTTGCAGATTCAAAACAGCTGGGGTACTAGGAACGTTTGTCTGGCTCATGGCGGTTACAGGAAGATAGTGGATTGGAAATTCGATACTAGCGATAGGCAAGGGTTCATTAAGGCGTTGGTATAACCGTAATTGATTATCGATCGAGGTAAACAAGTGGGTAAAGCTACCGATCGTCTCGGCATTGCCGAGCAACAACAGGCCATGAGTGGTTAGGGCGTAATGAAACAAGGGGATCAGTTTTTTTTGACAGTCTACGTCAAAATAAATCAGCAGATTACGGCAACAGAGGAAGTCAAGTTTGGTGAAGGGCGGGTTCATGATGAGGTTTTGCTGCGCAAAGATCACCATTTCACGAATGTCCTTGTGGATGCGGTAGCCATTGTCTTGGAGAATAAAAAAGCGACTGAGACGCTCAGGTGAAACGACGTTGGCAATAGTTATAGGGTAGACACCTTGCCGCGCTTTATCGATCGCATCGGTATCAAGATCGGTGGCGAAAATCTGTAACGTGAAGTGGTGCTCAAGACCGCTTTGCATCAACGCTTCCTTAAACACTATCGCCAGCGAATAGGCTTCTTCGCCGGTCGAACACCCCGCTACCCAAGCACGCATCTCCTTACCCTGTGGATATTCGGCCAGTAAAGCCGGGATAACTTGGTTTTTGAGTTGCTCCCAGACGGCCGCATCCCGGAAGAACTGGGTGACCCCAATCAGCAATTCTTTGTACAGCAAATCCTGTTCTTGAGTGTTTTCGTTTAGATAGCGAACGTAGAGAGCAATGCTGCTGATCTGGTGTATATCTATACGCCGTTCAATACGCCGATAGAGGGTGTTTACTTTATAGTGAGAGAAGTCGTTACCAGTTCGCGCCAGGAGCACGCTTATGATTTGGGCCAGAGCACTGGGCGACGCAATGGCCACTACTTGTTCTAAGACCACAGGCTCTCCGCACCGAATTTGCTGCAGGCAAGTCGCTATTTTTTCCCAGAGTTCATCGGGTGGCGCGACCACATCAGCCAAACCGACCGCGATGGCACTGAGCGGCATGGAATCAAATTTAGCAGAATCAGGGGATTGCACGAACGTCAATCCTGCTTGGTCTTTTATGGACCTTAAGCCCTTTGTCCCGTCGGAGCCCATGCCCGACAAAATTACACCAATAGCCCGTTCATGTTGGTCTTCTGCCAGCGTCTGGAAGAATAAATCGATTGGCAGTCGACATCCCCTTGGAGCGCTGGGATCGAGCAAATGCAGTTTACCCTGGCGAATAGACAGGTCTTTATTGGAGGGAATGACATAGATCGCATCTGCTTTGACCTGCATGCCTTCACCGGCTTCGGTGACCTTCATGGGTGTGATCCGCTGCAACAATTCCTGTAGGAAGCATTTATGCGTGGGGTCGAGATGCTGAATGACGACAAATGCAGCGCCACACCCCAATGGAATGTGCGCGAAGAATTGTTGGAGGGCTTCCAATCCACCCGCCGATGCGCCGATGCCGATAATCGGCGGGGTGCTGTTAGGCTTCATGAGCGCTTGATGGGCTGACACGATTTCGCCAGGTTTTACATGACAACTGCTGACCCCATAAAAGGACTGACTGGGAAATTGTGACCATGGCATTCTACTGAAAGATAAGACGCCCAGGATACTCTTGTCTTAAATAACTGTAATAAGTTTAGGGTAAAGTTTAGTGCTTCGACTAATCAGTCTCAAAATGGGTCGCTGGGTTTACTGCCAAACATAAAAATGAAAAAAGGTAAATCGGCACCCCGAAAATTACGTAGCGGCTTTTGCAGCTCTGTGCACACTACCCCAAATAGGGGGTAAGATCAGTATGACTATCTTGCTTTGTTTTTACATGCTGGTCTCGCGTTACGCGAGCTAAATCTCTCTTTCCGTCCGCCAACCTTTAAAATCTTGTCATGACCACTCAAGAGCATCTGCGTATCAGTCAGAATACCGGGGACATGCCGCCTTGGTGGCGATGGGGCCCCTATGTCAGTGAACGATCGTGGGGAACGGTACGCGAGGACTACAGTCCGGATGGCGACGCCTGGCGTTATTTAACGCATGATCTGGCACGTAGCAAGGCTTATCGTTGGGGTGAGGACGGTTTAGCGGGGATTTGTGATCGTTACCAATTATTGGTTTTTAGCTTGGCGTTGTGGAATGGCCGCGACGCAATCCTGAAAGAGCGAGCCTTCGGTCTCAATGCCTGGGAGGGCAATCACGGCGAAGATGTTAAGGACTATTACTTTTATCTGGACAATACCCCGACGCATAGCTATATGCGTTATCTATATAAATATCCGCAAGGCCGCTTTCCCTACCAAGAGCTGATCGATGAAAATCGGCGTCGCGCCGGCAAAGGCCCTGAATATGAACTCCTGGACACCGGTATTTTTAACGACGAGCGTTATTTTGATATCGAAGTGGAATATGCCAAAGCGTCGCCGGATGATATTTGCATTCGCATCACGGCATTTAATCGCGGACCTGAACCAGCGCCGTTGCATGTCTTGCCGCAACTCTGGTTTCGTAATACATGGGCGTGGAGCGAACCGCGCGGCTATGAACCCAGGATTAAATTGATCGATGCAGGTCAATCCACTAAAACCACATGTTTATTTGCCGACAACTCCGAACGCGGACCCCTGCCGGGTCTACTATTTCCCTATCAACTGGCAAGCTATTTTCTTTATGCCGATGGAGACTGTACCCCATTATTCACCGATAACGAGACCAATCAACAACGCGTCTATGGTACCTCTTCAATAGATACCACTCCCTATACCAAAGATGCCTTCCACCGTTATCTTATCGACGGGGAAGCCTGTATCAACCCCGCCCAATCAGGTAGTAAAGCCGGCCTGCATTTTCAGATGACTATTCCGGCCGGCGAATACGTTCAATTGTCATTGCGCTTAACCCCAGAGGCAAGCGAAGCACCGTTCGCTGAGTTCGCGTCGGTTTTCAGTCAACGGAAGGCGGAAGCTGATGCCTTTTATAACAAAATTCATCCGGTCAATGCGGATGCTGAGCTCCGTGATGTTCAGCGACAAGCTTTCGCTAATTTGCTGTGGAATAAACAAATTTATCTGTTCGATGTAAACAAGTGGCTCAAGGGCGATAGCCCGCATGCCCCACCACCGACCTCAAGACTGGGTATTCGCAATCGCCACTGGATGCACCTGAATTCAATGCGGGTGCTGATTATGCCGGACAAATGGGAATATCCCTGGTTCGCGGCATGGGACCTAGGATTTGCCTGTATTCCGATGGCGCTAATCGATCCGGCGTTTGCCAAAGAGCAATTGCGATTAATGTTATTCGAGCAATTCCAGCATCCTAACGGGCAGATCCCCGCCTATGAATGGGAGTTTTCGGATTTGAATCCTCCCGTGCACGCCTGGGTAGTGTGGCGAGTTTACAATATGGAAAAGCGCGGGCATCACACCCCGGATCGGGCATTTTTAGAGCGGTGTTTTCACAAATTATTAATCAACTTTGCCTGGTGGATTAATAAAGTCGACAGCCGCGGCAATAATGTATTTGAAGGAGGTTTTTTGGGGCTGGATAACATTACCGTGCTCGACCGTAGCCAACCGCTGCCCGCTGGCGAAGTACTGGAGCAATCCGATGCCACCGGCTGGATGGCGATGTACTGTTTAAACATGATGCGGATCGCGTTGGAATTGGCGGAGGAAAACAAGACTTACGAAGGTCTGGCGACCAAGTTTCTGGAGCATTATGTTTACATAGGCGCCGCGATGAAACAAATGGGCGGCCGCAACTACCAACTCTGGGATGAAGAAGATGGTTTTTTTTACGACGTATTGCGCCATGCCGACGACAGCTTTCATCAATTCCGGGTCAGATCATTAGTCGGCCTAATACCATTATTTGCGGTGGAACGTCTGGAAACAAACTGGATGCAACCCTTTCCCAACTTCCGGGCCAATTTAAACTGGTTTTTAGAGAATCGCAGCTTTTTTGCCCAATTTACTCATCACATTAGCTCGCCCCATGGCCAAACCACGTACGTCTTAAGTATCCCAGATCAAAACCAAATAAAGCGTATCCTGGCCCGAGTTTTCGACCGGAACGAATTCTTGTCGCAATTCGGCATCCGTAGCCTTTCCAAAATCCATCAGCAACAGCCCTTTCAATACGGGACAGGTGAAGTGGGTTATGAACCGGCCGAAGCGGAGTCGAAGCTAAAGGGCGGAAACTCCAATTGGCGTGGCCCAATCTGGTTTCCGACCGGTTTTTTGATGATCGAAGCATTACGTAAACTCAATAAGGCCCTGGGGGACGATTTTCTAATTGAAGTACATTTGGACGATAAACTCACGCCGGTTTCGATGAGTTTGGGCGGCTTGGCCGAGGAACTGGCTAAACGGATGATCAGTCTGTTTTTACCGGATGCAAACCAACATCGGCCTATTTACGGCAACAACCCGAACTTTCAACAACTGCCGAACTGGCGAGACCATTTGCTATTTCACGAATATTTTCATGCCGAAACCGGTCAAGGCCTGGGTGCGTCTCATCAAACTTGGACAAGCTTAGTTGCGACATTAATCGACGAATGGCTGTGTTGAATGTGGTCGGGTTAGCATAAGGATTGCTTCATAACTGTGTAAAATTGCCCTGTAACCATTGGTATGACAGGCTTGTAAATACCAACCGCTAGAAAAACTAGTGTTTATCTTAGGCCAAAAAATCGCCGGATTGATCGGGAAATAGCAACGAAAACTCATTGCGAAAATCAAAACAAGGTTCAATGCCTTGATTTTGCCTTTCTTGTCCTGCCTGTTACTCGTTTACGAAGCAAGCCTTACGGTTCTCGAATTTCAGCTAGGTCCACGCGAAATGGTGCTCGTGTTAGCCAATGTCGGTCTGGCCGGATCGAGAATTGCTTTGCCCGCCACCGCAATTCTCTCTGCCATTAACCCAAGCAATCTTAAACTGGAATTGACCGAAAGCCTGGTGCTTGACGACATCGACAACACCATACTCAAGATGCATAGTTTACGTGAAATTGGCATCCGCTTTTCTATGGATGACTTTGGAACGGGCTACTCTTCATTATCCAGCCTGAGGAAGCTACCTCTTTATCAGCTAAAGATCGATCAAAGTTTTGTTCGTGATATTACGACTGATCCGGATGACGCTGTCATCGTTCAGACCATCATTGCTATGGCAATGAGCTTGGGTATGGAGGTCATTGCAGAGGGTGTCGAAACGGAAGAACAACGCGTATTTCTGGAGCTACACGGCTGCCATGCGATACAGGGCTATTTGTTTGGCAGGCCGATGCCTCTCGATGAGTTTGAGAGATTGTTGGCAAGCACATTGAGCACCTCCAAGCAATAATTAGCCACCGAGAATTGACTGGTATAGCGGTCGTTCGCCAAGGTCTCTTAAGGCTCGGTTGAACGCAGTGAAGACTGGCTGCATTCGGGTGTCGGAATTCAATTGACCACTTTCCGGTGACAACTCTGAAGAAGACAGTCACCTGGCGACCAAAATCGCTGTCGCGCTTCTCCAAACCGGCCAGACACCCGAACCCATATACCGCGAACTGGAGGACTACAAAGCAGTCATTGGAGACTGGCCGCTTTCAGGAATCGAAGTCAAAACAGCTATGGATAACCACTCTTTTCACTAAAAGGGCGAAACCCAGTGAGCTAGGTGAGGCTTAATTCCAGCTCTGCCTCAAGCCAGTCACTCAGTTCGTAACCCGGCGCAAAACCTCTGCTCTCTGCTTTATAATACGCAATCTCTGCGAACTGAAGGCTAGATGGTGGGACCGGCTCCTCTGTTATTTCCTGAGCCTGTAGTTGTGGAAGATTTTTTATCGCAGCTGCTTTTTCTTTTTTTACGAATGCCATGTTTCCTCCCGAATTTAATTTTTACAAAAATTTTGATCAAAATGGTGCACTTTAATAAGTTAAAGAAATGCCAGGCAGATCTCTGCTCGCCAGCCGACATTCCATCACAGAATGGTGCAATTAGTACTTCGAACTTTATTTGTTACTACCCATCTCATTCACCTGTGGAATTTGATAATTTTGGTAGCGATTGCCCTGTTCGGAATGCAGCCGCTCCCAATTGAACACGCATCATCATGCCAAAAACATCGAAAAAAGATCTACCCGCTGATATCAAAACCAGTGGCTTTGACGGTTACATAGTCTGCGTAGGCGCCTCAGCAGGCGGTTTGGAGGCGCTAGAAAAGTTTTTTAACGCCTGTCCAGCCGATACGGGTGCAGCGTTCGTTGTTGTCCAGCATCTGTCTCCAGATCACAAAAGCATGATGAGCAACCTGCTTACGCGCTACACCAAAATGCCTGTCACCATGGTTGAAGAAGCCATGCCGATTAAAGCCAATCATGTCTTCCTGATACCGCCCGGCGCCATCATGCATGTCTCAGCCGGTCATCTTCATCTGACACCGAAGAGCCCACACGGTTTGACGCTGGCAATCGATATATTTTTGTCATCCTTGGGCGACATCTACGGCAAACAGGCAGTCGGTATTATTTTGTCTGGTACGGGGACGGATGGTACGCGTGGTGCGGTAGCGATCAATGCGGCGGGCGGATTTGTGATGGCCCAGGAGCCGGATTCAGCCAAATTTGACGGCATGCCACGCAGCGTAATCGGTACCGGTGTCGTTGACGCTGTGTTATCGGCGGAAGAACTTCCTGCTCGCCTGGTAGCTCACATTAACAGACTGCCTTATACGGAAGCCCTAGCGATATCAAAAGTCATTCCCTATGCAGCGATGCCGCCAGAAGACGTAGTGGCGGCCATCCTGCAATTGCTATATCAGATTGGTGGTATCGATTTCTCGGATTATAAGCCGGCCACGGTGATGCGCAGAATTGAACGTCGTATGCAGGTGCGCCAAACGCAAGAACTGTCTGCATATCTTGATTTATTGGAAAATGATCGTGGCGAAGTGCTGACGCTACGTAGAGAAATGTTGATTTCGGTGACCAGTTTCTTTCGTGACCCCGAAACCTTTGAAGAGCTGTCCAATAAAGTGATTGCGCCCATGATCGCTAAAAAACTGGCCGGTGACACCATCAGGGTCTGGATAGCTGGCGTGGCATCCGGCGAAGAGGCCTATACCATTGGCATGTTGTTTCTTGAAGCGTTTGAGTGTGCAGGCCGCTGGCCCAATCTAAAAATTTTTGCGACCGATGTAGATCCACAATGTGTTGAAACCGCATCGAATGGCCAATATCCCGAGTCGGCTGCGGCCGAATTATCGCCGGAACGTCTTGAACGTTTTTTCGACAAGAACGGCGATAGCTTCGTGGTAAAAAAGGAATTACGCCAGTGCATCGTGTTTGCACGCCACAACCTGCTGTCGGATCCACCCTTTACCAAAATAGATCTTGTCTCGTGTCGAAACACGCTGATTTATTTCAAGTCAGCCGCGCAAGAGCGGGCTTTGCGGTCGCTGCAATACGCTATCAACCAGAATGGCGCTTTGCTGTTGGGGCCGAGCGAATCGTTAGCGACTATAACGGAAGGGTTACAGAGCATCAGCGCCAAACACAAGTTGTTTCGCCGAAAGGGCGTGGCAAAGCTGCCTTTTCTGGATCGGCAAGGTGGCGCAATTTATCCGCATCCGTTAGTACGCAGGTCGCCCGTCGTCAGTAAATCCGGACGGCGCTCAAGCGATGTTAGTTTGTCAGATGCGGGGCTTGCCACATTAATTAACAAATTCGCGCCACCCGCCATCATGGTTAATGAAAATCAAGAGGCTGTTCATCTCTATGGTGATGTCAATGTCTATCTGTATAACCGGGAGGGCATGGCAAGTTTGGAAATTAATCGTTTGTTACCCGATCCCTTGATTCCGGTCGCCTCGGCATTGCTTTACAAAGCCAACCATGATGGCTGCTCTTTAGTTTCCGATTTGGTGGATGTAACCCTAAACAACGGTGAGCATCGAACCCTAAGGATATCGGTCCACCCGGTTCCAAACGAAAATCAGGAGCGACTGACGCTGCTGTGCTTCGAGGCTGTAGAAACGAAAAATGTCTCGGAGATAGCGTCGGTCAATCTGGATGCCGTCACCGTCGAGCGGGTGGCCATTCTGCAGCGCGAACTTGCCGCAACCCGCGACAGCTTGCAGTCGACCATTGAGGAACTGGAAACCTCCAACGAGGAACTTCAAGCGACTAACGAAGAACTGATGTCTTCCAACGAGGAACTGCAAAGCTCCAATGAAGAGTTGCAATCAGTTAATGAAGAAATGAATACAGTCAACGACGAGTTTCAGGAAAAAATGTTGCTGCTGAACCGCGCCCATGCCGATCTTGACGGCATGGCCAAAGCGTCCGGGGTAGCCACGGTGTTTGTTGATAGCCAACTACTGATTACCCGATTCAGTCCGGACGCCAGCCTGATCTTTAAACTGCGGGATGCGGACATCGGTCGGCCGTTGGATGAAGTTGCCAATGTTTTGAACTATCCGGAGCTTATGGACGACTTGACGGCAACGATCAAAACCGAACGCATGATTGAGCGCGAAATCAACACGCTGGATCTGAAGAAAACCTATCTTGTCCGTATCTTACCTTACCAAGTAGCGTCGACGACAGTGCGCGGCGTCGTCGCTACTTTCGTGGATGTTACGGCCTATCACGATGTCAATCGGCTGCAATCGATTATCGACGCGCTGCCGGAACATATCGCCGTGGTCGACCCGGCAGGTACGATTGTCATGATCAACGCCGGCTGGCGGCGTTTTGCCATGGCTAATGGCGACAAAGAATTAAAACGCTCCGGCCCAGGCGTTAATTATCTCGATGTTTGCCAAGCAGGTAATCATGAAGACGATGCTATCGCTAGGGCCGCCATTCAGGGCTTGCGAGGTGTGCTCGAAGGGTCCTTGCCCTTGTTTTCTATGGGCTATCCCTGTCACTCATCGACCGAACAACGCTGGTTCGTCATGAATGTCGCCCCTGTGGCGGGAAAGGAATTCGGGGCTGTGATCAGTCACGTCAATATTTCCGGCAGCTATCTACAGAACACGCCATGAGCCATCAACAGGTTAATCTGACAAAGTTGCGAGAGATGGCCGAAAAGGTAATCGAACACGGCTCTTCGGGTTTAAGTTCTGTACCAGAAAGATTCGAAGAAATTGATATCGGACATTTGGTTGAAGAACTGCGTGTCTATCAGACAGAGCTTGAGATTCAAAATCAGGAGCTCAACAGCGCACAGAGCAAGATTTCGACGGCACTGGAACAATATCGCGCTCTATTTGAAAACCTGCCGTTGCCAGGGATCATCTTAGATAGCCGCGGTTTTATTGTTGAGGCCAACCGTCAAGCCTGCACGTTTATTGGCTTGCGGCAAAATACGGCACTGCAACATCGTTCCGCGTTGCAACTGTTCGACCAGGACAGTCGTAGCCAGATTTATCAGGTACTTCACGATAGAACCAACCTGGCGCCGCAAATCCTTAATTTATTGGGCGTTAAAGTGGGAGTGGCTCAAACCATTCCTTGCGATGTGCATGTCATCCACTTGCACGAAGAATCCGAGGAAGACATGCGCACCTTGTTAGTCCTTGTCGACCAAAGCACCGAAGTGTCGCTCAGAGAAAGCGAATATCACCTAGAAACCATTATCAAGAATGAACCCGAATGCATCAATATATTGGATGCCCAAGGCCTATTGATTCAGATGAATCCCGCCGGTCTGGCGATGATTGAAGCTGATGCGTTGGCGCAGGTGGCAGGACGACTGTTTCTGGATTTCGTCGCCCCCGAATATCGCTCAGCCTATGCCAATCTACATCGACAGGTGCTTGCCGGCGAACCCGTGCAAATGCGCTATGAAATCGTCGGCCTTAAAGGCCGGCGACGCTGGATGGAGACCCATGCCGTGCCGATGCAGGCTCACGGTGAATTAGCGTTACTGGCTGTCACCCGCGATATCAGTGAGCGCAAACTGGCTGAAGAAAAAATACAACTCGCTGCCAGCGTGTTTAGTACCTCCCGCGAGGGCATTCTGATCACTTCTGCGGATGGTGCCATCATTGACGTTAACGATGCTTTCACCCAAATCACAGGCTATAGCCGTGATGATGCTATGGGCCAAAACCCACGCATGCTCAGTTCCGGCAAACAAGATAAAGTGGTGTATGAAGCCTTGTGGCATAGCCTGATCACTACAGGCTACTGGTTTGGTGAGCTCTGGAACCGGCACAAGAACGGCGAGATGTATGCCGAAAATCTAAGTATCAGTGCCGTTCGCGATGCTGATGGTATAACCCGCCACTATGTCGGCCTGTTCTCTGACATCACCTCGACCAAGATGCATGCCCAGCAGATGGAGCGCATCGCTCACTATGATGCGCTGACGGGCTTACCCAATCGAGTGTTATTATCAGACCGCTTGCAATTGGCAATGGCCCAAACTCAGCGACGCGGGCAGCAGCTTGCCGTGGCCTTTCTTGATCTGGATGGATTTAAAGCAGTCAATGACAAGCAGGGACATGAAGCTGGCGATCAGTTGTTGGTCGCATTGGCTAACCACATGAAGCGGGCTTTGCGCGACGGCGATACGCTGGCCAGATTGGGTGGTGACGAGTTTGTTGCGGTACTGGTTGATTTGGCCGATGTGAACGCCTGCCAACCGTTGCTGACCCGATTACTGGCCGCTGCTGCGCAGCAGATTCATTACGGGGACCATCAACTCCAGGTCTCGGCCAGTCTGGGAGTCACCTTTTATCCGCAAAGCGAAGACATCGATGCGGATCAACTATTACGTCAGGCCGATCAGGCCATGTATCAAGCCAAGTTAGCGGGCAAAAACCGTTACCATATTTTTGATGCTCATCAAGACAGCAGTATCCGTGGTCATCATGAAAATGTGGAGGATATTCGCCGTGCCATTTGCGCAGAGGAATTTGTACTGTATTACCAACCTAAAGTGAACATGCGCACCGGAGAGGTTATCGGCGCTGAGGCCTTAATTCGCTGGCATCACCCGGAAAAAGGACTGTTGCTACCCGCCGCGTTTTTGCCGGTGATTGAAGATCATCCGCTGGCTGTTATACTAGGCACTTGGGTAATTGATACGGCCCTGACGCAACTGGAAACCTGGCATGCTGCTGGGTTGAATATAGCTATCAGTGTCAATGTCTGTGCTCGCCAATTACAACAGACCGATTTTGTCCAATATCTGAGTGATATTTTGGCGGCCCACCCCAATGTGCAACCCGCTGACTTGGAACTGGAAGTGCTGGAAACAAGTGCGCTGGAGGATTTAGAGCATGTATCCAATGTTATTAAGGGCTGCCAGGACATTGGGGTAAAATTTGCACTTGATGACTTTGGGACTGGTTATTCCTCATTGACCTACCTGAAACGCCTACCCGTCAGCTCGCTCAAGATTGACCAAAGCTTTGTGCATGACATGCTGGTTGATCCTGATGATCTCGCTATTGTGGAAGGGGTACTCAGCTTGGCCACCGCCTTCTATCGTCATGCGATTGCCGAAGGTGTAGAGACTATCGAGCACGGCAGGCTACTACTCCAATTTGGTTGTGAACTGGCTCAAGGTTACGGCATCGCACGCCCCATGCCCGCGCACAAAATATTGGACTGGACTTCCACCTGGACGCCGGACCCGAGCTGGGTCGATCTGGTGTTGGTTAATCGCGATGACTTATCCGTGTTATATGCGGGTGTTCAGCACCGTGCCTGGGTCACCGCCATGGAAAAATGCCTTAAAGGTGGACAAGAAACGCCAGCGCCATTGAACCATCTGCGATCTCGACTCGGCCTATGGTTAGAAGGCAAAGGTCACGCCCAATATAATGGCCAACCCGCCTTTCAAGCTATCAAACAGTGGTGTGACCATGTGCATCTACAGACGAAAGAGCTTTGTCAACTACAAGCGTCTGCCCGGACTTCAGAGGCGCTGACCAGACTGGCAGCACTCCAGGAATTAACCGATACCTTGTTGGAGCAGGTCAATTTGTTAGTTCAGGAAAACAGAACAAAGGTATAACGAGTTACCATAGAAACTTAAACCGAACGACCCGGAATCAGTAGGCAAGACTTAGTCGGGAACAGAACCATATGCAGGCTGAGTAGAGCCAGTGATAATGTCAATTTGCTCGCCGAATACCGGACATTCGATTGGGCCACGGGATGCGTTAACTATTGAAATTGGAAAGCTACCCCCGCGCGGCGGGTTTTGGCCGATTGTGTTGAAAAACTCGGTTTTGGGTGACTTTAGGCCATTTTTGCCAACAGCCTAATTTCTAATCTATTGTTTTAACTGATAAAGTTTTATAAAAAACACTTTTTGTGCAAAACGGCCTTTTTCAACACAATCGGCCGATACGAGGCGTTCAAAATCTGGCCGAATATGTATCGGAATGAATGGTGGTTTGGCAATGGGCATGCTTGACGGGGTTTATCGGATACGCAGTAGAAAAGGCAGCACCTAAAATGCTAGCAAGGTATTCACATGGAAATCACCTCAAAATACTACGGTCAGCTCCAGCCTGAATATAGAACCAAGATCAGCACTCTGAAGCAACGAAACTAGCTAATACTGAAAGCCGTTTGGCTGCCATTTTGAAATGGATAGCGCGTAATTTTGAAGAAAGCAGGTCGCATTGTTCATGCGGCTGTAACCTGGCAGGTATAGCTTATGCCTGGAGTGCGATATTAAAAGCACTCTTGATTAGCATAATCCTAAGCCGGCAACAGAAAGGCAACTGAATGAAAAAACTATTTACTGGACTTTTGATGGCTTTGGTTATGCAAGCCACCGTTGGGAGTTATAACTAAATCTG
>NZ_LUUG01000091.1 GCF_001644035.1 Methylomonas methanica
AAATGGCAACAGCCCCTATTATCCACCAAACCGTTGTTGTGGCTAGATCTGCTCCCGCTTCCCGAGTGCTGAATTGCTTGCAACCTAAAACTAATTTCTTTAGAAAGGCAGCAGCGGCACTTCACGGTTTTTTATGTTCAGGCAAACATTGTTTGCATAAACATTATGCGGCTATATAATGCCCCGGGCAAGTCTAAGGGCGGCTCAACTGATGTGAAGATGCTTGATGTGGTTTCAAAAGTCGAAAATACGTTGAAATAACTGCCCCCTTAGCTTGCCTCCAACACATGAGGTTGACGCGAAATAGAAAGTCAGTACATGTCCTAATCAGGCTAATTGAACACCTTTCTTTTCCAATAGGAACTGTTTCAAAGCAACATAAAAATACGAAATGACGATGTTTCCAAAAAATCATATCAGGCGTTTCATATATTGGGTGTGCCTGACCTCCTTCATGTTACTGACATCCTGCTGCGGACAACAGAACGCGGTTCCTATCGATAAATCGTCGTCGACGACGGCGTAAATCGGCAAATCAGTTTCAACTTTTAGGAAATCCACTAGATCAGCAAGTTCCAATTAAGGACGATATTGTCAAACTACGGTAACGCCTTCGTTATTGAGCTCAAATCGCCCAATCTGCTTGACGAGCCGGACATTACGCTTATCCAGCAGTTCACCGACTTGAACCGTGTATTAAGATAGGAAAGCGCGGATGGCATCGAATCGAAATCGTAGCAGGACTTGGTTTTGTGCCGTCCAAGACGCGGCGACTATTGCGGTTACTTTGCTAAAGCGATATTCCCCTAAGCCCTCAACGTTTTTAAGAATCCAAATGCGTTGTGTTGATATGTTTTGTCTTGCCGGCTTGGTGTGTCTACTAGGTTGCGGGCAAAACAATCCGGAGCTGGTGTCTCAATCCGGACCAGCAAAGCCATCTTCCAGCGCTCTAAAACAAGCAGCTAAAAACTGTGGCATATCGCTTTCGTATACGAGAACTCGGGAAAATTCAATCAGAAGTATTCGTGGTCGCGACATTTATTCAGACCCGAAGAAACTGGCATGCCTAGTCCGGTCTAATCGTAAAGCCGCACGCCTTGCCGCAGCACCGGAATCCAAAGTGGAAAAGTCTGTCCGATCTTCAACTGGCCCCGCAAATTCGGAGAAAAAAGAATTCAATGGTCGCCACTGATACTATCGATTGGCGCCGCTACCCTTATCGCCCTCTCATTGAGACTTGGTTTGCGAGTCTCAAATAATTCAGAGGCATTGCTACCCGATATGACAGTTGATACGCAATTTTGAAAGTGGTGGTTGGCCTCAACATTCAACGTCCTAAACGTCGGCAGAGGTATGCGCCGGCTGTCCGTTTTAGGATAAGTGCCCATCCCCCGCCAATATTATTGTGTAGCGGCAAACATTGTTTACACAAACATTGTTTTGTCTTTAGAATGCTGACATCCATACGATTTTTGATGGCTGGATATTGTGTTCAGCTACTAACGTTGTCGCGATTGCCTTTTACTTATCCGACATGATAGCTACGGTATTGCCACTCGGGACAACTTGTTGAAAATTGATCAATCAGAAACCAAACTCTATCCCTCGGCAGACAAGGTGCGGCGGAATAGCCGTTTGTTACCACAGGCCGTTTTACTTGGACTGTTGACAGGTAGCATTTCGGTACTCTTTCACCTTGCTATGGATAGTGCCGAAGCATTTAGAAATAACTTTTTAGCCTTCGCACTTCAGAACACGGAAAGTGGCCCCTGGTTGATCATGGGCCTAGTCTTAATCAGTTTAGTTCTCGCTGTCGGTGTTATCAGATGGCTTGCGCCAGAGGCTAGCGGAAGCGGTATCCCGCATATTAAAGCCATTCTCATAGGACGACGCCGTTGTCGCTGGTTGCGGGTGTTGATTGCCAAGTTTTTTAGTATGCTCATCGGGGATGTCGCAGGTCTGGTAGTCGGGCGGGCGGGGCCCTGTGTGCATATGGGAAGCGCCATCGGCCAAGGTCTTGCAAATCTTTGGCCGAATAAAAAAAATACCGATCATTTAATTTTGGTCGCAGCCGGTGGCGGAGCTGGACTCACGGCTGCATTCAACGCGCCGCTTTCTGGATTGACCTTTGTGCTTGAAGAGCTTGAGAGGCGGTGTTCTACGCTTGAGTTTTTTACCGCTGCCATCGCTTGCCTCACGGCTGACATGGTTTGTAGAGCGGTGTTAGGGCAACAACCGGCTTTTCATTTCGAGAATTTTACGACTCCTCCACTTAACCTTCTGATCGCATTCTTGCCATTGGGCATACTTTCCGCCCTATTGGGTAGTTTATTCACTCGTTCCTTATTATGGGGACAGCGATTGATTACCTTGCACCTTTGGCCCAAATGGTTTTGGTGGATAACACTGACGATATCGTTAACCGTTACGGCTTGGAAAACCCCCGAATTGTTAGGCGGCGGACATAACTTCGTGAACGAGATACTGGAAGGTCGGCAACTACCGTTGGAAACGATTGCGTTGTTTTTTATCGGCCGATTTGTGTTAACGATTGCCTGTTCCTGTTCAGGCGCAGCGGGCGGGATTTTTATGCCAGTTCTGGTATTGGGCGCACTGCTGGGTTGGGCGGTCGGTGTAGCCATACAACTACTGTTCCCAGAATTAAATGTGGACTCAAAGTTATTTGCCGTGGTTGGCATGGCTGCTTATTTTAGCGGGGTGGTGCAAGCACCTCTAACTGCTATTGTGTTGATCATTGAAATGACCAGCAACTACACATTGATTTTGCCGCTATTCATCGCCTGTTTTACAGCATTACTAATAGCGAATTGGTTGGGAAACCCACCAGTTTATGAAGCGTTACTGGAAAATGATTTGCGAAAAGATCGAATTTAGTGAATGGTTCATTAAATTGGCCTGACATTCCAGTCTTGTTAACCCGCAAAAATCCAGGAGACCGCCATGGAATCTTACCGTATAGCAGTATTTGTCATAGCCCTGGTGGCGGCTTTCGCTCCCTTACTGGTCAAAATACCGACGCGCTTTCGAATGCCGGTGGTGGTCGCTGAAATGCTGTTGGGGATGATTGTCGGTCCTCATATATTCAACTGGGTATCTCCTGATGGGTTAGTGGGTATGCTTGGCGAGTTAGGTCTTACATTTTTGCTTTTTATGGTGGGCCTGGAAATCAATCTCGAGGAAATTCAAGGCAAACCCTTGACCATTGCCGTCGGCGGATGGCTGCTGTCTTTTACAGTGGCCATGGCTTGTATGTATGTCGTACATGCCATTGGCCTGATTCAGGCGCCGCCGCTGTTGGCCGCCGCTGCCTTGTCGACCACCGCACTCGGCATATTGGCGCCCATACTTCGGGATGAAGGGATTTCGACTACGGATTTCGGCAAGTTGCTGCTGTCGGCGGCGGCGATGGGCGAGTTCGGCCCATTAATTGTCGTCTCCCTATTGGTCATCCCAACTCATAGTACATTCTTGCATACCGTTTTCATCGTAGCCTTTGTAGGGATTACTTTTGTGATTGCGGATATTGCAGTCAATGCCCGCTCTTCTTCGTTAATAAAGCTCCTTGCCCAAACCATGCAAAGCACCGGTCAATTGCCGGTGAGACTCTGTATTGCCCTTCAAGCCCTGTTGGTGGTTTTAGCAGGCGAGTTTGGATTGAATGTGGTGGTTGGTGCATTCGCAGCTGGCATGGTCGTGGGTCTTGCCAGTAAAGGTGACGGTGGCGTGATTCTCCGGCAGAAACTGGATGCGATTGGTTATGGATTCTTAATTCCCATTTTCTTCATAGTTGCCGGCATGAAATTTGACATCAATGCACTGTGGGCAAACCCGCTGGTGCCGGTCCAGGTGACCAGCTTGTTAGGGCTGTTAATCGTGGTTCGGGGTGCGCCGATAGTGCTTTACAACCAAACGTTAGCACCAAAAGACAGGTTGCCGTTTGCGCTGTATTCCGCCACGGGTCTACCCTTGATCGTCATCATTACCGAAATTGGTGTTTCGTCCGGCCTCATGGCCCCGGATCGCGCGGCGGTTCTAGTCAGTGCCGGCATGATTTCTGTTTTGCTGTTTCCTCTCCTTGCCGTAAGAATGAGAGGAAATTCGTAAAGGCGAGTGAAAAAGCAACGCTAACGGCAATTAGCGGTGGATTTTTATCGCCCCAAAGGTTTTTATTTGTAATTTATCTCAGCACCCGAAGATGCATGGCAAGCCGGTGGCGATATAAGCCTGTTTAGAAGATAAGGCGAGCAGAAGTGTCGAGTCATTAGCCAGTGTATGAATTCCAAAAACTGCGCCGTTTGCGGGTCCGAGCAGCTTCAAGCGCAAGCCCATATTATGGATACTCAATTAGCTAAACCAACAATTTTAGGTTCCGCCGGTGTTTCCAATCTAGCACTAGAGGCTTTAGTAGGCCGCTTCAGGTTTCGGCCTGAGGTTGCTTTTTGCATGGCGTTGATGACGGTGGGGTTGGGTGAAAAATATTCCGCCGTGTTCCACTGACTCCATTTGTGTTTGATCGTGTTTAAATCATCCGCAGTAATATCGGCAACATTGCTGTTTTGCCCTGCTGCGTTATACATACCCCAGTTATTGCGGCCCACCACTTTATAAGACCAAGTGGTCCAATGACTGCCGGTTTCTGTAAATTGCTGAAGCCCGTAATTCCAGGATTCGGCATTTTCAAACAATGTGAACTCCCCTATAAAATGCGGGACGTTATATTTTGTGCCCCATTCCAGAGCATCTTGTACCCACCCATCCACGGAGTTTTTCATCACGGTGAAATCGTTATTGTTTTGCCATTGGTAATAATGCAAGGAATAGACAACGTTCTCCCAGTTTTTCTCTTGGGGATTGGGAAGTGTGTTCCACCACCAGATAGCTTCCATAATGATGATATGGTCGGGATCAATCGTGCGGATTGCGTGATACAGACGGTCGTAAAGATTAACCACCTGGGCTCCCATCCTGCCGGGAAATGTCTCGGAGGGTTCGTTCAACAGGTCATAACCGGCCACGGCGGCATTGTCCTTAAAGCGTGTGGCAAGGGTTTCCCAAAGCTCTACCAGTTGATTCTGATATAGCGGCGTAGAGTACAGTAGAGCCCCGTTTTGTCGGCCCGAATGATGTGCTCCGTTTTGTGACCCAGGCGCGCCGTGCAGGTCAAGGATGGTGTAGAGCCCATATTCCAGGGCTTTGTTTACGGTCCACTCGATTCTGGATAAATCAATGGCGCCAGTATCGTCCAGTCTCCAGTGGCCCTCGTCATCCATATGGTTGAATGCATATATCGGCAAACGGATACAATTTAGACCGGCTTCGGCGATGTTCTTGAAATCGTTTTCCGTGATCCAGGAATCCCAGTACGTGTTGTAAAGATCCCAGACAACCTCTTTGCCAAATCGATTGCTAAGAATATTTCGTGCATCCCACTCGTTTGATGCCCCCGCCAACGGCGACATCCAGGGTTCGTGGCCCCGCCAGCCTCCTAAATTAGTGCCGTAAAGATGAACTTCCTTACCCGCGCCGTAATTATCCCTGATCTCCATTCCGCTCACTTTAAGGAAATCCGACGCGAAACAAGCTAAAGGGGACGATATCATCAGCGTCCAGGATAAGGCGGCTGTTCTAGCTAGGATTAAGGGAAAAGCAGCTTTCGGTTTCATAGCTATCAATATAACGCAGTTGGTCAGGGCTTTTGGGTTTTATTAACCCGGTCCTCAAATTCTCTGAAGTCGTCATTTCCGTAAAATTCTCAATCCAGCGCGGCAACTTGACTGTCGTATGCGCAGGATTGACGATATTCAAGTCCAGGGTTTATAGCATCAAACAAGCTTCCGTTGCTCCTCGATCCTTAGGTAAGGGGCGATATGGTCAACGCCAATAGCCACCGCGTTAAAATAGCTGTTGTATCTTTTTTAAAGAAAACAAACTTTGAGACAAGAGATAACGATGTTGGCACTAGCTACACTCCACCGAAAACGCTCGCCACCAGCATAACTAGCTTATTGGAAACCTGGACAAGTTGATTTCGCGCATGATTGGACAATATAATTACAAACAAAATCAATAATATACCGTTCATCCTAAGTCTGTCGAAGGACTTGACCAGAACGTCCTAGACCAATCGCCGCCTACGGTAATAGCTTTTCAGCAAAATGGGTGACAGTAGCGTGGTCATGGCGATCACGATAATCAGCGCCGCGTAGATATCGTTATTCAAAATTCCGGAGGTGCGGCCCAATTCAGCGAAGATCAAACCCACTTCGCCGCGCGGAATCATGGCAATGCCTATAGCCAATCGCTCCGTCCACGGTCCGCGCAACAATAAAGCTCCCAGCATCTTGCCGACGATGGCGGCAGCGAACAGGCTGACCGAAAACCACCAAATGAATGGTGAGGTCCAATCGATTTCACGCAGATTCAGCGACAGCCCGACCATCACGAAAAATATCGGCACGAATAATTGAATGATTGGCCGCATCTGGGCTTCGATGCGGCCGGTAAAATCCGGGTCTTCGTGCAAAGCCATTCCAAACGGCAGAAAAAAAACGTCGCGAAAGCGCCAGGCCTGCGGCAAAGCCACCCAGTAATTCCGGAGCTCCCATTTCGAGAGCCAGCCAGGCAAAGAACAATACCAGGGAGACAATCAGCGTAGGAATCAGGCCGTCGGTTTGGCTGATCTTGGCAAATTGCCGAATCAGCAAGGAAATGGCTTTAGCAAACAGCGGTGCCAAAACAAAGAACATGGCGATCAAACCGATGACTTGTAGGGCATTGGCGGTGTTGATTTCTCCAACCAGCGAAAAAATCGTAAAGTACGGCCAGCAATACTACGCCGAGGATGTCGTCTATCACGGCAGCGCCCAACACCACTTGGGCTTCGTGGCTGTGTTGCCGTTTTAAATCGGTGAGCACGCGGATAGTAATACCGATACTGGTGGCGGTCAGCGTGCCGCCGATGAATAGCGACTCCAGCAAACTGCGTTCGAACAACCAATGACTGAGACTGAAACCGAACACGAACGGCCAAAGAAAACCGCTGACTGCGATAAACAAGGCTTGCCAACCGGATTTTGCCAGCTGGCGGATGTCGGTATTCAAACCAACTTCGAACAACAGCAAAATAATGCCGATCTCGGCTAATAGTTTAATGACCTGACTAGGCTCCATCCAGCCTAACAAACTGGGGCCAAGCAGAACACCGGCCTACAACTCACCTACTACCGGAGGAATTTCAGGCGCGCGAACAGTTCGCCAAACAGCCTAGCGGTCAGCAAAATGACCATCAAATGCAAGAAAAACTGATGAACAGCTTGTGCTTCCATCAGCCTAACGTCAGTTGAGGAAACTTTGAACGAGTTCATTACGAACATCGTTAGACAAGCTCACCAACAGCGAAATCAACAACACATCGTTCGTCTTTATGTCCTTGTCGGTAATATGCTTGTCGAAGGACTTAATCACAGCCTCCTTAAAGCTGTTGCCGGCTGTCAATCACTTTACCGGTCTCTGCTTCTGGCAATAGGGCTTCGACTTGTTGCAACGCCTCAGTATCGGTTTCGTGTAGCTGAACGACGAGGTCAGGCGTGATTGCCGCGCTGAAGCGTTGTGCGTTTGTTAAAACGGCTGGCAGCGCCGCCAAACCGATCAAGCAGGGCAGTGCCAGGGCTTGGTTGCCCCAACGATAAGGCGCAGTTAATTGCTCCGAATAGTCACTGTTGTCGCCTTGCGCCAACTTTGCTGTTGGCGAAATTTTCCAGGGTTTGGTATCCAGCCATGCCATGAGCTGGCCGGTCAGCAACATCAGCCCCAAGCCGCTGACATTGACCAAGGCCGCTGCCAGCCATGTCTCGCGCCCTAAGTGATCCAGCCAGATGCCGCCCGCATAAGAAAGCACCATGGAAAACAGGAAAATCCGTAACGATTGTTGACCCATGGTGGCAATAGAGCGTGGCAACGCGCCGCTTAGCCACTGCGGTCGCCAGTTGCACACGTGATGCATTAGATACGCCAACGCTAGTAAATGCAGCCAACGCAACACCCCTAAGTGGCTTTTGTCCAGCCAGGGCGTCAAGCTGGCGCGAAGCTCGCCCCAGAACTTGATTTGGGTATAAGTGGACTCGTGCTCCAAGGGGATTGACACCAAGACTAGCGCCAGGCAGAGCGCCAATAGCCAGCTGTGTTTTACGCTAACTCTAGCCCAGCCTGCACCAAAGGCGTAACCGGTGAAAAACATCAATTGCCAGTTGTAGGGGTTGAAATACCACGCACGGCTGCTCGCAGGATCAGCGCTCAATTCCCAGCCGTAGTGAAGGCTTGCGCAATACAGGGCTACCGAGCAAGCTAAGGCCACGCCGACATGTAAACGGGATAACACCCAGAATATTGGCAGCCATACTATCATCACCAGATACATGGGCAGGATGTCGAAATAATGGGGCACATAGGCCAAGGTGAACAATTCATACAGCGCTTGTTGGGTGGCGTCGAAAAAGTAGGCGATATTCAGGCGTTGAATATCGTCCATTTCCGGCACCCAACGATTCCCGATGACGCAAACCAAAGCCAGCAGTACAAACGACGCGAGATGCGCACTGTAAATTTGCACGCAGCGATGCAGGATGCGAATTAATCCCAGCCACAGTCCTGCATGCTCGAAGCAACGGCCATAAGCCAGAGCCGAAGCAAAGCCTGATGAAAACACGAACACTTCCGCCGCGTCGCTGAGGCCGAATCGAGAAGGGGTATACCAAAACCAGGGGTTATCGGGCATGTGATTGATAAAAATCACGATCAGTGCCAAACCTCTAAAAAAATCCAACTGCAAATTTCTATTTTGCAGTGACGGGTTCGGCAATGCCATAACGGTCCTTTTGTCCAATATCATCGGTTAAGTGAATGAAGTCTTACGATCAAATCTTCCTGATTATAAAAAAAATTCAAGCACGTCGTCATTCGGGGATTAACGAAGCTATTTACGCTGCTAAGTTATCGTAACAATAACAAAGGGCTGCGACTGTTAGTCAGCATCTTCACCGTAAAACTACCCAGTAACCAATCGTGAATACGGGTATGGCCGAATGCGCCCATTACGGTCATATCGATACCTTTTTGCCCTTGATATTCGGACAGGACTTGTTCGGGTATGCCGATCAGCTTTTTGGCGATGACCTCGATACCGCCGGCCAGTTGCAGTTTGTTGGCAGCCATCTCAAGTAGTTGGCCCCTGCCTTCGTCCTTACTCACGCAAACCAGATGACAAACCAGTCCTTTGTAAAGTGGACTGTTGGCAACCATGTCCAGGGCTTTTTCGGCGGCCTGGCTGCCGTCGTAAGCCAGCATGATACGCTCGGGTGCTTTGAACTCGGCGTTGACCACCAAAATCGGTTTATGCAGCGAACGAATAATGGATTCCAGCTTGGCACCGATCTTATCCGGCTGATTGTCGTGTACCTTGCCGCGCACACCGATCACCAGCACCCGCAAGTCGTTTTCCAACTCGATCAGCGATTCAACCAAACTGCCGTGGCGTTGATTGGTGATGGGATCAAGAGCGCCGGCTTGCATTACCCGTTCCCTGGCGGCTTGCAGTAATTGCTTGCCTTGTTGCAAACGCAATTTGCTGCGCTGCTGCTCCAGTTGCGTCAATTGATCCATCAGATGATCACGGCTATCGACGCCGATATTGCCGGTCAAATCGCTATGATCGGTTGCTTCCGGGTGATGGTCGATACTGTGTAACAGTTTTAACGGGGCATCCACTTTTTGTGCAATCCAGGCGGCATAATCGCAGACAGCGTTGGTTAAGGATGAGCCGTCGATACCGGCTAATACCAGATTTTGTGAGCTGCTCATTAATGTCCCCCCAGGACTTTTTCGATTTCTTCGGGCTTATCGTGAACACCAAAGCGGTCGACAATGGTACTGGTTGCTGCGTTCATGCCGATAACATCAACCTCGGCGCCTTCGCGGCGAAACTTGATCACGACTTTATCCAGCGCACCGACCGAAGTCAGGTCCCAAAAGTGCGCGCGATTGAGGTCGATGACCACCTTTTCCACGGCTTCCTTGAAGTCAAAACCGGCGACGAATTTGTCGGCCGAATTGAAAAATACTTGGCCGACGACCTTATACGTGCGGGTGCTGTGGTCTTCGTCCAGTTTCGATTCCACGTACATAAAATGACTGATTTTGTTGGCGAAGAACAATGAGGCCAGCAATACGCCGACGAACACGCCCAACGCCAAATTATGCGTCCAAACCACGACCACCACGGTGGATAGCATGACGATGTTGGTCGACAATGGATGTTGTTTCAGATTAAGTATCGACCGCCAGCTAAAGGTACCAATGGACACCATGATCATCACTGCCACCAGCGCGGCCATCGGGATTTTGGAAATCCATTCATCCAAAAACACCACCATGATCAATAAAAACGTGCCCGCCACCAAGGTGGACAAGCGCCCGCGCCCGCCGGACTTAACGTTGATCACCGACTGCCCAATCATCGCGCAACCGGCCATGCCACCCAATAAACCGGCGCCAATATTGGCTAAACCCTGACCCTTGCATTCGCGGTTTTTATCGCTGCTGGTATCGGTCAATTCATCGACGATGGTGGCGGTCATCAAGGATTCCAGCATACCGACCACCGCCAGCGGTAGCGAGTACGGCAGAATGATTTTCAGCGTTTCCCACGTCAGTGGCACATCGGGCCATAAAAACATTGGCAAGGTGTCCGGTAGTTGGCCCATATCGCCGACGGTGCGGATCTCGATCTGCCAATACATGGCCACCAAGGTCATGCTGACGATGCAAACCAGCGGCGAAGGTACGGATTTACCGATGACCGGCAAGTAGGGGAATAGATAGATAATCGCCAAGCCGCCGGCGGTCATGGCATAAACATGCCAAGTCACGTTAGTCAGCTCCGGCAATTGCGCCATGAATATCAAAATCGCCAAGGCGTTGACGAAGCCTGTGACCACCGAACGCGACACAAAGCTCATTAAGCTGCCGAGCTTCAGATAGCCGGCGAGGATTTGAAAAACGCCGGTCAACAAAGTGGCTGCCAACAGATACTGCAAGCCGTGATCCTTGATCAATGTCACCATCAGCAAAGCCATCGCCCCGGTCGCGGCCGAGATCATGCCGGGGCGGCCGCCGACGAACGCAGTAATCACCGCGATACAAAACGAGGCATATAAGCCCACTTTGGGATCGACGCCGGCGATGATGGAAAAGGCAATGGCTTCCGGGATCAGGGCCAATGCAACCACGGTTCCGGCCAGCACATCGCCACGGATGTTGCCTAGCCAGTCTGGTTTTTTTGATAATAAAAGCATGTTCAACCTATGTTAAAAAGGCCACGCCGGGCATAGCCTAAAGGGTAGGAGCAGGAAATTAGGGTTAGATTGGGCAGCTTATGGGGGGCTGTCGCAGTTTGGCGTTGTAGGTCGCGAGCTTAATTTGAATCAGTGGTAAGACTGGTTTTGACCCTACCGAGCAAAGATGTCATAAGGCGTCTTTCTTCCGCGCTCAATGCCGCTAGCACTTCGACTTCGACGGCGTCGGCAATCGTCCAAAGTGCTTCCATTACCGTGAGAGCCTTGTCTGTTATGGACAAGCGATAGGCGCGTCGGTCATCCATGTCCTTATTACGGACAACCATGCCGGACTCTTCGAGTAAATCTATCTGTTTGACCAAAGTAATCGGTTTGATTTCCAGAATCTCAGCTAGATCGATCTGCCGGCAATTTTGATTTTCCGACAGATGCACCAAAGCCCGCCATTGTGCATGAGTAAAGCCAAGGGGTTCGGCGGCCTTGTTAAAGCGTTGACGGATGATGTGACTGATTTCGTAACTCAGAAAGCCGAATTTGGAATGCACGGATACAAAGCCTTTAATATAATGAGTCATCGGTATTATATTGATAGCAAGCATATATAACAATCAAGCGACATGCTGTTACGTAGGCATGATCCAGGTATTTGAATGCTTTGCTGCGGCAATTTGCCATGTCGAAAGCAATCTTGTTACTGGTTCAAACAACATGGTTTGCTAAATCAACAACATTAGGAGAACGCAATGCCCATGGAAATCATGATAACCGTGGCTGTCACCGCCATCATTCAATCGCTATTTGGCGCTGGCATACTGCTGTTCGGCACGCCGTTATTGCTGCTTTTGGGTTACGAGTTTGTCGACGTCCTGATCGTGCTTTTACCGGTTTCACTGGCGGTTAACCTGATGCAAGTCCTCAAACATCACGCGCATGTCGATTGGACGTTCTACCGCAAGATCGTGCTGCTAACTTTGCCGCCTATCGCGGTGTTTCTGTTTTTAGTGACCCATGTACGAATCAATATTGGCTTGATCGTGGGTCCGTTTTTATTGTTCATCGCCTTCAAGGAGTGGTCAGCCGCCGTCGGCAGAGTCATCGACCGCCTGATGCGCCAGGAAACGCTGTACTTCGTGGCGATGGGCGTGGTGCATGGCGTCAGCAATTTGGGAGGGTCTTTATTGACGGCACTGGTGCATCATAAAAACTATCCCAAGGATGTTGCGCGCGTGACCGTGGCAGCCTGTTACGGCACTTTTGCCGTGGTGCAATTGCTGACCTTGGGCTTCTTCAATCGCCAGCAGGTCGATGTTCCGGTGTTCGACAATGTCATCTACCTGACGGTAGCGGTGATGATTTTCGGCTTAATTGACGAGGCGATTTACAGCCAAATCAACGCCGAGAAATTTCGGCGGATTTTTTCGCTGTTTCTGGCGCTATCCGGCGTGGTCTTGATCGCGAGATCGGTGTGATGCGCCTGATACCCGCAGCCCATATAACCCGACGAAATCGACAAAGCTTTGATCCATCAGATTTTACTCTGCAAGCTTCGGTAATCTAGGCTTGTTTGGGTAATTTCTTAGGTCTTGCACCTGACACCATTCATGCCTAAAACCTGTTTTGCTATGTCGATACCCTGTAGGTTACGATTGGTTTCGGAATCCCGTTTAAATTCTGGCTTAGGTCGGGGCGTCCGTTAATCACTATGAAGGAGGACGTTATGCGTAAACTGAAGCGCCTATCCGCAGTTATTGGGATTATTATTGGTGTTATATTCATACTGTATGCGATTTTTCAGTATGTGTTTCTCGATTTTTTTGTTGATTTATGGTGGTTTAAGGCGATTAAGTTTGAATCGTATTTTTGGCTTCGGCTTCTTTATCGATTCATATTGTCCGGCCTCGTTACATTATTCTTTTTCTTTAGTTTCTTTTTTCATTTTTGGATTGCGTCCCGATATTTAGGCTTAAATCCGCCGAATGAGATACTGGCCAATCGTGATAAGCGCTTAAAATTCGAACGTTTCGCCGTAAAATTTATCAATATCTCGGTAAAAATTTACACGCCGATCTCATTACTGCTAGCCATCTTTATTGCAATACCGTTCTACCATCATTGGGAAACCTCTTTACTCTATTTTTTCGGCGGTTCGTCGGGGGTAGTCGAGCCTGTTTACGGGTACGACACGAGTTTCTACATGCTCTCGTATCCCCTATATCAATTGATTCAAAATGAGCTATTGGCGACTGCCGGCGTGCTGCTTTGCCTGGTGGGTATTTTGTATGTTCTCGAACATTTACTCTTGCCTAATCAAGGCAAAACGTTTCCGTTGGGCGCTAAAATTCATTTGATCGTATTAGTTGCTTCCGTCGCTTTATTTGTGGTGTGGGGTTTTTTGCTGGAACGGTTCTCACTGCTTTATAACGATACCCACGAGCCTGTATTTTTCGGCCCCGGTTTCGTGCAGGTCCGATACCAGCTTCCCTTGATTTGGTTGCAAATTCTTACGTTCATCGCAAGTGTGGTGACGGCAACCCTTTTTATTTTTTCGGAAAAACACCGAAATTTAATGCCTCTATCATTATCGATCATTGCATTTTTAAGTGTTATCGGGCTGCAAAATATTCAATTAATTCCGGAATTGATCCAGGAATATATCGTCAATCCCAATCCGGTAAAAACAGAAAAGCCGTTTATAAAGCACAATATAGAAGCGACGCTGGATGCGTTTGACCTTAAGAATGTTAAAACGGTCGAGTTGCCCATCAAATTGAACGCTGCCGATGACATTAACGCGTGGAGCACCCAGAAACACTTTGAAAATATTCCTGTTTGGGACAGGGAAGTGCTGCTCGATACGTACATACAATTGCAGTCGATAAGGCCTTACTATACATTTCTGTCCGTTGACGAAGATCGCTATTTTTTGAGCGATCACACCCGGCAGGTCAATCTGGCGGCCAGGGAACTCAACCTGTCCAAACTGCCAACCGAAGCGCAAAACTGGGAAAATACCCACTTGCGCTATACGCACGGTTACGGCGGAGTCGTTACATCGGCCGGTCAGGATGCCGATGCCCCCATTATCTGGTACCTGCGCGACTTAAACCTAAGTTCGGACGTTGGTTTATCGGTGCGTTATCCGGATATTTATTATGGACAAGAGAATTATACCTACGCTATCGAACCCAATAACCTTAATATTGTGCAAATTTCCGGTACACAATCCGGGCCGGACGTGAAAAGTGCTTATAACGGTGCGGCTGGCATTCCGATTTCCTCGACCTTTAGAAAGGCATTATTGGCGGCTTATTTTCAGGATCAAAACCTATTTTTTTCACCGAATATTACCAATAAAAGCCAAGTTTTGATGCGCCGAAACATTACAGAGCGTATTCAAGCTTTGACACCCTTCTTGAGCTTGGATAAAGATCCCTATTTGGTTGTAGCCAAGGAACGGTTTTACTGGATACAAGATGCCTATACCTTGTCGTCACGCTATCCGGTAACCAAGGCGGTAAGCGAAGAATTTCAAGGCGGCACTAAAGAATTCAACTATATCCGCAACTCCGTGAAAATCGTCGTAGATGCCTTGGACGGCGGTGTGCAATATTTTATTTCAGATCCATCGGACATTATCATTCAGGCATATAACCTTGCTTATCCGAGCTTGTTCAAAAATCTGAACGAGATGTCTCCCGAGCTATCGTCGCATTTGCGTTATGCCAGGGATTTGTATTATGTGCAGATGAAAGCCTATGCCAAATACCATCAACAAGAGCCCGAACTATTTTACCAACAGGCCGAAACCTGGGAATTTGCTAAAGTCCGCGGTGAGCCGGTCAAACCCTATTATCAAACTATCGATTTTGGCAACTGCAATGGCAAGGAAGAATACGTGTTGTTGAACCCGATGACGCCCGTCAATAGCCACAACCTCAGCATGATTGGAATGGCTGGCACAACAGATAGCGTGAATTGCGGCTCGACATATAAACCCACTATTACTATTTATAAGTTCCTTAAGGATGTGCAAGTCAATGGTCCGACACAAGTAGAATCGCTAATCGACCAAGACCCGGAAGTTTCGGCACAATTCACCCTTTGGAATCATGGCGGCACAAAGGTTAAATTGGGACGCATGGTTATTATGCCGATGGGTAACAGCGTTCTTTATGTGCAGCCGGTTTATATCGTATCGGTTACCAATGCCATTCCCAAGCTTTCTAAAATTATCGTGTCGATCGGCAATCGCGTGGTCATGGACACCAGTTTCTGGTCTGCCTTTAACCGCTTGAAACAAATGTTTGTACAAAGTGCCATCAACGAAAATAAGACGGGATTGGCCAACCTAAACTCCGAATCAAACCGGCAATAAGGGGGCTTTGTACAAAGTGACATTCCCTGAGTAAACTGGGTTGTCATGTTGCTTATAGATATACAGCTCATCACTATTTATTGGACAGCAGCTTTGATGGCGCGTCATCCAACTTGGCAAAATCAACGCCGACACTGATGATAAAACTGGATGCTTCTTCAAAACTCATCGCCGATCTGACGATTTTGGATTCATCAACCATCACGGTGAATCCTGATGTTGGATTTGGCGAGGTGGGGACGTAAAGCACATACAGTCGATCCAATTTATTGGTGACATAAGCGGGAACCCAAACACCGTCTTTAGGATATTCGACATAGCTGATTTCGCGTAGCTTATCCTGACCATAACCGGAAAATATGCCGATGAGTTTCTAACTGGCCAGGTAAACGGTACTCAACACGGGCATTTTTTCCAGATAAGATTCCAACACGGAAAACACATGTGTTTTCCCGCTGCGAATTCTGAAACCCAGAAAAATTAAGCCTAACATCGTGATGGCAAATAATGACAGCGTTATTCAATAGTTTTCATAATAACCGTGGATACTTAGAAAAGTATCCCGTAATAAGCGCTCTATCAGCACCACGATTTGGACGACAACCAAAATCGGCAAAATAGCGAACACGCCTAACAGAAAAAAGTCCATGAATTGACGCAGTTTTTTTCATGTTGCCCCCTCCGTAGGTTATATGGGTACAAGGATATGGACGCTATTCCCATGCGAACGCCTAGTCAGTGACAATCGAATTCTAATTGAATTCCATCATCTTATTCCGGCTAAAATTTATGGCATCAAGTGATTCAGCGGGGTTGTCATGGCTTCGTCGTTGTGGACAGAAGAACTGATTGGAACGAATCGGTTTTGCCGAAGGTTATGGCGGATCGTTGGTTTACCGAGACAAGCCAATGGGCTTTGATTATCAGAACAAGAAATTTCTCTTTTTCAGTCAATCGCTTTGGCTTTATTTGCCACTAAGACTTTATCGATTCGAGTCCCATCAATATCGACAACTTCGAAATACCAGTCTTCATATATAAAGTTGTCGGCTACTCGTGGAATTTTCTCAAGGAAATATAAAATAAACCCGCCCACTGTGTTGAAAGAATTGGCTGTCTCGCCTGGAAACTGGCTAGTCATACCGATGACCGATTTCAATCGGTTGATCGATAAACCGCCATCCACTAGCCATGAACCATCGTCGCGCTGCACCACATCAGGATCAAAGTCGTCATCTGCTGTCGGCATGTCACCAACGATGGCTTTCAGTACGTCGCTTAGGGTGACCAAGCCTTCCAAGTCGCCGTATTCATTGACGATCAGTGCAAAATCGCAGCGCTTTTCCCTGAAAAACTCTAAAAGATGCGGAAGTGTTAAGGAGTCTGGGATATAAAGTGGTGTACGCAGCGCGTTGGCAATGTCCGCTGTTCCACCATTCATCAGGGTTTTCAATAAATCACTGCGTTGCAATATACCCAGCACATTATCCAGACCATCGCGGCAAACCAACGCTCTTGAATACGGACAATCGGCGATCAAACTATTCACCTCATGACTGTCATCGGCTAAATCGATGACAAAAATATCCTTGCGAGTGGTCATGATGGCACCGACGCGCTGTTCATCCAGTTTCATTACATTGGAAACCAAATGTCCTTCACTGGCATGAAACACCCCAGCTTCCGAACCCATATCCATCAGTATTTTGATTTCTTCGTTGGTGACTGTGGCCTGTGGCGGTTGGTTTGCTCTCATGATGCGCAACAGTAAACTGCTGGATGAAGACAGTAGCCAAACCAAAGGGCTGGCAACCAGTGCCAAGGCATTCATCGGCCTAGCCACAAACAGCGCAATGCCTTCCGGGCTTAGCAAGGCCAGACGTTTGGGAACCAGTTCACCGACTACAACCGAAAAATAGGTAATCAAAATGACGGTCGCCACCAAGGCCAGGCTTTCGGCATACGGCACTAAAAGCGGTAATTGATTGAATTGCCCGATTAATGGCTCGGTCAGCGCATCCTCGCCCAGTGCGCCACTCAAGATCCCGACCGAGGTAATGCCGACTTGTACCGTCGATAAAAAACGCGAAGGTTCATCGTGCAATTTCAAGGCGGCATCCGCACCGGCCCGTTTTTCATCGGCCAACTTTTGCAGCCTAGCTTTGCCGGATGAGACCAGCGACATTTCCGACATGGCGAAAATGCCGTTGATTAAAATCAATATCAAAATAAGGGCTATATCCACTTGGTTAACCGCCTCGTTCCGCAAAAATACGGTCCGAGAATTAAAAGTTAAAATGACCACTGTTAACTAACTTTCGAATAAGCCATAACCTGCATGACTGGTTACGCCGTTACAAAGGGTTCAACAGAAATTCCAGACTACATGCTTTAACAACTCGAAAACCAAACCATTGAATTCAAGCAAACCTTGCCATCATATCCAAACAAGCTTTCATGAACCTTACAACTACCCAGAGGCCTGCCAATGAGAATCCTGTTGGTCGAAGATGATGCCGTTCTAGGTGACGGTTTGTCACGTAGCCTTGGCGATTGGGGATTCGATGTGACGCTCGCGGAGACCGGAACTTATGCGAACAGCGCATTATGCACTCAACCCTACGACTTGTTGATACTGGATCTTGGGTTGCCGGATATGGATGGACGTGAGGTGTTAAGACAGTTGCGCACCCGAAAGTCAGCGATTCCAGTATTGATATTGACAGCCCGTGACGGACTTAACGACCGGGTTGGCGGTCTGGAGTTAGGGGCCGACGATTACATGACCAAGCCATTCGAGCTTCGGGAGTTAGAAGCGCGCGTCAGAGCGCTGCTGCGTCGCAGTCACGGCGGTTTTGATAACGACATCCGGTTTGGCCGACTGACACTGAATATCCGCGATCAGCAAATTATGGCCGATGGCATAGCGTTGGGATTGCCACCCAGGGAATACGGCGTACTGGAAGCATTATTACTGCAAAGCGGACGCGTAGTCAGTAAGGACAGTATTGCTCAACGGCTTGCCGTGCGCTCGGAAGAACTCGCCGACAATGCGATTGAGGTTTACGTTCATCGGCTTCGCAAACGTTTGGAGCCTCTGAGTATCAGTATTCGCACTGTGCGAGGACTGGGTTATCTACTGGAGCACTCTGATGATGAATAAGCCCAAAAGCCTCAGGGCGCAGTTGCTCTCGAAGCTGACCTTGCCCCTGTTGTTTGTTGTCATATTGGATGCTGCGGCGTCTTACTATGTCGCCACGCATTTTACGAATCAAGCCTATGATCGCTGGCTACTGGATTCTGCCAAATCCTTGGTGCAAGAGGTCAAGGCACAACAGGATCATGTTACATTCGAATTACCCCCCATCGCTGTGGAAGTGTTCCGCTGGGATGATATGGATGAAACCTTCTATAAGGTGGAATCACAAATGACCGGTTTTATGGCGGGGGATGATGGCCTTCCCAGTCCATCCATTTCAGAATTAAACAAGGATCAACCGTTATTTTTCGATGGCGAAATCGACGAGCAACCGGTCAGAGTGGTGTCGGTGCTCACCGTGCCCAAAACCAGCACCGAGCATGTCATTGTCTCGGTGGCGGAAACCGTCAACAAGCGGCGTAACATGATGAGCGAATTGTTGATCGCGGTTATCCTGCCGCAGATTTTGCTGGTGTTGATTACCGGCTTTCATATTTGGACCGGCGTCAATCGAGGCCTGAGCCCCCTCAATGACTTGGCACGGATGATCGCGCGCCGCTCGGCCAAGGAATTCGATCCTATTGCCGATGCCGGCGTGCCGCTGGAAGTGCGGTCGCTCACTAATACCATCAACGCGTTGCTGCAACGGTTGGGATCGACACTGATTACGCAACAGCGCTTCATTGAAAACGCGGCGCATCAACTCAGAACGCCATTGGCAGGTCTAAAGATACAGGCGGAACGGGCGCTCAGCGCCGACAACCCGGAAAGCATGCGGCTGGCACTGACGCATATCAAAAACTCTACCAATCGCCTCGCTCACTTAAACACCCAGCTATTAGTATTGGCTCGATCGGAGTCGATTTCACATAGTGCACCGGAGTTACGGCTGATAGACCTTACTCGATTGGTACGTGAATGTTGTATGGACTGGGTGCCTAAAGCATTGGATAGCAAAATCGAACTCGGCTTTGAGGCACCGGGCAACATCGTACAGGTCAGTGGTGATGACGTACTGCTGCGCGAACTGTTAGGCAATTTATTGGACAACGCGATCAGCTACGGCAAGGCCGGTGGCCATATCAGTGTCAGCATCGAGTCTGCCCCGCATGCCAAGTTGATCGTGGAAGATGACGGTCCGGGCATTCCTTTAAGCGAACAAGACAAGATTTTCGAGCGCTTCTATCGTGTGCCGGGCAGTCCCGGAGACGGCTGTGGACTGGGTCTGGCCATCGTCAAGGAAATTGCAGATTTGCATGACGCTTCTATCAGTATTCGCAGTCGATCCGAAGCGGACTACGGTACGCGAATCGAAGCTGTCTTTACCGACCACGTTTAACAACAAACCAGACTGTTTGAAAGGTTGCTGAAAGGTATAGACGCTATGATCACTCTCCGACCTAATCAATAACGCAAATTTCAATGCATTCCAACGAACATCTCAAACGCTTGATTTATTCGACTTTGCTAGTCTTCAGCCTGATGTTGGTAGCCGGTTGCGCTCAACATAACCCCGAACCTGTCGATCAATCCTCGTCAACAACGGCTTAGAACGCCAAAAACAAAACTCATTTCCCCGCAAAGCCTTCGAAAACTCATCAGGCCTAACTCATTGCAATAGCCTTTCCCAGAAAAAGATTAATCGTCAGCAAATACACTTTGAAAGGTTTATGAAAGGTTAGGTCAGTACGATAGTGTGTTGTTCATCACAGATTCGGTCATATCAAGGAGCGCGTTTGCTTACCCCTGCCAAATTACTTTTAGAAAACAGAGCTTGGTCTGAAGACTTGTTGGCGAGAGATCCCGACTACTTCATCGATCTGGCCAAAGAGCAATGCCCTGAATTTCTTTGGATAGGCTGTTCAGATAGCCGGGTACCTGCTGAAACAGTAGTACACGCCCAGCCCGGTGAAATATTCGTGCACCGCAATATTGCCAATCAGGTGATCATCACTGATTTCAATTGCCTGAGCGTGCTGCAATACGCCATGGTCGTGCTCAAGGTTAAACACATTATCGTTTGTGGTCATTACGGGTGTGGCGGTGTAAAAGCCGCGCTTCAACCTCAAAAATCCGATTTGGTCATCACCAATAAATGGCTGATGCACATCAAAGATGTTTATCGTCTTCATCAAGACGAATTGGAACACCTCGATCCAGCAAAAAAAACTGATCGCCTGATCGAGTTGAATATTATCGAACAGGTCTATCGATTGGCGCATACCTCCATCGTCCAATCCGCTTGGAAACATCATGGACATAAGCCTACTTTGCACGGTTGGGTGTACGGCCTAAACGATGGGCTGATCCAAGAGTTGATAAAACTTGACCATAACACTCACATTCATCCGATTTATCAATACGCCGATTGACGTTCGCGCCCTGTGCCGGCGACTTAATTTGCTCATCACTTGAAATGAAAAACATCCAAATACTGTTGGTTTTATGCTTTCTGAGCACCTCGTCCTGCAACTCCGAAAAACAGCCCGAGGCAGTCGATACCCATGAAGTAATCAATCCCATCGTCAAAGACACCAGCTACGATAGTGAATATGTTGCCGAAATCCAGTCGGTGAAATATGTCGAAGTCAGGAGCCGGATCAAAGGCCACATTGAAAAAATTCATGTCGATGAAGGTCAGGCGGTCAAGGAAGGCCAACTGTTGTTTACCCTGAGCTTCATGGAGTTCGAAAAAGAGCTGCAAAAAGCCCATGCCGCTCATAAAAGCGCCCAGGCTGATTTAAAGGCCGCAGAAGTCGAGTTGAGTAATGTCAAACGGCTGCTGGAAAAAAATATCGTGGCCGAAGGTGAATTTGAAGTGGCCAAAGCCAAGGTTGAGGCGCTAAGAGCCGATATGGAAGAAGCCGCTGCCAACCAGGAACAGGTAGCTTTGAATCTGTCCTTTGCACATATCAAGGCCCCGTTCAACGGTTACGTCAACCGGATTCCTAACAAGGTTGGCAGTTTGATCGCCGATGGGGACATGTTGACCTCGATTTCCGACAATCGGGAAGTATTTGCGTATTTCAATCTCTCAGAAATCGACTATCTCAATTATGTGTCGGCCAGCGATAAACAGGCCGATAAGGTTAGCTTGAAGCTGGCCAATCAAACGCTGTACCCGCATAGCGGAAAAATCGAAATGATCGAAAGTGAATTCGATCATGCCACCGGCAACATCGCCTTCAGAGCCCGCTTCCCTAATCCGGATGGCCTGTTGAAACACGGTTCGAATGGCAAGGTGGTGATCAATAAACAACTCACGAATCCCTTGCTGATCCCACAAAAATCCACCTTTGAAATTCAAGACAAGTTGTACGTGTTTGTGGTCGACAAGGACGACACATTAAGGCAGCGCAATATTGTTCCGCGTATGCAATTGACCGATTTTTATGTTGTGGAATCCGGTTTGTCCCCGAACGAAAAAATAGTCTACGAAGGTGTCGAAAACGCCAAAGACGGCAGCAAAATAACCCCTGTTCCGATTGATTTAGCGACTGCCATGTCTCAACAATAAGCGAGCTATACCACATGATAACCACCAGATTCATTCATCGTCCGGTGCTATCCATCGTGATGGCTATTTTGACCATTTTGATTGGCCTGCTGTCTGTCACCCGGCTTTCAGTTACACAGTTTCCGGAAATTGCGCCGCCTGAAGTCACCGTCACCACCAAATTTATCGGCGCCAACGCCGAAGCGTGCGTCAAAGCGGTGGTCACGCCGCTGGAACGTGCCATCAACGGTGTACCGGGTATGGCGTATATGTCCTCGGTGTCGGGCAACGACGGGGTCAGCGTGATACAAACTATTTTTAAAGCCGGAACCGATCCGGAAGTGGCATCGGTCAACGTGCAGAACCGGGTGGCGTCGGTTTTAGATGAACTGCCTGAAGAAGCGATAAAAGCCGGGGTTATTGTCGAAAAAGTCCAAAACAGCATGCTGCTGTATATCAATATTCTCAGCAAGGATCCGACCCTGGATGAAAAGTTTCTTTACAACTTTACCGATATCAATGTTCTCAGAGAGCTGAAACGCATCGAGGGCGTGGGTTTTGCCGACATTATGGGCGCACGGGAATATGCCATGCGGGTGTGGTTGAAACCCGAGAAATTGCTGATGTACAACATCTCGCCCACCGAGGTCATTGAGACATTAAGGGCGCAAAATGTCGAGGCCGCACCGGGCAAAATCGGCGAAAGCTCGGGCCGCGAGGGGCAAGCCATGCAATACATTTTGAAATACACCGGCAAATACAACACCGTAGAGGAATATGAAAATGTTGTGTTGAGCGGTAAAAGCGATGGCGAAATTTTAAGGCTCAAAGACGTTGCTGAAGTCGCATTCGATTCACAGGACTACGATGTGCTCTCCAAAGAAAATGGCCAGCCGTCGGCGGCTATCGTGCTCAAACAGCGCCCCGGCAGCAATGCCAAGGAGGTGATAGCCAATATCAAAAAAACCATGGAAGACATTAAAGCCAGTTCGTTTCCACCTGGCATGGACTACACCCTGAGTTACGATGTGTCCAAATTTTTGGATGCTTCGATTCACGAAGTCATCAAAACCTTGCTGGAAGCCTTCGTGTTGGTGGCCTTGGTGGTATTCATTTTTCTGCAGGATGTTCGCTCCACCTTGATTCCGGTCGTCACTGTCCCGGTTTCACTGATAGGTACGTTTTTCTTCCTGCATGTGATGGGTTTTTCGTTAAATCTGATCACCTTGTTTGCATTGGTACTGGCGATCGGCATCGTCATCGACGACTCCATCGTGGTCATCGAAGCGGTGCATGCCAAGCTGGAACAGGGGAATATCGGCCCGAAACGGGCAACTGAACAAGCCATGCGGGACATCAGCGGCGCGATTGTCGCAATCACCTTGGTAATGTCAGCAGTGTTTTTGCCGGTATCGTTTATGGAAGGCTCGGCCGGCATTTTTTTCCGGCAATTCTCGTTGACTATGGCGTTTGCGATTGTGCTATCAGGCATCACCGCGTTGACGCTGACCCCGGCACTTTGCGCCTTTTTTCTGAAAGCCATTCATCACCATGAACCGCAGCAAAAAACCAGTCTTGAAAAATTCTTCGCCGGATTCAATCGCTGGTACAACGGACTGGCCGAGGGTTATAAAAGCCTGATCAGGCTGATAGCCAATCGCAGACTGATTACCTTTGGGATATTGCTGGGGTTCTCGTTCGGCGCAGGTTTGATTGGCAACCGCGTACCTTCGGGCTTTATTCCGCAAGAAGATCAAGGGACCATCTATGCCAATATCACCACCCCGTCCGGCGCTACGCTGGAACGCACCGAAAAGGTGGTGAATGAAGTACAGCGCATCGCATCACAGATGGACGCTGTGACCTCAGTTTCCAGCCTGGCAGGGTTCAGCGTACTTTCGGACGGCACCGGGGCGGTTTACGGCATGAATCTTATCAGCTTGAAGGATTGGCAGGATAGAAGTCTTTCCGATAAGCAGGTGATCAAACAACTCGAGGAAAAGACTCAACATATCAAAGACGGCGGCATCGAGTTTTTTACGCCTCCGCCCGTGCCGGGCTTCGGTAACTCCAGTGGTTTTGAAATGCGTTTATTGGATAAAACCGGCGGCAGCCTGGAAAAACTGCAGAAAGTGGCCGACGTTTTTGTGGAAGAGTTGAATAAGCGACCAGAAATTAGCAATGCCTTTACCACCTTCAACACCAAATTTCCGCAATTTCTATTGCATGTCGATATCGATAAAGCCGCTCAAAAAGGCGTCACCACAGAAAATGCCATGAGCACCTTACAAACCTTGATTGGGAGTGAGTACGCCACCAATTTCATCCGCTTTGGTCAAATGTACCGGGTGATGGTGCAAGCCTTGCCGGAATATCGTGCTCACCCGGATGATTTATTGAAGCTGTATATCAAAAATGATGCCGGCCACATGGTGCCTTTCTCGTCATTTCTGACGATAGAGAAGGTCTACGGTCCGGAGCAGGTCACCCGCTATAACATGTACACATCGGCCATGATCAACGGCCAGCCGGCCGACGGCTACAGCAGTGGACAGGCCATTGAAGCGATTAAACAGGTGGCTGCGCAAAAATTGCCTAAAGGCTTTGGTTACGACTGGGCGGGTTCCTCACGCGACGAAGCCAATGCCGGTCACCAGGCTATTTATATCTTTCTGATCTGCCTGTTATTTGTTTATCTGCTATTGGCAGCGCAATACGAAAGCTTTCTGTTGCCCATGCCGGTGATTCTGTCCTTGCCTATCGGCATCTTTGGTGCTTTGTTCACGCTATGGGTAATGGGGCTGGAAAACAATATCTACGCGCAAATCGCCATGATCATGCTGATCGGCATCCTGGGTAAAAACGCGATTTTGATTATCGAATTCGCCGCGATGAAACACAAACAAGGCAAGTCACCGTTCGAGGCGGCCATCGAAGGTGCTGTATTGCGTTTACGACCTATCTTGATGACTTCATTTGCCTTTATTGCTGGCCTGATTCCGTTGATGTTCGCTTCCGGTGCCGGCGAGATCGGCAACAACACCCTGGGCTCAGCCGCCGCTGGCGGCATGATATTTGGCACTATTTTCGGGGTCATAGTTGTTCCGGGACTATATGTGGTGTTTGCCGGTGAGGCCGACAAACATCGACGCGATGATCAAAAAGAAAAAGCCCCATTTACCGAGACTCTTTGACCCCCAATGATGCGTAATATTTATTGCAGCGTTGCCATGGCTTTATTGGCATCCGCTTTCAATGGCTGTTCATTGAATACCGAGTTGTCGATTCCGGAACAGCCGATACCGGCCAGCTTTCAAGACAAATCCGATACTACTAGCATAGCCGCCATTGACTGGCGGCACTACTTTAGCGATGCGCTGTTGTTAAAGCTGATCGATACCGCCATCAGCAATAATCAAGACCTGCAAATCGCCTTACAACGCATTGAATCGTCACGTTCCAGTGTGAAATTGGCCAATGCGGCGATGTTGCCCCAAGTCAGTTTGAATCTCGGCGGTGGGGTAGAAAAATTTGGCTTGTACACGATGGACGGTGCCGGCAACGCGACCACCGAAATTACTCCTGGGCGAATCGTGCCGGAGAATTACACCAATCTGTTTGTCGGCTTGCAATCGTCCTGGGAGATCGATGTCTGGGGCAAACTGGAAAACCAACGCAAATCGGCCGTTTCAAACTATCTGTCCAGCATTGAAGGTACCAATTTCGTCATCTCCAACCTGGTAGCCGATGTCGCCATTTACTACAACGAACTGTTGGCCTTGGATCATGAACTGGATATTGTTCGGCAGACCACCCAGAAACAGCAGGAAGCGCTGGAGATCATCAAACTGCAGAAAGAAGCCGGCAGGGCCAACGAACTGGCCGTACAACAATTCCGCGCCCAATTGCTCGACACGCAGGTGTTGGAAAATGGTGTGCTGCAACAAATCAGTGAAGCCGAAAATCAGATCAACTTCTTATTGGGGCGCTATCCGCAGCCCATTGAACGCGCGAAAAACGTGTTTTTTGAAGCCGGTCCGCCAGTCATTTTGTCGGGTATTCCATCCCAATTACTAAGCAATCGACCGGATATTCGTGAAGCGGAACTTCAGGTTCAGGCCAGCAAATTTGACTTGAAAGCAGCCAAGGCGGCCTTTTATCCAAATTTCAATATCACGGCCAGTCTGGGTTTTCAGGCCTTCAATCCTGAATTTTTATTTACCTCACCCGCGTCATTGGCTTATTCCTTAGCCGGTACCCTAGTTGCGCCGATTATCAACATGAAATCGTTGGAAGCCGCTTTCAACAGCGCGCAAGCCAATCAGCTGGCGGCCATGTATCGCTATCAGAAAACCATACTGAATGCCTACGTCGAGGTGGCAAACCAGCTTTCCAGCATCAAGAGTTTGCAACAAATCAGCACGCTTAAACAGCAACAAAGCGAAGCATTGAAACAATCGGTCGAATCAGCCAACGAACTTTATAAAGCCGCCAGGGCCAACTATTTGGAGGTACTCATCGCCCAACAAAGTGCCTTGCAATCCAATCTTGAATTAATCAACGTCACCAAACGGCAACGCATGGCGACTATCACTATTTATAAGGCATTGGGTGGCGGTTGGAAGTAAAAGTAGCCATCTGCAGACTTGAGTAACGGTTGCCGATTAAACTTAGCTTCACCCTAACCCTAAGCAGAAACAAACCCGCCAATACTAAGGCAAATGAAAACTCAGAAAACAAATTGGCATAATCAATCACTGGATGCATTGGAAACCGGCTTGCAGATTGATGTGCAGCGAGGTCTAACTGACATCCTGGCAGAACAACGCCTGAAACAATACGGCTTGAATTGCCTTACGCCCCAGCGCGGCAAAAGCCCATTGCGTTTACTGTTTGAACAGGTAAACCAGCCGCTGGTTTACATCTTATTGATTGCGGCGGCGATTACCGGGCTCCTGGAAGAATGGGTGGATAGCAGCGTCATTTTTGGTGTGGTGTTGGTCAACACCATTATCGGATTCATTCAGGAGTCCAACGCCCTGAAAGCCATTGACGCACTCAGTCGGGTGTTGACGGTCACGTCCACCGTTCTACGCAATGGTCAACGCCGTTCCATTTCGGCTAACGAGTTGACGGTTGGGGATGTGGTGTTTTTACAATCCGGCGACAAAGTACCGGCCGACTTGCGCTTGTTGCAAATCCGAGAGTTGCAAATTGATGAGTCCGCGCTGACAGGGGAATCTGTACCGGTAGAAAAGAAGCTAGCTACGCTAAGCGAGGATACCTTGTTGGCGGATCGTTTTAATATGGCGTATTCCTCAACTTTAGTCACTTATGGCAGTGGCACAGGGGTCGTTGTTGAAGTTGGTGATCACACTGAAATTGGACGCATCAATAGCCTGCTCAGTAGCACCATTGAGCTGGAAACGCCGCTGACGATTAAGATTGCTCAATTCAGTAGGTTATTGCTATGGGTCATCCTGGGCTTGGCGGCGGTTACGTTTTTAATCGGCGTATGGCGAGGTCAGTCGCTGTTGGACATGTTCATGGCGTCAGTGGCTTTGGCTGTCGGCGCTATCCCGGAAGGATTGCCCGCAGCCCTGACGATTACCCTGGCGATTGGCGTGTCGAGAATGGCAAAACGCAATGCCATTATTCGCAAACTGCCCGCAGTAGAAACATTGGGTAGTACGACTGTCATTTGTTCAGATAAAACCGGTACCTTGACCCAAAATCAAATGACGGTTCAGGCCTTGTATGCAGGCGGAGAGTTTTTTGACATCACCGGCAGCGGTTACACGCCCGACGGTGACATTGGTCTAAATGGCAAGACGATAGACCACCAAAATTTTCCTGCTTTGATGGAATGCCTGAAAGCCGGACTGTTATGTAATGATGCGCGATTAATTGCCGAGCCAGAGAGTTGGCGCATCGAAGGCGATCCCACCGAAGCCGCGTTACTGGTGGCGGCACACAAGGCCGGTTTACATCAAGCATCCGTTTGTACCGCTCATCCCCGTCTGGATGCCATTCCATTTGAATCCCAGCATCAGTTCATGGCGACCTTGCATCATAATCTGGCGATTGATAGTCGCCATGTTTACTTAAAAGGTTCATTGGAAAGTATCTTGGCGCGTTGCGATAAAGCGTTTGACCCGCAAATGCAGCTAACGGGATTGGATAAAGCCTTGATGCACCAACAAGTTGAACGCCTGGCGGCACAAGGGCTTCGTGTGTTGGCGTTTGCGCGTGGCGATCATGACTATGACGATGTAAACCATGATCAGGTGAAAGGCGGATTCATTTTTCTGGGTTTCCAGGCAATGATCGATCCGCCCCGTCCTGAAGCGATCACCTCAATCGCCGCCTGTTATCGGGCAGGCATTCAAGTCAAAATGATTACCGGAGACCATCCTGTCACGGCTTTGGCAATTGCGAAACAATTGGGGATGCGGCATGTCGAACGGGTTGTGGCGGGGGCGGAGCTGCAGGCCACTCATGAAGCACAATATCCGCAGCTAGTGGAACAATGTGCCGTTTATGCCCGAATTGCGCCTGAACAAAAGTTACAGCTGGTGCAAGCCTTACAGGCCAATGGGCATATTGTCGCCATGACCGGTGACGGTGTGAATGATGCGCCGGCCTTACGCCAAGCCAATATTGGGGTCGCGATGGGACTTGGCGGCACTGAAGTCGCCAAGGAAGCGGCGGCCATGGTATTGACCGATGATATGTTTTCCACCATTGCGGCGGCGGTGGAAGAAGGGCGCGGCGTGTTTGATAATCTGATTAAATTTATCGTCTGGACTTTACCGACCAATGGCGGCGAAGGCTTGGTGATTAGCGCCGCCATTTTTGCCAATGTTGCCTTGCCGATTACGCCGGTACAAATTCTGTGGATCAATATGTCCACAGCGGTATTATTGGGGTTGATGCTGGCCTTTGAACCCAAAGAGCCCAGCTTAATGAGTCGCAAACCGCGCGACCCGCAACAGCCGATTCTCAACGGTGTGCTGATTTTTCGGATTTGCCTGGTCTCGACTTTAATGTTGATAGGTGCGTTTGGGCTGTTTGAATGGGAGCTTGCACGCGGCGAATCCCTGGCTTCGGCACGGACTGTAGCCGCTAATGTGTTTGTTTTTTGCGAAATGCTTTACTTGTTTAACTGCCGCTCTTTGGAACATTCAATGTTTCATGTTGGGGTGTGTTCCAATTTATGGGTGATTATCGGCGCATTGACTATGACGCTGTTGCAATTACTTTTTACCTATTGGCCGCCTATGCAAAAACTTTTTGGTACGGCTGCATTTTCCAGCGGAGAGTGGCTATTGATTTTAGGCGTAGCGACAAGTGTTTATTTGATAGTCGGATTAGAAAAACTAATGCGTCGCCGACTTTTTAAAAAGTGAGAATAATATATGAAAATTAATCTATTGCTTTTCTCGATATTGATCGGTGTGTTTTTTAGTAGCACTGTTATGGCGAAGCCACATTCTTTGGTATTGCCAACTCAATTCCCGCTAAAGAAGATACAAATAACTGTTTCCAGTCAATCTAATAAGGAAAACGCCGAAAGGTATCAAATTTCAATAAATGGCAATGGAAACAGTTATTTTATTAAAAATAACCAACAACAACCATTAAACGTTACAAACGATACCTTAATTGAGCTGCTGAATGATTTTTATGCTGTGCATTTTTTTGAAATTTCGGATACGTTTAACGTCAAGAAAAAGGTAGTTCTCAAGGATAGTCAAACCGTAACTACCATTGTCAATAAAGAGCCTGCTATAGAGAGTAAAAAGGTTTGTGTTCAACTACGATCCTATAAAAAATGTCTTTCAGTGATTGATAATCAACCTTTGGGCGTTTCACAAATCGTTAATAAAATTGAAACCTTAACTAGAACAACGGGAAATTGAGGACGCCTTTCTTGTAATCAGCTTTGCAGCTGCCATCTTTGCATGCCCACAAAGGTGTGAGACTCTTCGAAATATTCGAAGCTAACCAATGTTGGGCAAAACAAGCGGTCGTGTCACCAGTCGTCATTTCGATTATGGCAAATCAAGTTGGGTGTTCATATCAAGGTCAAATCTTCCTTACGGATTGATAGTTTCCCAAATCGGTGGAGTCAACGCGGCGTAATTTCGTGTAGTCATCTTGGCCTGCCGGTGGGCTGCGCTAACACTTTACCCGCTCCATTTACTTTTAGAAAATCTGAAGTTGCAAAAATAAAGGAGACCATATCATCTGTGTCGAGAGTAAGATCGGTAGCCCTCGAAAAAATACGGCGTACGTTGATGTCAAGCTGGATTGGGGAATCGATTATGTCTGGCTCATTTTGGAATAATCACTCGCGAATAAACCACAATAAATATTTTATCGAAATAGTGTGTGCATAATGATAACGCTTGAAACAATGAATTAACCCGATGTTGATTAAAACAAGAATAAAAATTTTAAGTCTATAAAGGGGGCGCCATGAAAATTCTTAGTTTTACCTTTATTATAGGGGTGATTTTTCTTTATTTTATGAATATGGCGATGTTGAAAACAGCCATCCCCAACATGGAATGGATAATTCATGCCGGCACGCGATTCTTACTGGGCTTTTTTGTCATGGGGGTGAGCTGTTTCTACGCCAAATCGTTAAGGTTTAAGAATGCCCTGAAACTGATTCTTGTCATTGTTATATTGGATTATTTCTACGACTACTATATCGAGGCTTACCGCTTAAACTTCCAAATAATATTACATGGCATTTATATGTTGGTATGGGGTGCGTTGATGGGGTATCTAGCCGCTAGTCTCAGGGCAAATAAGGGTTAAGCTTTTAGAGCACCCTGTGTCGAATATGGATGCCTTAACCGATGTCATTCAAAATCATATCGAATATGCCCCTGTCATCATATTCGGCGTTTTGTTATTGGCCGGATTTAATATTCCTGTTTCTGAAGACGGCATGTTGTTTATTGCGGCGTCTCTGGCGATTAAGAATCCGGAAATATTGACCTCTCTCTTCCTGGCGGTTTACCTCGGTGCTTATTGTTCCGATTTAATTTGTTATGGCTTAGGGCGATTATTAGGCCCCAAGATACTTCAAATTAGGTTTTTCGCTGGAATGATTAGGCAAGATAAAATCGATAAAATTCATGATTATTATCAGCGCTATGGAATACTCACCTTGATATTCGGGCGATTCATCCCTTTCGGTGTCCGCAATGGTTTGTTTTTGACAGCCGGATTGGGCAAAATGAGCGCGATAAAATTTGCCTGTTCCGATTTATTTGCCTGCACGATTTCGACACTAAGTTTTTTCTCGCTTTACTACCATTTTGGGACGGCAGTGATCGAGTATGTTATGGAATTTAATATTGTTATTTTCATTTTGGCGTTAAGTGTGGTGGGATATGTTTACCTATGAAAAGGCAAACATTAAAGCAGTCGGGGCCTAATTGGAACCTCCAGTTTTCCTGATATTGTCAATTTGCTCGCCGAATACCGGACAGTCATCTGGGTCAAAGGTTGCCTTAACTATTTAAATTCGATAGTTGCCTCGTTTGTTGGTTTTGGCCAACCGAGTGAGGTTGCCAACGACTGCTTTGTAGTCCTCCAGTTCGAAGAATCTGGATTAGGCTGACTGGCCGGTTTAGAGA
>NZ_LUUG01000092.1 GCF_001644035.1 Methylomonas methanica
ACTTTGAACAGAGTATCTACTCAGAATCGGTAGGTCGGCATGAAAACCCCCAGACTTTTGTTATTGCTAGGCATTGCCGCATTGGTGGCAACGTTTTTTGCCCTGGATTTGCAGTTCTATCTGACGCTGGAAAATTTAAAAGCCCAGCAGACCGGTATCGCCCATTACCGTCAGGCTCACCCAGTGCTGGCTATGGCACTGTATGCCACGTTGTATATCACGGTCACTGCGCTGTCGTTACCGGGGGCGACGATATTAACGCTGGCCGGCGGCGCGGTATTCGGATTGTTATGGGGTACCTTGATCGTCTCGTTTGCTTCCAGCATCGGCGCAACCCTGGCGTTTCTGGCCGCACGGTTTTTGTTGCGCGACTGGGTCAAATCGCGATTTAGCGCCCGCTTGCAGGCCATAGATGAGGGCGTGAGTCGCGACGGCGCTTTTTATTTGTTTACCTTACGTCTGGTACCGTTGTTTCCGTTTTTCATGATCAATCTGGCCATGGGTTTGACGCCGATCAAGACCAGAACGTTTTACTGGGTCAGTCAGGTCGGCATGTTGGCCGGCACTTTGGTGTACGTCAATGCCGGCACCCAGTTGGCGAAAATCGATTCGCTGTCCGGTATTCTGTCTCCAGCTTTGCTGGGTTCGTTTGCGTTGCTTGGTGTATTTCCATTGGGAGCGAAGAAAATGCTCGAATTGTTCAAGCAACGCAAAATTTACGCGGATTGGCCTAAGCCCGACCGCTTCGACAACAATTTGATCGTCATCGGCGCCGGTGCTGGCGGTTTGGTGTCGGCCTATATCGCCGCCGCCGTGAAAGCCAAAGTAACCTTGATCGAAAAACACAAAATGGGCGGCGACTGTCTGAATACCGGTTGCGTACCGTCCAAGGCGTTGATTCGCTCGGCCAAGTTGTTGTCGCAGATCAAACGCGCACCCGAGTTCGGCATCGCCAAAGCCGGGGCTGAATTCGATTTCGCCACCGTGATGGAGCGAGTGCAACAGGTGATCAAAACTGTGGCGCCGCACGATTCCGTGGAACGATATACCGAGCTGGGCGTGGAGGTCATCGAAGGCTCGGCCAAAATCGTCTCGCCTTGGGCGGTGGAAGTCACTACAGTCGACGATGTTAAAACCATCACCGGCCGCGCTATCGTCATCGCCGCCGGTGCCCGCCCTTTCGTGCCGCCGATTCCTGGACTGGATACAGTCGATTATCTGACCTCGGATAATATCTGGAACTTGCGCGAATTACCCAAGCGCCTGCTGGTGCTGGGCGGCGGTCCGATAGGCTGCGAATTGACGCAAACCTTCGCCCGCTTGGGCAGCCAGGTCACACAGGTTGAAATGGCGCCGCGTCTGATGCTGCGGGAAGATGCCGAAGTGTCGGACATCGTCCAGGCCCGCTTCCGCGCAGAAGGCGTAGATGTACGCGTCAACCACACCGCCAAGGAATTCATCGTTGAAAACGGCGAACACATTCTGCTGGCAGAACACGAGGGGCAAAGCGTCAAAATCGCCTTCGATAAAGTGCTGATCGCCATCGGTCGCGCCGCCAATGTACAAGGCTATGGCGTGGAGGAACTGGGCATTGCCTTGTCGCCGCGCAACACGCTGGAAACCAACCCATTCCAGCAAACCAACTATCCGAATATTTTCGCCGTCGGCGATGTAGCGGGGCCGTATCAGTTTACCCACACCGCCGCGCATCAGGCCTGGTATGCGGCGGTCAACGCCTTATTCGGACATTTTAAAAAGTTTCGTACCGATTACTCGGTGATCCCCTGGTCGACCTTTACCGATCCGGAAGTGGCGCGAGTGGGTCTGAACCAACAGGATGCGCAAGCGCAGAATATCACTTATGAAGTCTCAACCTACGGCCTCGACGATCTGGATCGGGCGATTGCCGATGGCGAGGCCCATGGCTTTGTCAAAGTGCTGACCGTGCCCGGCAAGGACAAAATCCTCGGCGTAACCATCGTCGGCGAACATGCCGGTGATTTGCTGGCGGAATTCGTGCTGGCGATGAAACACGGCATCGGCCTAAACAAGATTTTAGGCACCATTCACATCTATCCAACCCTGGCGGAAGCCAATAAATATGTAGCGGGGGTCTGGAAACGCAATCATGCACCCCGGCGTGTGCTGGAATGGCTGGGCCGTTATCATGCTTGGCGGCGCAAGGTTTAAGCCATGCAAACACTTTTCCCCGACAGTGTGCTGCTGATTTTTTGCAAAGCGCCGATTCCCGGCCAAGTCAAAACCCGATTACAACCGGCCTTAAGTGCCGAACAAGCTGCCGCAGCACACCGGCAATTGACTTATATGACCCTGGATCGGGCCTTCCAACAGCCTTTGTGCGCGGTTGAACTGCACTGCGCGCCGGACACCGGTCATGACTTTTTTCAGGATTGCGCGCGCCGTTATCCGCTGACGCTCAAGATGCAACACGGCGCCGATTTGGGCGAACGCATGCACCGCGCCTTCGCTGATGCGCTGGGCCAATACCGGCATGTATTGCTGATGGGTTGCGACTGTCCCAGTCTTTCCGCTAACGACCTGTATCGGGCATTGACGGCGTTACACGAAGGTCACGGTGCGGTCATCGCGCCGGCCAACGATGGCGGTTACGTCATGATCGGCTTGAACGAGATACAACCGAGACTGTTCAGCAACATGAGTTGGAGTCACGAACAGGTGATGCCCATCACCCGCAGCCGGGCCAAGGACATCGGTTTGAACCTGTGCGAACTGGATAGCCAGTGGGATGTGGATACTTACCCCGACTGGCTGCGTTATTCGGCTATGTAAAGATTATGGTAACTATTCAGCGAATCGCAACCCTTTGCAAATCGCCGAGAAATTGCTCCCTCTCCTGATGAAGAGGGTTGGGGAGAGGAGATTTAAATCAAGGTCTTTTGCCTGTTGAATTCTCCTCACCCCCGCCCTCTCCAGCAGGAGAGGGAGTAAACCCTACCCTTTTGAACGGGTACTGAATAGTTACGGATTGTGTAAAAATTATGTGCGGAACCCACCTTGATTCGCATGATTGCCGAACGGGATTTTTCGGAATTCATGCATAGGCTTTAGAGCAAGTTGCCCCTGATTGGTGAGAACGATTCAAAAGCTATCGCATCGCCGTCAATGTCGTGTAGCAAAACCGACAATTGAACCTCTGCTGACCTATTTCTTGCTGATTCTGAAGGATTTTTTATTGGCATAACGCTTGCTTTTGGATTTATAGGCTCTGCCGGTCACGCTTCGGCTTCCCTGCAATCGCGCTTTTCCTGTCGCTTGCGAGAAATCGGGAGGCTGAAATTTGATTGGCAATGAACTTAAATTCAACTGCTAACTTCCGGGACAGAATATGCCAGCCACTTTTCAACTTAAAACCAACGACGACAATCAGTATTCCTTTTCATTTGTGAACAGTAAGGGCGAACTCATTCTGATGAGCGGCGATTACGACAACAAGGAAGAAGCCCTGCAAGGCATTAAAGAAGTGCGAACCGGCTCCTTAATGAGCAACCAAATTGCCGCCAGTAAGGTTCCCGACGGCGATACTTTTTTTGTAATCAAGGATGCGACCGGCGCCATCATTGTCAAAAGCGTGTTATTCAACTCGAACATGGTGTTCGACAATGCGCTGCACATTGTTAAAGACAATGCCTGCGTTGCCGACATCGTCGATCTGACTCTATAAACTTGGGCCCGAAGCGCTTCTTAATTTTTTCAAATAGCAAAAATAGGTAACGGCAATATGGGAGTCGAACTCAAAATTGTTCGGGAATTGGCCACGGTTTGCGTCACTGCGAGCGAGCTGGCGGCGATTGAAAATCTGATTAAAGGCGAACTGACCAAGCCGGCATTTGTCGAGCAATTCGACAAAATGGCAAACTCAATCAAGGAATGTTACGGCGTAACCACCGCGAGTCTTCAAATTTGGCTGGCGATGACCACCGAAACCGAATTTTGCGAAAAATTCGATGCCGCCTATACCCACCACAAAGCCACTTACCTCAGCATTTCCAACCGGCCGCGGGTAGCGTCCGAGCGGGCTTACCTTGACTATATGCTGCTCCGGGAATTTAAGGAAACCCAAACCGCGTACCCTCTGCTGAAACTGACCTTCGCGCGTTTGGATGAGTTTATCGACAAATGGATTACCAACGATGCCTGGCTGGCGATGTCCATCGAGAATTGCGTAAAAATGCTGTATCGGTTTCTGACCGAGGTCGCCGAGCTTAAACAAAAAGACCCGACCGATGCATTTACTATTTACCAAGCACTGATGGTCGCATTGCGTCCTTATTGCACCTTGCTTGAAAACGACCGGAAAGTCCCGGATAAATCGGTTGTGACGACAGAAGCGGTGTAAAGCAGTTTCAGCAACACCAACATGCGGGAGGGATGACGCGAGTCGAGAGGGAACTGTTCAACGTTAGCTATCCTTGGCTTCCAGCGCGGCAATGCCGGCCCGAGATGACAGTTTTTCACAGCCGGAAAACGCCCTTTAACTATTGCCGAGTGGATTGGCAAACAGCTTACGAATAGTCCATAGATTGATGCCCATCGCCACAGTCTCCGCCACAAACGCCGGCCAGGCCTGCCAGATATAATCGTTGCTTATCCAGGCCAGACTGGACGCCAGCAGCGCAATGCGCATGCGGCGATTATTCAGGTAAAACAAAGCCAGTGTGGTGTTGACCACCGCAAAGGCCGGCAACAAGGAAACCGGGCCTTGCCAGGAAAACAGCGTAAGCCCGCTAAACAAAGCCACGAAACCTGCCGCCACCCAGTGCTTGTACAAACCGGTCGCCAATCGGCCGGACAGCATAGTGCGCAAGGCCGTGCTGGCCATGGTCAAGCCGGCGGTCCAGGCATCCAGCAACAGGTATTGCCCCGCCCACAGCAAGGCACCGGCAGCGGACCAGCGCCGAAACGCCAAGCCGTCCGGCAGACAGTAAGCCCGCCATTCCACCAGGATGCCAACCCCGCCGATTAAATACGCCAGGCTTTCCGAATCCAATACCAGTTGCAAACGCTGAACCTAGTGACGTTGGTTTCGCGAAGACGCCGATCAAATCAACTCGATCAACTATCGGCCTATGCAGATACCCCGGCATATTTGAACGGCGCATACTCCGCTTTCCAGAGATTGGCTTTAACGTAGGCTTCCACATCGATGCCCACTAAATCCTGCCGCGTCGCGGAGCCGTCTTCCAGCGCTTTAGCCAATACGCGATTAGCGACAAATAAACTGACTTGTTTTAGATCGCCCACCGGCGGGAAGATCAGGCCGGCAGCCAAACAATTCTCTGCGATGTAATCGGCCAAGGCATAGGCAGACTCCAAGACCATCGCGTCGCTAATCCGGCTGCACTCGCCCAACACTGCGGCAAAACCCAAGCCCGGAAAAATAAAGGCATTGTTGCCCTGCCCTATCGGATAACGCCGGCCTTGATATTCCACGTCGGCGAATGGGCTGCCGGTCGCGACCATTGCCGTACCCTTTGTCCATTCCAAAATGTCTTCCGGGGTGGCTTCGCAATTGGCTGTGGGGTTGGATAATGGGAAAATAATGGGCTGCGCGTGGTTTGCGGCCATGGTTTTAATCACGGTCTCGGTGAACAATCCCGGCACACCGGTTAATCCGAGCAATACGGTCGGTTTGGCGTGGGTGACCACCTCCAGCAGGTTCGGTACCCTATCATCGGGAATATCCCAGTCGTGATAACTTTCCTGAGTATGCGACAGCGGTAATTTGTAGGCCTCGGTGGTGGCTTCCTTGACCACCAGACCGTGGGCATCGACCACAAAAATCCGCTGCAGAATTTGCTCCATGGTTAAACCTTCGCGCAGCATGCCTTTCTTGATGGTACTGGCCACACCAAAACCGCCGGCGCCGGCGCCCACCACCACCACGGTTTGCTCGGCGAGGGTTTCGCCTTTCTTATGGCACGCCGACAGCAAGCCGGCTAAGGCCATCGCGCCGGTGCCCTGAATGTCGTCGTTGAAACAGGGCAGCCGATCTTTGTATTTTGCCAACAAATCGAAGGCGACGTTTTTAGCAAAATCTTCCCATTGGATTATGGCTTTCGGCCAGACTTTGCGCACGGCTTGCACAAACTTATCCACCAATTCGAAATACGGCTGGTCATGCAAGCGCTGGGTGTGCGCGCCTAAGTAAAAAGGATCGTCCAGCAATTCGGCTCGGTTGGTGCCCACGTCCAGATTGACCGGCAAGGTTTGAAACGGGCACATGCCGCCACCGACCGTATACAGCCCAAGTTTGCCTATGCAAATCGCTAATCCGCCCATGCCTTGGTCGCCGATACCCAGAATCGACGAAGAATCCGTAACCACAATCATGCGAATATCGTGCAAGGGGTAGTTTTGCAAAATGGTTTCGGCCCGGTCGATATTGGCCGCCGAAAAAGTCAATCCGCGCGTGGTGGTAAAGTTGGAGCTGAACTGCTGTACCGCCAAGCCTATGGTTGGGGTGTAGACTATCGGCACCATTTCATCCAGATGCCGCTCCAACAAGGCGTAGAACAACACCTCCGTGCGGTCTTGCAGCGCTCGCAGAAATTGATACTTGGAAATATCATTCGCTTGCTTTTGATAATTGGCATACAACCGATCAAGCTGATGTTCCATATCCGTGACTTGCGGCGGCAACAGGCCGTCCAATCCCAGTTCGATACGTTCCTGCACGCTAAACGCGGTGCCTTTATTAGTTGCCGGTAGCCTGAGTAAGGTCACGCCCCGAATCGAAACCTCTACATATTTATTACCGTCGGCATCTAGCCGGTAGTCGAAATAATCGCTTAGCGTTGTCATTAAGTTTCCTTGAAAATATTTAATCGAAATCCAGGGGCTAACCAAGAGCTCGAATAGCGCAAACTATGGCGCGTGTTCCCTTTATAACAGCCTAACCGGCGATGCGGTAGCCGAAAACACGCTGAATCGGCACTTTTTTTGTTGCTTATAGTTGCCGTGTTTCAAGGCGGTGCGTTTACTGGGGGATTACCGTAAAAATGCCCCAGATTGGCGCTTGTGAGATGATATTCAACAAGCTCTCCAAGGAAACTTAACCAGTCTTTTTCCCACGTGAATCAACAAAATCTATTTGGTCACCCCACCGGCTTGTTCGTGCTGTTTTTCACCGAAATGTGGGAGCGCTTTTCCTATTACGGTATGCGCGCCTTGCTGGTGTTGTACATGACGCAACATTTAATTCACTCAGCGCAAACGCATACCACAGTGTTTGGCTTCGCGACCTTACAGACCGGTTTAGAAGGATTATTTGGGCCCTTATCGACGCAAGCCTTGGCCTCGCAGATTTACGGCCTGTATACCGGCCTGGTTTACTTCACCCCCCTGTTCGGCGGCATTTTGGCCGACCGGGTTTTGGGGCCGCGCAAATGCGTGATACTGGGCAGTGCGTTGATGGCTATCGGCCATTTCCTGATGGCCTCCGAAGCGTTCTTCCTGTTGGCGCTGTTGTTTTTGATTCTGGGCAATGGCTGTTTCAAACCCAATATTTCGACTCAGGTCGGCAGTTTATATCAGCCCGGCGATCCACGCCGCGACGGCGCGTTTACCATTTTTTACATGGGCATCAACCTGGGCGCGTTTTTCTCGCCATTGATCTGCGGAACCTTGGGGCAACGCTACGGCTGGCATTACGGCTTCGGCGCCGCCGGCATGGGTATGTTGCTGGGCTTGCTGGTGTATTTGCTTGGGCAAAAATATTTGGGCGGGAAGCAATTCGTTGAGCGTCAGGAACACCTGCTCGTTCCCGCGCCGCTGACGCTTAAGGAATGGCAGGCTCTGGGCGGTTTAATGGCCTTAGCGGTGCTGAATATCCTGTTCTGGGCGGTTTACGAGCAGCAAGGCAATACCTTACAACTGTTCGCCGAGCACAATACCGATTGGCATATCCTTGGTTGGGAAATGCCCTCCACCTGGTTTCAATCCCTGAATCCGGCTTTCATTTTCCTGTTGGTGCCGCTGATCGACCGAGTATCCCGGTATCGCGCCGGCCAAGGCCGGCAAAGTTCCAGTGTCGGCAAGATGGCATTCGGCTCGATATTGTTGGGCGCCTCGTTCTTGGTGCTTATTTTCGCGATTAGCGGTGTGCAATCCACCGAAAAAATCAGCTTTCTCTGGTTGGCGCTGTGTACCTTGATTTACACGCTGGGCGAACTTTATCTGTCACCGGTCGGTTTGTCGCTGGTCAGTAAAGTTTCGCCGCCGCGTTTGGTTGGCATGCTGATGGGCATGTGGTTTTTATCGACGTTTTTCGGCAATTATTTGTCGGGTTATATCGGCAGTTTTTACGAGCAAATGCCGAAACAGGATTTCTTTTTGCTACTGGCAGCGATGGGTGCAGTTACCGGCCTGGCGATATTGGCATTTAATCCGCTGCTGAAAAAGGCGGTCGGGGCGGATTAAAGATCACGGATCGGCAGCAGGCCAAGGCGTGCCGCTACTGCAATTTTCGACAAAGATTTGCTGGTTGCGACTGTCGCTGGGGATGTAGACCTGGTTTTCCGCCGACGGCGCATAGCTGAGACCATTTGCGCAATCCGCGCTTTGTGCCGGACCAATCGCCACCCGAGTACCAACTTTGATAGTGCAGACAATCAGTCGGTCCAGGCCGCTCCATTCCGGGCAAATCGCTTCGGCTTGGCGGTAACTATCCCGCGAGCCAGCCGGATAATTCAGCGTCCACCAATTGCCCCTAGCGCGGTCGGGCCACGCGCTATCCCAAATCCGGTAAACCGCAACAGGCATTTGTACCAGGAATATTTTCGCCTTACACAGCTTGCCTTTGCCCGGCTCGCCTTCGGCTGCTTGCCGCAACTCGGTATCCATGACTTCCACCAAGCCGGCGGGAGGCTGAATCACCTCACCGGCACACGCCCCTAGAAACAAAAGCAACAGACAGGCATAACCGGCTTTACAGCAGCGGCGCACGATAGCAACTCCCGCGGAATTAAATATCGACAGGCAAAAATCCTAGCCGAAAACCCCTAAACCGCCAAGCTGCGTGCGGCATTTAGCCTTGCTTTGTTCACGGCTTTTGAAGGATAGTGAGTTCGTAACCAACCATGCCAAACTCTCAATACCTTACGAGCCAAGCGCTAAACCATGAATTCGGAAAACCTCAGCACCCCGCTAACGTCAAAACCAGCCAGTCCCTCCGCCCGGCTCTATCTGTGGGTGCTACTGGCCATTCTTACCGGCGGCCTGTTCGGTTACCTGGACGCCGAACACGCGGTGACGCTAAAACCCATCGGCGACGGCTTTATCAGCCTGATCAAGATGTTGATAGGTCCGGTGGTGTTTTGCACCATCGTATTGGGTATCGCCGGTGCCGATGATATGAAAAAAGCCGGGCGGGTTGGGGTCAAAGCCTTGCTGTATTTCGAGATTGTCTCGACTTTCGCGTTGGCGCTGGGTGTGCTGGTAGCTAATCTTCTCAAACCCGGCCAGGGCTTTAATGTCGATCCGGCCACACTGGATGCGCAAGCGGTGTCCGGCTACGTGAAACAAGCCAGCCAGCAAAGTACTGCCGACTTTCTGCTGCATATCATCCCGAAAACTTTTACCGATGCGTTCACCGGTTCCGGGGACTTGCTGCAAGTGTTACTGGTGGCGGTGTTGTTTGGTTTTGCGCTGCAACAAATGGGTGGCGCCGGCAAATCGGTCTATGTGTTTATCGAAGAATGCTCGCATATCTTTTTTGCGATGATGAACGTGATCATGAAGCTGGCCCCCTTCGGTGCCGGCGCGGCGATGGCGTTTACCATTGGCAAATACGGCGTCGCTGCTTTAAAACCGCTGGCCGCGCTGATGGGCAGTTTTTATCTGACCTGCGCTTTGTTCATCGTCTTGGTCTTGGGCAGCATCGCCGCGCTGACAGGTTTCAATATTTTTCGTTTGCTGCGCTACATCAAGGAAGAAATGTTGCTGGTGCTGGGCACCTCATCGTCGGAATCGGCATTGGTGCCGTTAATGAATAAGCTGGAAAAACTGGGCTGTTCTCGCTCGGTGGTGGGCTTAGTAATTCCGTCCGGCTATTCGTTCAATCTGGACGGCACCAATATTTATCTGACCATGGCCGCGCTGTTCGTCGCCCAGGCCTTGAATGTCGATTTGAGTTTGACCCAGCAATTGACGCTGTTGTTGGTAGCGATGCTGACCAGCAAGGGTGCATCAGGCGTCACCGGCGCCGGCTTTATCACTTTGGCGGCCACGCTGGCGGTAGTGCCGGCTGTACCCGTGGCGGCTCTCTCGCTCATCCTGGGGATAGACCGCTTCATGTCCGAAGCGCGGGCTTTGACCAATATCGTCGGCAATGCAGTGGCGACGATAGTGGTATCGCATTCCGAAGGCGAACTGGACAGGGAAAAGATGCGGGCGCAGTTGCGGCCAGATCTGTCAACTCAAGGTTTCTAAACCCAACAAGCGTAAGCCTTGGCGTTGCCGATAGCCGAGGATCGGCATGATGTTTTGTGCCAAAAGATTATTCGCCTGCGCTTCGTTCAACACCACTTCCGTAGCCGGCTGTAGTACCTGTTCGCCGTCCAGTTCGTAGCTAAACGCCGGCACATCGGCAAAAAAGAATTGCTCCGCTGTTGTTTGCTCCTGTGCAGCCCTGAGCAATACGCGTGCCGCCAAAAAGGCCGGATTTCCCCATAGCAATTCATCGGTCTGCGGAATGTCTGCACACTCTTCAAACGCAAAGGTTTCCAGCGGATCGCGTTTGCTGCCGTAAGGCAAACGCATCAACACGCGCGGATAAGCCAGAATTACGCTGTCTGCCGCGATTTCTTGGCGATATGCCAGCCACTCCGCCGCATTTTGCAAAGCCCCGACCACCAAACCGTTCCCCGCGCCAGCCAGAAAACCCGCTGCGCATTGGGCGGCTAAATCGGCGCAAAAACCCAGCAAGGCCTTGTCATCTGCTGTATCGGAAAACACATAATCAGCCACGAACAAGACGTCCTGCTCGCCGTCGCCGGTTTGAATATGTTGCTGCAAACGCTGGACCACACTATCGCTACCCTTTTCCAGCTCTGCCAACAACTGGGCTTGGCTAATATCCAGTAAATAAATTTGTTGCGCATCGGCGGCTTCTTCATGCACCAAGCCATCCGTTGCTCGCCACAAGGCTTCCAGTGCTTGAACGTCCTGCCGGTGCAATAAGGCTTTGACAAGCTGCGCCGTCGCGGTGTCGATCAAATCGATTAAAGCCCGATGCTGCGGGTTGGCGTCCTTGGCGACATGCGGTTCCACAATCTGTTTCAACAAACTATCCAAAGAGTCGGAAACAGCAACCGCGCCTTCCGACTTTTTACCCAACAAACGCTCCAGCATATCGTCCTGGCTTTCCGTGGCAGAAGCAGGTGCGACCGGATCGACCACAGCAACCGCCGGAAAAAACGCCTGAATTTTTGCCGCCGCCTGTACCGCAGTATTGGGATTGCCCAATTCGGACTTTAAGGTCCGCAAATCAGCCAGCAGCTTGATTTCCCCAAGCCAGGCATCGGGGTGAAAATCGTCCAGCGTCGGAAATTGCAAGCTGATACCGGGGCTGACTTCCAGCGTCGGCAGAATTTGCGCCATCACTTGCTCGAAGTTATCGACATCGATTTTCCGGATTTTGCTTTGCTCCCAGGGAGCGGCGGCACCGGAAAAATTGCCGAACACATATATCCGGTAGCTACTGTCACCACTGCCGGCTTTAGCCGCTTTTCCCGTGTTAAAACCCATCGTAAAATCAATTCTGCCTGACATATTGTCTCCTCGCGCATTAACCGCTTTACCATCAACAGTAGCAGAGCAAACCCGGTCCAACAAGCCAGCCGGTTTTTCCGAATAGCGGTATGCTAATAGTTGTCTGTCCAAAAGGTGATAGCAATGAGCCACGCCAACCGTTTAGCCGAACTGCGCCAGCGCATCAATCAAGCATTTACCCAAGCAGAGCCGCAAGCGGTCTCCGGCCTGATATCTACGTTGGGAGATTACGATAGCCAGGCAATCGGCGCATGTTCGCAGAGCCTGATAGAAGCGGTGCGCGCCAAGCACAAACAACCCGGCATTTTCGAAGCCTTCTTGCACGAATACAGCCTGAATAGCGATGAAGGCATCGGGTTGATGAGCATTGCCGAAGCTCTGCTGCGGATACCGGATAGCGATACGCAAAACCTGTTCTTGCGCGACAAACTGGCCGATGCGGACTGGTATAGCCATTGGCTGCGCAGCGATTCGGCGGCGGTCAACCTGGCTAGTGGCGGCTTGTGGATCAGCAGCAAAATGGAAGCACTGATTCGGCAGCGGGTTTTCGCCGGCTTGTTAAGTCGGCTGGGCGAGCCGCTGATCCGCACGGCCATCAAGCAAGCCATGCAGCAAATGGCCGAACATTTTGTCATCGCCGAAGATATAACAACGGCTGTCGAACAAGCCGGTCGCAATCCGGCCTACCGTTATTCGTTCGACATGCTCGGCGAAGCAGCGTTGACAGAAGACGATGCGGAACGCTATTTCGCGGATTATCGCCATGCCATCGTAACGCTGGCCGAACCTGCTAACGCGGATTTATTTGCCAACCCCGGCATTTCCATCAAGCTCTCGGCACTTTATCCGCGTTACGAACCCTTGCAGTATCGCCATGCGGTACCGGCCATCAGCAACAAGCTGTTGGCTTTGGTCAAGCTATCCCGCACCGCAAATATTTCCGTGACCGTGGATGCGGAAGAAGCCGAGCGATTGGACATGTCTCTGGATATTTTTGCGGCGGTGTATAACGATACAGCGCTGGCCGATTGGCCGGGTTTCGGTCTTGCGGTGCAGGCTTATCAAAAACGTGCCTTGGCAGTGATCGAATGGCTGGCTGCCTTGACCGAAACACAGCAGCGCACAATTCCAATCCGCTTGGTGAAAGGCGCGTACTGGGATAGCGAGATAAAGCGAGCTCAGGAAAATGGCTGGGACGATTATCCGGTATTTACCTGTAAAGCCGCTACGGACTTGTCTTATCTGGCTTGCGCCCGACTGATCCTGTCTCGCCCGCAAGCCTTTTATCCGCAATTTGCCACGCATAACGCCCACAGCGTGGCGGCGATTTGCGAGTTTGGTAAAAACCATCCGGGATTTGAGTTCCAGCGTCTGCATGGGATGGGATCTGCTTTGTATGACGAATTATTGAGTGAGCGCCCTACCCATTGCCGAGTGTACGCGCCGGTGGGCGGCTACCGGGAATTGTTGCCTTATCTGGTCAGGCGATTATTGGAAAACGGCGCGAATACCTCGTTCATCAATCAAATCGAAAATCCGGCGCTTAGCGCCGCTATGCTGTCCGGCGATCCATCGGCTCAGTTAAATCAAGTCGATTCTAAACCGCTGGCTGTACCCAGCGAGTTATTTGGCGCGCAACGCCGAAATTCGCAGGGGCTGAATTTAAGTAATCCTGAGGTATTGGAGCAGTTGCAACGGGACTTGGCCGCAATGTCCGACCACAATTGGCAAGCCGCACCATTGGTCGCCGGACGGCAAGTTTGGGGCGAACGGCATCCGATTTATAGTCCGTATGACCGACATAGCTTGGTTGGTGAGGTAGTTTTCAGCTCCCCAATCGATATAGAACAAGCCTTGCAACAAGCCACCAGCGCATTCAACGACTGGCGTTTATGCCCAGTCGAAACCCGCGCCGGGTATCTGCTTAAAGCAGCGGATTTATTGGAACAACAGCGCCTGGAAATGACAGTACTGTGCATCCGTGAAGGCGGCCGTACCTTACGCGACGCGTTGTCGGAAGTAAGGGAAGCAGTCGATCTATGCCGTTACTACGCGGCCTGCGCGGTTGAGCAATTTGCTCAGCCACGGCACTTGCCCGGTCCCACTGGCGAAGATAACCAATTGTTTCAGGTCGGTCGCGGCGTGTTTGTCTGCATCAGCCCGTGGAACTTCCCGATTGCGATTTTCATCGGTCAAATCGCCGCTGCGCTGGCGGCCGGGAATACCGTGATCGCCAAACCGGCGTTACAGACTTCTTTAACGGCCATGGCATGCGTGCGCCTGTTACACGAAGCACGGATACCGGTAAACGTCTTGCAGTTTTTACCCGGCGACGGTGTCGAGATTGGCCGGCACTTGCTGAGTGACGAGCGCGTCGCCGGCGTGGCGTTTACCGGCTCCAGCGCTACCGCCCAGCTTATCAATCGGCAACTGGCTGATCGACACGGCGCCATCGCCACTCTGATTGCCGAAACCGGCGGGCAAAACGTGATGATCGCCGATAGCTCCGCGCACCAGGAACAACTGGTCGCGGACGCTTTGCAATCGGCGTTTAATAGCGCCGGCCAACGTTGCTCGGCCTTGCGGGGGTTGTTTCTGCCGGAGGCTATCGCCGACAGCGTCATCGCCCGTTTGATCGGTGCAATGCGCTTGCTGCGGCTTGGTTCGCCGCTGGATATTGCCAGCGACGTTGGCCCTATCATCGATCAACGCGCGCTAGCCGCCCTACTGAAGCACATCGAGAAGCTTAAACGCGACGCCAAACTGTTGTATCAATTACCATTGCCTACCGACCTGGCGGACGGCTACTTTTTTCCGCCCACGTTGGCGGAAATACCGGCCTTATCCTTCCTTGACCACGAAGTGTTCGGCCCTATCCTGCATATTGTCCGCTACCAAGCCAATGAGTTAGCAAAAGTGGTCGAGGCAATTAACGCCACTGGCTACGGCCTGACGCTGGGCATCCACAGCCGAATCAACGCCAATATGCGCTACATCCAACAACATGCCAGGGTCGGCAATGTCTACATCAACCGCAATATGATAGGTGCGGTGGTCGGCGTGCAGCCCTTCGGCGGCATGGGTTTATCCGGCACCGGCCCGAAAGCCGGCGGGCCAAACTACTTGCAACGCTTTGTCGCCGAACAAACCCTGACCGCCAACCTCACCGCCATCGGCGGCAATCCCTGGCTGTTGCGAAAATAAGTGAAGGCTTGCCATATCCGGACAACGGCTTAGAAATGCGTTGAAATAAGGAACAAGCCCGCGTTACTATTTTTCCCTGATCGGCGATAACGCTGATTATCCCGCCTCCCAGTTTCCTGTCACAGAGAGAACACAGCATGCTCGCGACCAAACGCTATGAATATCTACCCATCGACCAAATCGAATTTCATCACACGCTCACCAACCATAGAGAGCTGGACCGCGCCAAGGTCGCGCATCTGGAAAAAGACATCGTGGTCAATGGCTTGTTCGAACCGCTGGTGGTTTGGGAGCGCAACAACCGCGAATACTATCTGGTCGGCGGCTTTCATCGCATGGAAGCCATTCAAGGCATTCGCCGCGCCAATCCCGGCTATTTCGATAGAGTGGACGTCAGAATCGTCACCGGCGATCCTGATGAAATCAAGGCCTTGAATCTGAAACTGAATTCCGACCGCGTCGATACCCGCATTACCGATTACTTCCAGACCGTGATTTACTTGAACAATGCCAACTGGTCCAGAGAGCGCATTGCCGAGTTCTTCGACAAAAGCGTCAGCTGGATAGACGACATCATTCGCTACGCGCCGCTGACCACAGAAGCGATGCGCGAAAAACTGGCCGGCGGCGAGCTGTCCTGGGCCAGGGCGCGCGACATCTTGCGCAAAGCCTTAAACGCACCGCCCGGCAACGAAAAAGAGATTATCGAAAGCGAACTGTCGCGGCCCGCGCAAGCGGTCGCCAAACCCCTGCCCTTTCACACCACGATCAAGCGCCTATCCAGCTCCGTAAAAGCCGATCCCAAACGCACCTTTAAAGTCAGCACCCAGGATATTTATGCTTTGGTGCTGACCTTGCGCGGTAAAAACGTCGATCAGGAGGCCATCGAACGGGTACGCAAAGCCTTCCCTATCTTATGGGACGATGAATAGTTCGATAATAGGAAACTAGCCATTCCCGAATTGTCATAAAGCCACTCGCCCGCGTCAGCTAAGATAAGTTTGACTGGAACAATCTTCCGCTTTGCGCATCCTATGCGGGGATATTTTGGGAAATTCAATACTGAAATAATGTGTTAGCGATGAACAATCTTGTTTTGAAAATAGCGAACGCTCGCAGACCGTATCGAAAACGCATGCTGCCGTTGGCCGGCGTATTACTGTTGCTCTCGTTGAGCGGCTGCATGCCGATGAGTTATCCGCCCGGCGCCAAAACCAACACCGCACAGCTGGGCGACAATTCTTTTCTAACCGAAGACGGTGCTAGTCTACCGCTGCGCCGCTGGCTGCCGGATGCAGAACCCAATGCGTTGATAATCGCGCTGCACGGTTTTAACGATTACAGCCACTTTTTCGATGCGCCGGGCAACTATTTCAGCAAACTCGGCATCGCCTGTTTCGCTTACGACCAACGCGGTTTCGGCGCAGCGCCGCAGCGCGGGCTGTGGGCGGGCAGCGAGGCTTACGCGCAGGATTTAAAACAGTTAACCCGGCTGCTGAAACAACGCTACCCGAACAAACCCATTTATCTGCTGGGCGAAAGCATGGGCGGCGCGATTGTGATTACCGCCGTGCAGCAGGAAGATATGCCGGACGTCGCCGGCATCATCCTCGCCGCGCCGGCGCTATGGGCCAGATCGACCATGCCGTGGTATCAAACCAGTTTACTCTGGACGCTGGCGCATAGCATGCCCTGGCTGACCTTGACCGGCAGCGGACTGGAGATTATGCCTTCGGATAATATCGATATGCTGCGGGCGATGGGCCGCGATCCGATGGTCATCAAAGCCACCCGCGTGGAAACGGTATACGGCTTAACCAACCTGATGGACACTGCGTTCGACAGCGCCGGCTCGCTGCGGGCGCATACGCTGATGCTTTACGGCGAGAAAGACGAAGTCATCCCCAAGGAGCCCACTTATGCTTTCTTGCAGCAAATGCTGACCACCGATACAGCAGAAAAAACCGTGGCCATTTACCAAAACGGTTATCACATGCTGCTCCGCGATCTACAAGCCCCCACCGCCTGGCAAGACATAGCTGCCTGGATCAAATCCGGCCCGAAACAATTGCCTTCGGGTGCGGATAGCCGCGCCCGGCAATTGTTAAGTAAAGGCTAAAAGCCTTTTCACTGGCAGACGCGCGCGGAATCTCGATCAAGCGACCGCAAGCGCGGTTGGGGCGATGGCGTTTGGAACTGTTAAACTGCGACGTAATTATTAACCTGGCCCTTGAATATTGTCGCTCCCGCGCAGGCGGGAACCCATAAATCCCAACCACTATCCATGCTCCGTATCATCTCCGCCAATCTAAACGGCATTCGTTCGGCAACCAGAAAAGGTTTTTACGACTGGTTAGACACCCAAAATCCAGACTTCGTCTGCCTACAAGAACTTAAAGCCCAGGCCGGCGATATGACAGCCGAGATGCTGACACCGAACGGCCTGCACGGCTATTTTCATTATGCCGAAAAGAAGGGCTACAGCGGCGTAGGCATCTACAGCAGACAGCCGGCCGATAAAGTAATTGAAGGTTTGGGGCATGCCGACATCGATAGCGAGGGCCGCTACCTGGAAGTGCAGGTCGGTAATCTATCGGTAATTTCCTTGTATCTACCGTCCGGCTCCAGCAGCGAGGAGCGGCAAAACGTCAAATACAGCGTAATGGAACGCTTCTACCCGCATCTTGCCGAACTGAAAGCCAGCGGCCGGGAAGTAGTGATTTGCGGCGACTGGAACATCGCCCACCAGGCAGCCGACTTGAAAAACTGGCGCGGCAACCAGAAAAACTCCGGTTTTTTACCGGCGGAACGAGCCTGGATGACGCAGGTATACGATGAGTTAGGCTGGGTGGACGTCTATCGCAGCCTACACCCAGACGCTACGGATGCCTGCTACACCTGGTGGAGTAACCGCGGTCAGGCTTGGGCCAAGAATGTCGGCTGGCGCATCGATTATCAAGTCGCCACGCCCGGCATTGCCGGCACGGCGCGCGCCACCAGCATTTTTAAAGAGCAACGCTTTAGCGACCATGCGCCATTGATCGTCGATTACGCTTACTAGCCGCTAGTCGACAAACGCGCCGAATTAGCGGAAATGCTATTCGATTCACGCACCAGCCTGGGTACCCATCCTGCCAAGCGCACCAAATCAGATCAAAGTTTGTCATCGATAGGGAAATACCCAGAAAAAAAGCTCACGACCCAAGACCACCAGCCAGCCTATTTACCTATTTGATGGGCGGGCGAATAGCAAAATGGGTCCGACTGGATCACTATCACACCAAAACGCTGCCCTGCTTCACAGCAAACTAATTTGCACCAACTTTGTGCGCACATTTAGCGCGTAGCAGAGTATCCGTGTTTACCGAAGGGATTTCCAAACTCCTTCGCGGCCATAATCGCTATTGACCCTATGCGAAGGAATAAGGCGTAAAGCCAGGATAGCTATAAAAAACCGCTTCGCGCCCACCTTTGCACTAACATGAGACATCAATTCGGGCGCACGCACCACAATAGCGCAATGAAACTGCTTTTTACTAGGCAAATGGGGCAATAAGGCAACTTTAGGCTTGGCGTACAAATTGCTTGTCCACTATAACCCTTAAAACTTAAATTAACCCGTGCACAAAAAGATACTGGATCATTTAAACGAAGCAATCCTGTTGTTCGACAAGGACTTGCGTCTGACCTATATCAACCCCGCCGGCGAGATGCTGCTTGCCGACAGCGCTAAACACTTGCTCGGCCAAACGGCGCACAAACTTTTCAAAACCGCGCATAACACCCTATTTAACGATTTGTTACCGCGCTTGTATTTGCTGGAGCCGCTGGTCGATAGAGAATTAATCCTAGAACGGCTTAGCCAATCGATTACGGTTAACCTTAGCGCCACGCCGTTGCTAGAGGATGGAAAATTAAGCGAAATCCTGATCGAACTGCAACAGGTAGACCGGCATTTACGCATTACCAAGGAAGAACAATTGCTGGCCCAGCAAAACACCAGCCGCATGCTGGTGCGTGGCTTGGCGCATGAAATCAAGAATCCGCTAGGCGGTCTGCGCGGCGCGGCGCAATTGCTGGACCTGGAATTGCAGGATCCTGAATTAAAGGAATATACGCAAATCATTATCGCCGAATCCGACCGCTTGCAGGATCTGATGGACAAAATGCTCGGCCCCAACAAACCCGCGCATAAAAGCCAGCTGAATATTCACGAAGTACTGGAACGCGTCCGGCATCTGGTCACAGTTGAAGCCGCCCACGGCATTATGCTGCATACCAATTACGATCCGAGTATCCCGGAGATTTTCGCCGACAAAAATCAGCTGATCCAAGCCATTCTGAATATCGTCCGGAATGCCGTGCAAGCCGTGCAGAACCACGGTGTGATTACCATGAAAACCCGGGTGCAACGGCATATGACCATAGGTCGCAAACGCTACAAGCTGACCGTCAAAATCGACATTATAGATAACGGTCCCGGCATCAAACCCGAGCTGATGGGACAGATTTTCTATCCGATGATCACCGGCCGCGCCGAGGGCACCGGGCTTGGCCTGTCGATTGCTCAATCTTTGATCAACCAACACAATGGCCTGATCGAATGCGAGAGCGAGCCGGGCAATACCGTATTTTCCATCTACCTACCTTTGGAGACGAATCATGCAAATACCTGACAAGGTCTGGATTGTCGATGATGACAAATCCATCCGCTGGGTACTTGAAAAAGCCTTGCAAAAAGCCGGCGTGCATACGCAAAGCTTCGCCAGCGCCAACGAATTGCTTAAATCGCTGCCCGGCGGGCTACCGCAAGTGCTGATCACCGATATTCGCATGCCGGGCATGGACGGCTTCGAGTTGTTGCGCAACATTCAAAACAGTTATCCGGATTTACCGGTGATCGTAATGACCGCACATTCCGACCTGGAAAGCGCGGTGTCGGCGTTTCACGGCGGGGCGTTCGAATATCTGCCCAAACCCTTCGACGTCACCGAAGTGGTCGAAACCGTGCAGCGCGCCTGCGCGCACAGCAAACAACGGCAAAGCGACATTGTGCAAGCACCGCCTACCGTAGAGGAAACCCCGGAAATCATTGGCGAAGCGCCCGCCATGCAAGAAGTGTTTCGGGCGATAGGCCGTCTGGCGCGCTCGCACATCACCGTACTGATTAACGGCGAGTCGGGTACAGGTAAGGAACTGGTCGCCAAAGCCCTGCATCGCCACAGTCCGCGAGCGGACCAGCCGTTCATAGCCCTGAACATGGCGGCCATCCCCAAGGACTTGATGGAATCGGAACTCTTCGGCCATGAAAAAGGCGCGTTTACCGGTGCCCAAGCAAGACGGATCGGCCGGTTTGAGCAAGCCAACAACGGCACGCTGTTTTTAGATGAAATCGGCGATATGCCGGCCGAATTGCAAACCCGCTTGCTGCGGGTATTGGCAGACAACGAGTTTTATCCGGTGGGTGCACACACCTCGGTAAGAGTAAACGTGCGCATCATCGCCGCCACCCATCAGGATTTGGAAGCGCTGGTGGCGCAAGGCCGGTTTCGGGAAGATTTGTTTCACCGTCTGAACGTGATCCGGATTCATATCCCGCCATTGCGCGAACGCCGCCAGGACATTGGTTTGTTGATGCGGCATTATTTGTATCAAAGCGCGAAGGAGCTGAATACCGAGATCAAACTGTTAAAACCGGAAACCGAGGCATTTTTAAGCGGCTTGAAGTGGCCGGGTAATGTGCGCCAATTGGAGAATATCTGCCGCTGGCTGACGGTGATGGCCTCCGGCCGGGAAATTCATCTGGAAGATTTGCCGCCGGAATTGACCCACAATAGCGCCGATTCCGGATCGGCCGATAGTACGCCCGGAGATTGGGAAAGCCAGTTTAAAAATTGGGTCAAGCAACAGTTATCGACCGGTAAAGTGGACATTGCCAAACAGGCCATCCCCACCTTGGAAACCCTGTTAATCGAGGCGGCCTTGAATCATACCCACGGCCGCAAACACGAAGCGGCGCTGTTGCTGGGCTATGGCCGCAACACCTTGACCCGCAAAATCAAGGAGCTGGACATTAAAGAATAATAGCGGCCGCCGCTGCTGTAAGCCGGCATTTCCCGCTAGGCAGGGTGTCCGGGATAGCCGTTTGCTGAGGCATCTTGGCGGGCAAAAACCGGCAGGTTTTTTTATCCGTTTAAATGCCATCGGTGTATACTCCCGCCGTCTGATTAACCTCAATAACAAGCAGAGAAGGTTTATATCTAATGGCGGATAAAACGGTAAGTAAACACCTGAGCAATCTTGAACGACAGTTCGCGGCGAACGATCCGGTTTTGCAAAAAACCGCCAAGATATTTCAGGATCTCGATGAAATCGAGTTTGAACTGGGCTTGATAGATAACGACGAAACCACCGCGCGCAAAACCAGCTGGTGGCCAATCGTCAGCACCTTGGGCGGTTACTCGCCCGCCAAATCAGACTTTGTCAATCGTTACCTGGGCGTACAACTGCACACCGCCCGCCATAAATTCACCGTCCTGCAATATACGCCGCAAACCAATACCGCCACCCTGCCCGGTACCGCATTGGACGCCGACCATCGCTTGCCTTTCTATCAGATCAGCCGTCAAATCGATTTGGTCGCTAACGGCGAAGGCAGCAAGCTGAACAGTTATCTGGAACTGGTTACCGTCAATAGCGGCAAATTGAAAAATAAGTTGTTGATCGACACTCCGGTATTAAATCCGGCGGCGGAAAATCCGGTGTCCGGCCTACTTCGGAAATACGTAATAGGTATCTCCGACCTGGTACTGGTGTTTAACGACTTATTCGAAGCCGATGCCGATTTGACCAAGGACACCCTGGCAGAGATCGTTGCTCACCAGGATGCCAACAAATTTATCTTCGTCATCGATCATTCCGAAATAACTATCGATGCGCTGAAAAGCCAGGAAATCGCCGCGTCCTGGCAACGCCGTCTGGCCGAACTGGGCATCCACACCGGCCAATTCATCGTGTTGTCGCAGTCCGGCGATACCTCGCTGTTCGATCAGCGCTTTAACAATATAAATAACGATCGCTCCTACCGAATTCTGGGTACGTTGGAGAGCAGCATCCGCGCAATTGACGACACCATTTTCCCGGAAGTGGAAGAAGCCTTGACCACCTGGAAGGATAGATGCAACGCCTCCACCTTGATCGTTTTGGGTTTTGTGGTGATGTTGATGTTATTTGCGGAAATCGCCGTGGGCATCCTAGAATTACTGATCGATCCACTGATAGGCCCCGCCATTCTCGCGGTGTTGATCGGCGTGTTGACGCCGCTACATATAGTCGTCAGCCGGGTGCATGCCAAATTCCTGATCAAGCAATTGCACAAGCGGCAAAAACAGTTAAATCTCAGCGAAGATTTGGCGGGATTGTTTGAAAAAAGCTTGAGCTTCTGGCGAATTTTAATGCCTATCACCGACCCGGTCGGTAAAACCAAGAAAAACCGCAAAAAGCTGAACAGTCTTATCGAGCAAAGCAAAGATCTGGTACAAGCTTTGAACGACCAGTTCAGTCATAGTCAACAACCGGAATATCGCAGTCAATACGACGCGTATTCTTATGCCGACTCAGAGGAAAACTGATTAAGTAGCGTGCATCGTGATGGAAATCTTCAGACATTATTTCCCGCTGTGCTGGTTCAATGTCTCGGTCTTGGACCTGCCCAGATCGACACGTTTTTTTAAAAACAATGCGATTTTTTATTTTATCGCCGTGTTTTTTATTCAATTCAACATGTCTGACGACATTGACTCGATCTTCGAGGTGTTGCTGGAGACCTTGCTAACTCTGGGCTTTATTGCACTGGTGTTAGTACTGAATAAAACCTTTTATACCTTCATACAAGTCGCGTCGGCCATTTTGTTTTGTGAAAATGTCGTCGCGATCTTTCTGATTCCTATCGTGTTTTGGGTGACCGTGGCGGAAGATACGCCCAGTTATGCAACCTTGGCGTTATTTTTAATGTGGGACATGGCGATTATCGCGCGAATATTTAAAGACGTATTGCAAGTCAATACACCGGCCAGTCTGGTGGTGTCTTTATTTTATTTTCTAACCACCTATGGCGGCGCTTACGGCATCTACAGCTTAGTGGGCGGCTGAGGATTCCGGTTTAACCCCGTAATAATTGGACAGCACATCGTAAGCGCCTTGCACACCCGCAACCGCTGCCGCCTTCAAAGGCAAACAAGCCCCGCTCCATTGCTTGATTTTACCGTCAAAATAAAACGCCCATTCACCCTGCCAGCAATCGCCTTTCTTGGCGATGCGGCCTGCCATTACCGACGTTACTTCATAGCGGGCAGATACAGCCAACAAATTACGGGAATCAGCACCCAGCACCTCGCTCAGCGAAATCTTTTGCTGTTCCTCCAAATCCAGCATTGGGAATATCATCGGTACGCCTTTAATTTTAGAAGCAAACGCCAACGCGCTTTCCAATTCCGGCATGCTGTCGGCGTTGTAAAACCGTCGTCCTTCTTCATCGTCGACCACCAGCCAAACCAAGGTTTCCGGTCTGATCTCGCTCCAAATGCCCACCTGGCTTTTGCGCATGACTTCCATCAATTGGTCTTCATCAAACTGCACTCTCAGCAAACGCGCGTCGGTGTCAGGCAGTTCGTCGGCGGAAATCAAGGAAAATTGCGATTGTTTAACGTAGTTTTGCGCACTGGACAAAGCTTGCTGCACCACCGGAATTTTGGAAATATCCTCGGATACCAATACCCGGCTGAGTACCGCGTACATGGCTTGCTTGATCGCTTGCGTCCTATCCTCGGCGGACTGGCTGTTGGCGATCAGCTCGATCTCATACAAGCCTTTTACTTCGACGGCCTCCGCTAATGGGCAATTGCACAGCAATCCCCACAAACACAGCCTTAAAAACCCGGACTTACCCTTCATAACAACATTGACCACAAGCCTACCCTGACAGTGCATTAATGGGAACTATAGTACAATATCGGTCGTTTCAACCTTAACTTTAACGAGAGACTGACATTGAGCGAACAACAACAAGACCGCCTGAATTATAAGAGCGCGGGCGTCGATATTGAAGCCGGCAACGCTTTAGTCGAACGCATCAAACCCATCGCGGCCAAAACCCGTAATGCGGGCGTCATGGCCGGTTTAGGCGGCTTCGGTTCGCTGTTCGAATTACCGCTGGACCGTTACAAACACCCGGTATTAGTATCCGGCACTGACGGCGTCGGCACCAAATTGAAACTGGCACTGGATTTAAACATCCACAACAGCGTCGGTATCGACTTGGTGGCCATGTGCGTTAACGACATCATCGTCCAGGGCGCCGAACCTTTGTTTTTCCTGGATTATTTCGCCACCGGCAAACTGGAAGTCGATACCGCCGCCAGCGTAATCGAAGGCATAGGCAAAGGCTGCGAACAAGCCGGCGCGGCGCTGGTCGGCGGCGAAACTGCGGAAATGCCCGGCATGTACGCGGATGGCGATTACGACTTGGCCGGCTTTTGCGTCGGCATCGTCGAAAAGGAACGCATCATCGACGGCAGTCAAGTGCAGGCCGGCGACAAACTCATCGCGCTGGCCTCTTCCGGCCCACACTCCAACGGCTACTCCTTGATACGCAAAATCGTCGCTCGCAGCGGCCTGGCTTGGACCGATAGTGTCAACGGCAAGCCGCTCGGCGAGACCCTGCTGACCCCAACCCGCATCTACGTCAAACCCTTGCTGGAACTGCTGAAAACCGTGCCGGTGCATGCGATGGCCCATATCACCGGCGGCGGCATCACCGAAAACCTGCCGCGCGTATTGCCTAACGGCCTGAACGCCAATGTCCAGCTGTCCGCTTGGCAGTTGCCGGAGATTTTCGTCTGGCTGCAACAGCAAGGCAATGTCGAATTAGCCGACATGCTGGTCACCTTCAACTGCGGCATCGGCATGATCGTCTGCGTTGCGGCAGAAGACGAGGCCGCTACGCTGGATATATTGAAACAACAAGGCGAAACCGCGTTCAGCATCGGCGAGATTGTCGCCGGCGCCGGCAAACCGCACGTCGTCTATTCCTGATTTTTTCCATAACACCACCATGTCTGTAAGCAGGCATGGTATTACCTCTAAAAAACCAAAGAAACCTTCTCCTGAGCAATCGTCGTAGAACAGTCCCTTCTCACTCAGGGAGAAGGCTAGGATGAGGGGATATAAACGAGTATCTATTCCCCTCACCCCAACCCTCTCCTTTATGCCCGGTGGGTACGCGAGGAGAGGGCGCTTTTACGATAACTTCGCCAGTGAAGAGGATTTTTAGAGGTCCCTTTATATCAACCAAGCTGTCTCGCAGCTTCTCAATCAAACGGAACAACCATGAGCGATCTACCCAACTGCCCAAAATGCGGCTCGGAATACACCTATAACGACGGCAATATGAATATTTGCCCGGATTGCGCCCACGAATGGTCGGCCGATGCCGCCACTGACAGCGGCGACGATACTAAAATCATCAAAGATGCCAACGGCAACCTGCTGCAAGACGGCGATACCGTCACGGTGATTAAAGACCTGAAAGTGAAAGGCTCGTCACTGGTCGTTAAGGTCGGCACTCGCGTCAAAAACATCCGTTTGGTAGACGGCGACCACGACATCGACTGCAAAATCGACGGCATCGGCGCGATGAAATTGAAATCGGAGTTTGTGAAAAAGGCCTAATCTACAAGCCCAATGCAATGCCGGGGCGCGGCGGCTTATTTAACCCGCTCCAAACGTTTCACCTTACCTCTCAGCATTGCCAAAACATTCAGGACGGCGTGTACACCCCGTCCTGCTCACTACCGAATTTGTATGAAAAAGCCCAAGAAAAACAAAAATGCCGGATTGAACGAAGCCGAAATCGAAGTCGGTTATCTATATTTCACTACTGCGAACCAATACCGTGCGGTACTGGCAATGAAAGGTGAGTTTTTAATCTATGCGCCCAGTTCGGAAGGCCTAGAGCCATTAGCTCCAGATGCCGGAAAATTGCCGTTTGAAAATTCGCCGTGGAAAAAATGCGCAATCGTTACCTTTGCAAAAAAGGACTACCAAGCGTTTACGTTTAATGGCGAGAACGCGATCAAACACCAATTGAATGCGGCGCAGATCGCGGAAGCAACTGCCCAGTGCAATGCCAAATCGGCCATCGCGGCATTGTTAGCGGAATGAGGCGTTTAAACAGGAGAAACGCGCCAACATCCCGCGCAGCCGCGATTAGCGAAGCGTAATCGCGGGAATGATGAGTTTCACCAGGCATTGATATTTTTTCCTCGGTTACGCTTCGCTAACCGAGGCTACACGGATTGCGGTGTAGAAATGGCAATCCAGTCGTTCAAACATAAAGACCGACAAGCAACTTCCGGTCGAGCACTTTGCGGGTCCAAATCAAGAACAATAAACCTTAAACCGCGCCCCGCAGTTCAACCGGCCGCCCCATACAAAGCCTCAAATAGACCCTCGCGATGGCAATGCCATTGATCACAAACGACACGGTGATCGGCGCCGCAAACCAGGGGTGCTGACTGCTGGCATGCGACAGCAACAAGTCCTCACCTAGAAATGCCGGCGTAATTGGGAAGCCGACCAAGCCCAAAAAGCTCAAAAACAGCATCAGCGACCAACCGGGCCGGGTTTCGGCGAAAGCGCGAAACACGAAGGGTTCATCTGCAAAATTGTAATGCCTCAACAATACGCTGAGCGCCAGAACACCCAAGGCCCACGAGGGAATGATGCCGCTGAAGAACAAGGCCACATCGGACCAGGCTGAAGGCACCATCAACCAAACCGCCACGCCGGCCAAGATACTGCTCAAGGCCACGCTGTGCCAAACCTGAAACGGGCTGCGCTTATTGCTAAACGCGCTTAACGACACCACCGCCATCGCCAACGAGATCGGCATGGATAGATAGATTCTGGCCACGCTGCTGACCCCGGACGCCGCAATGGCGATGATTAACAACATTGCGAGGCCCGCTAAAATTTTGACCCACAGGCTCACCGCGTTCAGTTGTCGGCCAACGTTTTTCAGGGGCTCCCAGAAAATCTTCTTCACCAACAACTCCAACTGCCCTTCCTGCAAGGCAAACACATACAAGGTGTTTTGCAATACATCCGGCAAGGAGTTGCGAATCGACGCCGGCAAAAACGTCAGTTGTTCGTTGTTTTTGATGTAAAAATCACTATCGACATTGCCTTCCACCCGCAGCAAATGGGCAACGATGGACGGTGACACCAGCAATTGATAGCAGCGCAAAAAGGCATTGCCCATAAAGTGCAGCAGCACCAAGCCTTCCAGGCCCAAAGCCAGCTCGACGAACATAATCCCTACCTGAGCGATGGAAGCATAAGCCACCTGCCCTTTGATATTGGATTGGGTTTTCTCGGCCAAGGTAGCCACACACACTGTCAAGACGCCGATACTCAGCACGATCAAGCGCGGCAGATAGTGATAACTCCAGATCGGCATGGTCCGCAGCAACAGAAATACGCCCAGATGAATCGATAAGGCACCATAGAAAATCGCGCTGGAAGGTGTCGGCCCTTCCATCGCGCGGGGCAGCCAGAAGCTGAACGGAAATTGCGCCGACTTACCCGAGGCAGCCAAAATAATCAGCCAGGATAAAATCGACAAGGATGCGTAGCCGGCTGGCGGAATATTGTCGGGATCGAACATGGTCAACAACTGGCTAAAATGCTGACTTTCGTGAAACAACAAATGACTCATCCAGGTGCCGACCAGCAAGCCCACATCGCAAAAGCGGTAGATGGTGTAAGCACGCAAGGCGTTGCGCACCGGTTGGGGCCGATGCCGATAAAAGGCGATCAGCAGGAATGAGGAAATCCCGACGATCTCCCAGCCAGCAAACAGCATATCGATACTGCCGGACAGCACGATCAGGTTCAAGCCAAACGCAAACCCAAAAATAGCCTGAAAGAAGCGTTTGTATCCCGCTTCCCGGTGCAAATAAACTCGGCAATATTTAACAATCGCCGAGAACACCGCCCACACCACAAACAAATAAGCGGCGCCGACTCTATCGAGAAAAAATAGCAAGGGAAACTGGTAATCGTCGTGTTGATATAACACCAGCCATTGATATTCAAAGTTAGCAAAGCCATGGGCCGCCCACGCCACCAGCAAACCCAGCACCGCGACACCCTTGATTCGGGTCATCCACAGGCTGATCTCGGCGATCCGGTGTTCATGGTCCGGGCTGAAGAAAATCAGCAAAAAGCCGATTAACGGCAATAATACGCATGCCAATAATAAAACACTCATCCCTGTCTCCTTTCCAATTCGTGGACCGGAATGGTCCGGGTTTGTCCGACGATGATTTTTTCCGAGCAGCTGGCAACTGGTAGCGGTCTGCCGGCGGCTAGTTCCGCGACTGTCCAGCCTTTGCTGCTGTATAAATACAACTCGCGGCTTACCGGATCGCAGGCCACCAGCCGTATCCACTCGTTATCCAACCATTCCCGCCAGCCGCCCAGCATCGCAATGGCCTGATCGGCAATCACTGTGGTTTGTTCCACCACCATCAGCAAGCGCGCCGGCTCGTGCACCTCTATCATTTGCGACGGCAAGCCGGTGCGCAAATCACCCTCCACGCCGTTGGCCACGCCCAACAAGCCGATGACGTTATGCGGCAGTTTGGTGCCGGCGCCGTAGACCGAATTGTCGATACGCGAAAACAGGTATTCCAGATTGATACCGCCGCATACCGGAATCACCGCCGACAAGACCTTCACCAAGATCGAGCCGTCGTGGTCGCTATTGGGGTCGTAGGATTGCAAAAACGCCCGTCGATCCATGAATAAATGCCGGGTTAAATTGCGCCGCCCGACTACGCAATACAAATTATTGGAATGATTCAATTCCGGGCGCGGCTCGAAAATCGACGACGCCCGCGCCACCACGTGCCGATGCGCTTCTGCGTTTTCATGGGATTTTGGCCCCAACTCGAACCAGCGGCAGCGTTCGCGCGCGTTGCGTTGTAAAGCATGTTGCATGCTGTGTTGAAAACGGTGCAGTTCGTGGCGCGCGGCTTTATCCAAGTCCTGTTGATCGAAATAACTGATCTCGTCGCGACTGGTATTGTGCAAGGCCGGGACAAAATGGGTGCCGGCGGGAATTGCGATGCCGTGCTCGCGCAAAATCTCCCGCACCTGCGGATGGTTGACCATCCAGGCAAAGGCCCGCGCATTGGGCGCACCGGGCTTACCAGAGCAAGCACCGCAGTCGTAAGCGGCGAAATGCGGATTGTTCACGCTGCTGGAGCCATGCGCGACAACTACAATCAATGGCGCAAACTGTTTAGTCAGCCCGATGTTGCGCAGCAAGCCGCCCACCCGATCAGCCATTTCCGTCAACGAAAACCCCAGCAGGTAGCCGTCTTCGTTGAGTTCCTCGCTCTCACGCAGCAGATGCAAATGACCATGTGCCTCCACTTCGCTCAGACTTTGGATACCCGGCAAGTGGCCGCCGGGGCGCAGCACGCTCCAGCCCAGGCGTAAGGCATAGGCCAAACCCAGCGTTTGCGTATACAGCCAACCGCGCAGCATGGAATGCGCACCAAAATGCAGGGTCGAAAGCGATTCGCCCTTATCCGATTTGTCAGGCTGCGGTTTATCGGTCGATTCCAGAATCAGATGCTTGGGTTTAATCACCACCGGACATTGCGCTACCGGATACGCATCGTCCAAACCTTGGTAGAGAAAATCGATGCCAAAAAATCCCGGCGCGCCAAAAGTTTCGATACCCGAATCTATATCTTCCAAGTAACGCCGCAGCGAACATTCTCTATCGTCAATGCAGAACAGCGCCTGCACGTTCGGCGCATGCTCGGCTATCTGCTCAACAGGTGCTTGTTCACGTAAGGCCAGTAGCAATTCGGAATGCAGCGACCACTCCATCGCCTCGTGCCACACCCGCATTTTCAGCGGCACTTTAGGATTAATCGCATCGCGCTCCAATAACGGAATTTCGTGTAAATTCGGCAGTTGCGCGATCTGTAGAAAAGTGTGACCGTGCTTTTTATCGATAAACGCCAGCTCGCAGGCCAGTTCCACGGCCAATAATTCTTTCAGGGAGATTGCCCGTGGCGCCAGCAACACATTGGGCTGGATTTCGATAATCCGCACCATCCCGGACCAACCGGGATGCGCCAGCAATACTTCCAATAGATATTGCCCGTATAACGTTTCATCGCCGACGATTTTGCCCAGGCAATTTAAAATCACTTGATCCGGGCCGGCATCCAGCATTTGCCTCACTACAGGCTGATGAAATGGATACAAAGGCAACAAGCTGTTTTGCACCAGCCGCAACACGCAATCCCAAAACCGCTCGTCCGGTTTCGGCATCGCCCAGCGGCTAATGCCTTGATCGAGAAAATTACTTAACAACCTGAACATCACCGGATGTACCATACCGTTCAAGTCGATTTCCAGGTGATTCAACCAGGCGCTGCGTATGCCGTGGTTAGCCAATGACTGCGGCGGATAATGACTGTGACCGTCGGGCTCAAATAACGATGCCCGCAAAGACTCTTCTTGATAAACACCGCAATCGGCCTGAGCAATCGCCCATTCCAGGGCTTGATCGCTGATACGGCGCTCGTTATAGCGCTTCAGGTAATCGGCCAGGGGCAGATAACTTTTAGCGCCATATACCTGAGCAGCCACCGCCACTCCGTCGTGAAACGGATAGTCCTGCACGGCATGCAAGGTGTTGTGATGAATGAAATCTTTGATCGGCCCTTGGCTGGGTAGCCAATGGGCGATATGCGCTATCGCCAAATCCAAATCAAAGGCAGTGTGTTGGGCAGTATCGGACATTTGTAGCTTAAACCTCGCTAATAAAACCGCTTGATACCAGCAGTCTCTTAGCTACTGTTCTGCATAGCGCGTGCCAAAGCCGGAAACTCTGCCTTGCCAGCCCAAAAACCGGTCCAAGACAGCGTGATTGCGGTGCAAATCAACCACCAAATTGGTTGAATCTGGCTATTCAACCGTTCCAAGGCGACTGAATTTGCCTGCATTTACGCCGGTAAGTCTTGATATGCCTAAGCTGACGCGATAACTTTCAAAATGGCATACTTCTCGCTGAACTAAGGTTTTCCTGAGCTTCTTGAGAAAACCCCATGCCTACCTCATCTTCAAGCATTGTTCCAAAATCCGGGCTGCCGGGTCTTATTGAAAACTGGCGTAGCGACCTGCTTTCCGGTTTTTTAGTGTTTTTAATTGCTCTGCCGCTGTGCTTAGGCATTGCCATGGCATCGGGTTTTCCACCGATGTCCGGCATCATTTCCGCGATAATCGGCGGCGTTTTGGTGTCGCGATTGAGTGGTTCCTACGTGACGATTAACGGTCCCGCCGCCGGCTTAATCGTGGTGATCGTCGATGCGGTGCAATCCCTGGGACAAGGCGATGCGATGGCGGGTTATCGGTATACGCTGGCCGCCATCGTGATTGCCAGCGTCTTGCAGGTCCTGCTGGGTGTGTTCAAGGCCGGTAAGCTCAGCGCTTTTTTCCCCTCATCCGTCGTACACGGCATGCTGGCGGCCATCGGTATTATCATCATGGCCAAGCAGATCCACACCTTACTCGGCGTTAAACCGGAAGCTAAATCCTTGTTGGGCACCATCGCCGAGATCCCGCATTCGTTGATGGAAATGAATCCGGAAGTATCGTTGATCGGCCTACTAGGCTTGTTGTTATTGATACTTTGGTCGGTGATCAAACATCCCACTTTGAAAATGATCCCCGCTCCGCTGCTGGTGGTACTACTGGGCTTAGCCTTGGGCCAGTATTTTGATTTGGATCATATCCACCAGTACTTGTTTTTGCCGGATGCGGCGATTTTGCCCCATCATGAATTCAGCGTCGGTCCTTCATTTCTGGTCGCTGTACCTGAACATTTTCTTGCCGGCTTCTATCTGCCTGACTTCGGCAAAATCGCTACCGGCGAATTCTGGCTGGCAGTGTTAACTATCTGGTTGGTCGGTAGCCTGGAAAGTTTGTTGAGCGCTTCGGCGGTGGATAAACTCGACCCGTATAAACGCAGCTCCAACCTGAATCGCGATTTAACTGCGGTCGGTATCGGCAATATCGTTGCCGGGATGGTGGGTGGCTTGCCGATGATCGCCGAAATCGTCCGCAGCTCCGCCAACATCAATAACGGCGCGAAAACCGGCTGGGCCAACTTCTTTCACGGCTTGTTTTTACTGATCTTCGTTGCGCTGTTTCCCAAGCTGATTCACGAAATCCCGTTATCGGCACTGGCGGCACTCTTGGTTTTCACCGGTTTCCGTCTGGCCTCGCCGAAAGAGTTTGCGAAAACCCTGGCGGTGGGTGTCGACAATTTTGCGGTGTTCGTCATCACGATTCTCGGCGTCTTGGCTACCGACTTGTTGGTAGGCGTAGCGATAGGCATCGCGGTGGAACTGGCAATTCATGTCAGCCGTGGTTTAAAACTACGCAACGCGTTTTCAATGGCGTTTAACGTGCTCCAAGCCGATGCAGACACCTATCACATTGAGGTGTCCGGGGCGGCCGTATTCTCCAACTTCATCACCTTAAAAAGCTTATTGGCGGATTTTCCGGAGCGCAAAATGGTGTTTTTCGACTTGACCGAAGCCAACTTGATCGACCATACCGTGATGGAATTCATTCACCATTTTGCCGAAGACTACAATCAAGCGGGCGGCCGTTGCGAAATTGTCGGCTTGGACGATCACGAGAGTTACTCCGACCACCACCTCTCTGCTCGCCGCAAAATTGCGCTCTGACCGGGTAACACCGTCACTCCGACCGGTCGAACCGCCAGAGTGACGCTTTGCCATCCGTAAGCTCTTTGTTTTAACCACACCAACAACAGACCTTCATCTCCCTGTGACGCAGGGAGACACGCCAACTTTTGCTTAAATTTTGGGGAAACTTTATGCACAAGCTATCTGGAAACCTATTTTGTTTGCGGTTTATAGGCTGCCTATTACTAACCGCAATGTCTACCGGTGCAGTAGCCGATGATCGGGCAGAGGACTCTGGAACCTGGTTACAAGCCGTTGCCGAAGGCAGCATGAGTTTTATCGATCCAAGCTTGAAAGACGGGCGAATTTGGCTAGAAGGCCAATCCCGCTTTGATCGCGACTGGAGCCATTGGTACCAGGGCATGGTCCGCACGGCAGTAGGCTACTCCTTGACTGACCACGCCACCATCTGGGCCGGTTATACCTGGCTACCAACCCAAAACATCGACAAATCTTATGTCTTCCAACAAGACATTTGGCCGGCATTCCGCTATGTTTTGCCAACCGAAATTGGCACGTTTATGTTCCGCACTATGTGGGAAACCAACTTTCTGAACGGCGACCAAGTGCGCGAACGCCCACGGCAAATGATCAGATTCCTGCACCCGTTCGAGTTCGAGCCGCGCTTGAGCCTGATCGCCTGGGATGAAGCCTTTTACCGGGCCAATTCCACCACCTTTGGCGGCAAATCCGGTTTCGATCAAAACCGAGCCTTTGCCGGTTTCGGCTGGAGCTTCAACAAAAACCTTAGAACCGAACTGGGCTATATGAACCAGTATGTCGACAACGCCAACCACAGCTCGGCAACCATGCGGCATTTGGGGATGGCATCGGTGTTTGTTAATTTCTAACTCGGCGGTTTTCACCAGCCCCTGAATATCGCCGCTCCCGACAGACGGGAGCAAACGACACCGGAATCGCGAGTCACTCTAACGGCTCCCAATTCCGGAAATCTCAAGGGCACAGCAACTTTAAGGACCGCGTTATTAACCCGGCCCTTAAATGTCCTGGATTCGTCATTCCCGCGAAGGCGGGAGCGACGATATTTACGGGCCGGGTTAATAATATAAACGGGCTAGAACCTATCTTTATCCTGCTGAAATTGCGGATGGTACGGTCCAGCAGGCAAGCCTTTGGGCGGCTGAAACGCCAAGAAATTAGCCTGCTTGGCTAGCGGCAAGTAATCGGTCACCAAAGCGTTAATCGCTGCCGAGACAGCCATTGATATTAAATCGCCACCGCCGGATTGCTGCACATAGCCCTGATCGTTTTTCCATAACACCTGGCCGGTTTTGGTGTCTTTTAAAATATACTCCATCGACACCACCACCGATGACACCAGCCCCAGGTATTTGGTGCTCCAATCTTTGATAGTCACCAATAAAACGGCATCAGCACCAAACAGCTCGTAAAAGCGTTCTGCGGGCAGTTGATGCACATGACCGGCTTCAACCAGTCCGAAATCGCGCAGAATCATATCCGTTAAATACACGGGAAACACATAGTAGCCGCGCTCGGCCAAGGGCTGAGTGATGCTGGTAATAAATACCGAATTCGCCGTCACTTCCGGCGACTCGTTCGCCACCGGCACCACCAAAATAGAGCGCGGTTGATGGGCGTAAAAGGCATCCAAATCGGTCCGGCGCGGTACCGCACACGCTTGCATCAGGCAGGCCAGCAAAATGATCACGAATACTCTCATTTTTGCGCTCCAGTGTTCGCTTGCTCCACAGTTGGCGCGGGGGCGGCCGTCGCCGCTTTGTCCTTCTGCTCAATCCGTTCAATCAATTTATTCATCAAAGCCTGCGACTCCGGATACAAAGCGCGCTCCTTTTGGAAGTTTGCGATGGCGCCGGCTTTATCGCCCCGGGTATAAAGCAAAAATCCATAATCGGCATACACACCCGGCGGCACCATTCTGTGTTGTCTTTCCGCCTCGAGCAGGGTTTGACTCAAATAGGCATCAGTCTGCTGAGGATTATTTTGCACATAGCGCTCGAACAGACTGGTTTCATAGTCGCCCCAATAAAAGAGTCCGGACGGGGCGCAGCCGGCCAACATCACGGCTGACAGCAAAACCATGAAGCCCCCCGTCATTCGCCTACGAAACCTTAAGTACATATGCAGAATCCTTTCAGTGTTTTGCTTACTGCGGCGCTTTACCACGGGCATCCAAGGTGGACACCACGTTGTTGATCATATTGACGATGGCAGCATCGATTGCCTTACCTTCAAGCGTTGAATCGAAACCCGCCGTACCGCCAAAGCCCAAGGTGCTGGACGCTGAAATAGACGCCTCTCCAGAACCTTCCTGGCTGTAAAACACCGCCCCGGATTTAGGATCTACGAGTCGCAGAACTACCCTGGCGCGGGCGCGTTGAGTCTTTTCCTTGCCAACCAACCATACGCCGCCGGTGGTATCGCGGCCCAACTCCACCACCGAGCCCATCACCAAGGCATCGACGCCCGTCAGGTTTTGCTTAAACTCGGCCTCGGTTTTGCCCATCAATTCGGCCTCCGATTTAAGCTTGTTAATGTCCTGGCGCTCAACCACATTGAAATGCTGAGTTGCCATCAAATGTCGAGACAATAAATCAGCGGCTTGCTTGCCGATCCGGTCCCCTGATTGGTCGGTAAACAACCCGCTGCCATACACCGATTCGTTGGTAAATCGCGAGACGGCAATCGTCATCCGACTGGCGGCCGGTAACGGCGAGAACGTCACCTGCGGAGTTATAACTAAATCTG
>NZ_LUUG01000093.1 GCF_001644035.1 Methylomonas methanica
TAAGTCACGGATTCAGGTTAATATTAACCGCGCTTAGAGCGTCGTCATTATTTCTGGTTGCTCAGCAATTCGCCAGTTACGGCTTGTTAAGCGGCCTGAGTAACGGCCCGGTTAAATGGCTTCTGGCTTTCGCTTTTTTCGACTTGGCCATTTTCATTTGGCATTACGCCAGCCACAAGTATGAATATTTATGGCGATTCCACAAAGTGCATCATAGCGATAAATGCTTTAGTGTCTCCACCGGATTTCGCTTCCATGTTTTCGATTTATTCCTGGAAATAATATACAAATGCGTATTTGTTGTGGTGATTGGCGTGGACGCCTACTTGGTACTTTCCATCGAAATTATCGAGTTATTTTTCATATTTTTCCATCACGCTAATATCCGGGTTCCAAACGAAGCCGCTATTTCCCAAATTATTATCACCCCTTCTCTGCACCGCACTCACCATTCAACCTTGCGCTCGGAACATGACAGCAATTACGGCATAGTGTTGGCTATTTGGGATCGGATGTTTGGTACCCGAAAAGAGCTGGTGCCCGCCAATATAGGATTGGATTTGATTGAAGCGGAGAATTTTATTCAACTGTTTTCTCTGGCATTTATTACCGAGCGGAAAATCCGGCAGTTAATGGGCTGGATTCCGAAAGGGAAAAAGTAAGTAATGGAACTTCTTTTATAAGCTACCGGTAATCAAGCCATGATTATAAAAACAATAAAAAATATTCCCGGCAGTGAAATTACCGATCCCTTGGTTTTTCAGCAACGCCGCACTCTGATCAAAGCGATGGCGGCGATGATGCTGACCGGCACCAGCATCCGAACCGGCTGGGCCGACAGTTCAAAACCGATATGGAGCGCAGTGCCCAAAAGCCGGTTATCGGCGCATGAGTTAGTGGTTACGCCGGCGGACGCCACAGAAAATTACAATAACTACTACGAATTTGCCTTCAACAAAGAAGACCCCAGAAGCCTGGCCCAAAGCCTGCGCGTAGATCCCTGGTCTGTCGAGATCGGCGGTGAAGTGGAAAAACCCGGCACATATCAATTGGAAGATATTCTCAGCCAGCACCCGCTACAAGAATATATCTATCGTTTCCGGTGCGTCGAAGCCTGGTCTATGGTGGTGCCCTGGGTGGGCTTTTCGCTGGGCGATTTGCTGAAAACCGCAAAGCCTCTATCAAGTGCCAAGTTCGTAAAACTCACTTCGGTTCATCAGCCTGACAGCATGCCCAAGCAACGCAATAACGGGATGCTGGACTGGCCCTATGTCGAGGGTTTACGTATCGACGAAGCCATGCATCCCTTGACCATACTAGCGGCCGGTATGTACGGCAACATTTTGCCTAAGCAAAACGGTGCGCCCTTGCGTTTGGTAGTACCCTGGAAATACGGCTTTAAAAGCATCAAGGCCGTCGTCAAAATAGAACTGCTGAAAAGGCCGCCGATTAGCAGTTGGAACAAGTTTGCGCCCAACGAATACGGCTTTTACGCCAACGTCAATCCGGACGTGCCGCATCCGCGCTGGAGCCAAAATAGCGAGCGGCTATTGGGCAGCGGCTTTTTTACCCCCCGCCGGCAAACCGAGTTATTTAACGGTTATGGCGAGCAGGTCGCTCACCTGTATCGTGATATGGATTTGAGGCATTTTTTCTAATGATTATGCAAATTAATAATTTGCGGTCTTTAACCATCGCGGTGTGTTTTATCCCGCTGCTTTGGGTAGTTTTCGATATTGCCTTTGATAATCTGGGTTCAAATCAAATGCAAGCCCTACATATTCGTTTAGGTGATTGGGCCTTGCGGTTTTTATGGATAACCCTGGCGATTACTCCCGTACAAACCGTCACAAAATGGCGCGGCATGACCGAGTATCGGCAATTATTCGGTTTATATGCTTTTTTTTACGCCAGCCTGCACGTCCTGGTTTATTTAGCGGTTGACCAGGTTTTTGCCTGGCGAATAATTGGTATCGATATTCTCGAAAGCTCGTATATCTGGTTCGGATTGATTGCCTACATTATTGTTTTTTCGTTGGGCATTACCTCCTCTAAAGCGTCCAAAAAGCTCTTGGGCAAAAGTTGGAAAAAACTGCATCGATTTATTTACATAGCAGCCGGCGCGGCAATGATTCATTATTTCTGGCAACTTAAAGGGAATCTGGCAGAGCCTTTATTTTATTTGCTGCTGATATTTATGCTGTTGGGTTTTCGCGCTGTAATCTGGTTTAAAAATAAGCAGTTAAGTCAAATGATGATTCCGAAAGGCCGCGCATCCACCGATACAGAATCCGATTAACCCACCAAGCCCTGAATCGACGGTAGGGTTTAGTCCTAGTAGTTTCCGGAGCAGAATTTATGAACACTAACTCGATTTTAATTAGCGGCGGCACCGGCTTTCTGGGCAGCGCGCTTACTAAACAACTAATCCAAAAAAACTATTCGGTGACGGTGCTGAGCCGTAGTGCCGAAAAAGTGGTCGCCACATTCGGCAACAGCGTTCAAGCGGTTAGCTCGATCACCGACTTACCGGATGCCGGCAGCTTTAAAGCGGTGGTCAACCTGGCCGGCGCAGGCATTTTCGATCAACGCTGGACCGAGCCACGCAAACAGCTATTGCATGATAGCCGCATCAAACTGACCGAACAATTGGTGGCCTGGATAGCATCAACCACCCAGCCCGCACCAGTACTGGTAAGCGGCTCGGCTATCGGCGTTTACGGCGATCAAGGCGACAAGTTTCTCACTGAAAGTAGCGCGAGCATTGCCGATTTCTCCCAACAGCTGTGCGCCGATTGGGAATCAGCCGCCTTGCAAGCGGAAAAATTCGGCAGCCGGGTCTGCCTGATACGCACCGGCTTGGTGCTGGGTGATAATGGTGGCATACTGAAACGCATGTTGCTGCCGTTTCGTTTAGGGTTAGGCGGACGCCTGGGGAATGGCAAGCAATGGATGTCCTGGATACATTTGCACGACTGGCTGGCTATCGTCGAAGCGATGATAGAAACTCCGGACATGCGCGGCGCATACAACGCCACGGCGCCCGACCCGGTCAACAACCAGCAATTCAGCGCCAGTCTGGCCGGCGTGCTGAATAGGCCGCTGCTGCTGCCCATGCCGGAAATAGCCCTTAAATTATTGCTGGGCGAGATGGCGGCGCTGGTCTTGGGCAGCCAACGCGTGCTGCCGGAGCGTTTATTGGCACAGGGCTTTGCATTTAAATATTCACAGTTGGATACCGCATTGCGCGATATTCTGAATAAACCCTAGGGGAACCTCTAAAAAAATCCCCTCTCCCTCTGGGAGAGGGCTAGGGTGAGGGGGATTTAAACAATTGATTTTAATTCCCTCATCCCAACCTTCTCCCTTTACCCCCTGTGGGCTAAGGGGGAAGGAGATTTTTTATTTTTAGAGGTCCCTTAGATAAACTACGGTCACATTTATGTTAATCGACAGTCTTTCCTTGCTATTTGCCTTTACCTCGTTCGTCACCTGGTACGAAACGCTGTTGATAGCCCTGGCCCTGGGCGTACTGGTATTTTATCTGACCCCCTCCCCCGCCCAGGAATGGGAAGAACGTACACCGGCCACGCTGTATTTTTACCTGCAATGGAGCTGGCTAGGTTATCTGCGGTTGAAAGACGCGTTCTATCCGTTTTTCATCCTGTACAACGCTGTACTGTTTTTCGCCGACTACCGGATCAACGAAGGCAACTTCACCGTAGCCAGCTGGGTGACTATCCATATCATCATGGCGATGCCCTTAATCTATTGGACCGGTGCGGTTTGGCGCTGCTCCGACAAGGGCACCAGCAGAATCTGGGCCGCCGTTGCCCGCCTGCTGACGGTGGCGGCATATTTCGACTTACTGCTGCGCTGGGTGATTTATCAGTACTACCCCAACATCATGTTCAGTTGTCAGCAAATGATCATTCATTGGGGCGACTGCTGAGCCGATGGCAAAAAAACGCTACAAAACCTCGCTGTTTATTTTCCGCCGCGATTTACGGCTGGAAGATAACACCGCACTCAACGCCGCCCTAAGCGATTCCGAGCATGTCATCGCCTGTTTTATCTTCGATCCTCGGCAAATCGAAACTCATCCTTACCAAAGTACGCCGGGCCTGCAATTCATGCTGGAATCACTGAGCGATTTGCAGCAGCAACTGCAACAGCAAGGTGCCGTGCTGTATATTTTCAACGATCAGCCCACTCACCTCATCGAGCCGCTGAAGCAGGAATTAGGCATCGAAGCGGTATTTGTCAATCGCGACTACAGCCCGTTCAGCCGGCAACGAGACAACGAACTGCGCAAACAGTGCGAAAAACTGCATCTGGCTTTTCACAGCCAAGCCGATTTGCTGCTGACCGAACCGGAGCAAGGTTTAAAAAGTAACGGCAAACCGTATCAAGTATTCACCGCGTTTCATCGGCAAGCCAGGCTCCAGCCGGTGTCGGCTCCTCAGCGCTTGGCGCCGGGTAAACTATCGGCAAAAGCCTATGCCGGCCACAAACCCGAGCTGCTACACCAACTGCAACAGCCGCACCACAACGCGCTGCCCGGTGGCCGGCAAGCGGCGCTGGAGCGCTTAGCCATCATCGGCAACTGCAAAAACTACCTTGCAGTCCGCGATTTTCCGGCCATGGCCGCCACCAGCCAACTGTCGGCCTATTTAAAATTCGGCTGCGTCTCGGTGCGCGAAGCTTTTTACAGCATCCAAGCCGAACTCGACCCCGACCATCCCTTGCTCCGCCAACTGTATTGGCGCGACTTTTTCACCCATATCGGCTTTCATTTTCCGCATGTGTTCGGTCATACCTTTGATAGACGTTACGACGGCTTGCTGTGGCGCAACGGCCAGGAGGACTTTTGGGCCTGGGCCAACGGCCAAACCGGCTTCCCGATTGTGGACGCCGCCATGCGCGAATTGAACCAAACCGGCTGGATGCATAACCGCTTACGGATGATCGTTGCCTCGTTTTTGGTCAAAGATTTACACGTCTCCTGGCGCTGGGGCGAACGTTATTTTGCGCAACGCTTGTTGGATTACGACCCGTGCGTCAACAACGGCAACTGGCAATGGGCAGCCTCCACCGGCTGCGATGCGCAACCGTATTTCCGGATCTTCAATCCGTGGTTACAACAGAAAAAATTCGATCCGCAATGCCTGTATATCAAGACCTGGATTCCGGAATTACAACGCTATCCGGCTGAGGTGATTCACAAGTGGGAAAAGCACCCGCTAGCCGGCGACTACCCTGCACCGCGCGTCGATCACGCGGTACAAAGCCATGCTATCAAAGCCCAATTCAAAGCCCTAGCCAATACAGCGGCTACACCGGAGTAAACCATGCGTTATGTATCGATAGTCTTATTAAGCTTGCTGTGCGCCTGTACCGGTATCCCGGAAGGCGTAAAAGTGATAGACGGCTTTGAGCTGGAACGCTATCTGGGCACCTGGTACGAAATCGCCCGCCTGGATCACAGCTTCGAGCGCGGCCTGACCGACATCAGCGCCGAATACAGCCTGCGCGATGACGGCGGCGTGAAGGTGTTAAACAGCGGCTACGATGCCGAACAAGGCCAACGAAAAATCGCCGAAGGCAAAGCATACTTTATCGACAAACCGGACATCGGCCGCCTGAAAGTGTCTTTCTTCGGGCCGTTTTACGGCGCCTATAACATTATTGCGCTGGATAAAACCGGCTACCGTTATGTGATGATTGCCGGCCCGGATCGAGACTATTTGTGGATACTGGCGCGCAGCCCGGAATTGGATCCGAACATCCGCCAGGAGCTGATTCAGCAGGCAAAAGCGCTCGGTTTTGCCACCGAGAAACTGATTTTTGACCAACACCCCAAGCAGTAAGCAGGATTAAGCATGCAGAAAATTTCGGTTGGCATCAGTGCCTGCCTATTAGGCCAGGAAGTGCGTTACGACGGCGCGCATAAGTATCACAGCTATATAGAGCGCACGCTGGGACAATATTTAGAATTTAGAGCCTTCTGCCCGGAAGTCGAAGCTGGCTTGGGCATCCCGCGTCCCTGCGTACAATTGCGGGAAACCGCCGACGGCATCCGTTGCGTCGGCGTCAAGGATCATAGTCTGGACGTGACTGAACGCTTGGAAGACGCTTCCGCCCGGCAACACGACTGGCTGGGCGGCTTATGCGGCTACATCCTTAAAAAGGACTCGCCCAGCTGCGGCATGACCCGCGTGAAAGTCTATAAAAACGACATTCCCGCCCGCCAAGGCACCGGCATATTCGCCGACTATTTACAGCGCACCTTCCCTAGTCTGCCGGTGGAAGAAGAAGGCCGGCTGGGCGATCCCGGCCTGCGGGAAAATTTTATCCAACGGGTGTTTGTGATGCGCCGCTGGCAGGATCTATGCGAACAAGGTTTGACCGCGCACGGTTTGATCACCTTTCACAGCCGGCATAAATTGATCGCGATGAGCCACGAGCAAAACCAGGCCCGCGAGCTGGGACGGATTATTGCCGGCGTCACAAACGCGGATATTGAAAGCATCGCCGGTGCTTACATCGCTGCGTTGATGACCTGCCTAAAAATCGTCGCCAACCGCGGCAACCATGTCAACGTGTTGCAACATATCCAAGGTTATCTGAAACACAAACTGGACAGCGACGACAAACAGGAACTGGTGGAAACCATCGAAAATTATCGCATCGGTTTATTGCCGCTGATCGTGCCGCTCACCCTGCTCCGCCATCATTTCCGTAGAGAGCCGGATGACTTTATCGACAACTCTTTTTATATGTTGCCGCATCCGGCGGAATTGTCCTTGTTGAACAGTATTTAACCGCTATTGCATCTGCTCACGTTCGCGCTGATAAGCATCGTAACTCTGCCGCCGTTCGCAATCGTTAGACATGGCTTTTTGACACTGCAATTGCCCGGCGTTCTGTAACGCATGATAGCCCAGGCGTTGCGGCCAATCCGCGCTGCAAGCAGCCATCCCCAGCGCAGCGGATACGGCCAAAATACTATTTAATCCTCGCATCCCAAATCTCCTAAAAAATGTCCGAACCGCTAATGGCTGCAATATACAACATGCGGCAGGCTGGGCCGGCAATAAATCAAGCCCGGATTATTCGGAAAATCGCTACAATGCAGCCCTATTCCGCAAGTTGACTGGCTGAAAATATGGACATGGAAATCGCTGAAAAATCCGAAAAATACGCCGCTTTTCTAAGCCTACTAAAACGCAAAGGCAAGCTCTCGGACAGCGACCTGGGCAAGGTGCGACGTATGCAAAAGTCGTCTTTGGACGATTCCTTACCGCAAATGCTGATCAAATTGGGTTTGTGTTCCGACAGCGACATCGCCGGCAGCTTCGCCGAAGCCAGCGGCATTACCCGCGTCACACCGGCACAGTATCCGCCGCAATCGCCGCTACCGGACAGTGTTTCCCAGCGTTTTTTAAAGCAATATCACGCGGTGGGCCTGGCGGCCGACGATGAACAAGTCCAAGTCGCGGTGATGGACCCAGAAGACGACTACGTCATGCAAGCCTTGCAACTGGCTCTCGGCAAGCCTGTTAAACTGCACATCGGCCAGCTCTCGGAAATCGACGCCGCGCTGGAATTGCAATACGGCGAAGGCAAGTCGCAAATGGACAAGCTGATGGACAACCTCAATGTCGAGGAGGAAGGCAGCGAAGACCTGGAACATTTAAAAGACCTGGCCAGCGAAGCGCCCATCATCAAAATGGTGAACTTCATTCTGCAAAAAGCCGTGGAAAGTCGGGCGTCCGACGTGCATATTGAGCCATTCGAGCAAAGCCTGAAAGTGCGCCTGCGCATCGACGGGGTGCTACAAGACATCGACTCGCCCCCCGTCGCCTCCACCGCTGCGGTGCTATCGCGGATCAAGATCATGGCCAAGCTGAACATCGCCGAGCGCCGCCTGCCGCAGGACGGCCGCATCAAATTGCAAATGATAGGCAAGGAGCTGGATTTGCGGGTTTCGACCATCCCTACCCTACACGGCGAAAGCGTGGTGATTCGCTTGCTCGACAAGGAAAACGCCGTATTGGACTTCGAAACCCTGGGCTTCGTCGGCAAACAAGCCGAGCGCTTCATGGAAGTGCTGGCGCAACCGCACGGTATCTTGCTCATTACCGGCCCGACCGGTAGCGGTAAATCGACATCGCTTTACGCCGCGTTAAAAACCCTGAACACTTCCGAACGCAAAATCATCACCGTCGAAGATCCGGTGGAATATCAGCTGGAAGGCATCAACCAGATCCAAGCCAAACCGCAAATCGGCCTGACTTTCGCCTCTGCCTTACGCTCCATTGTTCGGCAAGACCCGGACGTGATTATGATCGGCGAGATGCGCGACCTTGAAACCGCCAAGATCGCGGTGCAATCCGCGTTAACCGGCCACTTGGTATTGTCCACCCTGCATACCAACGATGCCGCCGCCGGCGTCACCCGCTTGCAGGACATGGGCCTGGAAGAATACCTGCTCAGCTCGACGATCAACGGCATCCTGGCCCAGCGTCTGGTGCGCCGCCTGTGTCCGCATTGCAAACAAGCCCATCCGGCTTCGGAGACACTGATCGAGGAAATGAAACTACGGAACTGGCAACCCACCGGCGAAATTCTGCTGCACAAACCGGTCGGTTGCCCCACCTGCAACGGCATTGGCTACAAAGGCCGACTGGCGATCATCGAATTTCTGACGATGACCGACACCATCCGCAAACAAATCATGAAACACGAAGAAGCTTTCGTGATCCAGCAAACCGCTATCCAGGAAGGCATGCAAACCATGTACGAAGACGGCGTGGGCAAGGCCTTGCAAGGCATTACCACGCTGGAAGAAGTGTTGCGGGTGACGACCGAGGCTTAACGGAAATAGCGATGCCGGTAATCTCGCGGTTTTATGGGATCATGATCAGAATGTACCTGATTGACCGGGAACATCCGCCCCGCCACATCCATATAAAATACGCCGAATACGAAGCAGTGATGGAACTGGATAATTTGAACATTATTGATGGCCGGATACCCAAAACTTTCATCCCATAGCACCTTTGGAGTAAGTGATATGAAACTGCAACAGTTCGAACAATTGGATGGCTACCGTTTTAAACTGGTTTTTGAAAACGGCGAAACTAGACAAACCGACCTGAAAGAATTGGTAGGCGACCATGTAGCTATCGATGCACTCTGCTCCGCCCGATTGGACCCTGAGTGGGGTTGTCTGGAATTCAACGGCGGATTGGTCGATATCGAACCAAAAACCCTCTACAAATTTGCCTGCACGGAACAATTTGAGCGGGCTGCTTAACTTAAAGGCTTAGTGGAATTAGCGAAGAAATGTAGGGTGGGCAACGCTTTTTTGCCCACCGTTTGATACCGCGTGGGCACAAAAACCGTGCCCACCCTACGTGGCTGACCGTTATGCGCTTGCTTGACCAACAAGATAGTTATAACATTGTTATTATCATCTTTGTCAGGAGCGTCCCATGCGCACCAATATTAGAAAAGTAGGCAACTCACGCGGCGTCATCATTCCCGCTGCCCTGCTGGCGGCTTGTGAGCTGGGCGAAGAAGTGGAACTAACGGTGCAAGGCAAAACCCTGGTCATCGAAGCGCTGAAAACCCCGCGCCAAAACTGGTTTACCGCCTTCAAGCCCGAGCGAGCGGACGACGATGTTTGGTCCGAACTGCCCTCAGACGAAGGTGATGAAGAATGGAGCTGGTAAAGCGCGGCGAAGTGTATTGGGTCAATCTTGACCCCACCATTGGTACTGAGATTAAGAAAACTCGCCCGGGCTTAATCGTTTCGCCTGACGACATGAATGCCGCCCTGCCGCGAGTGATCATCGCCCCCTTGACCAGTAAGGGCCAAGCGCTGGGATGCCGGCCGAAAGTGGTATTTGACGGCAAACCCGGAAAAATCCTGCTGGATCAAATCCGTAGCGTCGACAAGCGGCGCTTGGGCGCCAAAATGGGCGAAATACAAACTCAGGTATGGCATGCATGCTTGTTGGAAATGCTGTCGTAATATTTATCAAAAATCGTAGCTTGGGATAGCCGACGTGTTGGGTTACGCCTATCTGCTACCCCAACCTACAATGGATTGCAGCAAACTTAACTACCGAACGCCATGACCGCCACCCACCACAGCGACCTGCTGTCGCAGCTCAACGGATTGAACGAACAACAATTGCGCCGCTTGCTGGTCGAGCATCTCACCAAACAAAAACTCGGGCTGTACTGGGAAGCCAACGCCATCGAGCGCGATGCGGCGCTGAATGCCAATCTGGTGTTGCCGCGCCTGGTGCCTGCACATTCTCTGTGGCCGGAAAACCAAATCACCTGCCCCAACCTGATCATCGAAGGCGACAACTTTGACGCGCTGCGCCTGCTCAACGCCACCCATCGCGGCAAGATTCGAGTGATTTACATCGACCCGCCCTACAACACCGGCAACAAAGACTGGGTGTACAACGACCACTATGTCGGCGCCAACGACCGTTGGCGGCATTCGCAATGGCTGGAGTTTTTATACCGGCGGCTGACGCTGGCCCGCGACCTGTTGACCGCCGACGGTGTGATATTGGTATCGATCAACGACGAAAACCGGGCTCGGCTGGAATTGTTGCTGGATGAGGTGTTTCCGGGGAGGCGAGTAGGGAGTTTTGTATGGAAAACTCGGTCGGGATCGAATGATCAGTCTGGACATCGTTTCTCTGTTGACCACGAATACGTTCTTGTCTATGCCAACGGCAATTTCAAATTTTCTGGCGAAGTTAAAGATTTCTCGCAGTACAAAAATCCAGACGGTGATCCAAGAGGACCTTGGAAAACCGGCGATTTATCCAAGTCTCATACTTACCTTGATCGCCCAAATGGCTATTACCCCATTCAAAATCCGCTAACTGGCGTTTGGTATCCTTGTAACCCAAGCCGGGTATGGGCTTTCGCCAGTGAAAACATCGTTGACGATGTTGAGAAGTTACAAGCGAAAACTATGGAGCAGTATATCCGGGAAGGGAAAGTTATCTTTCCATCACAAGAAAACGAACGCGTTGAAATTTGGGAGACAAAAGAAGCTCTGCTAAATGCAATTGCATTAAGTGATGTGCCGGTACGCCCAAAAAACAAGACTCCGCTTATCACTCCTGAATTACCTGATATCGATTTTTGGATTGGCAAGCCTGTCGGTTTTGGAAGACCCTGGTTCAAGCGGCATCAAATAGATTTACAAAGTGAAGTTAGACCGATTTCAAGCTGGATAAGGGGGGCATCAGAGGAAGATTCTCTCGATGAATTTATAGTAGGCATCGTTGCGCAGCGTAGTGGTACAGGTGAGCATTCAGTAAACGAGATATTGGGGTTCAACGCATTCCCGTTCCCTAAGCCATTGTCACTTATAAAAGGATTGCTACGCCAAGCCACTCAGCCCGGCGACATTGTCCTGGATTTCTTCGCCGGCTCCGGCACCACCGGGCAAGCGGTATTGGAACTGAATGCCGAAGACGATGGGCAGCGCCGCTTCATTCTGTGTTCCAGCAGCGAAGCCACCCATAAGGAACCGGACAAGAACCTGTGCCGCGACGTCTGCGCCGAACGTATCAAGCGAGTGATGCAAGGTTACGGCGACAAGCCCGGCCTGGGCGGCGGCTTTGCCTATCTGCAACTGGATTTGCTGGAAGCCGCCGATGTCGGGTTCGAAGCCACTGCCGATCATGCCCAGCAGTTGTTGGCTTTGCGTGAGCAGCAGGCGACGGTTAAACCGTTCGTTTCGACTCCGCTCAGCGGGCAGACCTATGCTATAGGGACTACTTTTCCGGCTGGAAAAGAAAAGCCCCTTCTCCCTCAGCACTCTCAAGGGCATAAAGGAGAAGGCTGGGATGAGGGGATTAAAACCAGCCATCTTTTAAATTCCCCTCACCCTCACCCTAACCCTGGGCACCCAAATGGGCATAAAGGAGAGGGGATAAACCCGGCAGCTCCGGGACAGATAGCGCATGAAGGAGCTACTGTTGCTGGAGCAATCCGCTGGATAGCCGGCGACAATCAGCTGGCGGTATTGCTGTGCAGCGAAGTTACTCCCGATACCTTGGCGCAATTGGCGGCGTGGCCGGCCGAGCGGCTGGCGGTGTATTCACCAAGGCCCGACAGCGTGCGCGATTATTTGCTGAGCCTAGGCCGCGACATCAACAGTTATAGCCTGCTGGATGCCTTGCTGCGCGGGCAAACCAGCTGGCAAGGACGATGAACATGGATGTCAATATCAATTTAATGGCCACCACCGGCCAAGGCCCTCTGCTGGAACCCGAAGCCTTTCAAGCACGCTTGATCGACAGCCTGACCACCACCCTGCTGCGCGCCAATCAGCCGCCCTGTTTGCTGCGCGCCCCCACCGGCGCCGGCAAGACCTTTATATTGGCGCGGGTGCTGGCTAACGTCAGCGCCGAAACCGGCGTGGCGTGGTTCTGGTTCGTGCCCTTTGTCAATCTGGTGGCACAAACCCTGGACGCCTTAGCCTGCAATGCGGCGGATTTGACGCCGCTATTACTCAATCACGGCCGCAATCAGGACACTGCCGCCGGCCAGGTGTTGGTTTCCACGGTGCAGGCAGTAGCCAGGGCCCAGTGGCGCAATCAAGGCTATAACGCCGATGGCGACGACGACACCCGCACCATCGCCGAATGGGTGGCGCGCGCCAGAGCCAAGGGTTTGCGGATTGGTCTGGTGGTGGACGAGGCGCATATTGCCTTGAAATCAACTACGGAATTTGGCAAGTTTGCCCAGTGGATGCAGCCGGACTTTTTGATCATGGCCACCGCCACACCCAAAGATCAGCATTTACTGGGGTTTCTGGCTAGTGCGGGCAGATCGGAATTCGAGGCCTTCGCGGTCAGTCGCGATGATGTGGTGCAAGCGCGTCTGAACAAAAAATATATCGAGGCGGTGGTCTACGACTTGCGGCAAAGCGTGCAAACGGTTGCCGACTTGAAAAGCACGGTTTTGCGCCAGGCCTGGAAACGCAATCAAAAACTGAAACGCGACTTAGCGGCAGCCGGCATCGCCTTGACGCCCTTGCTGTTGGTGCAAGTTGCCAACGGCGACCAGGCGGTGGACGACGCCGAGCATGATTTGCTGCACTTGTGCAAAGTGCCGCCGCAGGCGATTGGCAAGCATTCCGCGAATGAACCCGACCCGGTATTGATGGCGGCGATTGCTAACGATGCCAGCAAAGAGGTGCTGATCTTCAAGCAGTCGGCCGGCACGGGTTTCGATGCACCCAGGGCGTTTATATTAGCCTCCACCAAACTGGTCAACGATCCGGATTTTGCGATGCAGTTTATCGGCCGGGTGATGCGGGTATCGCAAGCCATTCGTGCCGCTTATCCGCGCAGCCAGCCGATTCCGGAGGACTTCGATACGGCCTATGTGTATCTGGCAAATGCCGAAGCGCAAAAAGGTTTTGAGCAGGCGGTGCAGGCCACCAGCCAGGTAAAAAGCCAACTGGAAGGGCAAACCGAGAAAATGACGCTGCGGCAAACGGTATCCGGCGCGACGGTGATTACCAATAAAACCAGTCAGCAAACGCCGCTGGTTTACGACACACCGCTGCCATTAAAGGACGGACCCGAAACCATCAAAGAACCGGAGAGCATCCAAAAACCGCCAGCGGGACCACAGACCGACTTGTTTAGCGGTGATGGTGATAACGACCTGGACCAGTTGGTTCCGACGAGTAAGGGCCAGCCCAAAACACCTCCAAGTTTGCCGAAAGACCTGCCGAGTTTGCATGAACAACTGGCCGAACGAGAGATTCGCTGTTATGCGCTACGGGCCGATCTAGCTAATCTGCCCAAGGCCTTGAAACGCGAGCAGCGGCCACAGTTTCTGGGTATGACAGCGCTGTCCAAATCGGTAGCGGCGAAGCTGGATATTCCGGATAAATTAGCTGGCGATGCCATCAAGGTCGCGCAAAACCGGATGCGCGAAATTGAACGGCACACCGAATTGACCACCCACCACAGCCATGACGAAAACGTCTTGATCGTTACTGACCGGAGCGAGTTGGCGAAACAAGCCATGCAAGCGCTGCGGGCGCTGCCGCAAGCCGAGGAAGAAGACATCCGCACCATTTTGGCGGTGTTGGCGCAACGGTTACTGCCATTGCTGCAAGCCGCGCTGGACGAATGGGATGACGAGCAACGCCCGGACGCCAAGGCCGAACAACGCATGGCCCGCGACGCCGCCCACTGGATCGCCAAACAGCAAGCCGATAAACTGGCGGAAGCCATGCACGAAGCGATAGCTCAACAGGCCGAAACCCTGGATGCCGCGCCGTTGCCGGATGCGCTGCTGTTTCCGGCGGCCCTGCCGCTGAGCCCGTCGCGGAAAAATATCTATGGGGTATTTCCCCCCAACAGCGACGAGCTGGCGCAAGTGGAGCAAAGTATATTTCTGGATGATAGAGTCTGGTTAAAAGATCGCGACTGGCCGTTTGGTTTTTTCACCGGCCAATTTGACGCCGGCACGGCGTTGAACGGCGAGGAACTGGCTTTTGCCAAGGCTTTGGATCGCAGTGAGTTTGTGGTCTGGTGGCATCGCAACCCGGATCGCAAACCGTATTCGGTGAGGCTGGTGCGCGGCGAGCATCGCAATTTTTTCTATCCGGATTTTATTGTTTGCCTGGAGCATTTTCCAGGCGACGAACCCTTGCTGCGCTTGATCGAAACCAAAGAAAACGTCAAAGACGCCGCCCGCAAAGCCAAGCATATCCCCCATTTTTATGGCAAAGTGCTGTTCCTGACCAAGGATCAAAAACGCCTGAAATGGGTCAAGGAAGACGGCAGCTTGGGCGATGATGTGGATTTGGACGATTTAGGCGAGATTAGGGAATGGTTGCGGCGGACCAGACCGGATTGAGAAACCAGCTATTCGCAAGTCTTCATCGCTGCCGCTCCCGCACAAAAAAACAGACAATCGTGCAAAAGTATTTACAGGAGGAAACCATGCAAGCCATCGAATTTGATGCTCACATCGAAAATGGGCTAATTCATTTGCCGAAAAAATTGCAGAGTTGGCAGGCCGGTAAGCACGTCAAGGTTATTTTGCTGGCCGACGACGGCGCCGACGAAAAACAGATTCATCCAGATATAAAATCGATTAATAGTCACGCCGGAAAATTGAAATTATCTAAGGAGCCTTTGAGTTTCCAAGACGCCATCAGAAACGAATGGTCATGAACATTGTTCTGGACACCAACGCCGTACTATATTTGCTGGGTGGACGCCTAGCCGATGATTTTAACGAGCCGCTTGATGAACTTAAGGATTACATGTGGTGAGTTACCTTATCGACACACAGATTTTAATCTGGACATTGGTGACGCCGAACAAATTAGCTCAACAAGCAAAAGATACCTTAGACAAGGAAACAATTTTTGTCAGCCAGATTAGCTTCTTCGAGATCGCCATTAAACAAAAGCTTGGGAAATTAACTGAACTAATTTTCACAATCAGTCAGCTAACGAACTTTGTCGAACGAGATGGCTTTAATCTTCTTGGTATTGAAAACAGACATATCGATGCCTACGCCGAAATACCATTGTTAGCGAACCACTGTGATCCCTTCGACAGATTATTGCTCGCCACGGCTTTTAGCGAAAACATGCCAATTATTTCCGCCGACGAAAACTTTGCTTAATATCAACCGCAAATCCAGCTAATCGCCAACCGTTAATCATTCCATGCCATTATTTTCCTACAAAGCCGTCAACAATCAGGGTGTCGCCGAAGACGGGGTGCGTAATGCGGCCGACGAGCAGGCTTTGCTGCTGGAACTGCAAAGTCAGGGGCTGATTCCAATCCGCATCGAGCTGGCTAAAGATAAAACTTTCCTGGGTTTCAAACTGAAGTCAGCCACTGTCAAACTGTCGCAAAAGGAAATCGGTATGCTGACCGGTGAATTGGCGACTTTGCTGGAGTCCGGCTTGCCACTTGACCGCTCGTTGACGATTCTGATGCAGTTGACCGAAGAAAACCCGAAACTGAATAAGCTGGTCGGCGAAGTGCTGGAAAAGGTCAAAGGCGGCAAGGCGCTGGCCGATGCCTTGGAAAGCCAGAGCGGGGTGTTTTCCAAGTTTTACCTGAACATGATCCGCGCCGGGGAAATGGGCGGCAATCTCGGCGGCGTATTGATGCGTTTATCCGAGTATATGGAGCGGTCGCAAGAACTGAAAGATACGGTCAGCACCGCGCTGATTTATCCGGCGATTTTGTTGGTGATGTCGCTGGCATCGCTGTTCGTGATGCTGACCTTCGTGGTACCGCAATTTAAGGAAATGTTCGATAGCGCCGGCCAAGCCTTGCCGGTGCCGACTCAGATCGTAATCGGCCTGGCCGAGTTTCTGCAAAGTTATTGGTGGGTGCTGCTGATTGTTATTCTTGGCAGCGTGCAAACTATAAAATCGCAGTTGGCCGATCCGGCCGGCAAGAAAGCCTGGGACGGCCGGCTTTTGAAATTTCCGCTGTTCGGCGACATCATCCTGACCATGGAAATAGCAAATTTCAGCCGCACCTTCGGCACTTTATTAGGCAACGGCGTGTCGATTTTAAAATCGCTGGGCATAGTCCGGGAAACCGTCGGCAACATGGTTTTGGCGGATCTGTTGGAAAATGCCGAAGCGCAGCTCAAGCAAGGCCGGACGATGTCGGACGCATTGGCCCAGCAAAACCTGTTTCCCAAACTGGCGGTGCAAATGATTAAAATGGGCGAGGAAACCGGCAAGTTGGAGGAAATGCTGATGCGGGTAGCCACCATTTACGACAAGCAACTAAAGACCACCATCCAGCGGATGCTGGCGCTGCTGGAACCGGCTTTGATTATTTCGTTGGGCTTGATGATAGGCGGGATTATCGTCTCGATTTTACTGGCGATTTTGAGCGTGAACGATCTGGCCATGTAAGTAAAATCACCAATTGATTCTAGGACTGTAAAAGCAAAGCATTTGCCCGCTAGATATTTAATTTAAAAAGGAAGGAGTGAATAACATGAAACACGCATTACGCGGCCACCGCGGTTTTACCTTACTGGAACTGTTGGTGGTGTTGGGCATTATCGCCATGCTGGCCGGGATTGTCGGCCCGCAGGTGATGAAACACATGGGCGCCTCCAAAACCAAGGCCGCCAGGGTGCAAATCGAGGATCTGGCGGCATCGCTGGACATGTACAAACTCGACGAAGGCCGTTATCCCACGGCACAACAAGGTTTGGCGGCCTTAGTGGAAAGACCCGCCGAGGCCAAACGCTGGAACGGCCCTTACTTGCGCAAGGATAAGATTCCGCAAGACCCTTGGAATCAGGATTATCACTACGTCTTCCCCGGACAGCACGGCAAGTTCGATTTGTTCAGCTATGGCGCCGATGAAAAAGAAGGCGGCGAAGGCGAAGATCAGGACATCAACAGCTGGGAATAAATGACTTCCCTGCCCGCCTCCAAACCTGTCCGTGGCTTTACCCTGATCGAGCTAATCATCGTGCTGCTGATTAGCGTGCTGGCTTTTGCGGTAATCGGCAGCAATATCGGCTCCGGCAATCGCAGTACCAAGCTGCACGCGCTGGCCAGGGATATGGCCTCGGCCCTGCGTTACGCCCACGGCCAGGCCCTGATGACGCAAAAGCCGGTCAGCGTGGCAATCGATTTGCAAGACAATAGCTACAGCATCAGCAACCGCGACAAAACGTACCCGTTTGCCGAAGACATCGACGTGTCGCTAGTGGTTGCGGAGGAAGAGTTTAGCGAAGGCGAACAAGGGCATATTCGTTTCTTTGGCGACGGTTCCTCCACCGGCGGCAGAATCACGTTGGAATGGGGCAATCAACTGCGTCGCATCGACGTGAACTGGATTACCGGCCAGGTCAGTATTTCCGATGCAGCGGCATAAAGGCTTTTCCCTGCTGGAAATTCTGGTCGCCTTTTCCATTATGGCGATTGCGCTGACCGTGCTGCTGCGCATCTTCGGCACCGGCGTTAACAATGCGGTTATTTCCGAGGAATACACTATCGCGGTACAAATCGCCGAATCGCTGATGGCTCGCACCGGTGTGGAATCCGAGCTGACAGCCGGCGAAAGCCAGGGTACGGAAGGCGATAAATACGACTGGCAAATCATCGTCAGCCCTTCGGCGCAATCGCTGGCGCGTCCCAGCCTGAGAGACACGAACCCGGATCTGCAACAGTCAGCGCCGGAACTGATGTCCGTGCGCGTAATAGTTGCCTGGGGCGAGGCAGAACAACCGCGTTCCGTGGAATTGCATACGTTAAAGCTACAGCAAAAAGGTCCGGGCTAGTGCTGAACCGTTCGCCCGTAAAAGGATTTACGCTGATCGAAATGCTGATAGCCATCAGCCTGCTGGGCATCATGGTGGTCTTGCTATTCGCCAGTTTGCGGATTGCCGCGGAAAGCTGGAACAGCGGCGAAGCCAAAATCAGCGAAGTGAATAAAAAAGCTGTGGTTTACCAATTCTTCAAACGGCATTTGAGCAATACCAAACCCTTCCCCGTCATCCAGGACAACCAACAACAGAACGATCAACAACTGGGATCGCAAGAAGTGCCGAAACTGGCTTTTACAGGCTTGCCGCAAAGCATCAGTTTTGTCTCTGCGCTGCCGGCCGCGTCAGCACGCAAGGGCTTACAGGTGTTTCATGTCGGCTTGGACCCGCAGCAGCCGTCTACCCTTAAAGTAGCATTGACCCCTTACCGGCAAACCGAAACGATACCCGCCGACGCCGAACCGGTCGTGTTATTGGAAAATTTACGGCATCTCAAAATCAGCTACTTCGGCTCCTCAACTGACAACGGTGACGGCACTAGCGGCTGGCTGGACGAATGGCAGGGACAAGCAACCGGTCAGTTACCCAAACTGGTAAAAATCAGCATCGCGCTAAACGACGACAGTTTTTGGCCGGACATGATATTTGCATTAAAAATCAACGGTCAACCGAATGCAGAAGCGCTGCTCGGCGAGCAATCCCAGCCCGGCATTGCCAATGAATAGTATGCCTCGTGCACAGACAGTCACTCGGCAACGCGGTCTGGCGCTGGTGATCGTGATTTGGATATTAACGTTGCTGAGCCTGATGGCCGGCAGTTTTGCGCTGAGTATGCGCCGGGAAAGCAGCGTCGCCGGCGCGCTGAAAAACAATGCCCAAGCGCAGGCCCTGGCGGAAACCGGTTTAAGCATTGCCCAATTCATGCTGCAACAGGCCGATCCCGACCAGCGCTGGCACGCGGATGGCAGCATCTATCGGATACCGGGCAACGATAGCGAAATTCGTATCAGAATTCTCGCCGAATCCGGCAAAGTCGATATCAACGCCGCCGAGGAACCGTTGCTAAAGGCCTTGATTCATTCGGTAAGCGACGATGAAAAACTACAGCTGAACTTACTGGACGCCCTGCTGGATTGGCGGGATGCCGACGATGAACCACGACCGCAAGGCGCCGAGAAAAAACAATATCGGCAGGCCGGACTGGCTTATCAGCCCAGCAATCAACCTTTTCAATCCCTGGAAGAGTTACAACTAGTACTGGGTTTCAACAGCGATATTTTCGAGCAGTTGCAACCGTGGATTACCATTTATTCCGGACAAGCGGAATTAAATTTGCGACTCGCGCCGCCGGAGTTGCTGCAAATGGTTGGCGACAGCCTCAAGGAACAGAATATCCATGATGTATACTTGGATAAACGTTTGTCTGAATCGGCTACGGCGGATGATAACAATACCGAGCAGACCGATCCGGCATTGGCGGATGAAGAGCAAACGTATACTATTATGGTGCAAACCCTGTTGGAAGATCAGGCGACGGCCGCTATCGAAGCAGTGGTAAGAATCCAGAACCAAGACCCCAGCCAAGCGCCCTACCAAATCCTGGATTGGAAGCAAGGTCAGCAAGTGTTGGCCTTATTCGACTCGGCAATGGAATCCCAGCTAATTACCGTTCAAGATGAATTTACAAACGAGCATTGATTTCGATCTGAAACGTTTCTTCCAGTGGTGGGGGCGAGAATTAGCGTTTTTGGTACCGAATCGTCTTAGATCCTTGCTCACAGACCGCAGTGGCGCACTCGTATTCAGCGCCGCCGATGCGGATTTTCAAATCAATTTTTATCGCGACACCGAACAGCAAACCCCCATGACCTGGCGGCTGGACAGCAACATCGCGGACAGTTATCAAAGCTTAAAAGCCCAAAATCCGGACTTTGAAAAAGCCGAATGTATCTTGCGCCTGGACCATACACAGGCACTAAAAAAGATCGTCTATTTACCCGCTGCCGCGCAAGAAAATCTGCAACAAGTCGTCGGCTTTGAATTAGACCGTTATACGCCGTTCAAGGCCGAGCAGGTCTATTTTGCCGCAATCCCGCTCGGCAAAACCGAGCATGGTCAAATTGAAGTATTGCTGGTATTTACGCCCAAATCCTTGCTGGATGAACAACTAGGCAAACTCCAGGCTTTAGGGATACAACCGCTACGGGTGGATTATGGCCATGCCAGCACCGTCTGCCCTGCCGATGCGCCTGCCTACAATTTACTCCCGGAACGCTACCGGCCGCGCGGCAACGCCTTAGCCCAAGCCATGCACTGGCTGCTGAACGGCTTGCTGTTGCTGTTGTTTTTGGCGGTATTGATCTGGCCGGTGTGGCAGGAAGGCCAAGCGGTCGATGTATTGAAGAATCACATCAAAACGCTGGAAAAAGAAACTCGGGTGATAGAAGAACAACAGCATGAAATCGATGCCTTACGCCAGCAAACCCAGCGTTTGATAGACATCAAAACCCAGTCTCCCGCTCTGGTTGCGGTATTGAACGAGCTAAGCACCCTATTAAAAGATGACAGCTGGTTGACGCATTTTCAATTTGCGGACAAACGTCTGCAAATCCAGGGGCAATCACCAGCTGCGTCTTCCTTGATCGGTTTGCTGGAAAGTTCCGGATTTTTCAGTAATGTCAGTTTCGTCTCGCCATTGACCCAGGATAAAGCCACCGGGCGAGAGCGCTTTCAAATTAGTATGGATGTTAGCCCGCCACCGGCTGAGCCCGGTTCGGATACCGATGCGACGACCGCTAGCGATCCAGACCCATCTGAACCTGAGGCAAACGGAGAATCCGAGCAATGAATGACGCGCGTTATCAACGCTGGCTGGCGCTATCACTGCTGGGATTGGTGTTATTTACCGTAATATTTCTGGTATTGTTGCCTTTATTCAGCAGTTGGCTGGATTATCGCGAGCAAAAAAACGACCTACTGTTTCGTTTGCAACGTCAACAAGCTATTGTCGCCCGCCGCGACAGCGTTGCACAAAACCTGGAATCATTAAATCAGCAATACCAGCAGCAAGGCTATCTGAGCGATAGCGATACTGAAGCGCTAGCCTCGGCCGAGCTGCAAAACATCGTCAAAACCGCGGTAACGGAAGCCGGCGGCCAACTGACCAGCACGCAGGGTTTACCGGGTAAGGCCGAAGAGGACTTTGTCCGGATCGCCGTCAAAGTGCGGATGAGCGGCAGCATCGAAGCCTTGCGCGCGGTATTGCACAGCCTGGATACCAATATGCCCTTGTTGCTGGTGGATCAATTGGACATTTCGCCGGTACGCGGCGCGCGCAACCGCAGCACTAACAAAATGGATCCCAGTTCGCAGTTGAATGTGAGTTTTGAAGTAATCAGTTTTATGCGAGCCAAAACCTCATGAATCAAAAGCTGATCAGATTGCAATTAGTGAGTTGCGGCGCGCTTAGCCTGCTGCTGGCGGCGGAATGGACTTATAGTCAATTTACCTTAAAACAATTGCAAACGCTGCTTGAGCCGCGCCCGCAAACCGACTCCCCGGCCGAGCAACTGCCCAATATCGCCGATAGTAGCGGCTCTGCGGAAACGTACAGCGATATTGTCGATAGACCTTTGTTTGTCGAAGGCCGAAAGCCTATCGCCGAAACCAGTCCAACCGATAACTTGCAAACCCAAGATTCCGGACAAATCGACGATTGGGAATTAATCGGCGTTTACGACAAAGACAACAAGCCGACCGCCTTGTTCAGAAAACGCAACGAAGCCAAGAAGTTTTTAAAAATTACCGCAGAACAAAGCATATCCGGTTGGCTGTTGAAGCAAATACAGGCCGACCGTGTTCTGCTTCAGCAAGCCGGCCAGGAAAAATCGGTGGTATTGAGAAAGCCGCGTGCGCAAGTCAAGCCTCCCGTGCCCGGCAAGCCGCCAGTACCACCCAGACTGCCGCAGCCCAACGCCGTTGCCAAACCTATAGAACCAGTACCCAATGAAAATCCCGAGAACATCAATGACAACTAAAAAAATCAACATTCCTCCAATGTTGGCGTTGGCGCTGTCCATGACCGGCTGTGAATTTATCGGCCCGCAATTGCATGAAAAACTGGCCCTTGTCGATAACAAACCGGCTCAAGAAGACACATTGTTGATTCCGGAGCTGGCTAACGATGTCAATAAAAACGCCGAAAATAGAATCACCAAAGTCGAAATGTACCCTAGCGGCGAAGCGAGTATCGCCCCACAAGCCAGCCACCATAGCGGCGGCAAAAGTAGCGGCAAGGGCGAATACAGTTTGAACTTCGATGACGCCGATCTGGGCGAAGTGGCTAAAGTGATACTCAGCGACATTCTGGGCCGGAACTACACCATCAGTCCGCAAGTGGTCGGCAAGGTCACCTTGCAAACCTCCAAACCGTTAAACAAGGACGAACTGATCCCAACGCTGGATATGCTGCTGAGCTTGAATAATGCCGCGCTCACAGAGCAAGCCGGCATGTATTTAATCAAGCCTTCCAACGAAGCCTTGTACAGCAGCTCAATCAGCTCTCTGTCCGGCGCCAAAATGCCCAACGGTTATCAAGTGCGGGTAATTCCGGTAAAAAATGTCGCGGCCTCGGAACTGGCGGACATATTGAAACCGCTATTGCCGGAAAAGTCGTTGCTACACGTCGATCCGAACCGCAATCTGATATTGATCGCCGGTTCCGGCGCGGATATCTCCAGGGCACTGGATGTTGTCAATACCTTTGACGTCGATATATTGAAAGGCCGTTCCTTTGCGTTGTTCACCCCGGCAAACGTCAGCGCCGGCAAAATCATTGAAGAGCTGGAACAAATCTTCAACACTAAAAAATCCAAAGACGACGAAGCCAGCTTTTTCCGGTTTATCGAGATAGAAAGACTCAACGCGGTATTAGCCGTCACTCATCAAGCCAGCTACTTGAAGGATATTGAAAACTGGGTATTTCGGCTGGACCGCATCAACACAGCGGCAGCCGGCGGCGTGAATGTCTACCGAGCGCAACATGTCAGCGCTACGGATTTGGCCGATACCTTAAGCAATATTTTCGGTAGCGGCGGTTCCGGTAAATCCAGCAAGGCTTCCATCGCTTCCGGCCGCAAATCATTATCGGCCACCAATAAAAAGTCCGACAGTTCATCGAGTAGCAGTGCGGGCGGCGCGAATCGGCAGCAGGATTCGATGAGCGATAGAACGCTTAGCGACCGAACTAAAGACAAAAACAGCAGCGGTAGCGGCGCACTCGGCGGCAGCTTAAGCAGCAGTTCGGGCAGCAACAATAACAACGACATGCCGAATGTGAAAATCATCGCCGATGAAGGCAATAACGCCCTAATCGTTGTGGCGACCGCCCAGGAGTACGCTGTGATCGAACGCGTACTAAAACAACTGGATGTGCTGCCTTTACAGGTTTTGATTGATGCAACTATTGTTGAAGTATCACTAGTCGATGAGCTTAAGTATGGTATTCAGTGGTATTTTAGTCATAACAACGCAGGAATAAACCAAATAAACGGTGGCGGGGCAAATCAAGGCCTGAACCTGATTGATTTCACTAAAGACGCCGCATCAGCGGTATCAACTGGCGGATTTTCGTATGCGTTTAGCAGTGGCTCAAAAGATATCCAGGCCATACTAAATGCCAGTGCCACAAATAATAACTTCAACGTAATTTCTTCACCTTCTTTAATGGTGCTTAACAATCAAGAAGCCACTATCAAGATCGGCGACTCAGTGCCGATTCGATCTTCAGTCTCAAGTAATTTAAGCGGCAATACCAATAATGGAATTGTGCAAACAAGCTCAATTCAAATGATCGATACCGGCGTAAATCTTTCTGTAAGGCCAAGAGTGAATTCGGGTGGATTGGTATTAATGGACATTCTTCAAAGTGTAAATGAGGCAAAAACTACTGACACTAGTAAAGATATTGACTCACCCACAATTCAGAAAAGGGAGATAGAAACCAGCGTTGCCGTTCAAAGCGGAGAAACAATAGTACTGGGAGGCCTAATAGATGACAAAAATACTTACAATCGAGGAGGTGTGCCTTTGCTCCATGAGTTACCGTTGATCGGCCCACTATTCGGAAGCACTACGCGTAACAACAATAAAAAAGAACTAGTGGTTTTAATCACTCCTCGTGTTATGAAAAGTCGCCAGGATGCCAAAGAGATCACAGAAGAATTCAAACGGAAACTATCGGGCATCTATTATCAAAAGCCTATCGAAATCAATGTTGATGTGGAAACGGTGCAATAGGCTCAAGTCTGTAGCCCTTATCCGCCAAAAAACCGGACGGTAAAACATGAATCCAATCTCGCCGGACAGGCTGATTTCGTTTTGGTCGATTGCCCAATTGGAAGCCAGCGTAGTGATTCTGATGAATATCGTCGGTGCGCTGTTTTTGGGCATGGTGGTGGGCTACGAACGTTCCTATCACGGCCGGGCCGCCGGCATGCGTACCTATGGACTGGTGTGCATGGCTTCCGCGGCGGTAACGGTTATCGTCGGTTATCCGCAGTTCTGGTTTGGCGGCTTATTGCCGCTCACGGCTACCGCCGACCCCACTCGTGTCATTCAGGGCATCGTGACGGGTATCGGTTTCTTGGGTGCCGGCGTGATCATGAAGGAAGGTCTGAACATCAGCGGCCTGACCACCGCCGCATCGATTTGGGCGTCTTCGGCCATCGGTATTTTATGCGGCGCCGGGTTTTATTTTGCGGCCATTGTGTTGGCTTTAATCGCGTCGGCAACCATGATATGGGGCGGACAAATTGAAGCAGCCTTGCCTTCTCGTCACGCAGTGTCGGTGGTTTTGCGCTTTCATAAGGGTTATAGATCCAACCAGACCGATATAGACGATTTGGCTAAAGCTTCAGGCTATCGCTTGGCCGAAGGATCGATCAGCGTAATCAGCGAGAATGGGCAAGAAGAATGGCACTTGGTTTTTATTGCGACTGGCAATCATAAAATATCGATACCTGCCATTGCTGATAGCCTGGAACGCTGCGAATTTATTAGCGGCTACCAAGTCGCTTTTGCGAGAAACTAGCCTTAGTGAAACTGTTAGGAAGCAGGGAATTAATAACATGCCCCTACTTCCAAAGCCGTTTAATTGATTCAATTGCCCGGAACAATTACATAACGTTTTTGACGCATTGCCTGGCAAAAGTATTAATCGATAGGGTATCGCTTAAATATTCGTTGAATAATCCATTGATATCAACCGGGTTAAGATAGACATAAACTCCACAACCGGTTAGCGCAATAAACTGCTGACTCAGCGTTTCAAAGAACAGGGTACGTGTTTGACTAAGTTGTGTGTTTTCATTGCTTGACGTGTTCATGACATCCACCTAATTTGTTGGTTAAACCCAACTTTTAAGCAGCATAATCCAAGCCAACGATTACTGTGCCTGATGTGCATTAGCCTGAATACGCCCGGTAAACAGGCCAAAGACCTCGAAAGCCCGTTATCACTGTGTCGCAGGAAAAGCAGACCTTATCTTTTCCTGGGTTAACGCTTTCGCGGGGAACTCGAAACAACTTCCCCCAGTTATGACTGTCTTTGAATTGCGAACCGACATGGCAAATTTGTCGCAAAAACTGTCAGAGTTGTCACAAAACTGGCATTTCAGCTAAACCCGCCAGAGTTTTATGCAGGGGATTACTCAACGGCCATACAAGCTTCCACCAATCTCACCCAATACGTCGCCCCCAAGGGCAAAATATCATCGTTAAAATCGTAACTGGTGTTATGCAGGGTACAAGGACCGGCGCCATGACCTTTACTGCGATGATCGCCGGAGCCGTTGCCGATGAAGCAATAGCTGCCGGGTAATTTTTGCAGCATAAACGCAAAATCTTCGGCACCCATCGTGGGCTTTTGCTCCAGAACACGCCGCTCGCCGACCATACGGGTCATTACGCTGCGGGACACGGCAACAGCCTGACCATGATTAACCGTCGGCGGATAGCTACGCTTAAATTCAAAATCACATTCCATCCCGTGTGCCAGGCAAATATGCCGGGCTACCTCCCGCATACGGGTTTCGATCAAATCCAGCAGTTGATTGGAGAATGTGCGTACCGTGCCCGCCAGTTTGCAGGTATCGGCGATGATATTGGTTGCCTCACCCGCGTGCACCATGGTTACTGAAATCAAGCCGTTATCCAGAGGATTGGCGCTGCGAGTCAAGATTGTTTGAAACGCCATAATCATTTGCGCCGCCACCGGCACCGGGTCCAATCCTAAATGCGGCAATGCCGCATGACAGCCCTTGCCGCGGATGACGATGCTAAAGGTATTCAAGGATGCCATCACCGGTCCAGGACTGACGGCAAATTGTCCGGCCGGCAATTCAGGCCAATTATGCATGCCGTAAACCGCCTGCATCGGAAACAATTCGAACAGGCCGTCCTTGATCATCTCATCGGCGCCGCCACCGCCCTCTTCCGCCGGTTGAAATATCAGATAGACGGTACCGTCAAAATGACGCTGGATTGCCAAATATTGCGCCGCAGCCAAGAGCATGGCGGTATGACCGTCATGCCCACAGCCATGCATTTTGCCTGGGTACCGTGATGCATGCGCAAAGCTGTTGGTCTCGTGCATAGGTAAGGCGTCCATATCAGCACGCAAGCCGATAGCCTTATCGGAACTCCCTGCTTTGATAATTCCCACTACGCCGGTTTTACCCAAGCCGCGATGAATAGGAATCCCCCATTCAGTCAACTTTGCCGCGACCAGCTCGGCGGTACGCACTTCTTCGAAGCACAACTCCGGGTGGGCGTGTATATCGCGGCGCAATTCGCGGATACCGGCAATATTGGCGACAATTTCCGGTATCAGAACGGCTGGCGACGATTCAGCATCGATTGTATTCATTGTGGAGTCATTAGGCGGTCTAAGCCGCATCGGTTTTGCGCAGCTTTTCCACAAGAGTGGTTCTGCGCATATTCAGCAGTTTGGCAGCATGAGCGACAACACCATTGCATTCTTCCAGAGCCTGACGTATCAATTCGTTTTCGAGATCGGTCAAATATTCCTTAAGATCGATACCTTGTTCCGGTAAATGTACTGCCGCACCAGGTGTCGGCATCGCCAGAGCCTCCCTCTCGGCCGGACGCACGATGTGAATATCTTGCTCCGGCAGTGAAATCTGCACGCCTTCCGGCACCTCATAAGCCTGAAATTTTTCCGGCAAATCGCCGACATCGACACTAGCATCCGGACTAATGATAGCTAAACGCTCGATCAAATTAGACAGCTCTCGGACGTTACCGGGCCAACTATGCTGCATCAAGGTGGCGATTGCACGTGGCAATAAACTGACGGTTCCCCTGTTGGCGGCTTCCATGCGCGCCACCAAATCGTTGATTAAATAAGGAATGTCTTCCGCTCTTTCCCGCAAGGCAGGCACTTCGATCGGAAACACGTTCAGACGGTAAAATAAATCTTCACGAAAGCGCTTTTCGGCGATTTCCTGTTCCAAGTGACGATGCGTCGCAGCAATAATACGCACATCGCAATGGATGGTTTTATTGCTACCGACCCGCTCGAAGGTGCGTTCCTGCAACACTCTTAACAACTTAACCTGCATCGGCATCGGCATGTCGCCAATTTCATCCAAAAACAGCGTACCGCCTTCCGCCATTTCAAAACGACCTTGCCGCGAAGTCAAGGCGCCGGTGAATGCGCCCTTCTCGTGACCGAATAATTCGCTTTCCAGCAGTTCGCCCGGAATGGCGCCGCAATTGACCGGCACGAACGGCCTGTCTCTGCGCGAGGAAGCACGATGTAGCGCTTGCGCCACCACTTCCTTACCCGTACCGGATTCACCCAATATCAACACTGTGGCGTCGGATTTGGCGACTTGATCAATTTGGGCGCGGGTTTTTTGAATGGCTTTGCTTTTACCCGCCAGACCCTTATCCGGTAGCGATTTTTTAGTTGCTTGAGCGGGCTGCGGCAAGCTGTCCAGTAATTGAATCAATTGTGGGTAAACAGTCGGCCACTCCAAGGTTTTGTTGGCCATTTGTTGAATGGCGCTAACCACTTGCGGCCCACCCGCGTCCACCAGCAACACCACCGGTATATCGCCAACACTTTCGGTGACCGTTTTGATCAAGCTGGCTTGCTTGTCGCCGCCGCAGCCGACAAATACCGCATCGAAACCGCCGTGCTCTCTGAGCAGCGCTTCGAAATCGCTACTGGCAACCGTCTCCACCCGATATTCCAGAAACCGGAGTATACCTTCCACTTGCTGACTGCGGTGGGTGTTGTCATCAATGAGCAAAATTTCTGGCAAAGCCATGCGTATAATCTCTGCAAACTACGTTATTTTAAGGCGGAAGGGTGTTGCTGATTTTAAGTTAAGCATCGAATCCGGTTATTGTCAAAATGGCCCCATTTCAATCTATTGCATAGTTTAGTTCATGTTGTTTACATCGATTGACTAATCAGCAATCCAATTTTGCGGCTTGACAAATTTTCCACAACATAGAAACTAGCTCAATGTTTAACAGCCAAGAGCCCTGTTGCCTTGAACGAAATATCCTTGAGTATACTGTTCGGTATACTGGCAGCCCTACTGATCATTTCAGCTTTTTTTTCCGGCTCTGAAACCGCCCTGATGACGCTGAACCGTTATCGGTTGCAGCATTTGGTGAAAAAAAATCATAAGGGCGCTATTAAAGCCCATCAACTCCTGAAAAGGCCGGACCGTTTGCTAGGCCTTATTCTGCTGGGCAACAATTTTGTCAATATCCTGGCATCGTCCTTAACAACTTTGATCGCCATCCGCGTTAGCGGAGACAACGCTATAGCCCCAGCTATTGGCCTGCTGACTTTCGGCATGCTGGTATTTTCCGAAGTGACTCCAAAAACCTTGGGCGCACTCAAGCCTGAGTTACTGGCGCTACTGTCCTCCTGGATTTACATTCCATTATTAAAAATATTTTATCCCTTGGTATGGGTGATTAACTCTATATCCAGCCTGTTATTATGGCCATTCGGCATTAAAAGCACGAGTAATACGGCTATCGAATCGCTTAATAAAGACGAGTTAAAAAGTATCGTTTCGGATGCCAATCATTTGCCGACGCGCTATCAAAATATGCTGTTGAGTATTTTAGATCTGGAATCTGCCAGCGTTACCGACATCATGACCCATCGCAACGAAATTGTCGGCATTGATCTGGAAGAATCGGTTGAAGATATTATCGAACAACTACAAAATAGTCCGCATACTCGCCTACCGGTATACAAAAAAAATATAGACCGGGTGATAGGTTTTCTACATTTACGTACGATTTTGGCACAAATTAGTGACCCTGATTTTGACAAACACAATATCACCAATAGCCTATCCAAGCCTTTCTTCATACCGGCCAGCACCTCGATTCATAAACAAATGCAAATCTTTAAGGCCGAAAAATTACGCATCGGCTTAGTTGTGGACGAATATGGCGACGTGCAAGGATTGGTGACACTCGACGACTTATTGCAAGAGATTGTCGGTGAATTGGTCTCGGAAGAACCCGATATAAAAATGCAAAAAGACGGTAGTTATCTGGTGGATGCCGGCGTAACCATCCGCGAACTCAACCGCATCACGCATTGGGATTTACCCACCGAAGGGCCGAAAACCTTGAATGGCCTGGTGATCGAATATATGGAAACCATTCCGGAACCGGGCACCAGCGTCAAGTTACATGGGCACATCATTGAAATAATTAAGCGCGATGAAAACGCAATCAAGCTGATTAAATTCAATCCCAAACGCTAATCAAAATTTATTTTAGGCAAAAAAAAGGCGGTTATTTTAATAACCGCCTTGGAAGCAATAGGAAGAAATATAACGCAACTTTTAACTATCAAACCGAACGAAAAAGCTAGGCTAATGATAGTTGCGAAAATTTCAAATTCAAATGTGGCATATTGTCGCAGGCTGCATTTGAGCTTTAAATAGGCCAGAGGTATTGCCAATCGCTCATCTCAACCAACCCTTCCTTTTAAAGAAAATAAACGGCAGCAATACCGAGACAGTCATCAATCCGAGCGCAAAAGGATAGCCAAGCATCCACTGCAATTCCGGCATATTCTCAAAATTCATACCGTAAATACTGGCAATCAAAGTGGGCGGCAACATAGCCACCGAAGCCACCGAGAAAATTTTGATCACTTTATTCTGATTGATATTGATAAAACCGACCGTGGCATCCATCAGGAAGTTGATCTTGTCGAACAAAAACGCAGTGTGACTATTAAGCGATTCTATATCCCGCAGAATTTGCTGCGCATCCTCCAGCTGCGTGGTATTCAGCAGTTTGCGGCGAATCAGAAACGACACGGCGCGCTGAGTATCGAGCATATTTCGGCGGATTCGGCCATTCAAATCCTCTTCTTCGGCAATATCGGTCAAAATATCCGCAGCTTCTTCGTCGCTAATATCCTGGCTTAATACTTTTTTACTGACAATTTCCAGCTGTTCGTAAATATTCTCCAGCGCATCCGCGGAATACTCGGCTTCGGCACCGTATAAATCCAGCAACATATCCTTGCAATCCGAGACAAAGCCCGGCTGCGTGCGTGCGCGTAAGCGCTGTAAGCGAAATACGGGCAATTCTTCACTACGTACCGAAAACAGCATATCGCCGCGCAATATGAATGCGACCGGTACACTACGTGACTTACCTTCGCGATCCAGTAAAAAGTCCGAATGGATATGAATCTCGTGCTGATCCTCGACGTAAAACCGGGCGCTGGCTTCCAGATCGGTCAAATCCAGGGGGTCGGGTAACTCCAGGCCATAATGTTGCCCGATAAGCAGCCTTTGCGCCTTGCTAGGCGCCAACAAATCGATCCAGATCGGTTTGATGGCGTACAAATCGTGTCGGCAGGTAATCGCCACCTTGGCCAGGCGACCTTCGACCAACTCGAATGCGCTCATCTGCCCCACGCCACAATGCGGTTCTCGGTCGCCGACCAAATCCTCGCGCAAGCTATCCGACAATTCCCAAAGCACATCGTCCTGTCTGGATTCCTCGACCTGCTGCCAGACCAAGTTCGCATCCTCCAGGTCCAGAGCATGCAGAATTTGACCTATTTCGATAGCAGACAGTCGCCCCAACAGACTACGCAGTTCCACCATGTGCTGCTTTTGTACCAAAGCGGTGATCAGCTTGCGGCGCGGCATGGGCTGATTGTTCAGCATGCCTTCGACAAGCTTATGTTTTTTCAACAAATCGTTGATTGTTTGTAACGACAAGAGCAACTCCGGAATAAAGCAAGCACCAAATTTTTTATTCGGCGGGTATAAAACGGCTAACTTTAAACCAAAACGCTGACAAAAAATCCGTCGCCGCTCTTCGGTGAACGGCGAACTTCAGTAAATTTAGACAAAAGCACTTAATTTTGATGACAGATCAAACGATGGATTGATGCAAACCATCTGCTTAAAGTAGTCGCTGACAGATAATTTACACAATATGCAAGTCACCACGCCGGGCAAACAGACACGGCGATAGCAAGCAATTCCGAGTTAAATGCGGCCGTATTGATCTTCGTAACGGACGATGTCGTCTTCGCCGAGATAGCTGCCGGATTGGACTTCCACCATTTCCAAAGGAATCACTCCTGGGTTCTCCAGACTGTGAATAACACCCAAGGGGATATAAATCGATTCATTTTCGGTGACCAAAATTTTCTCACCGTTTTTATCGACCCAGGCAGTGCCTTTGACGACAACCCAATGCTCGGCGCGGTGATGATGCTTTTGGACCGATAATTTTGCACCGGGCTTCACCACGATACGCTTGGTTTGATGGCGCTCACCGGCATCGACCAAATCATAATGCCCCCATGGCCTATAAACTTTACGATGCACGCTGGCCTCGCTACGTTTCAATTTTTTCAGTTGATCGACCACTTCCTTGACGTCTTGCACCCTATCTTTAGCCGCAATCATTACCGCATCGTCAGTTTCAACCACCACCAAATTCTCTACACCGATCACCGCTACCAATTTGTTAGCCGAGTGAATATAGGAGTTACAAGTATCCACCGTTAACACATCGCCTTTGATGGCGTTGCCGGCAGCGTCTTTCTCGGTTACATCCCATAGTGCGGACCAGGAACCGACATCGTTCCATTCCGCATCCAACGGGATCACCACTGCCCGGTCGGTTTTTTCCATCACTGCGTAATCGATGGAGTCGGACGGGCAAGTCGAAAAAATCTGCTTATCCAATCGCACAAAATCCAGATCCGGTTTTGCCGCCCGCAAGGCTTCCCTGCAAACCTCCAGCATTTCCGGATTATATTTTTCCAACTCACGCAAAAAACAACCGGCTTTAAAAGCGAACATACCGCTGTTCCAAAAATATTCGCCACTTTCCAGATAGCGCTGCGCGGTTTGCAAATCGGGCTTTTCAACAAACGCGGCAACTTTATAAGCCTCGCCATAACGGGTATCGCCGCGTTTGATGTAGCCGTAACCGGTTTCCGGCTCGGTCGCAACGATTCCAAAAGTCACCAATAGATCCTGTTTCGCCAACAGTTCGGCTTGGACCACCGCGCGATGGAAAGCAGGGCGATTGCCGACCACATGGTCAGCTGGCAAAATCAACAATACATCGTCTTCTGAGCGTGCACTCAATGCGGCCATCGCCACGGCAGGAGCGGTATTTTTGCCGACCGGCTCCAAAATAATAGCGGCAGGTTTGATCCCAATTTCCCGCATTTGCTCTGCTAGCATAAACCGATGATCTTCATTACAAACCGCTATCGGCGCTTGTAAGCCGGCGATGCCATCAAGCCTTAAAATGGTTTCCTGAAGCATGGTGTTGCCGGACACCAAGGGTAAAAATTGCTTGGGATACTGACCACGAGACAAAGGCCATAGCCGTGTTCCTGAACCACCTGATAAAACTACCGGGATCATAATGTCGTTTTCCTTACGGGCTGAATGAAAATGGGTTGGGCTAGTCTAACATTTAGACGACTGCTGGGGTCAAGCCTTGGTTTACGCGATTTAAGCCCAAAATGTGCACCTTCGTTTTCATCAAATTGCCACAATAACGTCGGCCTAAGCTTCTAATTGCAACAAGCTACCGCGAGCTGTTTCAATTTTTGCCTGGCCAGCTCGTAATCGCCATCCGGCGTTTCGGTATACAACACCACAAGCAACTCAGCGGATGCGTCACCCGACAAACGTTTCAGCAATTGCCACCATTTAGCCTGATAGGCGTTGGCGGTATTTTTGTCACCAACCCGATACCAACGCTCAACCAACAAACTCCGATGCGTACTGTTTAGTACCGCTTCTTCAATATCGCCGTTTTTATCGGCTGCCCACTGCATGGCAATAACGTCATCATGCAGTATCCGCCATACCGGATGTTTTTGCGGCACCAGATAATTTTGCGAATTGACCAATTCACCGCCTTGGGTTTCATCGCCGAAATTGGCAAAATACATACCGGCTATCGTTTGACCATCGCTTAAATACACTTTGGCATCCGCCACCACGCCCTTAAAACTAGGTTCCCAACCCCAATCGGGCGCTACAACCGGCTGCCAATTAGGCAAAGCGGGCCGACTAAAACGCTCGGGCACCTCTACGTGCGCGGCTTGTAGCGCCGATAAGCCTTGCGAAGCAACGGGCCAAATGAAAATGCATAAAGCAGTTATCGTTAGGGCCGGCCAATAATATTTGTAAATCGTTGCGGAATCAGTAAGGGTGGAGTCGCTCGCCGAATCAATGGCAGATGAGGCCGGCCCACCAGCATCCTTGTCGTGCCAAAAAGAGCCAAAATAAAACAACGCAAACATGACAATCCCAAAAAACACCCAGCCATAAACGATATGATCAACGCCGGCAGCGAGTTTCATATCGCTGAAATGGCCTATCATCACAATCAGATAGGCTCGCAATCCGTTAGCCAGAATCGGGACCAAGAAAGAGAGCGCGATGAAGATGCTGCGCTTCTTATAACTGCTGTAATTGAGGTAAGCGTATACCGACCCTAGTGTTAGCGATGAAATCAAATAACGTAAACCGCTGCACCCTTCTACTACCGACCAGTTACCCGATGTTAGCGTAAAAAACAAGCCTTCCCGGTAAACACTCATTCCCGTCAGCCGTATCAGCGTAACGACAAAGGTGGCGGTGTATTCCATTAGCGGCGGAATAAAAGCTTCCCCGAATGGCACCATCAAAAATAAAAACACCATCGGAAATAACATTTGCGCGATGACATGACTGCCAAGCGCGGCCCAAAAGCCACCCACTAAAATCCCGACCACGGCCCATTGCTGAATCACCGCCACATGCACCAAATCGGCAATTAACCAGCCAAATCCGCTCACCACAATAAACAGCAAACCTAATGTACTAAAAGCGGGCCGTAAATCTCGATAGTGATCCCGACGCAACCAAATCAACCAAAGACTAACGGGCGCCACTAAATAGCCATGCGTGAAAGTTTCCGACCGTGACCAAATAGCAACAATTGACTGCCAAGTCTCAAAAAAAACCGCTAGCGAAACCAGTGTGACCAACATGACGCCCAATAACGGTTTACGCCAGTGATCAGGTAGTGCCAACACTTTTAACATTCTATTTCCTCTGCTGCTTAGAGTTTTATACGGGTACTCGAGTATGAAGACCCGCGTGGTCTGGATGCTATTGAGCCTAGACTCATTCCAAATTTTAGCGAATTGCTATTTACCGCTGCTATCATAAGCCTGCTGATATATCGACCACGTCTAAAGTTTGCGGCGTGGTTTTCAGCTAGTTCGCTAATCTCTGCTACGATGAAAGTTCACTGCGTTGGTCGACACAATATTCAGGCTTTTTAATTATTAAACAAAATCTATGGCAATTCTGTTTTTTTTGGGTTTCTGGTTGGCGTGCCTCGCGGGGTTATGGCTATGGAAGAAATCCTTATTTATCGCCACATGGCGTGAACCGTATTTTGCCGATACGCCGGTTTTAATCGAAAGCGACGACTGGGGGCCTGGCGGCGACTTTCACGCGGAGCGCTTGACGCAACTGCTCTCCATGCTCGCTCAACACAAAGACTCTGAGAACCGATCTGCGATACTCACTGCGGATATGGTCTTAGCCGTACCGGATGTCGCGAAGATCGAGGCCACGGGCCAGTATCACAGACGGATGCTGGACAAAGACTTCCCAGCCATTTTTCAAGCTCTACAACAAGGCATACAGCAAGACACTTTGGTACCGCAGCTGCACGGCATGGAACATCTAAACGGCAAGGCTTTCGCCGAATTATGCCAGCAGCGAGACCCCCGGCTCGCAATAGCCCGTGCGAGCGAGAATTGGTGGGACTGGGAAAAACTCGATTCGCCGCTACAAGGTCATTACGTTGACGGACGCAACTTACCCACCCAAGCCATTAGCGCGGCAGATGCCAGGTCATTGGTGGCAGATGCTATGCACTACTTCACCAACATGTTCGGCTATCCCAGCCTCAGCACGGTTGCCCCTTGCTATCTATGGAACGATGAGATCGAACAAAGTTGGCAACAGCAAAATATCATCGCCATTCAAACTGCCGGATACCGCTGTACTAGGCGCGATGAAACCGGGCATTATTTTCAGGATCCGCCGTTGATTCGGGTTGGAAATACCAATCGTTTTGCACAACTGTATCTGGTCCGCAACGTGATGTACGAGCCTGTCGACGGCAAAAACACCCCGGCTAGCGCATTTTCCGAAGCCGAAATTGCTTATCGCCAAGCCCTGCCTGTCAGTATTTCCACGCATCGCTACAATTACACCCGCTCTCAAGAAGAATGCCAACAGGCAATTGCCGGACTCGATCAACTTTTACGGCAAATCAGAGAAAAATTGCCCAATATTCGCTTCTTGGCGTCCCCAGAACTTGGCGAATGTTTGCAAAATAAAACCGACAACATCGTCAATCGCTTCAACCAGCATCAATGGCCAAAAATTAAGTTAGCCGCCACTTATCGTAAAACCGGCGCTTTTCTATACCGTCTATACTATCGACATAGAAAATTAGCGCTGATCGGTTACTGCACCGGTTTGATTATTCCGGCCTGGCTGATTTGCAAAACCAGTGTATAAAAACATTGAAAGTATCGAAAACTTTACGCAGCCAAATATGAAAATCAGCGCCGTCATTCCAGCGTATAACAGTGCGAAATTCATTCGCGCCGCAATCAACAGCATTCAGGCGCAAACCAGTAAAGTAGATGAAATTATAGTGGTGGACGATGGTTCGACCGACGACACCGAACAAGTCGTCAAGGAGATTTCCAGTGCCATCATTTATCACAGGCAAAGCAATCAAGGCCCGTCCGCCGCACGGAATAAAGGCATAGAGTTGGCGAATGGCGACTGGATTGCATTTCTGGATGCGGATGATCAATGGACAACGGACAAAATCGCCAAGCAAATACAGACCCTGCAAGCTAACCCGGAACTCCACCTGATTGCCGGAGACATGACCGAAATCGACAATGACGACCACCTAATAACCCAGTCGGTATTAGCCAAACATCAAATGCTGGAAAATTTCCAACATCTGGCTGGCAAACCAATTCCCAACGCCCTTGCAGCGCTGGTTAAGAAAAACTTCATTCCCACCGGTACGGTTTTGGTGAAACGCCAAACGCTGCTTGAAGCAGGCATGTTCAATGCCGAGATTCGTTTCGGCGAGGATTTGGAACTGTGGGCAAAAATCGCTACTCATCATCCAATCACTTGCCTACCTGACATTTTGATGTTTCGCCGCCAACACGGCAATAATGCTACTCAAGCAAACGAGCGAATCTTGATCGATCTGGTCAAAGTCATGGATTCTATTCGCTGCTACGCAAAACAACAATTGGTAGAACAAAGCGTAAACCCCGATCAATTGGTTGCCGAAGCATATTGGACTTTGGGATATTGGCATTTTAATTTTGGCAAACGCCGTGAAGCCGCACAAGCTTTTGCCGCCAGCCTAAATCAGAAATTCACACTAAATAGCTTGGTGTTTTTTTTAAGTAGTTTCTTACCCAATACTTTGATCTCGACCATTAGAGCAATTAAGCAACAATTGGCAAAGTCCTTATGATTTAGAGAGCATTCTTAAAATGTTTCCCTATAAACTTCACGAACCTGATTCGCATGACTAACAACAGTAAAATAAAAAAAATAATTTTTGTGGAAAATGGTATCGGTTACGGTGGAGCAATAATATGCTTGCGGCACCTAGTCAGAAATATTGATCGCAGCCGCTTTTTGCCTATGGTGGTGACAGGCCGAACCGGCCCGCAATACCAAGAGATAGCCCACGAATCACTGTGGAAACACATACCGGACCGGCACATCGACATTGTGTCGTTAAAAACGAAAGCAGCGTCTATTCAATGGTTAAAAAACCTAACCCCGCTGAGCTTTTTCGTAAATCAACTACTCGCAAGGGCAGACGACATTTTTAATTTTGTACCTTTTTTCGTTCAGCTACTCTGGACTGCTTGGCGTTTCGATGCTGACTTGATCCACGCTAACAATGAACCAGTTTGCAATCGAGCAGCGCTTTTGGTCGCCAAAATTCTAAGAATTCCAAGCATATGCCATGTCCGCGGAGATCCGGTTGATTCCAGAATAGGCCGGTGGACCTACGCCCTACCCGACCATTTCGTTTCCGTATCCAATTGGGTTGCTGAAGCGATGCAAAAAAATCTGGACGTTCCTCAGCAAAAAATCAGTGTTGTTTACGATGGCATTGCACTAGAAAATCTGGACATCAACATCAACGGAAATGCATTTAGACAGCAATACAATATCCCGCAAAACGCTTTCGTTGTAGGCTTAGTAGGATTGCTCATTCCCTGGAAAGGACAGGAAATATTTTTGACCGCAGCCTCAAAATTAATCGGCAAAATTCCAAACCTGAAGATGTTAATAATTGGCGGAACACCAAACGATTACGTTAATTACGAAACTGATTTGAAGAAACGAGTAATAGAAGAAAGTTTGACTGAGATAGTAATATTTACAGGCCATATTTCCAATATGGAAACCGTTTATAATGGCCTCGATATTGTGGTCTCTGCTTCGACAAGTCCGGAGCCGTTAGGTACCGTTGTAATTGAATCGATGGCGATGGGGCGGCCTTTAATCGGCCCATCTCATGGCGGAGCTGCCGAGATGATCAGTACAGGAGAATCCGGACTATTGTTCAGCCCCGGTAACGCCGACTCACTAGCCGAGGCAATACTCACTTTTTATGAGTCACCCGAAATGAGAAAAAAGCTTGGCACCACCGCCAGGGTAATAGCGTTGCAGAATTTTTCGGTTGAGACCCACACCAACAAAATACAAGCGCTTTATGAAAATCTATGGACTGATAGGCGCCAAATAAACTAATAAAACCACAATCCAATATACTTTGAAATTAACTTCAAGGACCTTATTGGTATTTGCGAAAAACAAAAATTTATTTATTTAGCATTGACAAAATAGAACAATATGCAACTCAAGAGCCATATTTTATGGTAAAAATTATTTTAATCATCACTTAATATAATGAGCCACATTAAGTTTATACTAACTCTCACATTAGTCTTAGCAATGGATTCATCCTTCGCAAAAGAACGATGGCAAGACGCCCTTGCCAAGCCGTCTGATCCGATGCTGGCCGCAACTCTTGTACCTCCCTTTTGCCAAGGTTTTGTTGGCATACCTAAGCTACCACCTTACCAGAATAAAGACTGGCGAAAAGAGTACGGTGACGACTACGTATTTGTTAATCACTATTGCGAAGCAAAACCAAAGCAATTTATTTGTTATAGTTATTCTGGAACAGAAAAGAATGACTGCTTGGCGAGTATGATACAACACATCGATTATGCTTTAAAAAGAGATAACACATCTTACGCACTCTATCCTTTCTTGACTAAAGAGCGAGGGGATGTTTTTTTAGCAATTGGAAAATATTCCGATGCAATCTCCAACTATCAAAAAGCTATTAAGGTAAACAGCAAATTCGTTCCGGCCTACATTGGGCTGGCAAATACTTATATAAAACAAAACAAATATGATGAAGCTGAAGACGCGATAAATGAAGGATTAACACAAAATCCGCAAAAAAAATCACTATTAAAAAAACTTGAAAAAATTCAGAAGTTGAAAGCCAAAAAATAAATTTTCAATCCGGAATATGCATAATATATTTATAAATCTCTACAAATACCGCGAATTAATTGCCGCGCTTACCTGGAAAAATATTGTAATCCGTTACAAACAAGCTTACCTAGGTATCTTGTGGGCAGTGTTAAAACCGATCATGCTGATGCTGGTATTTACCTTGGTCAAAAGCTTCGTCGGCATAGAAACAGGTGGCTTACCATATCCGCTTATTACTTTTGCAGCACTGATACCGTGGGTGTTCTTTCAAGAATCGGTGTCAGAGGGTGTTAACAGCGTGACATCCAATGCAAGTTTAATTAAGAAAATCTATTTCCCTCGCGAAGTATTTCCATTAACGGCAATGGTGACCAAACTGGTGGAGTTACTTATCAGCTTTGCGATTTTGGCGGGGATGATGATTTATTACCAAGTTATGCCAACAGTTCAGGCTGTGTGGATACCTGCTTTCGTGCTGTACACCATGATAGTTGCGTTAACAATCAGTTTTTTTGGTGCAGCCATGAATGTTTACTACCGCGACATCGGGCAAGCGATACCCATAGCGTTGTCTTTATTAATGTACGGCTCCCCAGTCATCTACCCGCTAAGCTTGGTACAAAAGAAATTAGTTATCGAACAGGCTGCGGGCGCATGGTCAAATGACCTTTATTTTCTATACACCCTTAACCCATTAGTAGGAATTATAGACGGGTTTCAAAGCGCCTTAATTAGGGCCACCCAACCCGATTTCGATGTAATTTATCCCGGGCTGATTTTGATTCTGACGATACTACCGTTCAGCTACTGGTTTTTTAAACGTGCTGAGAATTGGTTCGCCGATGTCATATAGTCTTCAGCAAAAATTTTCAAAATTACATCTTAGTTAAAATATATGGCCATCATAGAAGTCAACCATCTCACCAAGGAATACCAGCTCGGCCACCTCACCAGTTTGAAGGAAACGGCTTTAAACACCTTAAGAAGACTGGCCTTTCAACCGGTTCACGAACGTGAACTTTTCAAAGCACTTGACGACGTCAATTTTCATATTGACGAAGGAGAAGTCGTTGGCATTATCGGCCACAACGGTGCCGGCAAAAGCACTTTGCTCAAACACTTGGCCAATATTAGTAAACCCACTAAAGGCGAGGTCATTGTGCGTGGCAGTGTCGCCCCTCTAATCGAAGTTGGCGCCGGCGTCAATCCGGAACTGACAGGAAGGGAAAATATTTATCTTAACGGTGCGATTCTGGGTATCCCCAAAAAAATCATTCAACGGAAACTGGATGAAATTATCGATTTCTCGGAATTAGAGCAGTTTATCGATACACCAGTAAAACGTTATAGTTCAGGGATGACGGTAAAGCTTGGATTTTCCATTGCCACTACAATGGATGCAGATGTATTAATTGTTGACGAAGTGCTGGCAGTTGGCGATTTGGCTTTTCAGCGAAAATGCTTTGACAGAATGGAAGAACTGATAAAAAGACAAGGTAAAACGGTCCTTTTAGTAAGTCACAATATACGCCAGATTCAGCGGATATGTAATCGTGTTATTTTGCTTGATCATGGAAAAGTTAATATGGATGATGACCCTCAAATGGTCTGTAATGCCTATTATGAGCAGAGCGATAAAAAAATTAATGCTAATGCCTCTAAATCACAGACTGTATTTGAGGGAAGCGGTGAACTAGAATTAATAGAAATATATTTTAAAAATCATGACGGGCAAAAAGTAGACAGCATTTCATACTCCGGAGACTGTTCACTTCATTTCAAAATTCATTCCCTTAGAGAGCTAGAAGACGTTACATTTGGTTTTGGCTTTCATACAACTGACTTTTTATATCTAACCACGCACAATAGCGAAGAACAACTAAATATAAACTTACTGCCTATCGGCAATCATGAAATATGTTGCGACATTAAAAATCTACCTCTTCTTCCTGGAATATATTCGCTACGCTTTGGTATAACAGCCGGCCAAACTGCTCGAACAGTATTATATGGCGAAAACTTAAAACACTTTCAGATAGTTGGAGACATTCCAATTACCATTCGAGAGGGTTTCTTCGCATTGGATGCAATGTGGACCCAACAAACTTCAAAACAAGCCCCCGTAACCTCAACTAGTAAAGCCTAAGCCCATGACTGTATCTAGATACACTTGTCGTATTTGTAACTCGGATGATAATCATCCCACTTTCATTGCGCGTGAAATGATGTTTGGAACTCGTGAAACATTTGAATATTTTCAATGCAATACTTGCGGGTGCCTTCAAATTTCTGAAATTCCAAAAGATCTCGCTAAATACTACCCATCAGACTATGCACCACATACTCAACCAGAGACCTATAAAGTTCACACAAACTGGTTTATAGGCGCGATGCAGAAACAACGCTGTAGAACCGCTCTTTTTGATAAACATCATAAATTGAATAGCTTTTTGAAACGGTTTGTTGACCTTCCTAAAGCTATTCATGAAAAGCCTAGTTCTATTTCTTCTGTTGGAGAGATAATACGTACCGCTGGCATTAGTAGCTTTGGACAACCTATTCTTGATGTCGGATGTGGAATTTACCCCTATTGGCTATCTTGTTTGGAAAAACTCGGCTTTACCGAGCTTTCAGGGGTTGACCCCCTGATTTCCTGTGATCAAGCGTATGATCGAATCAAGGTTTTTAAGTCTGAATTGCGTGATATACCTGGTAAATTTTCTTTAATTACGTTACACCATTCATTGGAGCATATTTTTGATCAAAACGAAATGTTTACTGAGATAGAGAAACATTTATTACCTGATGGCGTTTGCTTAGTTCGTATTCCCATTTTTCCATCAAAAGTATGGGAAGAATATGGAACCAATTGGGTTGAATTGGACGCCCCTAGACATTTTTATCTTCATTCCCTGAAAAGCATTAAGATGCTAGCAAACAAAGCAGGATTAGAAATATTCGATACGCAATACGACACCACTGCTTTTGAGTTTTATGGAAGCGAAATGTATACTAGAGACATTCCTTTGACCGAAAAGTGCTCGCCATTTTTCAATGAAAACAGCTCACTATTTACTGAAGAACAAATGAATAAGTTTAAAGCTAGAGCAAATGAAGTCAACGAATCAAAACAAGCCGGAAGAGCAGCATTTTTTATACGAAAAAAAAACTAAAATATGTGCAAGGATAATCAGCTTCTATTATCCGTAAAATAATAGATAATATATATTTATACAGGATCAACGAGAAGAACCCTAAAAAGTTAATGGCGCGACCATCCATCGAATGAGACAGTCAAACCATGAGTGAAATATTTTAGCCAATTTTTAATATATTTTACGCCAGTTATTCAGTTTAAGGCAGGTATTAAATATCATTCTTGCCATTTTTGACATATTACATATATTGAAATTAATGACAAACATCCGCGCCATTGCCTTCTATCTTCCTCAATTCCACCCAATTCCCGAAAACGATGACTGGTGGGGCAAAGGTTTTACCGAGTGGACTAATGCCGCAAAGGCAAAACCGCTTTTTCCAGGACATTACCAACCGCATGTCCCCGCTGATTTAGGTTTTTATGACTTACGTGTTCCGGAAACCCGTAATGCTCAGGCAGAAATGGCGAGAGAATACGGCATAGAAGCTTTTTGTTATTATCATTACTGGTTTGGCGGCAAACGTTTGATTGAGCGCCCTTTTAACGAAGTTCTGGAATCCGGGCAGCCAGACTTCCCATTCTGCTTATGTTGGGCCAACCAAACCTGGACAGGTATTTGGCATGGCGAGCCAAATCGAATTTTGATAGAACAGACATATCCCGGAATGGATGATCACTCTAACCATTTTGATTATCTACAGTCGGCTTTCAAGGATAAACGCTACCTGTGCGTGGACGGCAAACCAGTATTTGTGGTGTATGACCCAGAAGCCCTGCCTGATTCGATTAATGTCACCAATTTCTGGCGAGAGAGAGCCATCCAAATAGGCTTACCCGGCCTTTTCCTCATGGCAGTTCATAATTCTCCAGATTGGGACCCCAAATCAGCTGGATTTGATGCGGTGGTAATTTCACGCTTACCCCCAAGAAGAAAATATTTGAAAGAATGGACCACCTGGAAAAATCCGCTTCGCAAGCTAAAATATTGGCACGCTGATTGGCGCAAACTACCTACAATCCATCAACATTTATTTATCAGCGACAACTTAGTACCTGACCCAGTCTCAGGTATTGAGAGTTATCCATGTGTCATTCCGAATTGGGACAATACTCCCCGAAGCGGACAGAACGGGTTAGTCTTAACCGGATCGACACCTGAATTGTTTGGTTCAAATTTACGAAAAGCATGCGAAAGAGTGAAAAACCTACCTGCTGAAAGACGTTTTGTATTTATAAAATCATGGAATGAATGGGCGGAAGGCAATCATTTGGAACCAGATTTACGTTTTGGCCATCAATACCTTGAATCTATGCAAGAGGTACTTAAGGATTACTAATCTTTAGCTCAGTTTGTTCTAAAGAATCCCTATACCCAAAAATATTAAAATTCAGATTTCTCGTTTACCTTACTATAGTTTGAGTTTAATCAATTGGTTTTTTGTTAAAAATTTATAGTTTCAGCGCATAAACACTGAGACTAGATACTGATAATGATAATAGACAAAATAAACCCAGCATCTGTCAGTGTCATCATGACCGTTTATAATAGCGACAGATTCATAAAGGAAGCAATAGTAAGCATACTGAAACAGACATTTAGAAATCTTGAATTAATCATTGTCAATGATGGAAGTGCCGATAACAGCTTAGAGTTAGCTCGTGATTTTGCCACACACGATAATCGGATAAAACTAATTACTCAAACCAATCAAGGAATCGGTTCTGCAACTCAACGAGGAATTAACGAAAGCCGAGGCGAATATATCGCCATTATGGACTCGGACGATATTTCCCTCCCTGAACGACTGGCGCTGCAAAAACAGTTTCTGGATCTGCACCCGGATATCGACGCGGTCGGCAGTCAATGGCGTATGCTGCATGCAGACGGGCGGGATATGGGCATAGACACACATCCGCTCAACCCGGCTACGGTATCGGTATTAATGTATGCGTTTTTTTCGCTGCATCATCCAACCACGATGATTCGACGGCGCGCATTGGAAAAAGTGGGCGGATATTCTCTTGATCGTAGTTGCCTGGTTCCCGACTACGACGTATTTATGCGCATGCAACTGGCTGGATGCAAGTTTGCCAATCTGCCGGAGATTTTGTTTATCTGGCGTTTAAACCCGGCCAGCACCACGCACCACAAGGCGCGCGCCCAAGCAGCCTCGGTTGCCGATGTTCGTGATACAGGGTTTAAACAACTGCTATTGAAAGATCCTCAGCGGGCTGAGGCCATAGCAAAATCGATTGTTCACTCTTTTCCCACCGGCACATGGCAAGACGAGAGAATCAGACAACTACTGCCCGAGCGGGAACCGTCTTTGTTGTATCGCACTTGGCTAGCTCTGCCTGACGATACACCCGAAGATCGTTTCAACAAGGCACTGGTCTTGTGGTTGAAAATGCCTGATCAATATTGCGAAACCTTGCGGGAACAACTGATCACCAATAATCAGCAGTGGCTGGCGGCATTGATCGATGGGTATCGAGGCATTGGAACGCTAGACCCCACCCTGTATAGCGATGTGCTTACCATCAATCCCAACAATCAGATTGGAGTAAGTATTTTTGTCACTTATAGCGGCGCTAGCGAAGATTTTAGTCAACGCCTACAACAAGCGTTCGCTTTAAAAGCTCAAGCCGCGTTTTCGATAGAAATTATTGTTGTTTCGATCAAGCCCGATCTTAGCCTGAAGCCCTTTTCTCAGTTACTTTCAACGCATGCTTGTATTTTCGACGAAGAAGATGGGCTTGCTTGGAATACAGCATTTCATAAGGCTAGCGGTCAGTACTTTGCGTACTTGGAAGATAACTTTAGATTCAATACCGATGTAATACTGGAAATCCTGGAGAGCCAAATTCAGCATAAAACCCGTATCTCATTTATGCCGGATACCCGCTATTTTGCCGACGCATTGGATGAAAATGGCCGGCCGGCCTTGGATAATTCAGTTGATCCGGTTTGGACACGAAGCACTCTGTTGGGAAAAGATCGTGTACACCTTAGTAACTTTATTCATCAACGCGCTCTACTACGCGACTTCAAAGGTAATATACCGGAATTGGGTATAGCGGCCAGTAGATACCTAGGCAGATATTTGGCGATTAAAAACGACTTTAATATTATCGAAGCAGGTGTTAATTATTTTATCCCGGCAATAGGTTTAAATGAAAACCCCTTGCCTTTGTTTCAGAAAACCATAGGCGACTGGTATCTGGATTATGGTATGACTAATTTTCCCGCTCCTGTATTCCATGAAAACTTGCCTGTACCGCAAATAGAATATTATGCTAAGGCCCTCTCAACAGCCTGGTTAAACAATACTTTATATGTTCACCCCGGCAATGTATCAGTTCTGGAAAATTTCTATATTAATCGTGTCAATCTAGTCATCAGGATGCCATTGTTTAGATACTTACTGACCCACAACAAGAAGAACTATTTAATCATCTTTTGGCGTAACAAAGCTTATCTAAACGCAGCGACATCTTTGCTTTATTGCATTTATCAGACTGTAACTGTTCGCTTGTTCACCCCGCTCAAAAAATGAAGACATTACATATTTTCCATAATAGCGATTTGAAAAACGGGGTTGACAAAACCACCTGTACTTTGATGGTTGCTTTGAAAAAACTAGGCGTCGAACCAATCGCGGTGGTACCTAAAAGCGGTGATGTTACCGACTATTTGCAATCTCAAGCGATTCGTTACTGGCTGATCCCGTATTCCTGCTGCGCCAGCCGAACAGAACGCGCGCAATTTAAGTTTTACGGAGATTCTTTCGCGCAATTGGACAGTTTAATTACGCTGATCCACCAAGAATCGCCGGACATTATTCACATCAACACGGGCCACTTGTTACACGCCGGGATTGCTGCCGCACGCCAAAAAGTACCGGCCATTTGGCATATTCATGCACCGTTTGCGGAAGATTTGTGCCGCTATGAACCTACCGTTGGCGCTGGTGGTTACATCCATCTTTTAAAACAATTGAGCAGCCAAATCATCGGCGTATCCGCAGACGTCAGTAAATCGCTATCGAAGTATTTACCGCCGGACCGCATAAAAACCCTCTATAACGGCATCGACACCGAAGAGTTGGTTCAATCCGCCAAGTCGTCTTCAACCGATATTCGTGCCGAATTGGGTCTTTCCGCGGATGCCAATCTGGTGATCGGTGTCGGCCGCGTCTCAGCTCAAAAAGATTTTGCAGCTTTTGCCAGGATTGCCGCCAAGGTCAGCAAGCTTAAGCCCGATTGCTATTTCATTATCGCCGGCCCCAGGCAAGAGCCGGAGGCTATCCGCTTGTTGGAAGATGAAATCGCGCGAGGCCAATTAAGTAACAGATTATTTGTACTCGGACCGCGAGATGACATTGCCGCCTTGGCGGCACAAAGCACTATTTTTCTCTCCACGGCAATTTTCGAAGGTCAAGGCATTGCCGCGTTGGAGGCAATGGCTTTGGATACGCCTCCTGTGGCAATGGCGTGTTCCGGACTGCGCGAGTGCATCGTTCACGAACATGACGGAATTCTGGTCGATCCGGGCGATGAAGATTCTGCCGCCATTGCTATAGTACGTCTGCTGGAGGATTCGGAGTTGGCGCGAAAACTCACTACTAACGCTCGCATATCGGTGGCTGAAAAGTTTTCCAGCCGCGAATATGCCAAGCAGTTTTTGAAAATTGCCGACGCAGCAATAGCATACGGTCCGGCTGCAATGTCGGATCAAGAGCTCGATTTACTGTCAGGATTATTAGGCCAAATTAACAACGCCCATCTGCGTTTATTAAATTTTGAACAACAAACCTTAGGTCAGCGTATAAAACGGATACTCTGGGAATTGCGTCAAAAGTTAAAAGTAAGAATCTGACAAAATCTCTAATTGCCGTCATTACATTTAAGAAAACTCTGCACAAGTTAATTCATCTCATACCAGTTTTGATGAAAAGTGGTATGACGAGCTCACTGCGAACGAAATCAATAACATATCGTTCGTCTTTATGCCCTTGTGGGTACTGAGCCGGTCAAAGGAATTAATCAGAACGTCCTTAAAATAAATTCCACGCAATTAATTGTTTAATTTATGCGAGCATAGCGTGCAACAAGATACTGATATATCTCAATCAAAACCGCTTATTTCCGTGATCATGCCTTGTTATAACTCGGCACATGTCATTGAAACAACCATCGGTAATCTATATCAGCAAACTTTCATGAGTTTTGAATTGATAGTGGTCGACGATGGTTCATCGGATAACTCTCTCGATATTTTGCAGAAATTAGCCACGCAATATCAAAACCTGCAAATTATTTCCCAACAGAATAAGGGTCCCGGTCCGGCCCGTAATAGCGGATTAAAAGCTGCAACTGCGGAATTTATAGCGTTCCTGGATTCTGACGATAGCTGGCATCCTGAGTTTTTAGCAAAGCTTTATCAAAAACTTACGAAAAACCCTGATTGTGTAATAGCCTACTGCGGCTGGCAAAATCTGGGCTTGAGCGCCGAACAATGTCAGCCTTATATTCCGCCCGATTATCAGGAAAATGATAAATTTGCGGTCTTATTGCGCAGCTGCCCTTGGCCGATTCATGCTGCGTTGACGCGAAAATCCGCCATCGATCAAGTTATGGGTTTTAACGAAAACTGGCTAACCGCAGAAGATTTCGATATGTGGGCTAGGATTGCAATGTTCGCCAATATTGTTCGCGTTCCTGAAGTATTGGCTTATTATCATCATCAACAAGGCGAACAAATTTCCGGAAACAGGCTTAGGGCAATACTCAATCATTGGGGCGTGCAAAATGGCTTGCTGCGAGACTTTCCCGTAATAACAAAAACGCTGGGTAAAGCTAAAACTGATCTTTTGACAAAAGGCCAGTTATTGCAAAGAGCTTATGAGTTTTATTGGAAAAACGATTTACCTAGCGCCCATCATTTATTCAGAAAATCCTTGGGGATAGGCTATTTTGGCCTAAAAGATTTAAAATATATTCTACCCAGTTTACTGCCGCTAACGCTTTACCAGACTCTGGTCAAACATATGCGGGGCTAATTTCCCTTCCATCACCCATTCACACCTTCCCAGCCGAACAAGTCAAGACCGTCTTGAGCCAAAGCCATCAACTCTTATTTCGCATCCCATTCCACGCCATGGGCACCCAATGCGAGATCCAGTTGTTTGTCGCCGAAAACGAGCAGGCCAAAGGCATTGCCGAACTAGTAATCGCCGATGTTCAACGCCTGGAAGGCTTATATTCACGGTATAGGTGCGACAGTTTACTATCGAGGATTAATAAGGTTGCAGCCAAAGGCGGCCGTATTACAGTCGATGAGGAAACAGCTGGATTACTGGATTATGCGGCGACTTGCTATCAACAAAGCGACGGCCTGTTCGATATAACTTCCGGAATTTTGCGGCAGGCTTGGCGTTTCGAATCCGGCCAGTTGCCTGATGACCAACTAATTAAAGCGTTATTGAAAAAAGTCGGGTGGCACAAGCTGCACTGGCGAGCGCCGGTATTGGAGTTTCGGCTGGCCGGCATGGAGCTGGATTTTGGCGGCATCGTCAAAGAATATGCCGTAGACCGAGCTGCGGCGATTGCGTGGAATGCCGGAGCTCGCCACGGCTTTATCAATCTTGGCGGCGACCTCCGGCTGATAGGTCCACGACCGGACGGCACCCCTTGGCAAGTGGGCATCCATCATCCCCGCCAAAAACAGGCATTGGCAACTACTTTGGCACTGCATAACGGTGCAGTCGCCAGCAGCGGCGACTACGAACGCTGCATTATCGTCAACGGCCAGCGCTACGGACACATCCTTAATCCTAAAACCGGCTGGCCGGTTCGGCATTTGGCATCCGTCAGCGTCGTCGGCGAATTCTGCGTAGTGGCCGGCAGCGCGTCAACAATCGCCATGCTCAAGGAAGAACAAGGCCCGGACTGGCTGGAGCAGTTGGCATTACCCTATTTGTGGATAGACGTGCACGGCAATTCCGGAGGCTCCCTAGCCGTTTCAGACTCAACAACACGCTAAGCTTTTATCCATTCCCGATGCGGCACAAACTCAATGCGCCTAAACATACGGCATATCCCCTAGCACTACGGCATAAGCCTTAAAACCGGCATATCAGCATAACTCATACCCTCGGCAGGCCCCGTCGAATGCGAATTTATAATTGGCACATCTATTGCTATATCTACACAAAATAATAAAACACTATTTTGTTGCCCGCCTCGCCCAAGCGATCTCCGGCGTATCCACTAAAGACCCCGACCGATTCAAGATTTTAATGAGCTACTCTAACCCTTTCTGGAAGAGAGGCTAGAGTGCTTTTTACCAGTCGTTAACAAGCTGCCACGGATGGCGGCGCCTTATTAATCGGCCGGCCGCAATGCGGTCCGGCGACTCAAGAGCAGGAAAACATCAGAAAAAGATAATGGCGCGGTAGTTGTTAAGCTATACCGCAAGATGGGGGATGTACGATACGCCCAGCCGTGCTGAATAGCCGCCGAGCTTCGCCACTCGGGCAATTAGAGCAAATGCTTGATCGCTTGCCGCTCTTCTTTTAACTCTACTTCGTTTTGACGCAATCTTGCCAAACCGAATTCGTTAAGGTCCAAGCCCTTAACAATATTGATCTGCCCATCGACGACGGTAACCGGGAAAGAGTAGACCAATCCTTCCTCAATCCCGTAGCTGCCGTCGGATGCTACCGCCATACTCACCCAGTCACCAGGGTCGGTGCCGAACACCCATACCCGCATATGTTCAATTGCCGCATGCGCAGCAGACGCCGCGCTGGACTGGCCACGTACTTTGATAATTTCCGTACCGCGGTACTGCACGGTGGGAATAAATTCATCGACAAACCACGATTGCTCGACCAAGGACAACACATCCATACCCTTGACTTTGGCATGATGTAAATCAGGATATTGTGTACAGGAATGGTTACCCCAAATTGCAACGTTTTTCACGTCTCTACTCAAAACGCCACATTTCTCGGCAACTTGGCTAATCGCGCGTTTATGATCCAGCATGGTCATCGCCGTAAAACATTCCGGCGCCAAATCCGGTGCGTTATTAATCGCGATTAGGGCGTTGGTGTTAGCCGGATTGCCAGTCACCAATACCTTGACATTGCGGCTGGCTACTTCATTCAGCGCCCGGCCTTGGGTGATAAAAATCTGCGCGTTATCCAATAACAAATCGCTGCGCAACATCCCCGGTCCGCGCGGCTTAGCGCCCACCAAAAAAGCATAATCGACGTTATCGAATGCCACTTTCGGATCATCGGTAATGATGATTTTGTTGATCAGCGGAAACGCGCAATCATTCAACTCCATCACCACGCCTTGTAACTGCTTCATAGCTGGCGGAATTTCCAATAGACGCAACACGATAGGCTGATCTAGCCCCAGCAGCTCGCCGGACGCCAAATGGAATAACAAGGAATAACTAATCTGACCAGCTGCACCTGTTACAGCAATATCGACGGGCGTTTTCATCTGCGTTCCTCTTTAATAATTGGATTCATCCACACCCGACTCAACGGCAGGCTTTTCCAATATGACATAAAGTTTTTGAGCAAACAATCTCTAATTCCAGCTTTCCAAAACCGGTTTGGATTCTGCGGCGAGGTAAATATTATTCTGTATAATGCCCGCGGCTAACCTTCTCCCACCGGGCCACCATTTTTTATATCAGGTAGCTTAATGAAAAAATTGTTATTCCAGTTCGACACCGACACCCACCCTTCGGCTTTCGACACCGTAGTCGCTTACGACGGCGGGGCGGACCATGTCATCGGTTACGGCAACATCACCCCCGACAACGTTGGCAGCTTGGTAGACGGTACGATCTTCACCCGCGCCCCCAAAGACAAAAAAAACACCGCGATTTTTATCGGCGGCAGCAATATCGAAGCCGGGCAGAGTTTACTTATTGCGGTGCAGAAGCATTTTTTTCCCGGCTTCCAAGTCTCGGTGATGCTGGACAGTAACGGCAGCAATACTACAGCCGCCGCCGCCGTTGCCAAATTGGGCAGCAGCGCTAACCTGGCCGGCAAAAAGGCCGTGGTGTTGGCCGGCACCGGTCCGGTCGGACAACGCGCAGCAGCGATGATGGCACTGGAGGGCGCGCAAGTCAGCATCACTTCTCGGCATATTTTTAACGCGGAGAAGGCTTGTTACGCGATGAAAAAGCGTTTTGGTGTTGACCTGACGCCCATGGAAGCAGCGGACTATGACAGTCGCGCCGCCGCGATTCAAGACGCCAATATCGTTTTAGCTACCGGCGCCGCCGGCGTCGAACTCTTAAAACCGGAACACTGGCAAAACAATCCGCACCTGCAATTGTTGGCAGATGCCAACGCCACTCCGCCGGTGGGGATTGGCGGTACCGACGTGCTGGATCGTGGCGAAGAACGACACGGCAAAATAGTGTGGGGAGCTATCGGCTTTGGTGCGTTAAAGCTGGCATTGCACCGCGCCTGCATCGCCAAACTGTTCGAAAGCAACAAGCAGGTGTTCGACGCGGAAATTATCTTCGCACTCGCTAAAGCCATGGCCTAAGGCGCTGCAGAATCGTTATGTCCGCCGTCCAGCCAAGTGCGCGCGAACATGCAGCCGCCATTTTTCAAGCGGGTGTCGCTGCCGCAGATCCGCATCTTGCCGTCAGGCACTTTCTTAAAGCCGATAGCGAACTTTTACATATTGGTTCTCCGCAAACCGGCTATCGCAGCGGCGATTGGCGGCGCATTCATCTGATCGCCTTCGGTAAGGCGGCCTGCGCCATGGCCGATGCAGCGCAAGCCAGCATCCCGGAGGCTTGGTTTGCCGGCAAAGGCATGGTCGTGACCAACTACGACAACATTGATGTCGTCGAGAATTGCCAAGTGTTCGGCGCCGGCCATCCGCTGCCGGACGCGGCCGGCTTGCACGCGGCAAAAACCCTTGCCACCCGCTTGAGCGACGCCAACCCCGGCGAACTGGTGTTGGTACTGATTTCCGGCGGCGGCTCGGCACTGCTGCCCTACCCGGCCGCAGGCATCAATCTGGCGGAAAAAATCCTCACCACCCAGTTATTGCTGGCCTCGGGCGCTACCATCAATCAAATCAATTGCGTCCGTAAGCATCTATCGCAACTTAAAGGCGGTGGCCTGGCCCGATTTGCCGCACCCGCCGACTTGCATGCACTGATTCTATCGGACGTCCTTGATAACGATTTGAGCGCTATCGCCAGCGGTCCCACCGTCGCCGACGACACCACCTTCGCTGACGCTGTCGCCGTTCTGGAATCATTCGGTATCTGGCAGAAAACACCGCCCAGCGTGCAAAACCATCTTCAACAAGGTGTCCAAGGCTTACACATCGAAACGCCGAAAAGCGGTGACCCGATCTTCCACCACACCAGCCACACCTTGGTGGGCAGCAATGCCACCAGCGTTGATGCCGCAATGGATAAGGCAATCAACTTGGGTTATCAAACCCGGCTTTACAGCAAACAATTATGCGGCGAAGCGCGTTTGGTAGCCGAGCAACTGGCTCTTCATGCACTTACATTGGCAACCGACACAACACAACCCTTAGCCCTGATCGCCGGCGGCGAAACCACCGTCACCTTAACAGGCACAGGCAAAGGTGGCCGCAATCAGGAAATGGCGCTAGCCTTCGCGCTGGCTGCGGAAAAATATGGCCTGAATAACGCGTGGACGTTTTTAAGCGGCGGCACTGACGGCCGCGACGGCCCTACCGATGCTGCCGGCGGCATCGTGGATAACGACACTTTGCAGCGCATGCGCGACGCGGCTCTCGACCCGGACGCCATGCTGAACGATAATAACGCCTATCCGGCCCTCAAAGCCGCCAACGATTTACTACGCTGCGGCGCAACCGGCACCAATGTCGCCGATCTGCAAATTCTGCTGCTGCACCCCGACGCATAACCCGACCCCTATTGAGGAGACCACATGTTTAGCACATCGATGACCATTGAAGGTTTTGATAACGAATTATTCCAGGCCATGGAACAGGAACGGCAACGTCAGGAAGACCATATCGAACTAATCGCCTCTGAAAACTACGCCAGCCCCCGCGTTTTGGAAGCACAAGGATCGCTGTTGACCAACAAATACGCGGAAGGTTATCCGGAAAAGCGCTATTACGGCGGCTGCGAATATGTGGACATCGTCGAACAGTTGGCGATCGATCGCGCCAAAGAACTGTTCGGCGCCGACTATGCCAATGTGCAGCCACACTCCGGTTCGCAAGCGAATATGGCCGTGTTCATGTCGCTAATCCAACCCGGCGACACCATTCTGGGTTTGAGCCTGGCAGATGGCGGCCATTTAACCCACGGCGCCAAACCCAATTTCTCCGGCAAAATCTACAACGCCATCCAATACGGCTTAAATAAAGACACCGGCGAAATCGATTACGAGCAAGTCGAAGCGCTGGCTTTGGAACACAAACCTAAACTCATCATCGCGGGCTTCTCAGCGTATTCGCGCATTTGGGACTGGCAACGCTTCCGCGACATCGCCGATAAAGTCGGCGCTTATCTGGTGGTGGACATGGCCCATGTCGCCGGCTTGGTTGCGGCCGGTTTGTACCCCAATCCCGTGCCTATCGCCGACGTGGTCACCAGCACCACCCACAAATCCCTGCGCGGCCCGCGCGGCGGCTTGATTTTGTGCAAGAGCAATCCGGATCTGGAAAAAAAGATCAACTCCAACATCTTCCCTGGCATACAGGGCGGCCCGCTGATGCACGTTATCGCCGCCAAAGCCGTAGCCTTTAAAGAGGCCATGACCCCGGAATTTAAAACCTACCAACAACAAGTAGTCAAAAACGCCCAAGCTATGGCGGAAGTGTTTATTCAACGCGGTTTTGACGTGGTCTCCGGCGGCACCGACAACCATTTGATGTTGGTGTCTTTAATCCCCAAAGGCATCACCGGCAAAGCCGCCGACGCCGCCTTGGGCCGCGCGCACATCACCGTCAACAAAAACGCCGTCCCCAACGACCCGCAATCGCCATTCGTCACCAGCGGCATTCGCGTCGGCACACCGGCCCCTACCTCTCGCGGCTTCAAGGAAGATGAAGTTCGCCAAGTCGCGCATTTAATGTGCGATGTGATGGATAACATTGAAGATGAGAGCGTGATTGATGCGGTTAGGGAAAAAGTGCATTTGTTGTGCGCGCGGTTTCCGGTTTATGCAGCGGCTTAGCATTCCGACATAGACTCAAGGTATCCATTTATTCATCCCATAGCCAGATGTCGTTTTTTGGAATTTTGACTATTCTTTGCCCGTTGGCTTAAAAGAACCCATACCTTAGTCTAAAACCTAGCCTTTCAGATCATAGTAATCATGTTTTATTCAATTAAAGATAAGTTAAACAGATACCGGTTTTCTTACACGTGTAGACAGGTGTTCAATACGGCCCCGGTTACTGCCGGCACAGACCAACCGGTAGCAGTATTGACCCAGTTACAGCACAAAGATCTGACTATGTTTCTGGTGGCTATTAAAACTTTCGCAAACAAAGTGCCGTTAGCCAAAATATTTATCATCAACGATGGTAGCCTGACAGCGGCCGATCAGGCATTGCTTCGCAGTCACTTGCCGATAGCTGACATTCACGACCGTACGCAATTTTCCGCAGCCGGTTGCCCATCGGGTGGCTGCTGGGAAAGGCTATTGGCCATTGCTGATTTTGTTAAAGACTATTTTGTCATCCAACTCGACAGCGACACTCTGACATTGGCGGATATGCCCGAAGTAAACGAGTGCATAGCCACAAATACCGGCTTCGTAATTGGCACTTGGGACAATCAAGAAATAGAAAGCATGACGGTTTCCTCCGAAAGAGTACAAAAAAATAACGCGCCGACTATGGATTCGCACGTGCAGATGCTTGCGGAGTCGCGATTTATAAACCTTGATGATTGTGAAAACTTACGGTACGTCAGAGGCTGTGCTGGTTTTTCAGGCTTTCCGAAGGCATCTTTCGATAAACAATTTATCGTCGACTTCTCGCAGAAAATTGAAAAAGAAATTGGCGCCAAATGGCACCAATGGGGTAGCGAGCAAGTAATGTCCAATGTGGTGGTGGCAAATCTTGATAAATCCATAGTTTTACCGCACCCCAAATATACTGACTGCGGCAAAATGAAAATCCCCGGAACTTGCTTTGTACACTTTATCGGCGAATGCCGGTTTAAAACATCTCGCTACGCCGATTTGGCAAAAAATGCGATCCAGGCGTTATTGGGATGAGGTTGTCCGATTGAATGCCAGATCAAAAGTTTACGCTAGAGCGAGTAAAAAATGCACCAGTAACTGACGAAGAGTTAATAAGTGATTTGAAGCGAGTCGCTAATCAAACAAATTCTTCCAAAGTCACCCAGAAGCTCTACCAAGAACACGGACAATATGACACCTCAAATGTTGGACGTAGGTTTGGCTCTTGGAACAAAGCGTTAGAAGCGGCAGGGTTGTCTATATCTAACCAATGCTATATTTCTGACGAAGCACTATTTGAGAATATTCTGTTACTGTGGAAACACTACGGAAGACAGCCACGCCGATCAGAATTAGCAAATCCCCCATCAAAAATTTCACAAAGCGCATATAACCGAAGATTCAAATCTTGGGTTACTTCGCTTGAGCATTTCATAGAATACGCAAACTCAGCTGACGTGACGGTCCCTGCGAAACAAGAAGCAAAATCCAATTTCCGCACAACTGGCCGTGATCCTTCTTTGAGGCTGCGATTCAAAGTCTTAGTTAGAGACAACTTTACTTGCCAACATTGCGGTGCTAGCCCAGCAAAAACTGCGGGAGTGGAATTACATTTAGATCACATCCTTGCTTGGAGCAAAGGCGGCGAAACCACTCTGGATAACCTCAAGACCCTTTGCTCAAAATGTAACCTGGGAAAAAGCAATCTCGAATTCTAAGGTGGTGTGCTGGCCCCTCCCGTATGCCGGCCCGAACACCGGAGCTTTTATCGAGAATAAGACCATAAGTTGAAATTCGTAGGGCGTCAATAGGCGTAGCCGTATTGCGCCGTATGTTGGCCTTAAGTCATTCGGCGCATTACGCTATCGCTAATGCGCCCTACCAAGCTTCGTAAATAATAAGCTGTCGGATTTGGCATGGGGTTTCTCCCGTATGCCGCGCAGAGCACCGGGGCTTTTATCGAGAATAGTCCGAAGGGGCGCCGCATGGATGCGGCGCGTCGGCGGAGGGGCTGGGAAGCCCCTTCTGCCGACCCTCGATAAAAGCTTCGACGCGCAGGAACCAAGCGGCATCCGGGTTGCCTTTTCTTTGGATACTTTCTTTTGGCCACGCAAAAGAAAGTATCGCGCTTGTCGGTCCGCGAACCGACATTTAAACCAGCCGTCGCGATAGCGACACATAATCAATCCCGACGACTTGCATTATCAAGAATGATGAACCCGTTCCGGCACAATCACCCCATCCTCCATATACAACACCCTATCCATCCTTGCCGCCAGATCCGGATCATGCGTCACCACCAAAAAACTCACCTGCAATTCCTGGTTTAGCTCCAGCATCAGTTGATAAATCTGCTCGGCAGTTTTGCTGTCCAGATTACCGGTCGGCTCGTCGGCCAGGACGCATTTGGGCTGATTGATCAAAGCCCTGGCCACAGCAGCACGCTGCCTTTCGCCGCCGGACAATTCGCCGGGTTTATGCAGCATGCGGTGCCCCAAACCGACGCGCTTGAGCAATTCGGCGGCTTGTTGTTGGGCTTGCTTGATGGATCGGTTGCCGATCAACAACGGCATCGCCACGTTTTCCAGGATGGTAAATTCACCCAGCAAGTGATGGAACTGGTAGATAAAGCCGAGCGAACGGTTACGCAATTGACTGAGTTTGCCAGCGCTAATCTTATTCAAATCGGCGCCATCCAGCATCACCGAGCCGGAGCTGGGCTTTTCCAGGCCGCCCAATAAATGCAGCAAGGTACTTTTGCCGGAACCGGATGCGCCCATAATGGCGACGCGTTGACCGGCTTCAATCGCCAAATCGACACCACGCAACACTGCGACGTTCAGATCGCCCTGTTCGTAACGCTTGGTTAACTGCTGGCATTGCAACACGATGGTATTATTCATAACGTAACACCTCGGCCGGATTGATACGCGCCGCCTGCCAAGCTGGGTACAACGTCGCCAGCAAAGACAGTAAAAACGCCACGCAGGCTATCCAGTACACATCGGTCCAGATCAGTTTTGACGGCACTTCGCTGATGTAATACACGTCGGCAGCCATGAACTGCACACCAAAGGCTTTTTCGATAGCCGGCACGATGGTTTCCACGTTTAGAGCCAGCAAAACACCGCCGACGGTTCCCAGTAAGGTGCCTATGCTGCCGATGATGCAACCCAAGACGATAAAAATACCCATCACCGAACCGTTGGATAAACCCTGGGTTTTCAGAATGGCAATGTCGCCGCGTTTATCTGTGACCACCATCACCAGCGTGGAGACGATGTTAAACGCCGCGACCGCGACGATCAGCAACAAGATGATGAACATCGCCCGCTTTTCGGTTTGTACGGCGCGGAAAAAATTGCTGTGGGCCTTGGTCCAATCGCTGACCCGAAACTCGTCGCCTAAGGTATCGGCCAGGCCTTGCGTGATGCGTGGCGCGTTGAATAAGTCGTCCAGTTTCAAACGCAAACCGGATACGGCCTGCTCCAAGCGGAACAATTTGCCGGCATCGTCGAGATGCATCAGCGCCATGTTGCGGTCGTATTCGTACATGCCCACTTTGAACACGCCCACCACGGTGAAGCGTTTCATACGAGGCAGAATACCGGCGGGCGTAGAGTTGATTTGCGGGGTGATGATGGTGACTTTATCGCCCATCATGACGCCCAAGTAACTGGCCAGCTCAGCGCCAAGCACGATGCCAAACTCGCCGGGGACCAAATCGTTCAGGCTACCGAACATCATTTTGTTGGCTACTTCGGAGACCTTTGCTTCGTATTCTGGCAACACGCCTTGTAGCAAGGTACCGCTGACCTGGCGGTCGGCGTTGACCATCACTTGACCATGGATAAACGGCGCTGCGCCTTCGACATGCGCCATATTGCGCGTCCGTTCCTCCAAGGCTTGCCAATCGTCCAACTGACCGAAGCGGCCGGTGATTGTACTGTGGGCGGTCATACCGAGAATGCGTTCGCGCAATTCGGCTTCAAACCCATTCATCACGGATAACACGGCGATCAAGGCTGTTACGCCCAGGGCGATACCAAGCACGGATGTTAAGGTAATAAACGAGATAAATTGTGTGCGTTTTTTGGCGCGGGTATAGCGTAACCCGATATACAGGATGAGAGGTTTAAACATGCTTAAGCTTTTTGGGGTTTACAAGCGGCGCAATAACCGTAAAGGTAGAGGCTGTGATCGGTAAGGGTGTAACCCAGTCTCAGGGCAATTTCCGATTGGCGTTTTTCAATGACTTCATCGGTAAATTCGTCGACTTTCCCGCATTTCATGCAGACTACATGATCGTGGTGACCGCCGCTATTCAGTTCGAATATGGAGTTGCCGCCCTCGAAATGATGACGATTAACCAGACCGGCGGCTTCGAACTGTGTTAACACGCGGTAAACAGTGGCCAGGCCAATTTCCTCGCCTTCGGCCAACAAGATTTTGTAGACCTTCTCGGCCGACAAATGTCTGTCGTCCTGCTGTTTTTCCAGAATCTCCAGAATTTTGATTCTGGGCAAGGTCACCTTTAAGCCCGCATTACGCAAATCCTGAGTTTCCACAAGCCCGCCTCCTTTAAACCGATAATCCGCAACATTGTATCGTTTTTTGCGCCAAGCCGCTGACAGAATTATGGGATAATGGCCCATCGTTTGTCGTCAGACTCCATTCACTCCTCATGAAAAAATCGACTTTTTTGCTAGCGGCCGCCACCAGTTTATCGATTAGCGCTTGCAGTACCATCCTCACTAACTTGCCCGGCGTGTACACGCTGGATATTGAGCAAGGCAATATCATCGATCAAAGCATGATCAACCAACTCCGGCCGAATATGACCAAACGTCAAGTCTTGTATATCATGGGCTCGCCGATGCTGTCGGATGCCTTTCACGAAAAACGCTGGGACTATTTATATTCGGAACAACCGGGCGGCGAAGACCGGGTGCAAAAACGGGTGTCTTTATTTTTCAACGGCGACAATTTGATGGGCGTGCAAGGCGACTTTAGACCCAGCTCGATGCCGGTCGTCAAAGAATCCACGGAAACCAGCGTCGATGTACCAAAACGCGATCTGGAACGCTCGATGTGGGAAAAAATCAGCGGTTTGTTCGGCAGCGACGAACCCGATACCTTTGCCCGCAAAAACAATCAAAATGCTCCCGAACCCAAAGAAGCCGCCAGCTCCGCGGAGAAAGGCAAAGAATTGGTGGAAGAAGACCCCGACAAAAAATAGGCAAAACACCCAAACGTCTTACAGCAGTAGTGCGCCGGCAATGGCAATAAAATTGTCGGCTGCCTGAATCAAGGCCGGTGCGGTTAAACTATGAATCCCGTAAACATCGCTGGAAGTGCCAAAATCGTTGCGCACCTTTTGCAACAGCAACTCGAAATCGCCGTCGCCGGACAATAGAATAATGCGATCTGCCCGCGCGGCATAATCCATTACATCCAACGTGATCCCCACATCCCAATCACCCTTGCTGGTGCCGTCGCGGCGCTGGATATAGGGCTTTAGTTTGACGGTAAAACCGATGTTTTTCAGGATTTGCTGAAAACCCTGCTGCTTGCTGTCACCGCGATCGGTGGCATAAGCAATGGCAGCGACAACCTGTTTACCCGCGGTTGCCTGCTGCCAAAACGCGCTGTAATTGAAATGTTTCTGGTAGCGTTGCCGGGTGGTGTAGTAAATATTCTGGACGTCGACAAAAATCGCTACTTTTTCCATCCGGCGCTTACTTCAAAAAAGAACAGCAGTAATCGCTGGCAATACTCACCTTCATGGTAAATGCCGCATTCCCAGGCACATTGAAAGACTCGCCGCCTTTCACGGTTTGCCATTCATCACTACCCGGCAACAGCACCTGCAATTCCCCAGCCAGAATTTCCATCAACTCGGGCTCAGCCGTGTTGAAGGTATATTCGCCGGGCTGCATGAATCCCAAGGTTTTTGAAGAACCGTCGGCAAAACGTATCGTGCGGCTGTTCACTTTGCCGTCGAAATATACATTGGCTTGCTTGACGATGGTGACGTTATTGAATTCTGACATGATGCACATCTGTTACTAGTAAAAAAAGGAGCGCAATCATAGCAGATCGGCTTGTTTGCGAATAACAAAAAGCCGGGGCGCGCTGGGCTTGTCGTGACTGCTAAGCACAACTTCCGAAGTGAAACACGTCCTATCCAACTGCCGGCACCATGCCGCCAACTGCTCGGTTTCCAGATCTCCGCCGGCGTGACCCGGATAGGCTAATACCGTGATCACGGCACGCGGCGCCAGCAAAACGCACGCGCTATCCAAGGCAGCTAGCGTCGAATCGATTTGGGTAATCACGGCTTTATCGGCGCCGGGCAAATAACCCAAATTGAACATCACCGCCCTCACCCGGCCATACCATTGCTTGGGAATATGCGACAGCATATCGGCATGGCTGGCGAGACGCAGTGTCACCCGGCGCTGCAAATCATGCTGAAGTAAACGCTGAAAACTTTTGATTAGCGCTTGCGGTTGGATATCGAAGCCAAACACATGACCATCGGTTCCGACGCTCCGCGCCAGAAACACCGTATCGTGACCGTTGCCCAGCGTCGCGTCCAGCGCAATATCCGCCGGCTCAATATATGAGCCGACAATGTCGTGAGCAATTTCAAGCAGGGAAATGCGTTTCATCATAGCGGCGGATATTACAGGCTGACGGCAAGCCGGCTTGCTGTTGCAGGTAATCGGCAAATCGGGCGGCATACCAGGGAATCGCTAAACTGCCTTTGGCGCCAAAACCATTGAAAATATGCAGTTGCGAATGTCGAGGATGAGTGCCGATAAACGGCTGCTTATCCAGCGTGGCCGGCCGGATGCCAGCCCGATGCTGATACACATCAAGGGTTCGCTGTTGAGGACAAACCGCACGCAAGCTCGCCAATAAAGCGGTTTGCGCTTGTTGGGTCGGCAAATTGTCGAGTTGATTGGTATCGAAAGTGGCGCCGGTTTTAAAGCGCCTGGACTCAAGTGGAATCAGCCAATGCCCGTAATTCAAAATGTGTTTCGGAATATCTTGCCCGCTTTCACACCCCAATATTTCTCCTTTTGCCAATTGAAACGGCAAATACTTGAACCATGGATTGTTAACCGCCTGATAGCCTTCGCAGAACACGATGTGTCGGGGGTATATGTCATGCCAACGCAATGCCGGCCCCAGGTTAATTTCACCGTATTGCAGAGTATTGCGCCGATAACAGTTTTTGCTCCGTAAAACATCGCGCAACTGGCTCAACAATGCTTCGGTCCGCAAATAGCCGGTTTTCCCTTGCTGTAACACACCGTAAGCCGCATCGAGCTCTGCGGGAGCGGGCGCCAAACCCAATAAATAGTCGCGATAATCCGGCTGACTTAAGCGGCGCTCGGCAATTTCAAGCTCTTTTTCCGTACGCAGAATTTTCAGCATCGGCATTTGCACATAAAAAGATTGCCCAAACTGCATCCCGAGTTGCCGATAAACATGCATCGCGGCCGGTAGCAATGTTTCGACATCCACCTGCTTTACCAAGCGTTGGCCGGTAACCGGATTGATTAAACCGGCCGCGACTTGTGAGGCGTTTTCGGTGCCATCATCCACCACCAATATACGCAATTGCCGTTGCAATAATTCCCAGGCCAGTAAACTGCCTGCCAAGCCCTGGCCGATCAGCAATACATCGATTTGCACGGCAATTATTTGGCCTGCAAGACCTCGCCTTTAAACACAATACCGTCCCAACCATCACGCATAAAGTTTCTGATATTTTGATGATCTTTGCCGGCCGGATTCCCGAGCACATCCTGCCGATAATAATCACCGAATAGCGCCAGAGTTTGCTCGACAGTCAGTTGATGCAATTTGGCGAACGCAAAAATCTTGCAAGAGCCCTCGTTACGACCCGCTTCGTTTACCAAAGGTTGTTGCAAGCCGTTACTGAATTCAGTAGGTTGGTAGTCATAATGCTCGGCAATAAGCGCTATGGTTTCCTGAAATTCGACCGGCTGTCCGGACTTAACACGTTGTAGAAAATCGTTCACCATCATTGGCTTACTCCCAAAGCTTCATTAATATTTGGTTAAATTACAGTCTAATTCGAACAAAACACAGTCATTCCCGGTTATAATCTCATGAAATGTCTAGGTGTTTCGCACCTAGGACTGCGTTTGGGATCGTCTTATTATTGTTATATTCCGTTATTAAAATCCGGCCCTACTTTGGCGTTTGGTTCGGAACGTACGGATTGCAACCTCAATAACATCATAAAGGAATACATTTTGAAACAGATAATTACTCTTTTCTCGTTTTGTCTGCTTTGCTCCACCACTGCCTTAGCGGAATCGGAAACCCAGATCCCACCCGCGCCGCCCATAGAACCTGTAAACGCTACCATCAGCCCGGCACCGACGGTGACTATTGAGCAGACTAACTATGCGGCTTACCAGCTGTCACCAGGTGATGCATTGGAAATCACTGTCTGGAAAGAAGAAGGCTTGCAACAATTGCAAATTCTGATTTCCCCCGACGGCACCATTATTTTCCCCTTGATTGGTACGGTAGGCGCCGCCGGTAAAACCATTACCGAGCTGAAAGACAATTTAACCAGCAGGCTGGCCGACTATATTTCCGACCCATCCATTTCGGTTAAATTACTCAACAACCAGGGCAACTCGGTCTTCGTTATCGGTAAAGTCAATAAGCCCGGTCAAGTGTTTTCCGGCAGACGCATGGACGTGCTGCAAGCGCTCAGCCTGGCTGGAGGCCTGACTGTATTCGCCAAGGAAGGTTCGATCAGCATTATTCGCCGCACCGGCGATCAAGTTAAAGTGTTTCCTTTCGACTATAGCGATGTGATTGATGGCGAGGATCTGGAACAAAACATCCTGCTGGAACCGGGAGACACGGTCACCGTACCCTAAGCGGAATTAGATAGAAGCACTATCTATGAAGATAAAAACGGATTTTTTGCTACCCGCGCTGGTTTTGTTCAGCGGGGACGGCTATGCGCTAGATTTGTTGTTCAAACCTGAATTCAGCTTCAGGGAGCGGTATGACAATAATGTACGCATGCAGATCAATCCAAGACATAGCAACCTGATCAGCACCATTTCTCCAGGTGTGATGTTCGGTTATCTTGCCGACGACAACGAATTGAATACTCGCTTCAGGTGGAACGAGTTAATTTACAGTAGCGATTCGGCTCTGGATTTTTCCGAGAAACTCGTCAACCTCAGCCATAAATACCAAGGCGAACGTTTCAAAACCGATCTGGCGGCAAGCTACGCGGAAGAATCCTCGATCAATAACCAACTTGATCCTACCGTAATAGATCCGACCCAAATCAATGAAGCGGGTGGCGTGCAACTTCTCGTACCTCGCAACACCAAATCAGTGTCCCCAACTGTCACTTATAATCTGACTGAAAAAAGCTCTCTACAATTGGGTTATAGCTACCAGGATGTCGCATTTGACAGAGCGCAAAACCTGATCAACAACCTCAATTACTCGGATTATAGTTTCCAGCAATATTCGGCAACGGCCAGCCATGCTTACACCGAACGTCTGTCGTTTAACCTGACAGGGGCGTACTCTGAGTATGAATCGGCAAACCAGAATCCGGGATTAGCGTTTGGAGTTATCCCCATAACAACGGGCTTTAGCCAAAAATCGACAACCTTTACCTATCAGGCCGGCCTGCAATATCTATTTGACGAGCAAACTCAACTAACGTTTTCAGCCGGTATCCGGGATACCGACACCCAAAGCACACAATTTACTTATTTCAGAAACACGACAATTCCGTTTCCGCTTAGCCAACAGTCTTCCTTATCAAGAAACACGGTAGGCAACGTGTTTTCTGCAAGTCTAGCTCGTAAAAGCGATTGGGGTGACTTTAGTTTAAGTGCCGGACAACAGCTCAACCCAGCCAGCACTGGTAACCAGCAAACCTCAACTACCTTTTCAGCTCGAGGTCGTTACAATCTCACCGAACGATTGTCCACCGGTATCAACGCGAATTACTTGTTATCTGAATCGATATCCACTTTTAGTAACGATACCAGTAGAAGTAATAACCGTACGTTCATTACCCTATCACCGAATGTTCAATGGCGCTGGACGCCGGAAATCAATTTGGATCTGTCTTATAGCTATCGCCAGCAGGTGTATGAATCAAACAACCAGACCATAACCGGCGATAGCGTACAACTGCAATTCTCTTATCAACCTCAAATCAATCGTCAGGTGAAATAGCGTGGAAAATCAAGCCATCGACATCAAGGACTACCTAAAAACCATCAAACGACGTAGAAAGTTTTTGATTATTCCGTTTCTAATCATCGCGCTAATCAGCATCGTTTTGGCAGTGCTGTTACCGGCTGTGTACCGTTCTACGTCCACCATTTTGATCGAAGCGCAGGAAATCCCCGCCGAACTGGTGCATTCCACCGTTACCACGTTCGCGGACCAACGGATTCAGATGATCAGCCAAAGGATCATGACCCGACCGAATTTGACGGAAATCATCAAGAAATACGATCTGTACGCAGAGGAACGGCAAAAAAAGCCGGAAGAAGTCATTCTGGAAAAAATGCGTAAAAGTATAAAAGTGGAAACCATCAGTGCGGACGTTGCCAATAATAAAAGCGGCCCGGCCCAACAAGCCACCATCGCTTTCACACTGACATTCGACGACAAATCGCCAACGCTTGCGCAAAAAGTAGCCAACGAATTAACTTCCTTATTCTTGAAGGAAAACATCAAATCGCGCACCGAATCCGCCGAAAATGCGGCATTGTTTTTGAGCGAGGAATCCAAACGCCTTAAAGCCAAGATCCAGGAAATTCAACAAAACCTTGCTAATTTCAAAGAGAAAAACCTGAACCAGCTGCCGCAAATCAGTGCGTTGAATCAGCAAGAACTGACATCCTTGAGCAATCAGTTGCTGCAAATGGACAGCCAAGAACGCTCATTGCAGGACCGGCGTTTCTATCTGGAAGGCGAGTTGGCGCAAATCGACCCGAATGCGATGGCTACCAATGCCGTGGGTAACCGGGTGTTTGATATGAAAGACCGCTTGAAGGAACTGCAATCGCAATATCCATCCGTGTTATCCAGCCACTCCGCCAGTCATCCCGATGTGATTAAAATCAAACGGGAAATCGACTCATTGCAGAAAGAAATCGGCTCCAATACCGATCTAAACGCGATGAACGGCGAACTAACCGACAGAAAAGCGGAACTGGCCTTGTTGTTGAAACAGTATTCCGACAAACATCCGGACGTGGTGAAACTACAAAAACAAATCAGCGCATTGCAACAAAGCCTGGCTACAGCGAAACAGAGCGACTACAGCAACACCGACATTCAACCGGATAACCCAGCCTATATCACCTTGAAATCCCAGCTGGCTTCAGTCAATACCGAAATCGAGTCTTTGAATTTCACCCGCGGCCGCGTGCAAAGCAAAATGGAAGAATTGCGCCAGAGCTTGCGTCAATCGCCGCTGGTTGAAAAAGAATACATGGACTTGATCCAGGATCTGGACAATACCAATCTGCGCTATCGGGAAGTGAGCACGCGCGAGATGGAAGCGCAAATCTCGCAACAATTGGAGATGGAAAGAAAAGGCGAGCGTTTCACCTTAATCGACCCGCCGCAAGAGCCGCTACAACCGGTTAGCCCTAATCGGATTGCGATTATGGTACTGGGCATGGTGCTGGCTTTGGCTAGCGGTTTTGGCGCAGTCGCGTTGACCGAAATGCTGGATTCGACCATCAATAGCCCAAAAGCGGTCGCTGCGATTCTCGGTGTGGAACCTTTGGCTTCGATACCTTATTTTGAAAGTCAGAAGGAACATCAAGCTCATAAAAACGAACGGCGGATGTTGTTGATAGGCATGGCAATCGCCGGCATTCTGGCTGTCGTTGCATTTCATTTTATCGTCATGCCGCTAGATGTATTTTGGTACAAATTACTACGTGTCGTGGGCAATTAATCAGTTAAGGGAAAATTTATGAACCCCATTGAAAACCTCGTGGAAAAAAACAGTCCGACGGCCGCTTCATTAGCGAATCAACCCGGCGACAAAGTCAGCATCGCTTATACCCAAACGCGGGTGCATAGTCCGGATCAAAACTTACTGAAGCAAAACCGGATTATTTCCGCAGCACTACCTGGTAAATGGCTGGAATCCTACCGAATGTTGCGCACCCGCTGTTTACAACAAATGGATGCTATGGAATGGAAGACGATGGCTATCACCAGCCCCAGCGACGGCACCGGCAATAGCTTAACGGCTGCGAATTTAGCCATCAGCATGGCGATGGAACTCGACCGTACCGCCCTGTTCGTCGATGCCAACTTCCAGAATCCCAGCATCAACCAATTATTCGGCATTCAGCCGGGCGCTGGTCTTAGCGACTATTTGCTGCATGACACTGAATTAAGCTCCATGCTGATTAATCCGGGCATAGAACGACTGGTAGTGTTGCCGGCCGGCAAACCCTTGTTTAACTCCACGGAAATGCTGCGCTCGCCGAAGATGGTACGACTGGTTAACGAACTGAAAAGCCGTTACCCCTCGCGTATCATTATTTTCGATATGCCGCCGATTTTGTCGCACGACGATACGCTGGGTTTCTCGCCTTATGTGGATTGCGTGTTGCTGGTGATCGACGAGGGTCATACCAAGACCGAACAGTTGAAGCACGCCGCTTCTTTGTTAAAAGACACCAACGTACTGGGGACAGTATTCAATAAAGCTACCGATAATAAAATCGGCTATACCGGGATTTAAACCGGTGTGACGTGGCTACTTGCGGTAGCCACGTCCCTGCATTTCCTATCAGAGTTTACTCAAAACATCCTTCGCTTCATTCAAGCCATCGAATTCCACTTTTTTATCGACCGCTTTTTGCAAATACTCGCGGGCTTTAACCGGATCGTTTTGCTTGAAATAAACCATCCCCAAGTGATAATTGCTGATCGGTGATTGCGGATCACGTTCGATCACTTTCAACATGATTTCTTTGGCTTTGTCGTAATTGCCTTGTTTATAGGCAACCCAAGCAGCCGTATCCATCATGTTGGGATTATTAGTCTGCAACAAAGGCTCGGCCAACTTAGCCGCACGCTCCAGGCTATCCGGGCTGGACGAAAAATCCGACAAGTAACTGGCCAGATTATTAACCGCAACCACCGAATCCGGATGCAGTTTGTAAGACTCTTCGTAAAGCGCCAGAACCTGCTCATGTTGACCATCGCGATGATACAAACGCGCCAAGTCGTCAACCAGTTCCAACGCGCCTTTAGTCTTCTCAATACCTTTTTTATAAATATCGATGGCTTCAGCTTTGTTTTTTTGCGCCAGTTCGATCAAGGCCAAATTCCGATAAGGACTATACCAGTCCGGTTTAATACTCAAAGCTTTTGTATAAGCTGTTTTTGCGTCCGCAAATTTTTGTTCGTTCAGATAAGCGCCGCCCATCAAATTGTAAGCAATGAAATGATCCGGTTGCTGTTTGATGACTTGCTGTAATTTGCCGATAGCCTTGTCCGACTGCTTCAATACCAGATAGCTTTTTACCATCTCGGTCAAAGGCTCAATTGCATCCGGCTTACGCGCCAAGGCCTGTTGAAAGGCTTCGGTGCTTGCTTCCAGCTTACCTTCCGCCTGATACCCCAAACCGGACATGTAAAAACCGGTGGCATCCTTATCCGATAGTTGCTGCACCTGCTTGGCAATATCCTGCGCCTTATCCCAATGCTTTTGCGACAACTCCATTTTAAACATCGCCTCCAAGCCTTTCAGACTTTTCGGATTGGCTTTCATCAGTGCTTCAAGCTGCTGTTTTGCTTGATCTTGGTGACCGGCTTTCATATGTAAGCTGACCAAATCCAGCCGGGCAGTCTCGTCACCCGGTGCGGCAGCGACCACTTTTTCCATGTTCTCTCTGGCCAGTTCTTCCTCGTTATTACGAAGATGGGCCGCGGCCAGCATTTTCAGCACCCCGATATTATTGGGTTGATCAACCAATACCGAACGAAAATCGGCAATCGCGTCGGGAATTTTATTTTCGCCCAAGGCAAATTGACCGCGTAACGTTAAGGCCTCGGCATCGCGCGGATTGTTATCCAACACTTCCTTGATCAACGCTTTAGCCTCGTCGCCACGCTTGGTCATGGCATACAAGGCAGCCAATTTATTCCGCGCGGTGATGCCGCTGGGACCTAACTTATCCTGTTCGACGACTTCTTTCATAGTCGCTTCGGCCTTATCGATTTCTTTTTTGGAAAGCTGGATATTGGCCAGTTTGAATTTCAACTCATACGCTTGCGGCTTTTGCTCTATCATCGGCAGCAGCTCGGCGATGGCCACTTCCGGACTACGTTTTTCCAACAGGAAATCGACTAAATAAGTCTTGGCCGTATCGTTGTCCGGCAATTTGCTTACCGCATCACGCAAAGTCGCTTCGGCTTTATCGACTTGTTTGGTACCGACCTGGAACAAAGCTAAAGTACGATAATGTTGTAACTGCTGCGGGTCCAGTTTGACGATTTCCACCAACATCGCCTCGGACTCGGCAATTTGATTGTTTTTAGCGTACAAGCCGGCCAGCATGCTGCGCAACGCAACGTTATCGGGCTTCTTTTCAATCGTTTGCTTCAATAAGGCAATGGCTTGATCGACTTTATCCAAGCGCGCCTGAATTGAAGCCATCATCAAAGTAGCCGGCACATCGTCCGGGCTGTTTTTCAAGGCGCGCTCCACCGTCATAATCGCGCCGTCGCTGTTATTTTTGGCTGCTTGTACGCCGGCAAACAAAACCAAAGCCTCGACATTATCCGGTTCCTTGGCCAGCGCTTCACCGACCATTTTTTCCGCGTCGTCTACCGCTCGATTCAACAATAACAACTGACCGACCCGAACCCGCGCCATCACGTGATTTTCGTTGCCGGCAACGACGGTACTGTATTCCTTGAAGGCATTTTCGATTTTGCCTTGTTTACTCAACGCTTCCGCAATCTGGAAGTGAGTTTCCCAATCCTTGGGATCGATTTGCAGCACGTTTTTATAGGCAAGCAATGCTTTCTCATAATCTCCCGCTTGATATAGCTGTTTGCCTTCTTCCATGTATTTCGCTTTCCGTTCATCGGCGCCGTTACAGGCCACCAAGCCGGTCGATAACACAACAATGCCTAGATTTTTTAAAAAATTTTGTTTCGTTGTCATTAGTCTCTCGATAATTCGTGCGTTTGATTATGTAGCTGCCATGATGGAGCGCCGCTTTTTAGGATTTTAACTTATTTACGCGACCAAGCCTTAAGGCTTTCGGTAAAACGGTGAGGGTCGAGGTGCGGCATGTTGCCGCACCTGAGTGGAGAAACTATTGAACGCCAGCTGGCGCCGCGCCGCTATCCGCAGCGGATTGTTTTTGATATTTACTGGCGTTCAACTTGTCTTCATACTCCTGAACAATGGTTTCCATCTCGACACTGTTGAATTGCAACAAGGCTTCACGCTGCAGCACGCTAGCCAATGCACCCTTGTTTTCGTAGCGCTCCAGCAATTCCTTCGCGGCCTCGTAAAGTTTGACATTATGAGTATCGCACACACCCAATTGCTGTTCGGTTGCTTGCTGCTTGGCGTTTGTTGCCGATAATTGCGCCTGCAAATCGGCTTTAGCCTGACTGACTTCCCTATGTTTTTCAATAAGCTCCAGTAGCCTGGCATTGGTTTTCTCCAAACGCTCGCGTACTTCGCCGTTGGAATTTCGCTGCGCGGACAACTCACTGCTGATTTGCTCCTTGGCTGCAACCGCCGCCGAATGCGCTTTTTTCAACTGCTCAAGTTCCTGCAACTCCTCGGCCAACTTGGCCGATTCGGCCTTTGCCGCATCGCGCTCGGCCGTCAGGCTTTTGACCATGGCTTGCAGCTTTAACACGGCTCCGTCATTCTTCGCGGCCTCACGCGGCGCGGCCTGACTGGCAGACCAGCCGCCGGCGAGAAGCATAAACAGTACTGCAACTATCGGAAATTTATTCATCACAAACCTACCTAGAATTGCGTATTGACGTCGATCTGCAACACATCGATACCCTGCGGCGCACCGGTAATAATATCGGCACTCAACCAGCGGCCGGTTAACCAGACATTTTTCATCAAGCCGTAGTTACCGCCGATAAACCAGCCTTTGCTGTTGGTGCCGCCGAGGTGGAAGTCAGAATCGGTGAAAGCGTCCAATACCGCATCGCGCTCAACATACTTATACGCGGCAAACACATTCCAATGCCCGGCCACTTCGGCACGTGGCCAGCCGAAATCCGCTCTGAACTGCCAGGCATTGGTTTTACCCTCCACCACAGTGCCATTAAGCATCCGGCTGACTGCGGCTTTATTAAAGCCGACGTTTTTGGCGTAGTCGCCGCTCAAGCGCAGACGATAAGGGGCAAACATGGCCATTTCGTAGGAAATATTGGCATTGACGATATTGTAATCGGACGCCAAGCCGACCATCCCCGGATTGGAAGCCAAGGCGCCGGTGCCTTCTCGGCAGATCGACGCCAACGTATTGCCGCCCTGCATGAATTCGGGCCGCGAAGCAGTATTACCGCGCGTATTAAGATCGCAGGTGCCTAAAACACTGGTATTTTGTTTTGCTTCAACGTTGACATAATCGAAATAAGCCAGAGCTGCCTTTAAATTGTCTTGATTGATAAAGCCCCAATCTACCCCGACCTGACCACCGAACAACCATTTATCGCTGCTCAGTGCTGATTCTTGTAGTGGAAACGCCCCGGCTGTCGCATAAACGGAATGAGTATGGTCGTCGTTAGCCATCAAGCTGTCGGAACCGCCCAAACGGTGGCGAAAAGTGCCGGCAAAACCTTCGAAAGACAAATCCACGTCCCACACCAATTCGCTACCGCCGGTAAACTCGCCGCCGCCGGTATACCAAGGATTCTTGATCCGGCCGCCCGACAAGGACAGCCATTTGAATTTGTTATCGTCGACAGCATCGTATTGCAAATAAGCCCGGTCCACGGTGAAATCGTATTTCTGTCCGGTAAACCCCAAAGACTGGTTGGTGGATACCGGATCACGTTGATTACCCGTCGCCAAACGCACACCGGCTTTCATACCATCGGTAATCGCCGCGTCAATGCCTAAACGAAAGCGTTCGCGAAAATGTTGTCTGTCGGTAGTCGTATTCAAGAATTGATCAACACCCGCTGCGTTAAGACCGCCTCTTTCGTTAACCGCCTGCCAATCGATATAAGAATTGGCGATGTTTTCCTTGGCCATTAACTCATGCTGCGAACGCAAACGAATATCACCAGACAGCTTGAAACGCTTGGTCCATTCAGGCAACGCATTCGGCATACCCCATTGCTCGTTCTTGGCCTTTTGCATCACATCGCCGACCACTTCTTCGCGTAACTCACTGCGCACCTGCTGACGAATCTCGTCTTTGACAAAATCCGGCACATAAGCCACGCGCACTTCATCGGCCGGCACCGCTTCCTTGGCACCGGAGGCCTTGGCTTCAGCCACCTGCTGGCCCGCTTCAACTTCGGCTTGTTTGATCATCTCGTTGGCAGCCTTATCGGTAATCACCCCTTGTTTGACCAATTGTTTGATCAAATTAGTGGTGGTGTTGCGCAGTTTCAGCAACTCTTCCTTTTCTCCGGCCTGCACCGCACCGATCAGCCCGGATAGCGCCAGGGCCATCAGCTGTTTCTTATTCGCCATTGTTCTACCTGTTTATATTAAATACGTGATGAAATCTTCAGCTTGATCGGCTGCTGCATGCCTGGCGGCGGCGCCTCGGCTACTCGGTCGAACTTGTTCAATAAGCGGCCAAGCAATTCATCGATATCGGCATCGTTACTGCCTTTGGCTAATTCGACCCGTTCCACCGAGCCGTCGGCTTTCAGCCAGACTTTGACGATGGCGGTATAGCCTTTGCGGCGCAGTTCTTCGTGGCTGCTTAATAAATTGAGAATGCCGTTTTTCACCAAGCCGCCGTACCAGGCGTAAGGATTGCCGGTACCGCCGCCAAATAGACCCGTGCCACCTTTACGGGCAGCCAATCCGAAACCGTCCGAACCCGCCGTGCCTTCGGCATCCAAACCCAAATCGCGGGGCGGGGCTTCATCCGGAGGCGTTTCCGGCATCGGTTCCGGCTCGGGTTCAGGCTGTTCGATTTTTTCCTTGATTTCCGGCTCGGGTGGCTTTTCCACTTTCGGTGGCGGGGGTGGTGGAGGCGGTGGTTTCATCAACGTAATCGGTTGAATTTTTTTCTCGCTTTTCGCCGGTTTTTTATCGATGAAATCCATGATGATTTTCACCACGTAAAAAATCGCTAACGCAGCCAGCAAGCCACCGATAATTCTCGGGATATACACCCGTAAGTGTTTCTTTTCGGACATGGTTGAATGGCGCTATTTGACAAGACTTTGCGTCACCAAACCAACCTGGGTAATTTCCAGCTTGCCCAGCAACGCTAAAATATCCACCACGCTTTGATACTGCACCGTGGCATCACCTTTCACCACTACCGGCAGCTCCGGGTTAGCCGCCTTGTATTGCAGCAAAGTCGATTCCAGTTGTTCCATCGTTACCGGAAAAGTATCCAGAAAAATGGTGCCGTCGGCGGTGACGGTAATGGCTTTGGTTTGTGGCTTGGCCAAGCTGGGCGTATTGCTGGCCTTGGGTAGATTGACTTGCACACCCTGCACGGCCGCCGTGGTCATTAAAATAAACACCACCAACAGCACGTACGCCAAATCCAGCATCGGCGTGACGTTGATTTCGTCATACGCGGCGTTTTCTTCTTGAACTTTCATTGAATATTCTCTTGACCTACAGATCAGGTTTCGTAGGTCGGGTTCGCTCGATCGAGCGCTAACCGACACCTCGAAGCCAACATGTCGGGTTACGGCTGACGCCTAACCAACCCGACCTACATTTTTTTCAAATTAGCTATGCTGCTCTGCCAATTTGGCAACGAACTCGTCGACGAACACGTGCATATCGGCGGTCACCATCTTGATCTGGCTACCCAGATAGTTGTAACCAAACAATGCCGGAATCGCCACGGCCAGACCAGCCACCGTCGCCACCAAGGCCGCCGCGATACCCGGCGCAATGGCGTTGACGTTCACCTCACCACTGGCAGCGATAGCCGCAAACGTGATCATTACCCCGACCACGGTACCCAGCAAACCCAGGAAAGGACCGCCGGAAATCGCGATAGTCAGCAACACCATTTGCGAATTCAGTTTTTGCAACTCCCTTACCAGCACGCCATCCATGGAGGCCTTAACCGCATTCAAGCCTTGCGCAGACAACAAATGATCAGCAGCATCAGCGCCCACCCCTTTGGGCAGACGTTTGTTCATTTCCTGCACGCCGACGTGATAAATCCGGTAGATGGATGAGCCGGCAAAGGCGGCATGATTACCGGTCAAAGACAATAACAACGGCGATGCGTCGAAATCTTCCTGACCTTCCTCGTCCTGATGATCCAAATTGGTAATATTTGCAGCCCCTAAACGGCTGAAGGCTTCTTCAAACTTTTTGTTTTCACTGCGGGTACGGCTTAACACAACACCCTTGCTGATCATTACCAGGGTACTGATCACAAACATCACGCCCAGGATACCGATGATGACCCAACCGTCGATGGTGACGTTGTTCAGCGTCGATACCAAATACGATTCGCCGCCGCCTTCGCTGTCCGGCGTACTGTCTTCGCCGTAGTTCAACAAGGCCGAAGATTGGCCCTGCATCATGGCCGAAAATTGCAGATAGTTCTGATCGCGGGCGACCTTGGCGATGCCGAATTCGTCTATCGCGCCGACAAAACCGCGCGAACCGTCCACCGCCGCGCCGATACTAATATCGCCCAGTAATGCCGGGACGCTGGCAGGCAAGATGCCGACCGCTTTGCCATCGACATACAAGGTAAAACCGTCTTTGCTACCGGCCACCGCCAAGTGTTGCCAAGCCGCCAAATTCAGATCGACCGGGCTCACCAATTCCTTACGATTAACCTCCAAAACCGGCGTTTGTCCTCTAACAGATAAAATCAGGCTATCGCGTTGAAACACCACGCCATTGCTTTGCGCCTGATCGATTTTCACCCAGCCGGAAACCGTCCAACCAAACTCGACCGCCATTTGAATCGCCGGCGTTGCGGTGATACGTATGGATTGACTGCCGTCGAAGCCGCCCGCCGCGCCAGCCGCGCCGCCTTCCACCACCGTTTGCGTCGCAGTAGCCGGTTGATTGGCATACGCGGTGGCATCCTTAACCGGACCGGCTTCAAAGTGATAGGCAAGCGCTTGCGCCACATCAAAAATGCCGGGCGCATCCTGGCCGTCCAAAGCCTTGGGATTGCCGTAATACATCCAGAACATCGGCTCGTCGGCCGTCACAATATCCTTGGGCAGTTTCACCCAAATCAAAGCCATTTCATTAAGCGTGTCGATTTTCTCGATATAAAACTTCAACGGGGTTTTGTCGTCGCCGGCCATGAAGCGCAAATCCTTGCCGTTCTCGCCCAAATCGGCGAAAAAACTGAAATTACCGGTATGCAGACGCACCAACACCAAACCTTCCGCCACCGGCTTGACGCCGGCTTGCTGCAACTGCTGGGCGTCGATGGTTATTTTCTTTCTATATCCCCATTCATCGTTCCACCAGGCTTGTGCCAGGCCGGGCATCATCAACAGGGTGATCACTAAAAAACCGATTCGTATCATGCTTACTCTCAGATCAAAATTTATACGGCAATTATCACAAGGGTTTTTTACATGATTATGACGACGATACACTGATCGAAAAATTCGTATCAATTGCTCAGCGACACTGAGTTTGCCGGCCTTGCGACACTCGTTGAGCACACCGAAATTTATGAATTTCGGTGCCCAGGTCTTGACCTAAAAACAACAATAGAAAAGTCCCGTTCTTCCTGAACCTGTCGAAGGACGAGCGCGATTCTTGAATCGCCTTTTGAATAGGTGTGTTGAAGGCCGTTCATACTTCGACCCTGCTCAGCACGAACGACCTTCAACACCGGCCAACTGTTATTTTTAGAATTAAAGATCCACAGCCTAATTTGCTTGGCACATAGCCAAGCAAATTAGAAACAGCGAATTGGATTCACGAAGTTTTAACGACTATTCACCAAAACCCAAAATATCCACGCTCAAGATACCCAAGGTGTTGGTCGCGGCCTTGGCCATTTTTTCCGCGGCTTCCTTGCCGACGCTGCCGGTGCTATCCAGCGATTTACCGACCGCCGCCGCCACGTTGCTGACCCCGGTCAAACCGGCCGCGACACTGCCGGTCGCAGCCACCGGCACACCCACGGCAGAACCGCCGATATCGATATTATCGGCGCCGACGATGGCGGTTGCCGCCAGCGTGATGTTATTGCCTTTAATGCCCGCTTCACCGGCGTCGATGATGCCGCGCGGCGCGAATAACAACACATCGCCTGCTCCCACCGTTCTGATACCGCCACCCTGTAACACCGGCGAAACTTCCAGCACCGGCATACCCGCCGCATCGTAACTGACTTTAAGCGGCGGAGCCGCCAACGCGGTTTGCGCGCTACGACCGGCATCGACATCACCCTCGAAGGAGCCGCCCATAATATCGTCGTTACCCAAGGTGACCACCCGCTGGATGTTTACGTCGATGTCGTTGCGGGCCAGCAGATTGGCGTCGCCCTGCTTTTTCACGATCACGCCCAACTCATCGTCCCCCTTCGCCAAGCCAATATCGGCGGTCGCCAAGCCCACGGTGATGCCGCCGTTGGGGGCAAACAGATTGGCATCGCCGCCGTCCTTGGTTTGTATCGAACTCAAAAACAGCGAAATATTGCCCAGCTTGGGCCTGACCAGTTCGCGGGCGTCATCTTTCTCGCGGTCGCTAGCACTGGCAAAGGTTTTACCCTGCCGCGCCAACTCCGCGTCGATTTTTTGCTGTAACGCGGCATTCAGACTGTTCAAGATATCGCTGGCGCTGGTATCGGCGTTGACCACTATACCGTTCGCAGCATCAACGCTGTAATCGCTATTACCCGCCAATAAGGTGGTACCGGGGAATAGCGACTCGATGGTAACCAGCAATTTTAGCTCGGCCAAATCCTGAGCCTGTTTGGTTGTAGCTTTGGCCAGCGTAGTGGCATTGGCTTTCACTTCCTGCAAAAACACACCTTGCACCGTACTCAACAGCTTGCGGTCCAGCCGGGCCTTATCCACGGTGGATAGCCCGCTAAATGCCAGTTTGGCCGAGTCGACGTTTAACGACGAGTCGCCGGTAATGCCGCGCATTTCCTGCACGAACAGATTGAGGTAACGCTGATTTTCAAGGGCGTATTTGCCCGAATTGGTCATAAACCCTTCGGCAAAGCCATTGCTGTTCAGCGCACCGCCAGCCAATCCGGCAATCACGGTAATGTTGGCACCGTCATCCGCCAGCGCGGCGTTGGATTGATCGCCCGAAGAAGTAATGCCGATAGACGATCCCAAATTCACATCCCGGCCCGCCAGCGCGGTTAGTTGTCCGGGACCGGCCACGTCTATGCCTTGATCGGCTTCGATAATATTGCCGGTGTCTGGGTGAATATTGATGGTGTAACGAATATCCCGGCCGGCATTAAAGATACTAACCGCGTCTGCGTTGTTATGTTGAATGTTGAACGTGGCGCGGACAATATCCTTACCGGCGCTAACTTCGGCCGGCTTGGCCAATACAAACACCATGTCGTCGTCGATACGGCCGATATTGCCGGTGCCGGTGCTAATCAACACCGGATTTGGATCATTGGCGTGCAGCGGCGTGCTGGCATGTATCGCGGTAGGCGACTGCGGTTGTTGAATATCCAAAACCTTCAACACATTGTCCAAGTCGGTTAAAGAGGTCCCGACGAAGGGCAGGGCCGCGCTCGGTAGTGCAGTGGGTTCCGCATCGCTCAATATAATCCGGGGGTTACCCTTGCCGGTTAAATTCTTAGCGGCGAATAACTCCAAACCACCTTGCGCCGAGGGATACAAGGTGAAGCTCTTGTCCACGGCAATATTGCCGTTCAGTGCGTAGGCTTGTAGGCCGGCGGGATAAACCAAAAAGCCTTCGGAAATATTGGTATTGGTAGCCTTCTTCAAACTGGCGATGTCGTTTTCCAAGGTAAGATCGCCGGAGAGCGTGGTCAATGTCACATTGCTGTCGGTACTGTAGCGGAAAAACCGATTCGATGAAGCATTGATCAAATCCACTGAATCCGGCAAGGTCACGAACATCGGGTCGACAATCGCTTCCAGGGCCATGGACTTGCCGGCGACTACATTGAACTGCGCATCACCCAAGGCCAATATCGGATTCAGCCCTTTGTTGGTACCGGCTTTCAGCGATCCGTGCGCATAAATATCCGCCGCACCGCCGTCCACATAAAACACCCCGCCGGCGATATCGCCACCCGCCTGCAATTGCAGATTACCGCCGCCGTTCAATTCGACCACATTGGTCTTAAACGTGATAACAGTGGCATCCGCCACCGGCGTATCCCTTTCGCCTACCTGTTTACCGGTAGTGGGGATCATCACCGACAGGTCTTCGACATTTCCGCCCGCGCTGATGCTGACATTACCGCCGCCGAAGGCTGTTACGCTTTGCTGATGCTGACGGGAAAAGCCGCTTGAGTCGCTGATACCCAAGGCCACGCCCCAGGCTGTCGGACGTTCCGAGTTGAATTCCGTACTGTGCTGATTGCTATTGGACCAGTCACCGGTGCGCACCAACGCATCGCTGAGTAATTGCGAGCTAGGTTTGGCATCGATATCGCGTCCGACCTGAATGCTGATATCGCCGCCATCCAAGGGATATTCGGCGTAGAACAGCGCGGCCAAATCCGGTCCGCCGCTACCCCAGCGTTTGGCGTCATCGGCATCCGCCCGGCCCGCTGTATAGATCGCAGAGTTTTGATTGCCGTAAACCAGATCGCGCGCCGCGCGAATCTCAATATCGCCGGTACCGGTCCGCACGCTGACATCGTTGGCTAAACTGACGTCGCCGCTACCGGCACTCGTCAACAGACTGGCAGAGGCCAGCACCGCCATCGCATTCGCGGAATTCAAATCAGCGCCGCCGATCAGTTGGTAACTCCAAGAAGCACCGGTTTGCAAATAGTCGCTGACGTTGATCGGCCCAAAACTTGCGGAATTCAAAACGCCGGTGGAAAAGCCGTCGCTCAAATTGCCATTGATCAACAAATTACCTTTAGCTCTAAGCGTTAACACCCCAACCAGATCGCTATTCGCGCCATAACGCCAGGCTTCTCCGCTATCGAGTTTTCCCAAGTCCCAGGTCTCGGCGACGGTCAAATTGCCGCTGCTGCGAACTTCGACGCCGGGGATGATGGTAAAACCCGCGCCAAAGCGGCTGTTAGCAACATTGGCCGCCGCCAAGTCGGCCATATAGGCCAGATTGTCGTTATGCATCGCCTGCTGTTCGGCGGCGGCGATACGGTTGTGGTTATAAATACGCGCGCCTTCAACAGTGACGTCGGTATCGCCAACGATAGTACCGGCGGCAATGGCTTTGACGTTAATGTCCGCCAGACCGTCGCCATCGGTATCCTCGCGATCAGCGCGTAAATACACCTCGCCTGCCGCGCCGGCCCCAGCCGCTGCGACGTTGATGCGCGCGCCGGGCTGGATCTCAATGCCCGCGCCATCTGCCGTCACCCCATCGATAGACGACAAACTGACCTTGCCGCCGTTGCCATTCGCCGCTTGCGCGTTCGCCAGAATCAATGCCGAGCTATTCAGCGTCAGCAAATCTTCAGCTGCCAGCGTCACTGAACCGCCATTCGCTCCCGAGGCATCCAAAGTGCCGGCAATCCTGATATTGCCGGTATCGGCGCTCAGATTAATCGCATTGGCATTCACGGTTTGCGCCGCATCGACAACGATATCGCCGCTACGCGTTCTCAGTTCGACGGCACCGCTAAACCCAGAGGCGGTAAACACCGCATTCAAAGCACTAAAGCCGCCGGCGCTCAAACTGCCGGTATCGATGGCGACCCGGCCACCGTTTGCCTTGCCAACGCCATGAGCATCGATAAAACCGTTGAATTGCACCTGACCGGCGCCGGCTTGCGCGGACAGTAAACCGGCAAGCATCTCGGCGTTAGCGGCGTTTAACAACAGCTTGCTGCCGGCTTCGGTGCTGACATTGCCAAGCTGAGAACTCAGACTGATTTTGCCGCCGGACAGATTCACCGGCTTGCTCAGACCGGCATAAGCCACCGCGCCGGAGACATCGATCAGCGCATTACCGCCCAAGGTCACATTACCCTGCAAGGCATTCAAGGACACGTTACCGGTTTGATACAACAAGGCCGTGTTCAAACCAATGCTATCGGCTTCCAACACTAATTGCGCAGCTATGCCTTGGGTGCCGGCGGTTAGGGTCTGGCTACCGCCCGTGAGAGACAAGCCATGACCGCTGGCATTAATGATGGTTTTGGCGCCGTTCTCGGCACTGACAAACGGCGTATTCACGCTGAGGTCGGCCAATGAATTTAAAGTGCTGTCGCCCTTGCCCAACATGCGCTCACTGGCATTAACATTGACCGCGGCAAAACCCGACAGCTGGAATTTACCTTGATCCAGCAGCAACTGTTGCACATTGATATTCAATACCCCGCTGCCGTCACCCGCCAAAGCACTACCCGTAGACTTGCTATTGGCAATACTCAGGGTTTTCGCGTTCAAAGACAGGGTTTTTCCGGCATTGGCTTTACCGGCCAGACCCAAGGCATCAATGCGTAAATCGCCGAATTGAAAAGGTTGACCCAGCGCATCAGTTTGCAACAATTCCCCAAACAAATTAACCATACCCCGGCTGCTCAACACCAACTCGTCAACGGCCAAGTGCGAGAGCTGATTATTATCCAGCGACAGGCCGTTCGTTACGCCGGCGGTCTCTCCGAGGTTGATGGTTTCCGCGCCCAGATATAAGGAACCGCCGGCCAGATTCAATTCGCCGGCCATTTTGGTCTGCCGTGTCGAGTCCAGCGCCACCGAACCCGCGCCGGCCGAAATTACCGCGCCGGCACTTATGTTTAGATCGCCTTTCAAGCCTTTAGCGCCGGTACGGTTGATCGTTGCCTGTTTGCCCGCCGACGCGCGCAGCAACGCCCCGTCGCCGTTCAGCTCAAGCACCGTATCGCTGTCGGTATCCGCGACCGCGCCGCTGGCTTCGATTTTGGCGCCCTGTTCAATGGTGACATTTTCGCTGGCGGCCAGCAAGGCCTCCGGCGCTTTCAAGGTAGTGTTTTCGGCTACCGTCACCGACTTGGCGATGACATCCAGCTTGGTGTGGCCGGTCGCTGCGTCAAAGCTTCTCACCGCACCCAGCAACAAGCTATCCACTCTAAATTTATCCAGGTCGCTAACTGACAATTCGACATCGTCGGTCGCAGCGGTAGCGCCCAAGGCCAATTTATCCGCCACGATATCAACCAAGCCGCCACGTCCGCCCTCGACCACATCAGCCACCACGGTGGGTAGCTCCAGACGGGTTTTGGCGTTTAGCACCAATTGTCCGGCATCTTGCGGCAGACGCGGAATCGCCAGTTCTTTGTTTACCGCCCTATCCGCGAAAAATTGGTTGGCCGAGCTGATGTTGTATTCGCTGCGGGTTTTCGCAATGCTGCCGGCTTCGACCACATACTCGGACCAATATTGGTCGCGGATGTCTGTTCCCGCGATAGTCCGGTAACCGCTGACGACAGACGCACCATCGACTCGGGTTCTACTGGTGCCGGGAATTGCATTGGCGCTGCCGGCGACCGGCGACACCAAAAATGCATTCGGCAGCAAGGCGTACCGAGCCGGCAGTAAGGCATAGTAGCCGGCGGCAAGTCCGCTACCGGCACCGATGTAAATACTGTCGCCGGTTTTCAAACCGGATTCGGGAAACGATTTGGGGTCGAACGGCGAATAATCGGATACACCCGGTACCACCGCAAACCGTTGATCCGAATCCAGCACATCCAGCGAACCGCCGTCGCCTGGAATGAACTCAAAACCCAATAAATCGCCGCCACCGGATAAATCCACTAAAGCACCGTCTTCCCGGCGGATTTGCGCGGCCTTGACGGTTATTTTTTTCTCGGGGCTTTCAAACACCCGTTTTTTATCGGTGTCGGCCGGTTTCAAATCAGGGTTGACCACGTTCAGGTTGTTGCCGGTGCCGGCCAAAGGCAAAAGCCATTCCAAACCGCCCTGCGTCACACCCAATGGGATGATTTGCCCCTTGGCAGAAACCGACGTAATGCTGTCGGCACCGAAGGTCACCGTTTTTGTCGCTTCCAACACGATCTCGCCCAATGGTGCGGTCAGCACGCCGTTTTGGACGATATTCGGTCCTTGCACTGTCAAACTACCCAAGGCGGACAACACCGGCGCGGCGGCGTTAGCGCTTTTGTTGAAAGTCACGGTGCCATCCGGATCGCCGGCGACAGCCAAGGTAAACTCGGTCAACGAGGTGGGATAAACCTGTGCCGCGGTCAGATTGAGCTTGGAAAAGGTTTTAAATTCACCGACAAAATCCAGTTCCCGGCTGTCGATCCGAATGCCTTTCAGGCGAATATCGCCGTCAGCGGCAAGATCAACAGTATTAAAACCGGTTGTTACCGAGCCACCGACCAAATCGATCAAATCGGCATTAACCGCCAGCCGGCCATCGCCGTTGCTGGCTTTCAATATTGGTGCTCGATAGGTGTCCGAACCCAAGGTGGCGGTGGTGGCGGTGATTTGCACATTACCGGTATCGGCGGCGGTTTTCCGCTCCCAACCGAAATTAACCGCATCCAAAGCAATAGCATTATTCAGTTGTAGATCGACATCGCCTGTAAAGCGAATCTCGCCTTTCTCGCCGGATACGGCCAAATCCAGAGAGCTAAAACCGGCCTCGCTAATTTGCTCGGCGGCCAGATAGCCGATGCCGGTCAACTGGTCGCCGGGGGCGTCCTTCGCAGGCAAAGAATCGCCGGGCTTAGAAAAGGCTGCGGAAAACGCTACATTGCGTTCCTGGGAGATTTTCAAAATGCGCGGCGCGCGCGGGAAGATAGAGTTTTCTATATCCGAATCGCGGCGATTGTCCACGTTCAGAAACACCGACAGTTTGCCGCCGGAGGTGCCGGGCGCTGCGCCGCCTCTGGCTTGCATATCGCCGTCCAGAAACGCGCCTTCGGCGGCGGACACATTAATGCTGCCGGCATGCGAACCTACCAAGGTGGCCGCATAAGCCGCACCGATCGCGGCAGGATTATTAACCGGTAAATCCAGAGTGGCTTGACTACCGGAAACATCAATCAAGGAACCGGCCTGGGAGGCAAAAAAGCCGCGCTGAGCATTGACGATCACCTTGCCGCCGTCGAAGACCTTACCGATACGCCGGCCCAAGCCGTCCACGGTGATTTGGCTGCCTCCCGACACATCAATACCGGCAGTGCTCCCCAGCCAGATGCCTTGATCCTGCCGGTATTGCGGATCGACGTCACTTTGATCGGGAATGATATTCAGCGCCACAGTACCGCCGGGCGCAACGATGCGGCCATCCAGCACCAGTGAGGAGTCGGATTCCAGCGTGACGCTGCTTAAATCGTCGGCGTTAATCGTTGCGGTAGCAGCCACAAGCAAATTGCTGTTGGCATTAATCCCGGCGGCATGATCGGCTCGCAAGGTCAATTTGCTGGGTGCGCGCAGTTCCGGCAACAAGGTCGTCAAATCCGAGAATGCTTCGATACCGTCGGCGTTGGCCTGTTCCAGATAGGTGTTATTTAGTACTCTGTTCTGTTGGCGCAACTCGATATTGGCGCCGTCTTCCACCGTCAATCCGTTCAGGTTTGCGCCGATATCGAACTCGGCAAACCCGCCTTCGCCGAAAAACGTAGTGGCAATTTGCAAAGGCTGCACGCTGCCATCGTTTCTGCTCGGGGTTTCTTCCCGGCGGATAGCCACCGCGTTGGCTTTTACGGTAAAACCGCCGCCTTGTTGCATGGCATAGGCGTGCATAACGCCTTCCATCAACACGTTGGCGCCGGCGTTGTCTATGGCAGGTTCCGCGACCAACACAATGCCGCCCTCTTGCAAGGTGTCGCCCTTGCCCGTGGTTCTTTGCGCCTTACCGGCTTCCAGTCTGCGGTCTTCGTGCAACCAGGCGCCGGCGCTGATGTCGATCAAGCTGCCGGCCCGCAAATTCACACCGCCACCGTTACCCTTGGCCTTGGCGATAAAGGTACCGCCGTCTATCGCCACCGTCTTGCCGTCAAGATTCTCCGGCTGGGCGAAATCGTTAATCCATTCCCCGCGCAAATCGATTGTCGCACCGGAAGCCAGGTTAATCTCGCCTTGCAGCCCCGGCGCATTGGTCTCGGCGGTTTCCAGTTTTACCGTCGCCCCGGCACCAACGATATTGCCGCGCACGTCAACCGCGCCGCCTTGTAACGTCAGATTGCCGCCGGCGGCCAAGCGCAAGGTCGCATTATCGGCGACGCTGATTTTGCCATTGGTTTTAAACACTGCATTGCGCACGCCGCCGTCGATGAGCTTGTTGGCATCCAAGGCCAGAGCCATGGCCAAACCGTCATTTCCGACCGGCAACACCTCGTCGATATCGACATCGATGCTGTTTTGCACGCCGGCGGAGAAAATCAATGCCTGCGCATTATTCAGCGTAAACGCGGTATCTACCGTCAGACGGCTGCCCTTGGCTTGCTCGGCCAGCGTCCGCTGCCGCCTGCCGTTGGTGGTTTTACCCAGCAGCTCGCCGTCTAAAATAGCGCTGTTAGCTCTAACCATTAAGCTGCCGGCGTCCTGGCCTTCGACATAACCCGGTTCGAAACGCGCCAGCGTAAACGGACCGTCGATTTTCCAGACTTTGGTGATGCCCCATTTTTGGTATTTTTTCACCACCTCGCCGTAAATCGCCTCGTAAGGCACTAGAGGATCGGCTTCGCTAATATCCACCAAGCGGCCATTAGCTAGCAGTTTACTGGTAGTAATAAAGCCATCCAGATAGGTAATCTCGCCACCGGAAAAGTCCAAAACAGCGCCTTTTTCAAGGATCACATCGCCTTCCGAGTTCAGCGTAATCTCGCCGCCTTTCACCATCCGTTCGGCGACCGTGCGGCCAATCCCTGCCACGGTAGGCGCAATATCGGTCAGCGGCGTGCCTTCGCGGATGTCCACCAGGACGGTCTTACCTTTTAAAATGCCGGTCTTTTGCAGCGGCGCGTCTTTCAATTCGAAGTTGCGCAATTCCACTTCCAGGACATTGCTTTCCATGGTTCGAACCACTTTGTCGGTACCGGACACATCGATTTTCGCGCCGGCATCAATCAGGATCCGGCTGTCGTTTTTAATACTGTTGTCGGCAACCGGGTTTAACGGCGATTTGGTCGCGGTAATTGATACCTTGCCAAAGGGTGCGTTGATTTCCGCGCCGGACTGCAAATGCACTTTATCGGCCATAATCTCAACACGAGATGGCGGTTGGTCCTGATCTTTGACAGCGGTTTTCTCTACCAACACCTTGACGGTTTCGCCGGATTCCAGGGTTTGGGTTTCCTCGATGTATTCCACCTCAGGCAGAATCTCGGTGGTACTGCCCTCGCCCAGAGTCACTTGCGCCGAACGGCCCAAGCCATCGCCTTTATCCACGGTGCGGGTGGTGGCCTTCGCGGCGATAACAGTCTCACCGCCTTCGGTTTTGGTAGTAAAACCTTCCCGCGCCAACAGGCGGATAGTGCCGTTAACATTGGTGGAGGTGGTTGCGGATACCTTGCCGCTTTGTTTGACGGCAAAGCCCATCAAAGTGACATTGCCGCGATTGGCAGCGATGTTGCCCAAGTTCTCCACCTTGCCGCCGGTCTCGACTTCCACCAGCAAGCCACGCACATCGTTATTGGTTCTGTCATCGGCGGTGGGGGCTTCCTGCAAGTACACCTTGTCGGTGGCCGCCGCCATAATCACCTGACCGCCGGGCGATTCCACATCGCCTTTGTTCATGATGCTCGGGGCAATCACCAGGATGCGGCCACCCTCGCTGGACTTGATCCTCGCCCCGCTTTCTACTTTGATCTCAATCGGCACTTTTTGACCGTCGGCATCCAGCTTGAAACTACCGTCACCGTTTTTTTGATAAAAATCGCCCGAGCCTTGAAAAGCGGCGCGACCATCCTTGGAAACAGTGCCTATGGTTTCTTTATCAAAGGTTTTTTCGAAACTGACATCCATGGTCGAAGCTACCAAACCACGGGCATTGACCACCGAATCCCTACCAAATACGAAGCCGTTTTTATTGACTAAATAGATTTGTCCGTTGGCGGTTACCGAGCCCAAAATCTGACTGGGATTCTTGCTGGGATCGACGATTTTGTTTAGGGCGATGGCGCTGGCGCTGGGCTGTTTGAACTCGACAGAACTGTCGGCACTGACGTTGAATTTATCCCAATTCAGAATAACCCGGTCGGTCTCCTGATTAATGGTCATATTATTACCGACTACGGAACGGTTGGCGCCGCCCATACTGGCCCAGACCGCGCTGGGCACCGGTAATTCGGCGCAGACCGGCGAGACAAAAGCGATCAGCATACTGCCGGCGACTGCCGACTTTACACAAGCCGCAATGGGATTTAATCTGAAAAATACCGCGTCGTCATGCTGGTGCTTTTGTCTGTTAGTCATAATATCGCCTGTGCCAATCGAAGAAACAACCGCATAAAAAATCGGTTGGCAACCCGGCTGTCTTGACTAACAAGACCCGCGGCTTTCCGCCCCCGCCTCGCAACGGGTTTAGCAATATTTAAATAAAACGGTAAAACGCCTTGTTTTCCACCCCTCACCCTGCCCTCTCCCGCTGGAGAGGGATTGTTGTGCTTCGCGGCGAATAACTACAAATAACTTTTAACCACCTTAATAACCATTAAATTCAGAATAAATACTAATTTAAAATAGCCATATAATAACTGTACAAAAGTAGTATTAAGGCAATATAAAATATTACATATTTATTACAGTAAATAGATTTGTAATAAATATGTAATATTCATAAAAAATTATTATTAAGCGGAACTTCTAATCTTATTACCCTCAAGAGCGGCTGCCCAGGGAAACCCACAAACTGAGTTCCCGTATACGCGGGAATGACGAGTCTTTAGAGATTCTCTAAGGGAGCCAATGATAATTCCATTTCCCTCAGCAGGCTGTCGTAAACACGCCCTCTCCCGGCAATGCCGTTAAGTTAAGCGCTGGCTATGTAAGGTCGAATTTATTCGACCTTTAGCGCCCATAGTGCGAATAGATTCGCACCTACCAATTCTTGACTTAACGGCGCTGTCCCGGAGGAAGACGGTTTTGTTTTGACTTTTACGTCAGCCTCCGCAGTGAGTAGGGAATTCCGTTAATTCTTAACGGTCCGTGTAGGGTGGATAAGCCGTGCGCATCCACCACGATTGCCGGATGCGCTGCGCTTATCCGGCCTACGATCCTGGATTCCCGCCTTCGCGGGAATGACGAATCCAGGGAGCTTAAGGGCCGGGTTAATAATTCGACCCCGTCTTCCGCAACCATTCAGCCGCCGCACGCTAAAATTGTGTAGCAATCCTGAAGTCCACTCGGTTCTCGCCGCGCCTGACGGTGCCTTGGTCCAGCAGCGGAATGCCAAAATCAAACTCGCCTTGCACGTGCTTAAACATATCGAAACGTAAACCCACCCCGGTACTGGCCAGCGCCATTTCGTTCGCATTGCCCGGTAAGGCGTCAACAATCCAGCCTTTACCGGCATCGACAAACACCAGCGCCCGCATTTTGTCGAACTCGTCCCATTCGTCCGGCACCAGCCGGGGGCTATACCATTCCAGCGAGGCGGTCACGCCGTCATCGGATAGCGCATTGGTTTCCAAATAGCCGCGCACGGTTTGAAAACCGCCCATCGAAAATTGCTCGTTACTGATCAGCGGCGAATCGGTGATCTGTCCGGACATCCGTGCCGCCACTTCCATACCCCATGGCAAGTTATGCCGGTAGTCCATGCCGCCGCTCAGATAGATAAAATTGGATCTGGCTAAAAAGCGCTTGTCGGCAAACTGCTGCTCATCGCTGCCCAAACCGCGTATCGCAAAATTGACACCCACATTGAAAGACAATAAAGACTCTGCATCGCGCAAATTGCCGCTGTACTGCGCCATGAATGGCAGATAACTGATGGGTGTTTTTAAGGTATCCGAACCCAATAAATTCAAATCTTCCTTAAAGTCCTTGTAATCGACGCCTAGCGTCGCGGTATGCGTATAATTGTTTAGCGTCTTCAGCGGCGATACAAAACGCGCGCCGTAAATATCACCGGTACCGATCACCGATAAAGCACCGGCGCTGGCGATTTGCGACGTGGAGGACGAACTGACCGCGTATAGAGCAAGACGCTTGTCATCGTCGATGATGGGCATTACATAACTACCGACCAACACCTCCACCTCTTCCGGATTTTCCGGCGAGGTTTGATACATGAACGACGCACTATGAAATTTTTGCCAGAGATTGTCGTAACGCAGCGATACCAAAGTCCGCAAGCGGCTGGTGTTTTGCGTATTGCGGGAATTGACTTCCACTTTGCCGTGCAAGGGCAATTCGTCTTTAACTTTGAGATCCACTTCCAGCGTACCCGGCGTTTCACCGGCCCGCAGCACCGGCACCACGCTCCTGTCCTCGCTTTCGCCGGCCAGTGCGGTCAGTTGTTCCTGCATTTTCGGCAGATTGGGAACATTGCCTTCCGCCAGCTCCGGCACTTTGGCTTTGATGGCGCCCAGCGAGAAATAACGGGAATCGGTAACTCGCAAACGCGATACCTTGCCTTCCGTCACCTGTAAATACACGACGCCGCCCACCACGTTTTGCTCGGGAATATCGACGGAGACGGTTTGATAACCTTTACTGCGATACAGCTCTTCCAGCGCGCTGCGCGCCTCTTCCACGGTATCGATGGATTTTTTCGGGCCTAAAAACCGGTAGACGCATCGTTCAACCAGTTTCCGGTCCAATAAAGAGCTACCCTTCAGGCGCAGCTCCAGTAAATCGAATTGATTGCCGGCTTCTTCCGCGCTGACCAGCGCACTAGCCGTCAATAACACAGCCGCCAACCCAAAACGGACCGAGCCTAAAAACAAATGTTGTTTCATTTCACCCATCACAAAAAAAGACAGCCTCCGCAAGCGAAGGCTGTTTGTATTCAATGCGCATCCTTGCGCGAACCTCCAGCTATTACACTAAAGGTTTGTTACATGCTGATTACATCGGTTTGCTGGTGTTGGTAGAGTTTTTGATAACCGGCACTTGGCAGTTGCTCAAAGAACCTGCGACAGCATGCGAGTAAGGCATAACAGGGGCATTGACATTCAAGGTGTCGGTAAAGTTGTTGCCGTTGCCGATAGCCAAATAACCTGATTGACCGAATGGGTGAACGAAACCAATGTTCAACTCGGTAGCCAGAATGGTTGGCGATGCAGCGTCGGCAGCGATTTTAGCGATGATGGTGGATTTATCAGCGCTGATAGCTTTACGCCATTGGAAAGTTTGTTCAACCCAATCCATATATTTGCCTCTGAACGCTTGCTCCAGAGTAGGCGCTACGCCGTCAACTTTGATAAAGCGGTAATGCTTGGCATGTGTGGCATTGTTTTCCAAGCTTTGTTGACCGATAGCCCACGCTCTATTGCCAGCAGTGTTAACTGCGGTGTTGAACACGTCAGGGTTAGTTGTGGTGATTTGTTTAGCAACCGCTTCACCGTCGGCAAAGTCTTCCAGACACAGTTCCATATCGCCGGAACCACTGATTTCATGCTTCACAGGGCCTGCCAATGGAGAACCCGGCCAATCAGGTGACAAACCGGCAGAACTGCAAGGGTTGTTCAAGAATTTGACGTATTGTTGCGCGCCGGTACCGGAACCGTCGATACGTTTGCAGTAATGCACTTTAGTATCGTTAGGAGTAACGTTTCTGACCGTACCGTCGGAATCGGTGTAAGTCAAACCCGCTGTCAAGGCGGTCAAGGCGACGCCGCCTACTTTAAACTCCGACCATCTTTTGATTTGACCGGAGATCAATTCAGCCACTTGTTGTTTGCTCAAGCTAGGCATACACGCTTCGGTGTAAGCGCCCGGTGCGCAGCTGCCGCCAAAACCGGTCAACAGGTTTTGCGCTCTTTGCAAAGCCACATATAAGTTATCGGAAACCGGCACACCAAATACCAAAGCAGCGGCAGGAACCACGTTCAGAACCGCGTCGGCGGCTACTGGGTCAACTTCAGAAGCGTTTGAAGGTTTGTTTGGACCGACGAACAATTTTGGTTCGACATCGGAAATACCGGCGTCGGACACTACGTTAGTCAGGTTAGCGCCGCTGGCGTTGCAAAACCAGGTGTTAGTTACGCCTTGTTGGGTGCAGTTACCGTTGTCGATACGCATCGCAGCAATCGCTACGCCATCGATCAATGGGTTAACGCCTTGAGCGGAACCGCCGGCGGAACGTTTGTGGAACAGTACTTTAGCTGTCGTTGCCGCAGCGCCGTTAACGGTCAAGCCGGGTACGTTGGTAGAGTTCAGTGTGCAGAAATAGGCACTGTGGCTTTTACCTTCGGAACCCACTGTACCGTTATCTTTAAATACATCCAAAGTACCGGCGTCGCACAAGTTTACGAACAGCGCAGCCAGAGCTTTGTCTTGCGCGGTAGCGCCGGACATGAAGATTTCGATATCCGGCGTAACGCTTGGCGCATGTGCCAATGCACCTTGCGAGAAACCTGCCAGAGAAGCCACTGCGATAGCAGCAGACAATAATTGCTTTTTCATTGTATATCTCTCAATTGATTAAATTTAAAGTTTGAGCCGACCCGTTCATGAAGGGGGAACCAGCAAAACAGAATCCGGCCGGCTCAAGACATTTACGGGATTAAACCGCCAATGATTTACGACGCGTTGCGCGCAGCACACCCATCAAACCAGCGCCGAACATCCAAACCGCAGCAGGCAGTGGCACAGCCGCAGGTGCAGCGGTGTAAGTCAATGAACCCACGTTACCGCTGAATGAAAAATTCCATGTACCTGGGAAAGTTTCCAATTCGCCGGTATCGAAATCATCGGCATTGACTTTTTCATGAACGAACGCCAAAGCAGTGCCCAATTGGCCTTGCGCGGTAAAAGGCAAGGCAGTTTGGAAATCGTTGCCGTAAACAGCGGTGTAACCGTTTTGGCCGACAGTTTTGAATGTGCTCAAGTTGTTAGCATTGGCATCTTGAGTTTGAACAGAACCAACCATAACGTTCCATTTACTCATGGTATTACCAATGTCGCCGGCGTTGCTGTCGATGACAGCAGGAGAAGGAACTACTGACGTAGTGTAGAAACCAAATTTAGGTAAGTCAGTCAGGTCAGCCAGGATTCCATGACCACCAGAAACACCCCAAGCCACGTTGTTGCCGGCGGTGTAAGCAGCAGCGAAAGATTGGAAGTTATTGTCAGTCATTGAAAACGACAATGATTGGCTAGGGTTAGCCAGGAATTGCTCAACAGTGATACCCAAATCCAGTGTAAATGAAGTTTTCGCTGTGTAGTCAACCAGGTTGAACAAAAACTCACTACCGTCTGCTGTCGCATCACCGATAGCTTGGATACGCGCTTCCGCGGCGCCTGAAGCGGCCGCCGCCAATACTGCAACTGCTAACAATTTTTTAGACAATTTCATTTTTTAAAACCTCATGTTTAAATTTCGATTAATGACATAAGGTGACAGCCCAGCCGTCTTGACCTGCAAGACCCGTGACTTTCCGTCCCCGCTTCGCAACGAGTTTGGCTTTTACACGCTTTAGATCGTACTCGACGCCATCTAACATCCTGACAGCGCCGCTTTGTTGCCCCCGCTACCATTTCCCCCCAAGCCTCCTCCCTATCCTCTTCCGTAGCCGCTCCCTGTCCGTGCCGTCCGTGCTCCCTAGTTGCTCCCGAATCCTTGTTAAACTGCCTTATCCCGGCACCTCAACTTGGTGCGGATTATTCCAGAGCAATAGCGGCGTTTCGGTTACAGCATTGTTAAATTCACGTGACATGTAATACATCTGTATTACAAAGCCGGCCGCTAACACGAAAATTCAGCGGATGATTGGGCGCGGGCGGTAGCTATGAAACTTAAGATTCTTTTTGCGGGCATTGCCTCACTGCCATTGAGCGAAGGAAGAAGCCCCTTCTCCCTCCGGGAGAAGGTTGGGATGAGGGAATCTAAATAAAGCTATTTTCATGAATTGCCGTGAGCTCTCGATATCAAGGTCCTTTCTGACTATTGAGTTAGTCCGGCCAAACCCAAAAAGTCAGTCATGCCTCCCGGAATGCAGACATCCAGTGCCATGGATGGCAAACTTCGAGCTATACGTGCAATCTCGATTCGGCATTCAAGCGAACGCAGACGCCTCGCGACCGCGCAGCGAATCAGCGGCGGCAAATAGGCTCGCGCCTGCGCGGGAGCGACGATACCCGAGGGCAGGCTAAACCACGCCCAGCAAGACTTTGGCATTAACGATACCCTCAGCATCGGCCGGTTTTTCGACATCGATTTGCAGCACTTGTAAGCGGTGCTTGCTTTCCAGAATCGCCAGCCAGGACATGAGTTGGTCGAAAGGCAGCTGCTCCAGCCAGACGCTGACTTTGTCCTCGCCTTCCGGCGACAGGTGTTTGATCGCCGGCTTTATCTCCAACTGTTGACTACTGAAATCGACTACGGCCATCGGCGATTGATTAGCGCCATCCAGCGCCGGCGCGTCAACCGTAGCCTGCTGCCGCAAAGCCGCCGCTTCGTTGCCAACTTGTTGTAAGTAGGTATAGATTTGCCTTTGCGACTGGATTTTTTGCGTCAGCAAGCGGCTCTGTTCGGCGATTGGTTGGTAAAACAACAGGTAAGCGCCATACACCAACACGACCAACAAACCGCCCAGCGCCAGCACTCGCTCTCTGGGCGTCAAGTCGGCAAAACGTTGCGATATGTCATTTTTCGCGAATCTCAAGTTGCGCCTCCACGCCGTTTGCGCCGCTGTCGGCCGATTGAATTTTCACCTGCACCGTGCTTTGCAAGTGCTGTTTGAATTGCTCCAGCTGGCCGATATCGTCGGCAAGCAGATGCAACTGCAAACCGCCGTTCAGGAAATTGAGCTTTTTCAAGTGCACGGCCGGCGCGTCTTTCAACACCAAGCCGGAACGGTAAATCAGCCGCATAAAGCTGCTGCCGGCAAAACCCTGTTGTTTTCTGAGTTGCGCCAGTTGTTGATCGGCTTGAGCCTTGACATTGACGATGCGTTTGACCTCCGGAAAGGTCTGTTTGAACAGGTCTTGGGTTTTAGCTTCCAACGCGCTCAATTCGGCTTGTTGTTGCCAATAACTATGCAATAAGGCGTAGCTCTGCACCGCCAAGGCCACAGCCAAAATAATTGCCGCTGGCAGCCACTGTTGCCAGCGGCCTATTTGGCGGCTGCTGACGGCATAGGCACCGCTCAACAAATTCAGCTCGGCCGGCAATAACTCGGCGGCGCTCGCCATGAAGTGCAAAGGCTGGTCGATGGCTATTTCCAAACCAGTACTAGGCAAACCATCCGGCAGCGCGGTGTCTTCACTACCTTTGCATATCCGCAAAGTCTCGAAATCGGCGCCTTCGGCACGGGCATTTTCCAGCAGCTGCGGCAGAAACTCCGCATCCACACCACCGCCCAGATAGGCAGCGCTGCGCAGCATGGCATTGCTGCCCTCGATCAATAAAGTACCTTGTCCAGGCTTATACGGCAGGCACAAGGTTTCCGGATACGCAGCTTCCACCGCTAAACCGGCCTCGCGGAACGGCGCAAGCCACGCCGCTAAAGCCTCGTGAGCAATCGCCGCCACGGCGAGTTTATCGCGCTCTTGCCTTAGCCAAACCAGATGATAATTTTCCACGTCCTCGGCCAGCAGGTCTTCCAGCGCAAACGGCAAGGCTTTTTTTAGTTGCGCTGCGTTTTTAACCGCCAGCTCAATCTCCAGCAATAGCACCGAAGCGGCCGGCACCAGCAGCAATAAAGACTTACCCTGCGCTGCCATTGCCAACTCGGCCATCGGGCCTGATGCCGGCTGACCATCTGGATCGGCAAGACTCAACCATTCCAGATTATCGGCGGACCCGGCGCCGAATCTGACCAGTAGTTTTTCAGCCATGCGCTAAGCCCTGGCGCTGCCGCTTCACCACTCGCGCGCCACCACTATCGCGCTGCAATTGCGACTCAAACAGCAGATGGGTTTTGCCCATATCGATTTGCCCTTGTAATAAAAAGTTTTGCGAACTGACGCCCAAGCCGTATTTACCGATGCCGGCGTCGGCAACCGTTTCATCCTTTAAAAATTCCGCGACTTTTGCGAAAGGCTTACCTCGGGCTCTGAATATGGACTCCGCCTGATCGGCGCTGATGTCGTCGGCCAAACAGCGCAACACGGTGGCACTGGCGGTGTTGATATTCAGCGGCGCGTAGCCGTCCACTGCGTAGACATAAGGCAGCAATTTCAGATAGGTCTCGCGCGTCATGCCTTGCACCAGTAACAACTCGCTGACATCGGCAAATTGCCGGTTCGCGGCACGGTAGCCGGGCTTAAATCGGGTATAGGTTTCGTCTTCCGCGCCATGCGGATAGCTGACATCCATATCCGCATCGACCCAATCGGTTATCGCCTGCGCCAGCTCGGTTTTCAGTTTTAGAATTGCCAGCAAGCGTTCCAGGCGCTTGATATCGTCCTTGGAAATTTTGCCCTCGACCAATACGTTGTTCAGATTGATCCGGCCCTGTAAATCCTCAATCTGTGCTTGCATAGTGCCGCCGACGACGATTGTCCTTGCCAGCGGTATAGACCAATCTTCAGCCAAACCATCTACTTTTCCGGCCGTGGTGTCGGCAGCCAGCCGGCCGATAGCCCAACTTTCCAAACCGTACACATACTCCCAGGCTTGCGCGCTGCGCAGCTGATTTTCGGTGCGGCGAATATCCAACTGCCGCGCACTGGACATCGACACGACGGCAACGGTAGCGATAGCCAGTATCAACATCACCGTAATCAACGCGATCCCGCGCTGCCGCTGATCCACTGACCTCATTCCCGCACCAAAAACAGCCGGCGGATTTCACCCAAACCGGTCAGGCTAAAACTCGCTTCCACCGCTCTGGGCAATCCGCTGCCATCAGCCGGCCAATGCATGGTCCAGTCGCTGCCGTAAAAACGCAAATCAAGCGCCGCGACGTTCAGCAATTTTTTCCGGCGAAATTGCGTCTGTTGGGTACGATCCAATACAGTCCAGACTTGCCGGTACAAGCTGCCGTTTTCCAGACGATAACTGACACGTTGCAACTGGCTGTGCATCTCCAATTCCGACCATGCCGGCACGCTACGCGTCAAGGTCAGCAAATCCTCGCCATTGCCGCCGGAAAACGCCGGCTGTTCGCTGCCGAACTCGTCCCGAATAGAGCGCGGCAAGGCTTGTGCCAGATCTTCGTTCAGCAAATATAAGGTTTGCTGCAACTCGGCGATAGTGTCCGAGCGTTTTTCGGTGCCCGCTCTGGCATCCAGCACCGCACTCAAACCGGCGTAAGCCATGGCCGCCATGATGGCAAACACCGCCATCGCTATCAGTATTTCCAGCAAGGTGAAGCCGCGACTTGTGACTGCCTTATTGTTCATGACCGACCGGGATATAACTAAGCAAACCGGTGTAAGGCGACTTATCACCTTCCAAAAACACTTCTATCCGGTAATCCCAAACAGAACCGCCGATACTCGGCGTCACGCCGCGCTTGGCCTGCCAATACCAACGCCGACCGGCCATCTCTTCCCAGCCATCCTGGTTCTCCGGCTTTTCGGTAGCCAGGCGCAATTGCACCGCATGGTTCGCGGCTATCGTCGCGGCTATCATTTTGTTTTCCAGGTACCAAAGGTTCTTGGTGTTGTCGGCGGTAATTTTGATCAAGCCGGCCATCAGGATGGCTAACAGGGCCAAGGCAATCAGCACTTCCAATAGAGTAAAGCCGCCGTTGCGGGAGTATTTCATGGCTTGATGGCGACGCTGGAAACCGCTAAGCCGTCGTCTACCGTATTGCTAACAAAAAACCGGAGCTCACTTTTTGGTAAATCCAAGGCAATTTGAAATACCTCGGCGGCCCCGTCCGGCGTAAATACTATCTGCGGCTGCGAATGCACGTTGCTGCCGAAACGCTTAGCCAAATACACCGGCTTTTCGTCCAAGGTTAATGCCAAGCTCATACCGGCCGGCAAGTCCCGTTGCCTGAAGATCGCATCAGTATTCTCCGGCTGCCACTTGCCTTGTACCGGCGACAGAAATCTATATCCTTGACCCACCAATTCCAAACCGATACTGTCACCGCGTATCATCGCTTCCTGCTCGGCCAGCTCAATCAGTTTTGCCAGGCGCTGAATTTCCAGTTGCTGCTGTTTGCTGTGATCGGCGTTGCCCATCGCCAGCATCGCCATGCTGCTCATCAAGCCGATCAGGACCATCGCAATCAATAGCTCGATAAGCGTAAAACCGCGAACGGTCAAGCGCTCAAGCTGACTTACTTTTGCGCCCAATTGGTGATGTCCGCGCCGGCTTCGCTGCCGCCTTCCACACCGTCGGCACCGAAGGAATACAAATCAAATTCGCCGTGCGCGCCGGGCTGCATGTAAAAATACGGCTTGCCCCAAGCATCGGCCGGCAGTTGATCCAGATAACCGCCCTGCTTCCAATGCGCGCCTTGCGGCAAATTGGCCGGCTTGTGTACCAAGGCTTCCAGGCCTTGATCGGTGGTGGGATAGCTGAAATTATCCAGGCGATATAGATCCAGGGCGGCGCTGATGGCTCTGATGTCTTGCAAGGTACGGGTGGCGCGGGCTTCATCGGGTCTGCCCATGATTTTCGGTACGACGATGGACGCCAGAATGCCCAAAATTACGACCACGATCATCACTTCGATCAGGGTAAAGCCTTGCTGTTTTTTATTGCTCATAACGCTAAAAAGTAAGTGGAGTTAAAGCACGCCCCGCCAAGTGGAGCTTGTCGTAAAACGTAGGTTGGGCTGAATACAATGAAGCCCAACATTTTGATTTTGTTGGGCTTCGCGCTGCTCTGCCCAACCTACATTTGACTTTTACGACAGCCTCAAGTGTGGGGCAACGGCGAGAAGATTAGAAAGCCAACGTGACAGGCGTATGACAAAGACGCTATCTAATCAACTGGTTCATTTCAAAAATCGGTAACAGAATCGCCAGCACGATGGTCAGCACCACCAAGCCCATGAACAAAATCAAGGCCGGTTCGAATAAACCCATGGTTAGTTCGGTCAGCGCCTGAATATCGCGCTCCTGATCATCAGCAGCGCTTTCCAGCATGCGCGGCAATTGACCGCTGGCTTCGCCGCTGGCGACCAAATGTATCGTCACCGGCGGGAAGAAACCGCTGGCTTCCAGCGCCTTGTTCAAACTCTGCCCTTCCCGCACCCGAATCGCGGTATGAGCGACCGCCTGCTGCATCGCGTTGTTGGACAATACCTGACTGGAGATTTTTAAGGCTTCCAGCAACTCGACGCCGCTATTGGTCAAAATCGCCAGCGTGCGGGTAAAACGGGCGGTGTTCAAGCCCTTGGAAAAGCGAGCAGTAATCGGCATGGTCAACAGCCAACGGTGAAACAGCATGCGCGGTCGCTCCCGGCGCAAAACTAGCTTTGCTGCCACGGACAGAGCCACCGCGATGATCAACAGCAGTAAGCCATTGCTCTGTAAAAAATCGCTACAAGTAATCAACGCTTGAGTAATAGCCGGCAGCTCGTGGCCCATTTTGTCGAACACGCCGGTGATTTCCGGTACCACATACGCCAACAGGCCGATGACCACCAATATCGACACCGACGACAGCAACACCGGATAAATCATCGCCATCTGCAACTTGCGATGCAGTTGGCCCTTGTCGCTGAGATAGTCGGCCAGCTTTTCCAGCACTTGGTCGAGCTTGCCCGAGGATTCGCCGGCTTCGATAGTGGCGCGGTACAAAGGCGGAAAGGTACTGGGAAATGCCTGACAGGCCACGGCCAGACTTTGCCCTTCCAGAACTCGGCTTCTGATCGCCAGCAAAATCCGCCTAGCCCGCGCCGATTCCAGTTGCCGGGCAATAATGCCCAAGGCTTCATCTATCGCCAAGCCGGACTTCAACAAAGCAGCCAATTGCCGGGTGATGTGCGCCAGCGCACGCATGCCGATGTTTTGCGCCAACAAGGGCGACTGACCGCTGCGTTCTTTTTTATGAACTTCCTGAATATCCAGCAGGGTTAAATCATTGGCCTTCAATTGCTGGCGGGCGGATTTGATGGTGTCGCTCTCAAGCGTGCCTTTAACCGACTTGCCCTTATTGTTTAAAGCTTGATATTCGAAGACCGCCATGGCCGTTCCTCAATCCTTTAAGGTAATGCGAATGGCTTCGTCGACGCTGGTGTCGCCGTTCAGCACTTTTTCCAGTGCGCTTTGTTGAATGCTGCGCGAGGTCAGTCTGGCATGCCGTTCCAGTTCCAAATCGCCGGCGCCATCGTGTATCAACTGTTGCATCGCGCCATCCAGCATGATCATTTCAAAGATACCGGCCCTGCCCTTGTAACCGTGGTTATGGCACTGCGGGCAGCCTTGGGCTTGATAAACGGTCACAGTCTCGTCAGCTTGGTTGCGATAACCCAGCTTGGCTAAATCCTGTACCGGCACCTGCTCCGGTTTTTTGCAATGCGGGCAAAGTTTACGCACCAGCCGTTGGGCGATCACGCCAACCAAGCTGGAGGCCAACAAGAAAGGCTCTATGCCCATGTCGCGCAGCCGGGTTATAGCGCCCACGGCAGTATTGGTATGCAGTGTCGATAGCACCAAGTGGCCGGTCAAGCTGGCTTGCACTGCAATCTCGGCGGTTTCGCGGTCGCGAATCTCGCCGACCATCACGATGTCCGGATCCTGCCGTAAAATCGCCCGCAAGCCCTTGGCAAAGGTCATATCCACCTTGGCATTAACCTGGGTTTGGCCAACGCCGTCCAGGTAATATTCGATAGGATCTTCGACGGTGAGAATATTGCGGCTGCGCTGATTCAATTGATTGACCACCGCGTACAAGCTGGTGGTTTTCCCGGAACCGGTAGGCCCGGTCACCAGAACGATGCCGTGCGGCCGAGCGATCATCTGCTGAATACTGTTCAACTCGTAATCCGACATACCGACCTGTTTCAAGCTCAATTGGTTGGCCTGCTTGTCCAGCAAACGCAATACTACCCGCTCGCCGTGGCCGGAGGGCAAAGTCGATACCCGCACATCAACGGTGCGGCCGCCGATGTTCAACGATATACGGCCGTCCTGCGGCAGCCGTTTTTCGGCGATGTCCAGCTTGGCCATTACTTTAAGGCGAGAAATCACCATCGGCGCAAATTCACGTTGCGGCTCGATAATTTCCCGCAAGGTGCCGTCCACCCGAAACCGCACCACCATGCGCTTTTCGTAAGACTCGATATGAATGTCCGAGGCGTTTTCCTTGATGGCTTCGGTGAGTAGCGCGTTGATCAAACGGATGATCGGCGCTTCGTCTTCGCTTTCCAGTAAGTCTTCAGGCTTGGGCAAATGCTGGGCCATCTCGGACAAATCCAGATTGTCCTGCATATCGTCGACCATCTGCTGGGCATGGCCGGTTTTGTGCTCGTAAACCGCTTGCAACAGACGTTCAAACTCTTCCGCACCCACCGCTTCGAAACTGGCCGGCCTATCCACGAAGCGCCGGGTTTCCAGTAAAGCCGTTACCGAGGCTTTGGGCTGATAAACGATGCGCGCCTGCTGCGCGGAACATTCAGCAACGATCACGCCGTGACGTTTGGCAAAACCGTAAGACGGTAGCCTGATTTCGGTCGGCGCTGGCGCTGTCGGTTCAGCGCTTGTCATTGCCGCCAGCCTCGCCGCTGTCATCTTGCACAGCCGAATTGTCGTCCGGTAAGTTGTCCAGCAGAGGCTGTTTCTGCTCCGGCATCAACAGCACGCCGTCCTCGTTAAACTCTTGCTGCTTGTCGCGGATATAGTTGTATTTGTCGTGGGTTAAGCCGCTGGATTTACCCGCATCCCTGATGATTTGCGGGCGCAAAAACACCATCAGATTTTTTTTGGTGATGGTCGTCGAATTGGTTTGGAACAAGTAGCCCAGAAAAGGAATATCCCCCAACAATGGCACCTTATCCACCGTTTCGGTGATGTCGTCTTCAATCAAGCCACCCAATACCAATACCTTGCCGTCATCGACCAATACGCTGGTTTCGATCTTGCGTTTATTGGTTTGTAAGTCCGCGCCGGTGGTGCCTTGCACGACGCTGGAGACCTCTTGCGCGACTTTTAATTTGACCGCGTTGCCTTCGCTGATCTGCGGTAAGACCTTGAGTTTGATACCGATGTCTTCACGCTGGATGGTTTGAAACGGTGTGCTCAGGCTGCCGCCGACGGACGGCGTGTACTGGCCGGTGGTTAACGGAATGTTACGACCAACTATCATGCTGGCTTCTTCGTTATCCATCGTCACCAGCGACGGCGTGGATAACACGTTGACGTCGGTATCGTTGGCAAAGGCGGTCAACAAGGCTTTTAATTCGCTGCCGGCCAGATAGCCGATGCTTAAGCCCTTGCCCGCCGAGGTAATAAATTGCGATAGATTCAAAGAGTTGCCCTCCCCTTTTCTGTTCGCGGCAAACACGCTACCGTCTTCCTTGGTTTGCCATTCGACACCGATATTCTGCGATTTGTCGTAACTGACTTCGGCAATAATCGCTTCAATATGCACTTGGGCGCGACGCACGTCCAATTGTCTGACCACCGATTTCAAAGTCAGCATCAAATCGTGCGGCGCGGTGATAATCAGCGCGTTAGCCGCTTCGTCCGCCCGAACATCGAAATCCTTACTGGTCGTGGTTTTGGTTTTAGGCTGGTCGGCTTTTTCGTCCTTTAAAGACCCCACCCCGGTCAGCGTTTCCACCAATTCCTTGGCTACCGCATAACGCATGTAAATCACTTCGGTATTGCCGGATTTTTCCATCGGCGTATCCAGATTGGCGATCAAGGCCCGCATCTGCAAGCGCATTTCCGGGTCGCCGCCGAGGATAATGGAATTTGAGCGTTCGTCGGCCACCATCGGCGGTGCGACCTGCGCGGTTTTGCCGGCATTGCTACCGGTGATTAATGTGTTTAATGGTTGAATCAAATCGGCGGCATTGGCATGCCGCAAGTTGATGATTTCTATATTTTGCAAATTGCTTTTATCGATTTGCTTGATCATCGCCGCCAGGCGTTTAACGTTGGCGGCGGTATCGGACAGGATCACGGTGTTACTTTCCGGCACCGCACCGATAAACGCATATTGCGGCATCAAAGGCAACAAGGTCTGTACCAGTTGCGTCGCATCGACGTGATGCACCTGTAAGACTCGGGTCAGTTGCTCGTCGCCGTTCTGCGGATTGCCGCGCAATTCGCTTTCCTCGCCGTCCTGCTTGGCGGTGACGTTGGGAATAATCTTCACCACGTTGCCGTTCGGAATCGCCGAGTAACCGTGCACCTTTAAAATGGACAGGAATACATCGTAAACCTGGGCGGATTTCATCGGCGTGGAAGTCACCACCGAGATATTACCGGTGATGCGCGGATCGATAATAAAGTTTTTACCGGTGACATCGGCAACCGTTTCGATCAGCGCGCGAATATCGACATCTTTCAGATTCAGCGAAAATTCGTCTTTTTCCGCCAGCAGCATCGGGCAGAAAATGGCCAGCAGAAAGCCGAGCAACAAGCGTGTTTTCATTTGCAGTGTTTACAAGGGAGGGGGATTATTCGGTGGCGCTTGGCGCGCGGACGCTATCTTTTTTTAATAACAAGGATTCCTGGCGTTCGCCATGCTTGAGCAAGACCCGGTCTGCTTCGACAGACTGCAACACCGCGCCGCCGGGCAGCTCGTCGCCCAGCCTATATTTCTTTTGCTGCCCGTCGTCGGCTTGAATGATGCCGCTGGCATTTTCCGGGTTCTTGGATAAAAACATGATACCCAGCAGTTTGAGCTGTAATTGAGTCTCCGCAACGGCGCCCTTATCCGACACGCTCTCCGGGCTTTGCCCGAACAAATGCCAGGTGCCGATTTCCGACAAATCCATGGGCGGATTTTGCGCAGCTGTTTCAGTTGAGGCAGGTGCCGCAGTTTCTGCCGGATTCTGACCTACGTCCACCAACGCGGTGGACAGATTTACATACAACACCCCAAGCAAATAAACCGCAGCCAGGGCTGTGGCAAGCCATTGCAGATAGGCGCCACCGGCCACTCCTCGCTCTGCTGCTTTCAAATCGAAAGCCAATCTTGAAAAACCGGCAAATTTCATCATGATTCGATTATGCTGGAAAAACATGACTGTTTTATGACAAACCCGGCCTGGCCGAGAGCTCCCAATCCGGCCTAGCGGCTGACTTGCCGGCAGCCCCCAAGCGCTGTTAGAGTTGACCGGAAGACATGAACCCACTCACATCAAATACGCCCATGAATGGATTATCAACCCTGGAACAGGCCTTTGGCGGCGCAGCGAGCCGCATCGAGGGAATCGATAGATTAGCCGGCGATTTAAATCGCTGGTATCTGCAACAGCCTCTAGAATGCAACTTCCTGCACCCCTGCTTAATAGGCGGCAAACCGGCCCTGGTTTGTCAAGCCGGCCTGAGCCGCGATGCCGAAGCTGCTTTTGCCGAATTGGCAGCCATCGCCCGGCGTTACGGTGTTTATCTAAAAGAAGACAGCCGGCAGCGCGACGATAGCTCTATCCTGCATAACCGCCGCCGTGAAGTCAGCCTGGTGTTGAGTTTTTGCATAGGCATGATGGGCTCTTCGCGCATGGTAACCGCCAATGATTTGCAGCCGGTCAATGCCGTGCAGTCGGTTGCCAGCCAACTGGCCGAGCCGGCCAACACTATGCAGGTCAAGCTGTCGGTCGATAAGGACGGCGCATCGACGATTCGTTTGCGTCTGCGCAAACCGCCCAGCGCCGCGGAAGTGATGGCTGCATACAGCCAAAAGCAAGCCACGCTAAGCCGCGACCCCCTTGCAAAAACGGAAATCTTTAATTTTCTCAGCGACATCTATCAGGCCGAGTCCGCCGATCCGGCCAATATCGGCGCCGACTTAGCGCTAATGGCCGACTATTTTTCGCACTACCCGCAAGCCGTGAATTTGCTCAGCGAACTGCGCGGTCAAAAACTCATACTGAAATACAAGCAAAATACCTGGCAAACTCAGGCCTTTGGCAATCAATTTGGGGTGGATAGCGTGACGATTTATTTCGACACCCGCTTGGGTGCGCAATTGCTGAACGATCCCGGTTGCGACAGCACGCCGGCATGCAGCATCTCGCCCGCCGACGCCTTACTGCATGAATTGCTGCATGCCAAATTGATGTTGCTGGACAGCCAACATTTTATCGATGGCGGCGGCATGGCCCAAAATCTTTACCCATTCGAGCACGAACGCGAGGTGATCAATCACGAAAACCGTTTGTACCAAGACATGAACCAATTGGACGGTCGTGCCCGCCCTTTAAGGCATAGACATAGCGGCGAGTTATTGCAAGTCTCCTGCCCGGCCTGCAACCCAATAAAGCAAGTTGCGTCAAGCGACCCAAGCCTGTAAAACTAGCGAAATTTCGTGATAAGCATAACAAAAACCACTCAACTCAGGAGACACAAAATGACGCCCATATCCAGCCGTAACGTTGCCGAAAAATGGCGGTTTGCCAGACTCGGCGGTTTCGATCAGGTTGAATTGAAACGCGGTAGCGATTTAATCGGACTGCCGGAACTGGATCAGAAATTATGGGCGGCACTGAGTTGCCCGACGCACGGATTGTTCTTCGACAACCAAACCCTGGCACTGCTGGATACCGATAACGATGGCCGCATCAGAGCCAACGAAGTGATCGAAGCAGTACGTTGGGTGAGTAAAGTGCTGAAAAACCCGGCCGATTTGATTCAACAAAACACCACCCTGCCGCTGGCGGCGATTAACGATCAAGATGAGGAAGGTCAACAACTGCTGGCCTCCGCCGTCGAGATCTTAAAAAACCTGGGCAAGGCGGATGCAACGGCAATCACCACCGACGATCTGGCCGATATGACCAAGATTTTCGCCAACACCCAATTCAACGGCGACGGCATTATTCCGGTTAAAGCCGCCAGCGACGAGGACGGCCAGCAAGCCATCACCGACATCATCGCCTGCTTAGGGGAGATTGAGGATCGTTGCGGCGAGCCGGGCATCAACCTGGAAAAAATCGAGCAATTTTTTAAGGATGCCGGCGCTTATTTCGATTGGTGGCAACAGAGCGACGCCGAAGCCGTGCGGATTCGTAATCAAATCGCCGACACCGAAGCGGCGGCAGCGTTACTGGCCCAATTAAAACCGAAAATCGACGACTTTTTTACCCGCTGCCAACTGGCTGAGTTCGACACCGGCGCGACCGAGTTGTTGAACCCGGCCGACAGCCGCTACGAAGAACTGGCCGGCGTCGATCTTTCGGCAAGCAACGAAGAACTGGCTAAATTGCCGCTGGCCGCTATCGTCGCCGGCGCTAACTTGCCATTGAATGCCGGCTTGAATCCGGCGTGGCGGTCCACACTAGATCAGTTAAAAACCCTGGTGCTGGCTCCATTACTGGGCGCAGCGGACAGCTTGTCTTATGCGGAATGGCAAAGCGTGATCGGTCAATTCGCCGATTATCAAGCCTGGTTACAGAAAAAACCGGCCAACGCCGTGGAAGGCTTAGGCCTGGACCGCATCAAAACCCTGTTGCAAAGCGATGCACAAGCCAAATTGACCGGCTTAATCGAACAGGATTTAGCGTTGGAACCGCAAGCCACCGCCATCGACTCGGTCGTGCGCTTGCTGCATTACTACCGCGATCTTTACACCTTATTAAATAACTTCGTGTCGTTTCGCGATTTTTACAGTGCCGAGCCGCACGCTATTTTCCAGGCCGGCACCTTGTATCTGGACGGCAGAAGCTGTCAATTGTGCGTAAAAGTGGATGATGTGGACAGCCACAGCAAACTGGCCGAACTGAGCAAAATCTTTCTGGCCTATTGCGTATGCCGTCGGCAAGGCACTAACGAAACGCTGACCATTGCCGCAGCGTTTACCGGTGGCGACAGCGACAATTTGCGCGTCGGCCGCAACGGCGTGTTTTACGACCGCAACGGCGTGGATTGGGACGCGACCATCGTCAAAATTATCGAAAATCCAATCAGCGTCAGGGAAGCATTCTGGTCGCCGTACAAACGCGTCGCCCGGATGATTAACGAACAACTGGAAAAAAGCGCGGCGGCCCGCGACAAAGCGGCTAACGAAAATACCTTTAAAGGGATTTCCGAAGCAGGCGCTCACGCCGGACAAGGCAAGGAACCGCCGGCACCGTTCGATGTTGGCAAATTTGCCGGTATTTTCGCCGCCATCGGTTTGGCAATCGGCGCGATCGGCACTGCACTGGCCGCCGTACTGGGCAGCTTCATGGGCTTACAATGGTGGCAAATGCCGCTGGCCATCATCGGCGTGATGCTGGCAATTTCCGGCCCCTCCATGTTTATCGCGTATTTGAAACTGCGCCAACGCAATCTGGCGCCGGTACTGGATGCTTGTGGTTGGGCGGTGAATGCCAAGGCCTTTATCAACATCCCCTTCGGCGGCTTGTTGACCGGCGTCGCCAAATTACCGAAAGACGCGGAAATGCAAATGGTCGATCCGTTCGGAGAAAAGAAAAGCCATTGGCAAAGCTATGTGTTTTTGCTGATCCTGCTAGCCGGAGCGGCCTACGCCTGGCAAAAAGGCTATATCGGGCCTAAACAAGAACCGGAAAAAGCTGCGCAAGTTGAGGAAAAAGCGGCGGTGGCTAAAGCTGAAGCAGCTGCTCCGGCAGCGGTTCCGGCTAAACCTGCGGAACCGACCAAGTAAACCTTTCGTTGCAAACCACCGGAGCAACGGCTATTACAGGCTGTTGCTCCGGTCACATCGTATGGACTAGATTTTTAAAGTGGTTGCTACCAGTAAAAAAATATCTTGTAGTTGACTGGCACTTTCTAAATTTCAGGACTTACTGCTCTTAAAATAAGTTAAGCCATATTCATGAGAAAATAGTTTCCTGAAATGTAAAAGAGATTCCGACGGCCGAGAAATTGATCACCAGACGCTACAAGTAATGCGGCAGCAGGCGGTCAAAGCGGTGAAAAATGGGCAGACGGCGGCCAGCGTGGCGGCGGCGATGGGTGTCAACATTCGCACGGTGTTTCGTTGGTTGTCCGACTTTGCAACCGGCGGTCAAAATGCGTTGCTGGCCAAAAAGATTACCGGACGCCCGCCGCTGGTGACGCCCGACGAAATGCGCTGGATCGCCGAGACCGTGCGGGACAAAACGCCGTGGCAAATGAAGCTGGAGTTCGGCTTGTGGACCTTGTCGTTGATAGGCGAAATCATTCACCGCCAGTTTGGCAAACGCCTGACCGCGCCGAGTGTGGGACGGATCATGCGGTTGCTGGGTTTTACGCCGCAAAAGCCCTTGTATCGGCCGTGGCAGCAGGACCCGGTCTTGGTGGAAAAATGGCAGTCGGAGGAATTTCCGGCGCTGAAGGCAGACGCCAAACGCACCGGTGCGGTCATCTATTTTGCCGATGAAGCCGGCGTACGTTCTGACTTTCATGCCGGCACCACCTGGGCGCCGGTCGGGCGGACGCCGACTGTAAAGACGACCGGACGAAGATATGGTTTGAATCTGATCTCAGCCGTCAGCGCACGGGGCGACTTTCGCTTCATGATGCAGGAAGGCAACGTCACCGCCGAGGTGTTTGTCGAATTCCTGAAACGTCTGCTACGCGGTGCCGAACAGCCGATCATTTTGGTCGTCGACGGCCATCCGATTCATAAGGCTAAGATCGTTAAAACCTTTGTGGAGCAACAGCAAGGTCGGTTGCACTTGGTGTTTCTGCCACCGTACGCGACACAACTCAATCCGGACAAACAAGTGTGAGGCTATATCAAACCGCGCGTCGCCAAGCAAATGCCGGAAAATAAAATCGAATTAAAGAAACTCGTCCAATCCGCCATGCATCGCTTACAGAAACTCCCGGATGTCGTGAAATCTTTCTTCAGGCATCCAGAATGTCAATATGCTGGCGAGTGACAATACTTTCTTTATGAGTAGTATCAAGGAGGTATATACTTTCCTCGAGCAGGAGCTATAAACGCAATCGTTAGCACTTTTGAGAAAGCCGCGATGAAATTTGATCAAAAATAAAAACCAGATGCTGGATGCTTATCAAAAATGATATTTTTATTGACGGTGAAACAAAAGAATTTTTAATGCATTGAATATTGATATGTCTTTTTTATAATTAATTACAACGGCTATAAAAATGGAACAAAACTCAGAATACTTTCGAATTTCACGGCCTGAAATAGTCAAGTTTCTCCCTAGCCATTATAAAAAGGTATTAGAAATAGGTTGTGGTGAAGGATGCTTCAGGAAAAATTTAACTGATTCATCTGAGGTTTGGGGTATAGAACCAACTATAGCAGGAAATGTTGCTGCAAGAAGTTTTTTTAAAGTTCTTAACGGCTTTTATCATGACGTTTATAACGACTTACCTGACAATTATTTTGATTTAGTAATATGCAACGATGTTATTGAACATATGCCTGATCATAATCAGTTTCTAGTTTCAATAAAAAATAAAATGACAACTGACGGGTGCATTGTCGGATCGATACCCAATGTAAGATATATTGGCAATCTATATGATTTTCTTATAAAAAAAGATTGGTTTTATGACACTTCAGGAATTTTAGATTATACTCATTTGCGCTTTTTTACAGAAAAAAGCTTACAAAGAACCTTTCTTCAAAATGAATATTTAATCGAAGATCTGCGCGGCATCAATAGTGAATTTAAGAAGCCTTTGCCAGTTTATTCAAAAAAACATGCGAAAGACATTGTGAAAAGACTTTTGCTATTATCAATATTGCTTATAACTTTAGGAACATGGAAAGACGTTCAATTTTTCCAATTTGCATTTCGTATAAAAAAGTTTAAAAAAATATAACATATTTACAAGGAAAGACCGTAAAGCCTATCCCTAGCGCACCGACAGACTTAGCGGTATTGCGCGGCATTTTTAAGCCAATCAAACTCATAAATATCCACCAATATCCGCCCGATTTAAAGCAATGGCTCCAATTAGTGGGCAGAGAAACTTTGGCCACCCTAAATTGGATATGGCTTATTCAATTGAAACAAAATACCTGTTGGGTTTGGTGCAAATCGGCATTCATCACCCTAACCCTCGAGTTCCTCACGGCGCAATCATGCCATTGTGCAAATAGCTTTCTTCGTAATTAAATACGATATTCGCATCCGGCAAGACCAGTGCTTCGTCCTTGCCCTTGTAATCCAGACGAAACAATAAATCCTTGATGATGTTGATCCGGGCGGATTGTTTATCGTCCGATCTGACGATGGTCCAGGGCGCAGATAGATGGTGGGTTCTGGCAAACATGATGTTGCGGGCTTCGCTGTATTGCTGCCAGTGTTTCTGGGCTTCCTTGTCGATGGGGCTGATTTTCCATTGCTTGAGCGGATCTTTTTGCCGCTGCTTTAAGCGTTCTTTTTGCTCGGCTTTACTGATGTCCAGATAGTATTTCAGCAACTTGATGCCGGAGCGCACCAGCAGTTGTTCGTAATGGGCGACGGTTTCGATGAACTCGTGATATTCGTCATCGGTGCAAAAGCCCATCACCCGCTCGACGCCGGCCCGGTTATACCAACTGCGATTGAATAACACCATTTCCTGGGCGGCCGGCAAATGGTGGGTGTAGCGTTGAAAATACCAGGTACTCAGGTCGCGGTCGGACGGCTTGCCTAGTGCCACCACCCGAATTTCTCTAGGGCTAAGATGTTGAATGATGCGTTTGATGGTGCCGTCCTTGCCCCCGGCATCGCGGCCTTCCAGAATAATCAGGATTTTGTCGCCATGTTTGATAATGTGGTTCTGCAACTTGACCAATTCCACCTGCAATTGCTGCAAAGTGTCCTTGTAGACTTGTTTATCGGCTTTTGGTGGGTGCTTTTTGCTCATATTTACCTGCCTGTCTAAAATGGTTTCCGCTGTTCCGGCCAAATCAACCGCTTTGATGATCACTGCCCATTCTTACCCGCAAAATCAGGTTTTTCTTGTGCTTCCTGAGTTCCAGAATATCCTCGACATTTTTTTCGTTGAGAATCTGGTTCTTCAAATACAGGACCTCGTTACAAATAATCTCGGCGGCTTCCATGCCCGCTTGCAGTTGGGTCCAGGAAATTTCGATAATCGGCCGTTCATCGACGGTTTCTGATTCGGCGAGCAAAGCCAGGAAGGTATCGACCACCAGCGGATCGTAGTCTTTGGCTTTTTTACTCAGCAGGCGCACTTTCACTTGCTCGGTCGTCATCGCGGTGCCGGTGATCGAGCCGTCCAGATAATTGATATAGTCGCGCACCAAGGTCAGTATCCTCGCACCCAAGGGTATTTCCGAACCAGCCCAACCCAAAGGTTGACCGGAACCGTCGAAATGCTCGTATTGCGCGGCGATTAGTTCGGCGGCGTTATGCAGGGGTTCCAGGCCTTTTAATAGCGATTGCCCTTCCAAGGCATGGTTTAAATAACGTTTACGTTGCTGGCTGTTCATGCTCAATAAGCACTGGGTCAGCAAACTATCCGGCAAGCTCATTTTGCCGATTTGCAGCAACAACCCTGCGTATACTAAATCCTTCAGCGCGGCGGCATCCATCCCCAGCCGCCGCCCGACTTCCCTGGCATTTTCCGCCACATATTTGGCATGACCGCTTTTGATACCCGGCCGCATTTCGATGGTTTTCGCGAACACCTTAACCGAATCGGCATACTGTTTTTTCAAGGCATCATGGGCTTGATCGATCAGTTGCAAGGACTTTCGCAGCTGTTCGGTGCGTTTTTCGACCTTGTCTTCCAAACCAGCGTTCAGCTCTTTCAACTCCTGATTTTGCCGGTTGATAATTTCAAACAGTTGCCGGCGCTCGTCGCGCAAGCGCTTTTGTTCCAGCGCGTTGTTCACCAGAATTTTTAGCTCGTTGTCTTCCCAAGGCTTGCTGCAATAACTGTAGATTTTGCCTTTGTTGACGGCGGCGATGGTCGATTCAATGTCGGCATAGCCGGTCAATAAAATCCGCACGATATTTGGCCAGCGTTCGGCCGCTCTGGTCAGAAACTCGGCACCATCCATCTGCGGCATGCGCATGTCGGAGATAATCAGATCGATAGGATGTTGCGCCAAAATTTCCAGGCCGTCGGCGCCGCCCTCCGCCATATAGACTTGATATTCCGCACCGCGAAACAAGCGGCGCAAGGCCTTCAACACATTAGGCTCGTCATCGACGAATAATAAATTGGCAACGGTTTGCGGGTCTTGGGAAAGCTCGGTCATGGCGCGGCTGCGATATTCGTTAACTGGCAGGGGTACAGGTCGGCAAATAAATCCGGAACCGAGTTCCTCGCCCGATTTCCGAATCTATCTCGATGCGACCATGATGATCCTGGATGATTTTATACGACAACGACAAACCCAGGCCGGTACCTTTACCAACCGGTTTAGTGGTAAAAAACGGATCGAATATCCGCGCTTGGGTAGCTTCGTTCATACCCTGGCCGTTATCCTCCACTTCGACCCACAGCCAATCGGCATCCTGATAACCGGTACGCACCGTAATTTTGCCGAAGTCCTCAATGGCTTGCGAGGCGTTGACCAACAGGTTCATGAATACCTGATTCAGTTGCGCGCCAACACATTCGAAGGGTTTAATGCCGCCATATTCCTTGACGACTTCGGCTTTGTATTTGAGCTCGTTGTTGATGATGTTCAAGGTAGCATCGATGCCGGCTTCCAGATCGAATATTTCCCTGCCCTGCTTATCGATCCGGGAAAAATCGCGTAGATCCTGGACGATTTTCTTGGCGCGGTTGGCGCCTTCCAGAGACTCTTCCACCAAATCGGCGGCATCACCTTTCAGAAAATCCAAATCGACCGCTGTTTTAAACTGTTTAAACGCTTGCACATCCGGGTGGTTATCCGCCAATTGCCCGGCCAGAAGCTCAGCCAGCTCCGCGGCTCTGGTGAGTTCTTGTATATATTGTTTAAGGCTATTCAGGTTGGAATAAATATAACCCAGCGGATTATTGATCTCGTGCGCCACGCCAGCCGCCAATTGGCCTATCGAGGCCATCTTTTCGGACTGCACCAAATGAGCCTGGGTTTCCTGGAGTTGCTGATTAAGCAGGGTTTGCTGGTTTTTCTCGAGCTCCAGGGTCTGATTAGCCTCTGTCAACGCCTGGGTGCGCTCCCTGACCCGCTCTTCCAGTTGCTGATTGATTTTCAGCAAAGCGCTTTCCGCCTGCTTTTGCGTGCTGATATCCATGCCGCAGCCCATCAAGCCGGCGAATTCGCCACTTTTGCGCACCCTGGGCACCGCAGTTTCCAAAATCCACACCACCGCTCCGTCCGGTGCGTATAAGCGGTATTGGATTTTGAACTTGGTTAACTCGGCCGCAGCTTGCTGATAAGCCTGCACCACTTTGTCTCTGTCCTCGGCGTGTATGGTATTTAACCACTGGCGCCGGTCAACAAAGCCGCGCTGGATATTGAACGTTTTAAACCAGAAGCGATTACAAAAAATCGGCAGGTTTTTAGCATTGGTTATCCAGATCAGAGCCGGCAGATGATCGGCAAGCTCCTTGAAACGCTCTTCACTTTCCCGCAAAGCTGAATATAGATTGCTGTGTAAAATATCGACATGTTCATCCTTATCGATACTAACTTGCTCGGCGTCGATGCCTTGAATAAGACTGATCGCCATCAACTTGTCGGTTTTTAAAATATGGTGGCAAAGCCAGTCCACCAAAAAATCCAACAGATCCTTGGAAATGACCGAAACATCGGATTGCGCCTCGACATGCACTTGTTGCATTTTATCGATAAATTCTTGATGCTGCTGGCAATGCTGGGCCTGCATCCGCAGATTGAAGCCTGCCTCCATCATCAGTTGCTCTTCGTGTTGGAAATGATCTACGGTGTAATCGACTAACTGCTTGACGGTCTCCAGCACGGTTTGCAGGTCGGCACCCAAGGCGTTTAATTCATCCAGGCGATTAATCAGCGCGACCAGATGCCGATGCTGATTATCCACACTGTCTATACCGACCAGCAGTTGGTCGTTCCACGTTAAAATACTCATCCGCGATCCATTCTTAGCAGGGTCAAGTCTGATTACCGACCTCTGGCATTATGGCACAATGCATTTACTCTGCCGGTTTTTTCAAGACTCAGGTTTATTGGTATGGATATTCAAGATTTCGACGGTTTACGCGCTTTGCTGGACTCAACGTTTCCGAAAACCTGCCGCAGTTGCGGTTACGTATATATCTCGGCCGAGCAGTTTTTTATCGAAACCCAAGACATGCCCCATGGTCGTTCATCGTTACGGTCGGCCATCGAGGACGATGGCTTAATTCTAGTGGAAGTATTCAGAAACTGCCGCTGTGGCTCCACGCTGATGGACGAGTTCGGCTGTCGGCGCGATCAAAGCGCAGCCGGTCTAAAACGGCGCCAGGCTTTCGACAATATGTTGCGTGCCATGCAAGCCCGAAACATCGCCACAGACGCTGCCCGCATGGAGATCATCAAGTTTTTACAAGGTCAACCCAATACGCTGGTGGCAATGCTGAATATCGAACTGCTCCCCTAGCGATGCATTACCGGCCGGAAACTCTTAGCCTTGCATGGCTTCCAACTCATCCCAGCGCTGATAAGCCTGGCTCAGATCGGCCTCGGCAGTCTGCAATTGCGTCAGCTTGGCGGCTACGGCATCAGGGCTTTGTTTATAAAAATTGGCTTCGTTCATTTCCGCCGTCAGCTGGACTTGCAGGGTTTCCAGTTGCTCAATCAGCGCCGGCAGTTGCTCGAGTTCCCGCTGTTCCTTAAAGCTGAGTTTCTTGGCCGGACCGGTTTTGGGTTTTTCTTTTTTTACGGCTTGCTCGGCGATTTTTACCGCTTCGGCTTTTTTGTTCTGCTCCATCAATGCAAACCAGTCGGCATAACCGCCGATGTATTCCTCCACCCGGCCCTCGCCTTCGAACACCAGTACGCTGGTAACGACGTTATCCAGAAACTCCCGGTCATGGCTCACCAATAATAAGGTGCCTTGGTACTCGACCAATTTTTCTTCCAGGATCTCCAGGGTTTCCAAATCCAGATCGTTGGTGGGTTCGTCCATCACGATCAGGTTGGCGGTCTTGGTAAACAAGCGCGCCAACAGTAGCCGATTTTTCTCGCCGCCGGACAAGCTTTTCACCGGCGACCGGGCGCGGGCCGGAGCGAATAGAAAGTCGGCCAGATAGGACATCACATGCCGCTTGCCATCCGGGGTGTCGACAAACTCGCCGCCGTCCAGCACGCTGTCGGCCACCGAGATTTCCGGGTCGAGTTGTTCGCGCAATTGATCGAAATACGCGATTTGCAGATTGGTGCCCAGCTCTATGGTGCCGGTGGTGGGCTGCAATTGGCCGAGCAGCAGTTTCAATAAGGTGGACTTGCCAGCGCCGTTGTTGCCGATCAAACCAATCTTGTCGCCGCGTTCGATGCGTAGCGAAAAATCCTTGATGATGGCTCTATCGCCATAATTAAAATTCACGTCGATGGCCTCGACGACTTTCTTGCCGGAGGCCTCGCCTTTGTTCAGGCTCAGTTTGGCGGTGCCTTGGGTATTGCGGCGTTCGGAGCGCTCGGCGCGCAAGCGTTTCAATGCCCTGACCCGACCTTCGTTACGCGTGCGCCGGGCCTTGACGCCTTGTCTGATCCAGACTTCTTCCTTGGCCAGTTTTTTATCAAACTCGGCGTTTTGATTGGCTTCGTCCTCCAGCGCTGCGGCCTTGCGCGCCAGATAATCTTGATAGTTACCGGCCCAGGACGTCAATTGGCCGCGATCCAAATCGATGATGCGCGTCGCCAGTTTTTGCAAAAACGCCCGGTCGTGGGTGACAAACATTACCGCGCCCTGAAAGGCCAGGATTTGTTCTTCCAGCCAGGCGATGCTTTCGAAATCCAGATGGTTGGTCGGCTCGTCCAGCAACAGCACTTCCGGGTCTATCACCAAGGCCCGCGCCAAGGCCACCCGGCGCTTCCAACCGCCGGACAGACTGCCGACCAGCACATCCGCCGGCAATTGCAATTTGCTTAACACCGCTTCGACGCGGGTTTGAAACTCCCAACCATTGTCGGCTTCCAGCTTGTGCTGCACATCACCCAAGGCTTGCAGCGACTGCTCGCTGCCGTCCATGTGGTGTAACAATTCGTGATAACGGGCGATTACCCGACCCAATTCGCCCAGTCCACCGGCGACGGCTTCGTAAATAGTTTCGTTTTCGTCCAAATTGGGCGACTGCTCCAGCCAAGCCAAACGCAGCTCCGGCTGTTTCCAGATTTCACCGTGATCGGCATGAATATCGCCGGCGATGATTTTCATCAAAGTCGATTTGCCCTCGCCGTTGCGGCCCAGCAGGCCAACCCGTTCGCCGGCATCGAGTTGAAAAGCAGCATTATCGAGCAGCGCATGGGTGCCGAAGGCGATAGAAACATTGGTTAAGCGGATTAATGGCATTTGTTTTGTAGGTAACGTCTAAGTAAGTCCAGGGCCAGTAAGGCGGCCTGGTTTTGTTTGTGTTTAAGGGGGCCGTGCGCATTGAGCTGGGTAGAGACCACGCCGCCGGGTGTCGCTAAGGCATTGTAAAGGACAATGGCTTTATCTTTATCCCGATAGTCTGCGGCGCTGCCGCTATACAGCTGCACCAATGCGAAATCGGTTTTCTCGCGGGCTTTGAGCTGTTCGGCCCAGACTTGGGCGATGGGCTGTAAATCGCCGGCACCCGCTTGGCCTGCGCCTGTGTTGCGCCCCCAATCGAGATTAACTTCAACGCGAGTCAACCACCCGCGCCCCAAACATTTGCTGGCTAGCAAGCCCTGACTGGCGGTTTCCAGCAAGGCCAGGGAGTAGCGCTTTTCGCGCATCGCGGTAGCTACCACCTCCAACAGATCGCCTTGCTGTTCGTTTAAACCGTCGATAGCAAACACATACGTGCCAATGCGTTCCGCAACGTCGGCCACACACGTCTGTTTGTGTGATTCCGGGAAACCGCCGGGGAACAACAGTTTGGTTTGCACTTCATCGGGTGCGGCACGAAACCCCAGTTGCACGCCGTCCGGCAAATCAAAATCCGCCAAGCACTGCTGAATAGCCGATTCGCCTATGCCTATGCTGCGTAAACTCACCAGACACTCCGGCTGTAGATCAAAACTTTGCAGCAATTGCGGCCTGACTAACGAGGCAAACATACTCTTCATTTCCGACGGCACGCCCGGCAGAAACACAAACCAGCAACGATTGAATTGCAAGGCAAAGCCTGGCGCAGTGCCGTAAGCGTTGTCGATACGTAGCGCAGACTGCGGCAGCATGGCCTGCTTGCGATTCGCCTCCGGCATCACTCGATTCCGGCGGGCGTAATACTGTTCAATGTCGGCAAAGGCCTGGGCGTCGAATTGTAAAGGTTGGCCGCTGGCGATACTGACCGCCTCGGCGGTGAGATCGTCGCTGGTCGGCCCCAGGCCGCCGGTGCAAATACAGCAATCGGCGCGTTCGGCGATTTCCGTGAACAGCGCAATCAAGTCTTCCAGATTATCGCCCACCGCCGTATGGCGTTTCAGCGTAAAGCCCAGTTCGACCAATTGCTGGGATAGCCAGGCGGCATTGCTGTCCACGGTCTGCCCGCAAACGATTTCCTCGCCTTGCGAGAATATTTCGGCAATTTGTCTCATAACACCCGATACCAGAGCGGTAAACTTACTAAACTCAAAGCCGTCGTCACCGTCACGGCCATCGCGTATAAACCGCTGTCCAGTTTATAGCGATCGCACAGCACGATGCCCATTACCATGCTCGGCATCGCTAGATCCATCACCGCTGCCGCTCTGGGCTGACCGGTCAAATTCAGTAAATTTGCCAGCCACAACGCAATCAGCGGCATCAGCCATAACTTAATCAATACGGTGGGAGCGATGAACGGTAAATTACGCACACGTATATCCCGCCAACTAAGTGCCAGACCTAAAGAAAAAATCATCAACGGTGCCACCGCTCCGGAACATTTTTGCAGTAAGCCGGCCAACCAGAATGGTATCGGCACCTGATTGAGGTTTAACACGACCGCTACAAAAGCGGCCCAGAATGGCGGCGCATTGAAAAATGCCAAGACCGATTTTGGCTTGGGCTCCCCGGTTGCTCCGTAATGGCGGGCCAACATGATGCCCAAGGTGTAGACCAACGGCGCTTCGGCAAACAAGTCGATCTGGATGACCAAAGACCGGGTCCAGTCACCGAAAATCTGCTCCAATACCGGCAAACCCAGATACGTGACGTTTGGAAAGGCTGCCGCCAAAATCACCGCCCCGGTTTGCGGATTTTTGAATCTAAATAACCTGGCAAGCATCCAAGTCGCCAAAATCGACAACAGGATGCTGATAGAACCCAATGCTGAATATTGTAGCGATTGCCAACCAATATCCGCCCGCCACAGCACATCCAGCACCATAACCGGCATAAAAAAATAATAAACCACGCTGGTTAATACCAGCCTGGTCTGGTCTGCCGACAAACGGTTAGGCGTCAAGACCCGCCAACCGGCACCGCAGAGCATCAGCACGGTCATTTGCATCAAAGTTGTATTCATACCGCGCATTTTATCAGGCTGGCGGCGGTGACACGCGGCTAAAGCATTAGCCCTAGTAATTGGCTAAATACGCTGATCGCCGCCCGGTGCTTGGGTTACAGCCTTGTCGAGTAGTAGTTCGAACTGATCGGCCGGAACCGGTCTGGAAATTAAATAGCCCTGGCCGTAATCGCAGCCCATTCGATTTAATAAATCGTATTGCTCCTGGGTCTCTATACCTTCCGCGACGACTTTTATACCTAGCTTGTGCGCCATCACTACAATGGCTTCGCACAAGGCCATGTCGCTGGAGCCGGCCACCAGACTCCTAACAAAAGCTTGGTCGATCTTGATGTAATCGATGTCGAATTTTTTCAAATAGGCCAAAGACGAATAACCGGTGCCGAAATCGTCCAAAGCCACCTGCATGCCGGCATCCCGAAACGCCAGCAGTTGCTCGCGCGTGCTGTTGCTGGCGTCCAATATCAAGCCTTCGGTAATTTCGACAATCACGCTCTGGCCTGGTAATTCCAGTTCCCGCAGCAATACTATCCATTGATTGGCTTCCATGGCTTGCTTGCGGAACTGCACCGGCGATTTATTCACGCTGATCTGGAAATCCGGATGATAGCGTTGCCGCCACTGCTTGGCCTGACGCACGGCGGTGTCGAAAACCCAATCGCCAATGTCGACGATAACCCCGGTATCTTCGGCAACCGGAATAAATTCGGCCGGACTAACCATTCCGAGCGTCGGATGCTGCCAACGCAGCAGGGCTTCGGCTTTGGCTATGCTGCCGCTGGCAAATTCGATGATCGGTTGGTAATGCAGTAAAAACTGCTGCCGGGCCAGCGCGCCGTGCAAATCATTCGCCAGCCTCATGCGCAACTGGGCGTTCTGCTGCATCAGGGCAGTAAAATAATGGTAGCGGTCGCGGCCCTGATTTTTGGCGGCGTACATCGCCTGATCGGCATTTTTTAATAATGAATCGGTGTCGAGCGCGTCGTCCGGATACAGGGCAATGCCTATACTCCCGGAGATATAAGCCGTCTCGTTTCCCAAACGAAACGGTTCCGCCAAGCGCTGTAAAATATTTCTGGCGATCCGGTTCACGCCATCGACCTGATCCAACTCGCCCAGAATCACGGTGAATTCATCGCCGCCCAGCCTGGCGATGCTGTCGCAATCGCGTACGCAGCCGCTGATACGCCGCGCCGCTTCCTTCAGCAACACATCGCCCATGAAGTGGCCCATGCTGTCGTTGACATCCTTGAAACGGTCGAGGTCCAGAAACATCAATGCCACATGCTGACCGTGCCTAAACGCCTTTTTGATTTCCTGATTGAGCCTATCTAAAAACATATTCCGATTCGGCAAACCAGTCAACGGATCGAAATTAGCTTGCCGCCAAATCAATTCCTCGGATTTTTTACGGTCGGTAATATCCGCTATCAAGGCCACCCGTCGGTGCACTCCACCGCTCTCATTCAGAATGGAATTGATGGTTACCCACTGTATGCAATCCTCGCCGTTCTTGCGGCGGCCGCTGATTTCGCCGGCCCACTGCCCATGAGTATTGATAACCCGCAAGACAGTTTTATAGAAAGCCTGATCATGATGCTCCGTGTTGCCGCCGACAAAGGCGCGGCCTATCACTTCGTCCGCCGAATACCCGGTTACCGTGGTGAATGCCGGATTAACCGTGATGATGGTACCCGTGGCATCGGTAACCATCATCGCCTCGCTGCTGTTCAAATACACCAAGGCGGCCAGTTGCATTTCCTCTTCGGCGCTTTTCCGCGCGGTAATGTCCTCGTACACGCCCAATACGCCAATGGTCTGTTGTTGCAAATTACGTAAGGGCACCCGTGAGGTTCTCAAATGCATGGTTTTACCTGCCGGACCTAATAGCGTTTCTTCGTAATTCAATTTTGCCGTATTACTCTCCATTACCTGTTTATCGTCCGCTCGATACAAGTGCGCCAAATCTCGCCAAACCAATTGCTCATCCGACTTGCCGATCAATTCGGCGGGGCTATCCAACCCGGCATCCTTACTGAAGGCTAAATTGGCGCCCAGATAACGGTAACTAAGGTCTTTCCAGAACACCCGGCTGGGGATGGTGTTGATGACGGTTTGCAGCATGTTTACCGAGTCGGCTAATTTATGCATCGCCTCCAGGCGCTCGGAAATGTCGCGCAAAATCAGTAATTGATTGCCTGCCAAGCTATCGCCCAACAAGACGATATCGATCAGCACCATCCGGCACCTACCATCCTTGCAACACACTTTCAATTCCCCAGTTTGACTGGACTCGCCCGCAGAGTGAGGGACACGCTGATAACCATGCCAATTAGCGATGACTTGCTGCCGATATTCGGCCTCGGGATGGGCATGCCACCACCATTCCGCCAAGGTCGGAATATCGGCCAAGGTATAACCAAAGGTTTTAACAAAAGCCGAGTTCAAATAACTGATATTGCCCTGACTATCATGCAGCGCATAGGCAATCGGCGACTCTTCGATAATCGCGTGAAATTTGGCTTCGCTGCCTGACAGCGCCTGATGCGCTTGATATAGCCTCTGGTAAGGCAGTTGGATGCTATTGAGAAATACCGAACGGTAGATCAGGCCATAGGCGACCACCTTGTAGACATGGCCGAGCAGAATATATAAATCGGTCACGCTGGCATAAAAGGTCACGAACAACTCGCTCATGGCCATGATAGCTGCCGCTGCGGCCAATCCAGCCGGATCATAGGAATGTTGTCGGCGGGCTTGGAGTAAATAGCCGATGGCGCTGAGAGCATAGACGCCGGCCAATAAATATTCGCAGGCTTTTTTAAAAGACGTTAAGCCCTGAACTGCATCAAAGGTCCGCGGTAACCAGTCCTGATGGAAAAACACCAGCCAGCAACTCAGGGCAATATAGAGCAGCACACCACTCAACATCAACGAACGTGATACCGGTGTTATTTGCCTACTCGGCACCCACAATCCCATCACTAAGCCTAGCGCCGCAAAGCCGCGGGCCATTAGCCAAAAAGCGATGGCTTTTTCCGGATCGCTTTCGGTGATAAAGGCCGGCATGCCGCTGAAAGACAGGGTATGCATTAAATCGAGGACCGCCACGCCCAAGAAGCAGCAGGCCAGCATCATGAATCCGGCGGAGTTTTCCTTTTGATAAACGCTCCAACCCACGGCGAAAACCAATGCGGAAATCACGATGGAAAAACCTTCCATCAAGGTATGCACGCCCAAGGATTGGCTGAAAAACGGCCGTAAGGATTCCGATAGCGGAAAATACAAGCTAAGCAACTGCGCAAGTAAAAGTAGTAGCACCGTCCAAAGCAGAGGCCTGGCCTGGTTTTGTTCGCTATATTGCTCCACAGTGTTCCCTTGCTGTTTGCCGGTCTGCCGACATTATGTAGACTTAAGTCTGTTAGCGGCTAGTGTTATTGTTATGTTCTGTCGATAGTGCGATGGGTACTGTCAATTCATCAGCAGGAGCATTCAATACGCCAGAGCTCGCCAATGTTGTCTAAGTTTGTCGATTTGCGCGACATCCAGTTGTGCGGTGCGGGAATGCTCCCGGCATAAAGCGCCGCGAAATCCCAAATAATCCGGACTTAACGGCACTAAACCCGCTACATCGTCGGCGCGCAAGGAACCTGCCAAGCCACTTAGCAAGCCCAGACTGGCGACTTTATCGACAAACATCTGCAATTCGTCGAGCGTCATCAACCGGGTCAATGAACCGAGTTGTTTATCGGCGGTATCCAGCATCACCCCGCGAAAACCGGCCTTGGCTAAGACATCGATAATCGAAAAATCCGGCCGGGTATCGGCAAATAATACCGCGACCAAGGCCACGCCGTGCTCGGCAAGCGTTTGTAATCCCGCAATGCAGGTCTGCCAGTCGCCGCCCGGAAAAAAGCCGATTTTCACATAATTCACGCCCGTAGCCGCCATGGCTTGCACGGCCGGCAGGATCAATTCGGGCTGCATCGGTAAATCGCCGATAGTGGCGCTAACACAGCTACCCGGATGCAAGTGGCGGACAATCTCGGCAACCACGGCAACATCCAAGGCACCCAAGGCCCCGCGAGCCGGTTGCTTTAAATCGATAATATCGACGGCGGCGGCTTCGACCAACAAAGCTTCGGCCAAACTATTCACGCTTGCTAACATCGCGGTCATACTTGCACTCCCCGGCGATGTTGCTCGATAGCCATCATTAACCAATCCCAGGCTTCCCGTTCCCGCTCACCGGCGGTTTTATCCAGACCGATGCGCAAATAATCCAGCTCGGCTTGAATTTTCTCCCAAGGCAATCTATCCAGCCGGCTAATCAATATCGCCGCTTCCAACACCGAATATTGCGCCCGGTTAAAACCTTGAAACGGCTTATGGTTGACCGTGTGCACGGCCCGGCAAAATAATTTCGGCCGGGTGTCGTCGTCTTCTATCCGGACCAGGCTCAGTTCGGTATGTGCCAAGCTGTCGGCTAAATAATACCCTGCGACTTGTTGGGCGGGCAATAAGGGCCAGTCCCTACGCCCGGTCAGACAACCGGCAAAAATCCGCACATCGTCGCAATAATTGATGACAGCGGTTTTGTTAGCCAGCAGATTATCCAGCGTGGTCGAAGGCCGAAACGGCAGGATAATGTATTGATCTTGTTCAACATGCACCCCCATCGGCGCGATGTGCGTATCGCCTTGCAGATTGACGGTGGTGACGAGGGTTTCTTGAATCATGGTTGTTTAGGTCTATCCTGAAGCGTGAAATGTTGCCGGTTTACCGGCAAACCAACGCGCAATTTTAATCTCGCCGGCTACCCTTAGGGATTTTTTTTCCAGCCGGCGCATGCAGGATGCAATTTCGATCACCATTAACCAGGCCACACGCTTATGCACGCCATAGATATTGCCGACTTATCGATTTTGCTGATCGAACCTTCGACCACGCAGCTAAAAGTCATCATGCAGCATTTACGCGACGAAGGAATTGCCAAAATCGAAGGGGTTTCCAATGCTAAGGCGGCGCTGGAAAGCTTGCACAATCATCGCCCTGATCTGATTATCAGCAGCCTGTATCTGCCGGATATGATGGCCACCGAACTGGTCGAACATCTGCGCGGCGACGAGGCTTTGAGTCATGTGCCCTTCATGCTGATATCCAGCGAATCCAGCTTCGCGGTACTCGACACCATCCGTCAGGCCGGCGTGGTGGCGATTTTGCCCAAGCCGTTTGCGCATGACGATTTAAAAAACGCCTTACGGGCAACTATCGAGTTTATCGATCCGCAAGAAATCAGCCTGGAACATTACGACATCGAAAACGTGCGGGTCTTGGTGGTTGACGACAGCCCGCTGGCCCGCAAGCACATCAGCCGAGTGTTGAACAATATGGGCATCGTCAAGATCACCCAGGCCCAGGACGGCAAGGAAGGCGTTGATGTATTCGCTCGAGACCAAAACGCCTTCGACCTGATCGTCACTGACTACAATATGCCGGTGATGGACGGCCAGCAGTTGATCAAAACCATCCGCCAGGATTTGGGCAATTCCATCGTACCGATCTTGATGGTCACCAGCGAAGAAAACGAAACCCGCCTCAGCAATGTGCATAAAGCCGGGGTCTCGGCCATTTGCGACAAACCTTTCGATCCGCAGACCGTGAAGGAAATGTTGTTTCGGGTGCTTGAACCGGATTGAAGCGTGCAAGTATCGGCTTGCTTACGTTTTATCTTGTTTAACCATCCCAGCCTCTAAGGACTTAAAACCGGCTACCTATCCTTTATCCTCCGCCATAACAAGTAAGCGCTTGTTAGGCCAATGCTTGAGCATATCTTCAGCTAATTAACACCCATTCATAATCCAAGCTATCACTGCCGCCAGCCAAACAAGCGGGCGTTTATTTCCGTTCTGACCGCTTGCGTCAATACGACCGACAGCACTATACTGCCCATAAAAGCAGTAACCATAAAAACAGCATGAAACCACTGACCGACCGCCAACAAGACATCCTGAACTTCATCGAGCGCACTTTGCTACAGGATGGCTTTCCGCCGACCATCGCCGAAATCGCCGCTGCCTTTGGCGTGCGCTCCACCAACAGCATTCGCGGCCATTTGCAGGCTTTGGCGCGTAAGGGCGCAATCGAATTGGTGCCGGCCGCATCGCGCGGCATTCGCCTACTTAACCCCCCCCCCAATCCCGACCAAGGCTTGCCGCTGGTCGGCCGAGTGGCGGCGGGCCAGCCGATTCTGGCCGAAGAACATATCGAGCGCTATTGCCGCCTGGGACCGGAGTTATTCGATAACCGCGCCGATTATCTGTTACGCGTACAAGGCATGAGCATGCGCGATGCCGGCATTTTGGATGGCGATCTATTAGCCGTGCAACGCACGCCGGAAGCTCGCAACGGCCAAATCGTCGTGGCCCGCATTCAGGATGAAGCCACGGTAAAACGTCTGCGCATGGACAGCAAAACGCATATGGCTTATCTGGAACCGGCCAATCCGGATTTCAGAGTAATCGAAGTGGATTTGCAACGCGAGCCTTTGGTAATCGAAGGCATGGTGGTCGGCGTGATTCGTAGTGGGCTATGAATGCAAACGCCTTGGACCAACTCTTGCGCTCGCAAACCGGCATCTGGCGCGGTTTGCATTCGGAACACCAAGCTTGGCCGGTCATTCCTTCCGGCTTTGCCGAGCTCGATGCCTCGCTACCTGGCGGCGGCTGGCCGCTGAGCGGCGTGCTGGAGATATTCTCGCCCTGCTTGGGGATTGGTGAGTTAAGTCTGTTGCTGCCCGCTATGTCCTATATCACCCAAACCAAACGCTGGATAGCCTGGATCGCGCCGCCACAGCAAGCTTACGCACCGGCCTTGGCACAGGCCGGCATTGATTTAGCTTATCTCCTGGTAGTGGATTGCCGGCAAGAGGCAGACATCCCCTGGAGTCTGGAAAAACTACTGCGTAGCGGCCGCTGCGGCATGGCCTTGGCCTGGCCGCGCCGGCTCAGCGATCATCAAATTCGCCGCTTACAACTGGCCGCCGAAGCCGGCTCCGCGTTGGCAGTGCTCTATCCAAAGCAACCTAGCGGCGCCGGTTACACGGCATTGCGTTTGGAAATCAAACCTGCGGAGACCGGCCTGGCTTTACACATTCTGAAAGCGCGCGGCAGTTTGCAACGCGCGTCATTAATCTTGCCGCTATAAGAAAACGATGGCTGCAACTGCTAGGGCGCTATCGCCAACGCCGACAGACCGAGTCGATACCTTCGTAAAACCCAACGCGGCCAATAGCCCACTTTGGCTATGCGCGTATTTTCCCGACTTGGCTTTGGCAGCGCTGCATCTGGATTTAAATCAGGCCGTCGCCTGTTCGGCACTAATCAAAGGCCAAACTCGCTTGTATACGGTATCGGAATCGGCACAACAAGCCGGCGTCGAACCGGGCATGGCCCCTGCTGCCGCATTAGCCCTGTGTCCCGGCTTGAGCATTCGTAACCGCGATCCGCTCGCCGAGCGCCAGGCTTTACAGCAACTAGCCGAAATTGCGCTGGATTTCAGCCCCTGGGTCAGCCTGGATCAACCGGACTGCTTGCTGCTGGAAATTCGTTCCTGTCTGACCCTATTCGGCGGCATAGAGCGCTTACAAGATAAGCTAAGAACGGCATTGCAAACCATTAGGCATCGCCCGCTAATCGCCATTAGCCCGTCCCCAACCGCTAGCGTCTTACTGACAAGACTAAGCCTGGAAACTATTGTCACGGACCGCCAGGCCTTGCGTTCGGCATTGGGTCCGCTGCCCGTCGCCGCTCTGGAGCTGGACGATAAAATCTTACACCGGCTATTCCGCACGGGTATTCGCCAACTCACCGACTTGTGGAGACTGCCGCGCGACGGCCTGGCAAAGCGCTATGGCGCCGTGTTATTGCAACAACTGGATAGACTGGCCGGCCAGCAAACTCAAATTTTGCAGGCCTTCCATAGGCCGCCGCGCTTCCAGGCCAGTAGAGAGATGCCGATCGAGCTGGAACGTATCGAACATTTCTTTCCGGCTATCGAACAACTGGCCGGCGAATTTGCCGCATTTCTAAAAAACCGCGATGCCACAACACTAGGCATCTCCCTGCAACTGCACCATTATGACCGTCCCGCTACTCGCTTAACATTGGATTTTCGCGCCGGCAGTCGCGCCCCTAAACACTGGTGCGGCTTGCTGTACGAAAAGCTGGAACGCTCGCCGTTACCGGCCCCGGTGCTGGCCGTTAGCTTGCAAAGCGACGCCATAGCGCCGTTTCAGCCGGAGCGCTTCAGCCTGTTCGACGACAGTGAACAACCTAACAGCGAAACGGAATGGCAAGCTGTTTTGGATCAATTACAAGCCAGACTAGGCCATCACGCTTTGAAGTTTCCGGGAACGCAAGCCGACCATCGCCCGGAACGGGCGATGGCCAATACGCCAAGCCTGCTAAACGCAAATCCTGGTTTACCGCTACGGCCGTTGTGGCTGCTACCTAATCCCGACCCGTTACGGCTCGGCGATATTTGCCTACTATCGGCAGCGGAACGCATCGAATCGGGCTGGTGGGACGATCAACCTATGCGCCGCGACTACTATATTGGCAAGGATGCGCGCGGCCGCAAGCTATGGGTTTATCGCGACTTAAACGCCAAACAGCAGTGGTTTCTACATGGTTTATTCGGCTGAAACCACCAAACCGGACAGCAGCTTTGCCGAACTACATTGCCTGTCCAACTTTAGTTTCCTGCGCGGTGCCTCACTCCCAGAAGAGCTGGTCGAGGAAGCTGCCCGGCTGGGTTATCAAGCCTTGGCTCTGACCGACGAATGCTCACTGGCCGGCGTGGTACGCGCACATCTGGCAGCCCGCAAACACAAGATTAAACTTATCATCGGCAGCGAGTTTGTCCTACAGGACGGTTTGAAACTGGTCTTGCTGGCCACCGATAGAACCAGCTACGGCAACCTGTCCGCCTTGATCACCCTCGCCCGCCGTCAAGCTGAAAAAGGCAGCTACAGCCTGACTAGAACCGATTTAGCCAGCCACTTTCCGCAAGGCTGTCTGGCGATCTGGTTGGCCAACGATCAATTCCAGGCAGACGATGGCCGCTGGCTGAACAAGTTATTTGCCAGCAACCTGTGGCTAGGCATCGGCCTTTTTCTATCCGGCCACGACGAAACCTGTTTACGAGAAGCCGAAGCCACGGCCCGGCAACTAGACATCCCGATAGTCGCCTGCAACGACGTGCATATGCACCACCGCTCTCGCCGCGCCTTGCAGGACACGCTCACCGCAATCCGTCTCGGCCAACCTCTGTCGCAACTGGGCTACGCCTTATTCGCCAACGGCGAGCGGCATCTACGCCCGCTGCCCCGCTTAGCCGAACTTTATCCGCCGGAATGGTTGCAACAAACTGTGCTTATCGCAGCACGCTGCCAATTCTCGCTGGATGAATTACGTTACGAGTACCCGCAAGAACTGGTGCCGGACGGTCATACGCCCGCCACGTGGCTGCGGCAATTGACCGAAGCCGGCATCCAAAACCGTTGGCCGCACGGCCTGCCGGAAAAAGTAAGCCAGCAAATCGAGCACGAACTAGCCCTGATCGCCGACCTGGCTTACGAACCTTATTTTCTGACCGTACACGACATCGTCAGATACGCCCGCGAACAAGGCATACTCTGCCAAGGCCGCGGTTCGGCGGCTAATTCGGCGGTGTGTTTTTGTTTGGGCATCACCGAAGTCGATCCGGCCCGGATGAATCTGTTATTCGAGCGTTTCCTGTCTCGCGAGCGCAACGAGCCACCGGACATCGATGTGGATTTCGAGCACGAGCGCCGCGAACAAGTGATTCAATACATCTATCAAAAATATGGCCGGCATCGCGCGGCCTTGGCCGCTACGGTGATTACTTACCGGACGCGCAGCGCGGTGCGTGATGTCGGTAAAGCCTTGGGCCTGAATCTGGCTCAGGTGGAACGTCTGGCCGATAGCGTGGATCGCTGGGATGGCTATCAGCTAATGCCGGAATCTTTAAAAGAATGCGGCTTCGACCCGGACAGCCCCATCGTGCAACGCTTGGCCGTGCTGGTTCAGCAAATCAAAGGCTTTCCGCGCCATCTGTCGCAACATGTCGGCGGCTTTGTGATCGCTCGCGACGAATTATCAAGATTGGTGCCGGTGGAAAATGCGGCGATGGCCGACCGCACTGTGATCCAATGGGAAAAAGACGATTTGGAAGCAATGGGCCTGTTGAAGGTGGACGTGCTGGCGCTGGGCATGCTCAGCGCGATTCGCAAAGCCTTAGTCTATCTTGGCGAATACACCGGCCGCACCTGGACCCTGGCCGATATTCCCGCCGAAGACCCGGCGGTGTACGCCATGTTGCAACAAGCCGACAGTATCGGGGTGTTCCAAGTCGAATCCCGGGCACAAATGACCATGTTGCCGCGCTTGAAGCCGGAAAATTATTACGATCTGGTTATCGAAATCGCCATCGTCCGTCCCGGCCCGATTCAAGGCGAGATGGTGCATCCCTATCTAGCTCGACGTAAAGGCTTAGAACCGGTGGATTATCCGAGCCCAGAAGTAAAAGCCGTGTTGGAACGCACGCTGGGCATTCCCATTTTTCAAGAACAAGTCATGCAGCTGTCCATGGTCGCCGCCGGTTTTAGCGCTGACGAAGCCGATCAACTGCGCCGAGCCATGGCCGCCTGGAAACGCAAGGGCGGCCTGGAGCCATTCGAACGCAAATTGCTGGACGGCATGCGGGCGCGAGGATATAGCCAAGAATTCGCCCAGCGGATTTTTCAGCAAATCAAAGGCTTTGGCGATTACGGTTTTCCGGAGTCGCATTCGGCCGGCTTTGCTTTGCTGGCTTACGTCTCCGCTTGGTTGAAGCACCATCATCCGGCGGCGTTTTGCTGCGCTTTGTTGAATAGCCAACCAATGGGCTTTTACGGCCCGTCTCAACTGGTGCAGGATGCTCGCCGCCATGGCGTGGAGGTAAGGCCGGTGGATGTACAAGCCAGTCAAAGCCAATGTTCATTGGAGCTTCCCGCCAACGCCGCGCCCGCCTTACGTTTAGGTTTTAATCAAGTAAAAGGTTTATCAGCAACAGCGGCGATCAAAATTGTCCAAGCCCGAGGCCGACAAGCCTTTGCCAATGTTACCGATCTTGCCGCGCGCGCCGGTCTGGATCGACAGGACTTGGAACACTTGGCAGCGACCGATGCTTTGAAAAGTCTGGCCGGCAACCGGCATCGCGCCTTTTGGGCCGCCGGCGGCGTGGAAGCTGCCACGCCGGTATTCGGGATAGCGGAGAGCACCGAAGCCACACCGCTATTAAAAACTCCCAAATCTGGCCAAGAGGTATTAGCGGATTATGCCAGCACCCGGCTCACACTCCGCGAGCACCCGTTGGGCCTGCTGCGCGAACGCTTGCGCCGCCATGGCGTCACCACCGCCGCCTCCTTATGGCAAAGACGCAACGGCAGCATCGCCCAGGTTGCCGGTCTGGTGATCTGCCGGCAACGACCAATGACCGCAGCGGGTGTGACCTTTGTGACGCTGGAAGACGAAACCGGTCAAGTCAATTTGGTGGTCTGGCCGGCCACCGCGCTGGCTCAGCGCAAACCCTTGCTGAAAGCTCGCTTGTTATCGGTAACCGGTACCATCCAACAAGAAGACGGCGTGTTGCATCTGGTGGCCGGGAAGTTGGAGGACTGGAGCAGCTGGATCGGCGATTTGGAGAGCAAATCCAGAGATTTTCATTAAAACATCAAACTATGCCTTCAATGCGGAGAATACAATCAAGGCCACCGTTCAACCGACGCGGTCTATTGCGTTTTGTTATTGGCTTTGTACCACCAAAGCCCCGCCAACGCCGTTACACCCGCCATGGCAACAAACATTAGCGTTGGATTTTGATATAAGGCATCGATAAATGCGCCGATGAATTTCGGCATGCCGCGATAGCAAGTGGGATCCATGATTCGCCCCAGAGTATTAAAAAATCGGCAGCTTATTGCCAAAAATCAAGCTTGTCCAGTTCGACAGTTTTCGCCGCATATTCAAAATTTCATTAGCTGGGATGACATTTTTCGGCCGATACCGATTGATTGCTCTACACCTATATCAGTCGGCGCCACGCAAGATTTACCTATCTGAATTGGCCGGCGTTAATCCCGTATTTTTTTAGTTTGCCGTATACCGCCCTTGACGTCAGCCCCATGGCGGCCGCAACTTGTTTGACGTCGCCGCGATGGCTTTGCATCGCTTGCTTCAGATAGACCTGTTCGGCATCACTTAGCAGATTTTGCTTATGTGCGTTCCAGTCGTTGCCGGTCGTAACAAGTGGTTTTTGATCCAGTTCCAGACGGGTCAATTCACTACCTTTACAGAACAATACACTGCGCTCAAGGGTATTTTCCAGCTCGCGGACATTACCCGGCCAGGCGTAGGCGCGGATTTGCCCCATCACCTCGCGATTGACCGACTGCACGTTTTTCCCGTATTTTTCATTCAGGCGTTTCAGAATCAACTGCACCAGATGCGGCAGGTCTTCCGGGCGTTGCGCCAATGGCGGTATCCATAACCGCACCACGTTCAGGCGATAAAACAAATCTTGCCGAAACGAGCCCTGCTCGACGTGTTGCTCCAAGGAGCGATTACTGGCGGAGACGATACGCACATCGACATGTAGGGTGTGTTTGCCGCCGACCCGTTCCATCTCGCCTTCCTGAATCACCCGCAGCAAGCGCGTTTGCGCGGCTGGCGACAAGGCATCCACTTCATCCAGAAACAAAGTACCGCCCTCGGCGCGCTCGAAAAAGCCTTGATGCACTTCGATGGCGCCGGTAAATGCACCCTTTTCGTGGCCGAATAACGCGCTTTCGATCAGGCTTTCCGGAATTGCCCCGCAGTTAATCGCCACGAACGGCTTATGACCACGGTCGCTCATCGCGTGTATGGCCCGGGCGATCAATTCCTTACCGACGCCGGTTTCGCCGTTAATCAACACCGTGGCCTTGGTTGGGGCGATCACTTCCACTTGCTGCAGCACTTTTTGCATCGCCGGCGACTTGGCGATGATGGCCGGGGCCGGTTTGGCGGCATGTTGTTTGGGCAAACTCCACCAGACGTTGCGCATCCGTTCTTCTATGCGCGAATGCAGCGCCGCCATTTCTTGTTTTTCTTCAGGTTGATCTTCGCGCCGATATTCCAAACCCGGCTTATCGACCGCACTATCGCGCCGGGTGTGAATACACACTTCACAACCGCCGTTTTGCTTGGCGATACTTTGGCGAATTTCCACTTTGGCATAGCCGAAATTACGGGCAGCGATGCCGCCGAACACGCTGGAGGTCATCCGGCACAGCTCCGGAAAATTAGTCACACCATCGCCGAACGGACAGCGGCTATTCACTACCGTGATAGTCCCAGCCTCGACAGAGGCCAAGGAAAAATTACCGCCGATATGATTTTTCAGGGCCAGAATCAAATCGATATACTCTTCATTGCCCAATTCACCTTGGCGTTGATATTCATCCCGATAGGTCTGCTCAAAATACAGCCCGGCGCTCTTGGCGATGCGCTCGATCAGCGATTCGCAATAATCGCCGCCCTCCTGCTCGCTGGCATGCATCAGCTCCAAGATGAAGGTTTGCAGGAAAAACACCGGCGAAATCTGGGAAAAATCGTGTCCGCTCATAAAGTCTTTAAAAAAATGAAATTTGATTTCACATATTGAAACACAAATTCACTCCGCTACCCATTGGGTTTTTCTAAGCATATGATTTTTATAGCGTCTAGCCTTTAAAAATATTGGCCCACGGATTGCTCTACTACAAACAGAAATCGCCGTAGGCAGTTTTCACAACCAGCCAGTGAACTTGGCTGAACACTAAAACTATAAAACATCTTTCGAGGAGATCATCATGAGTGACAACAAACCGCCATTGAACCCGCACCCGCTGAGCGAATATGTAGCCTGGGCCGGCAATCGCAACCGCGAACCTATCTTGGGCGTGTTAAAAGAAAAACTCCCCAAAGACAAAGGCCGGGTTTTAGAAATGGCCACCGGCAGCGGTATGCATATCAATTATTTCGCACCGCATTTCGATCACTTACACTTTCAGCCGACTGATAAAGATCAGGAAGTGTTCGATAACATCAAGAAATTGACCGGCGACCACGGCAACGACAACATCGCCGACCCGGTACATCTGGACTTGACCGATCCAGAGACTTGGTTCAACCCCGGCGACAAAGGTAGTTTTGACGCCATTTTCTGTATCAATATTTTTCAAGTGGCGCCGATTTCGATTGCCGACGGCATGATGGAATGCGCGTCGCATCTGCTTAACGATGATGGCATTTTGTTGATTTACGGACCGTTCAAAGTGGAAGGCAGTTTCACTACCGATTCCAATGCCGAATTTCATAGCACCCTGTCCTCATACGACGTGCCGGAATGGGGTTTGAAAGACGTCGCCGATCTGAAAAAAGCCGCCGCTAGTCACGGTATGGTATTAAAAGAAATCATCGACATGCCGGCCAATAACTTTTCCTTAGTTTTCGGCCGCGGGTAACAGGAATAGATCAGCAAGAGCCTGAAAACCGCTAGTGTCGATGTGACAGACTGGCACGATAGTTGTGCAGGTCCGGGTTGTCGAGAAGGCAAACATATTAATTGGTTAACCATCAACAATCAGACGGAGAGTGTTTTGGAAGATGTGGTACGTATCAAATCTCATCCATTGGTACCGGCGGATATTCCGGTGTACGGCTTTATTTACGACGTTAAATCCGGGCGCTTGCTGGAAGTACCCGCCGCTACCGAGGCCGGACGGGCAAGCTGATGACGACGAACAGAATGGCGCTGGTGCTGGGCGTTGGTCCGTTGCAGGGTTTGGGCGCGGCGTTGGCTCGGCGTTTTGCGGCGGAAGGCTTACAAGTGGTTATCGCCGGGCGCAGTTCGGCGAAACTAGCCCTGGTGGCGGACGCCATCGCCGACGCGGGTGGCATGGCTATCCCGGTGGTGGCTGATGCCACCAGCGAAAGCGACGTAAAACGCTTGTTCGAAGCAGCCACCGCGGGCGGCAGGATTTTGGACATCGCTGCTTACAATGTCGATAGTAATTTGGCCGCGCCGCTGCTGGAAACCGACCTGGCCATGTTCACCACTTTGTGGCAACAAAACAGTCTCGGCGCTTTTCTGTTCGGTCGCGAGGCCATCAAGCACATGTTGCCGCAACAACAGGGCAGCTTGTTTTTCACCGGCGCCACCGCGTCGTTACGTGCGAAACCACCGTTTACCGCGTTTGCTTCCGCCAAAGCCGCTGTCCGGGCCTTGGCACAGGGGATGGCACGCGAATTCGGTCCGCAAGGGATTCATGTGGTGCATACCATCATCGATGGCGTGATTGACGGCGAGCGCGCCCACCGCCAGTTTTCCCGGTTCGTCGCCGCCAAAGGTGCGGATGGCTTGTTAAAACTGGAGGCCATCGCCCAAACCTATTGGGCGATACACCAACAACATCCCAGCGCGTGGACGCATGAACTGGATTTAAGACCTTTTAAAGAGCCATTTTGAGCATGCAACCGGCTATAACTCAATTACTTAACGAGATTAACTGATGAAAATATTTTTGTACGCGGAATTTCAAGTCGCTATTCCTTTCGAGCAAATCGATTGGCAAGCTATCAATGTCGAGATGAAAAAGTATCCAGGGTTAAAGTCGAAAACCTGGTTAAGCGGCGTTAACAATAAAACCGTCGGCGGCTTTTATGAATTTGATTCGCTAGAAAATGCACAAAATTATATCGACGGTTTGTTGCTGCCGTTTACCAAACAGGTCAACGGCAATCTGTCGGTGAAATTGTTTGACGGTGATGTCACCCAAGACGCCAATATCGGTATGCATTCGCCGTTTTATCCGACGAAATAAGCGGCTGTCAAACCAAGTGGCTACCAAACCCACGCCGAATTATCCGAGTACGCAACGACAAACTTGGGCCTGATCAACAGGCTGCTTCAGCTAAACTCAAAAGTGCGTCATACCCGCAGGGAAAAGGGTATCCAGATGCGATGGATTACAAGCTTCGAGCTATCCAAGTCTTAATTTCGGCATTCCCCCTTGTGCCGCAGAGGGTATGCCGAAAGACGATTTTGAAGATGCGTTAGGCAACTCGGCTGAAGCAGCTTGCCAATCAGTTCACTTTCTGCGTCTGTGTTTGCTTAATTGATCCAGTTTGTTCGAGGCTTCTTCAAACGATTGCAACATGTTGTCAAAGGCAGTGACATTGCTAGTAGCGGCGACAGCAGGCTCAGCGGATGCTGCCGGACTCTCTTCAACCTTACTGGTCGTGTCTAGCGATGGCTGAGCAAGCTCGGGGGTTTTGGATTTCGGTTCCGCCGAAACGTCAGCGGTGGGATCAATATCCAGATCATAACTCGCACTGTCGTTTTTACCGTCGTTGACCAAATTACGCCGGTATTGCAGGAAGGATTCCCGGGTAAATACGTAAGGGTCTAAAGCGGCCTCGTTGATAAAGTTCAATGCCCCTTCGGCGTTTGCGCGATCATTAATCCCCTCGAGAATGCCGGTGCCGGGCACGTAGGTACCTGGGTTAGCGGCTCTATCGAGGATACCCGCACCACCATCACGAATAGTGGTAGGCCCAAAAACCGGCAACACCAAATACGCGCCCTGCCCGACTCCCCACACGGCCAAGGTTTGCCCAAAATCTTCAACGTTGTGTTTTAACCCGACTTCGCTGGCGACGTCGATCAATCCACCCACACCGACGGTGGTATTGGTTAAAAAGCGTCCGGCATCCGAAGCACTCTGTTGGAATTTACCTTGAAGCACATCGTTCAACACTACATTAATGCCCTTCAGGTTGGTAAAGAAATTATTGACGCCAGTTTCCATGAAATCGGGCGTAATAAATTTATAACCATCAGAAACCGGCTTAAAAAAATATTTGTCCAGCGTCATATTAAACCCGTACATAGACCGGTTAAATCCCTCGTAAGGATCGGCATGGCCCGCCTCATAAACCGATAGCTCGTCACGCTTTTCGGTACTCGCGCATCCGGGCATCAGCAGTGCACTTGTCAATAAACACACTTCGATCAAAAGTGCCCGGTCTTTGCCTGGATGCAATTGGGTAAACATCGCTTAAAAATCCTGAAAGTATATTGTTTCTGGAAGCTTTAAATTTAGGGTTAAGGCTTAAGCCGCCCTTACATTAAAGAATCGATTCGCTATTATAGCCCTTGTCGTCGTCTCGCTACGCGTTTTTTGCAGTGTTCCATGCTCTGCACGGAAATTCCACCACCAAGCTTTAAATCTACGCAGCGTCCGGCATATTTGGCTAGACTAAACCCATATATCATAGCAAACCAGGCGCATGCGGGAAGAACACAAATCCGAAGACAGAAAGCTAGACATCAACCAGGTCATTAAGTGGCTGGAAGAGGACGGCATGCTGTCCGCCAAGGATGTCGAAAAATGCCGGCAGTACGCGGTCGCCAAAATCAATCTAAACAAGCATCCGTTAAAGGTGCTGGCCGAGTGTGAGCTGGCCGATCAAAGCCAGCTTGGTAGCCTACTGACCCAGGAAGACTTGACGCAATGGCTGGCAAAAAAGCTGGCGATGCCTTATTACTATTTCGACCCGTTAAAAATAGACGTACCCACGGTCACCGCCTTGTTCAGTAAGGCTTACGCCGGCAATTACAATATTCTGCCGATCAAGATAGACGCCGATGAAATCGTGGTAGCCACTGCCGAACCCTTCATCCGCGCCTGGCAACTCGACTTGGCGAAGATGCATCACGGCAAAATTCGCTGCGTGTTTTCCAACCCGGACGAGATCAAGCGCTATCTGGACGAGTTTTATAACTTTTCCAAATCACTGAAAGGCGCGCAAACCCATAACGATGGCCGTGCCGCAGAAGGCCAAAACTTCGAACAGTTGGTCGAACTGAGTAAAAGCGCCGATCTGGACGCCAACAACCAGCATGTGGTCAATCTGGTCAACTGGTTGCTGCAATATGCTTTCGACCAGCGCGCCAGCGATATTCACATCGAGCCGCGCCGCCAACAGGGTAATGTGCGGTTCAGGATAGACGGCATTTTGCATAATGTTTATCAACTGCCAATGCCGATTATGAATGCGGTACTTAGCCGCTTGAAGATTCTGGGCCGGATGAATATCGCCGAGAAACGTCTGCCCCAGGATGGCCGGATCAAAACCCAAAATAGCAACAGCAAGGAAATAGAACTGCGGCTCTCCACCATGCCGACTGCGTTCGGCGAAAAGCTGGTGATGCGAATTTTCGACCCGGAAGTGCTGCTGCGCGATTACGAGCAACTGGGCTTTAATAAGCAGGAGTTGGCGATTTGGAACCGGATGACCGGCCAGACCCACGGCATTATTTTGGTGACCGGTCCGACCGGTTCCGGCAAAACCACCACCTTGTATTCCACGTTAAAACGGCTCGCCACATCGGAAATCAACCTGTGTACCGTGGAAGACCCGATCGAACAAATCGAACCGGCTTTCAATCAAATGCAAACCCAGGCCAATATCGGTTTGGACTTCGCCAGCGGTATTCGCACCCTACTGCGGCAAGACCCGGACATTATCATGGTCGGCGAAATTCGCGACCTGGAGACGGCTGAAATGGCTGTGCAAGCCTCGCTGACCGGACATTTGGTGATTTCGACGCTGCACACCAATAGCGCACCGGCTGCGGTAACCCGATTGTTAAATCTTGGCGTTCCTGGTTATCTGATCCAGCAAACCATTTTGGGCGTGATGGCGCAACGCTTGATAAGAGTGTTATGCCGGCAGTGCAAAACCGCGACAACCGTAGACGAAACACAATGGCAGGCTTTGGTCGCGCCGTTTAAAGTCGCCGCACCTAAGCATGTTTATAAAGCCGTCGGCTGTAAGACTTGCCGCAATACCGGCTTTGCCGGCCGTATCGGCATTTACGAAATTTTCGAAAACAACCCGGCTCTGCAAAAACTGATCGTGGAAGGCTGCGACACGCTTTTGCTGCAACGTCAGGCTATCAGGGAAGGCATGCGCCCGTTAAGGCTGAGTGGCGCGGAAAAAGTTGCCGCCGGTATTACCACTATGGAAGAAGTGTTGCGGGTGGCACCGGAGCGGATAGATTTTTAAACCTGTCGATCAGCGCAAACTATTTATCGCGCAGATAGGATAAAGCCGGAATGGGTGCAGCAAGCTCGGGAAAACACCCGGCCTCAGCCGATGCGTTGTTTTCCTGCTAAAACAAAACACGCCTTATTTCAAGCTTGCTTAATCGCGGTTTTTCTTCCGATTTACGTTGATATTGCTGGCAACCGTTGTTGAGGCGAACAATGCCGATGAAATAATAAATTCGCCTGACATAAAACCGATCACACCGGTGATAAACGCCAAACCGTTCAAAATATCTTTTTGTAAGTCATTCATTTTTTCTACTCCGTAATAAACACGCTTACACTATAAGATAGATCTAATTCATTAACAATACCATTGGTTATGCATTAGTTGTTTTACAAAAAGAAACAATATCGGCGTTACCACGCTAAAATAAGCAATGCCAACGCATTTTAAGAGATCAGGAACGCTAAGGTTCCTGAATACAACATGCGAAATTGCTGAACGGTATTGCCCTTAATACTCGGCATCATGAAAAACGTTTTGCACGTCGTCCAGATCGTTCAACATATCCAAAAACTTTTCGAACATCGCCACATCGTCGCCGCCAATAGGAGTAACGCTTCTAGGCATAAACTGAATTTCATCCACTTCGAAATCGATCTCGCCCAACAAATCCGTCAAGGCCTGCTTGGCTTTGGCGTAATCGGCGTGGGGTGTAAACACGGTCAACTTGCCGTCTTCGTTTTCGATGTCCGATACATCCACGTCAGCGCTCAGCAAAGCTTCCAGTACCGCATCTTCGTCGCCGTGTTTAAACGCCAAGATTGCCGAATGATCGAACATATGGCTGACCGCGCCCTGCGTACCAATCTTGCATTTGGTTTTGGTAAAACACAGACGTACGTCACCGAAGGTGCGATTGGGATTGTCGGTCAAGCAATCAACTATCACCATGCAACCGCCAGGCCCAAAGCCTTCGTAACGGGCAGGCGCGAAATCCTCCCCACCGCCACCCTTGGCCTTATCGATAGCTTTTTCGATAACGTGGGTAGGCACCTGGTCTTTTTTGGCTCTATCGATCAACCCCCGCAAGGTCAAATTGCCCGATGGGTCGATACCGCCTGACTTGGCAGCCATATAGATTTCCCGGCCATATTTGCTGTAAACCTTGGCCTTGGCATCAGCCGTTTTGGCCATGGACACTTTACGGTTTTGATACGCTCTACCCATTCGACTTTTGCTCCCCGGATCACTTGGCAAAAAAGGAGAGATTTTACAGATAAGTATTTGCCGTGGGAATTTTTTGACCGGCTTACGGCACGTCCGCCTGCGCCAAACATGATTCGTCTCGCCCCACCACTAAAACAAATGCGGCAAGTTTTAACTTAGCAAAGCTTCGAAACCATCTAACGGCAGGGGTTTACTGTAGAAGTAACCTTGAAACGTATGACAGCCGTGTTTTTCCAAAAAGCAACGTTGCTCCTCGGTTTCCACCCCTTCAGCTATGACGTCCAAGCCCAGATTATTCGCCATGGCGATAATGGTTTGTACGATCACGGTATCGTCGGGATCGACCGAAATATCCCGCACAAAGCTTTGATCAATCTTCAATTGATCGATAGGCAATTTCCTGAGATTAGATAGAGACGAATTTCCGGTACCGAAATCGTCCATCGAAAACCGCACGCCAATTTCCCGCAGCGCATGCATTTTGCGGATAGTCTCATCAATGTCGTCAAGCACCAGACTTTCAGTTAGCTCCAACTTCAAGCGATTAGGATTGATGTCGCTCTCTCGAATTATTTGCCTGACAACGTCGACGAAATCAGTTTGCCTAAACTGCCGAGCGCTGACATTCGCGGCCAATTGTAAATACTGGGTGCGCGCGCTGCTTTCCCAACTCTTCAGCTGGCGGCAAACGGTTTCCAACACCCACCGCCCTATCGGCACTATCAAACCGATATCCTCGGCCAGCGGAATAAACTCGGCGGGCGAAATCAAGCCGCGCTCCGGGTGTTGAAATCGGATCAATACTTCCGCACCGATAATATCCAGACTATGCGATACCTGCGGCTGGTAGTGCAATTGGAATTGCTTATTTGCTAATGCGCCGTGTAAATCCGCTTCCAATTTGACCCGCGCATTGATACTGGCCTGCATCGCCGGGTCGAAGAAACGTATGGTATTTCGCCCGGCTTTTTTCGCCTGATACATGGCAATATCGGCTTGTTTCAGCAAGCTTTCTATATCCGTTTCGTGGTCGGTAAATAACACCGCGCCGATACTGGGGGAGTTGCGATACTCATGATCGGCAAGCCGGTAGGTTTGCGTCAAGGCACTGAGGATTTTATTGGCGACAATTTCGGTCTGTGCGCCAGCATCAAGCACTTCATCGCTCAGATCGGTCAACATCACGACAAATTCATCCCCGCCAAGTCTCGAAACAGTATCGCCTTCCCGCACGCAAGCCACCAAGCGTTGCGCCACCAATTGCAACAATAAATCACCCATGTCGTGACCGAGGGTGTCGTTTAAGGTTTTGAAATTATCCAGATCGATAAACAGGATAGCCCCCTCCCGTCCGCTGCGCGCGCTGGCTATCAGCGCTCGTTTCAAGCGATCCTGCAACAATCGGCGATTCGGTAAACCAGTCAGCGGATCGTAAAACGCCAAACGCTCGATTTCCTCGGCGGCCGCTTTAATAGAGGTAATATCCACAAACGTGGCCACATAGTTTTTGACGCACCCCTCCTGGTCCTTTACCGTGCTGATGGCCAAATGAATTGGAAAAACCGTGCCGTCCTTGCGCTTACTGCAAATCTCGCCTTCCCAGACGCCTAAGTTCTCCACCCTTTCCCACATTTCCGCGTAATAAGCTACGCCCTGCAAATCCAATTCCAAGACCCGTGGATTCTTGCCTACCACTTCCTCGCTCAGGTAACCGGTAATGCGGGTAAACGCCTGGTTTACCCGCAAGATCAGACGATTTTCATCCAACACCACTATGCCTTCCTGCGACTCGAACGCGGTAGCGGCAATCCGCAGCTCCGCGTCTAGTAACTGTTGCTGCCTCAGCGCCTGCTCCAATCGACATTTTTGTGCCAAGCCCTCAGGCAAGGTCATCGCCAACATCCTGGCGATGTCGATTTGTACATTCGACCAAGGTTCGCTGCGGCCGTGCCACAATTCCGTCCACATTTCAAATGACTTGCGCGGCGTAAGTTGGTAGTTTCCGCTTTTATCTCTCACCAAGCCTTTCTCGGCCCTGCCCGCCCACTTTACGGTGCGCGGCTTCTCCTGCCGTAACCAAACGATGTAATTGCGCATATCGCCGGGCAATGGAGTGGTTAGTATTCCGGCGGCTACATCCTGATATTTTTCGGCCGGCGCAAAATCAATGGAAAGATGATCAGAACTAAATATCTGGCCACTGGCTTGTTTACCCAGCCAGAGCAATAGCGCTCGTAGGTCGACTGCTTTCAGCACCTCACCGTAAACATGCCGCTTACCTTCCACAACAGCTACTATCCCGGTAGCATCCAATAACGACATCAATTGCGGCAGTAAGCGCTTCAGCACCGCTTGCTCATGATCGATAAAAATATAATTCAGCAATTCGCCGATCACATGGTTAGCGCTGGCAACACAGTTGTACTGCTCCAGCGCCTCAATCGACGACAATTTCGACGACACCATCCGGCTTATAAAGGTGACGGCTTCCCGCTGAGCAATCGACACGCGTTTTGCCGTGAAATGATGACAGGCTATCAAGCCCCATAATCGACCGTTTTGCAGCAAGGAAACCACCATCGAACCCTGCACACCGATATTGCGCAAATACTGGATATGTATCGGCGACAGACAGCGCAACGCCGAATACGTCATATCCAAAGGCTTTTCGGTAACGGGATTGACGCCAGGTAAAATGGCGACGGGCTCGGCATCAATATCGGCAACCAAACGCACCAGATTACAGGTATAAAGCCGTCGCGCTTGCGCCGGAATATCGCTGGCCGGAAAGTGCAGCCCCAGATAGGACGGAGCATGATCCACGCTATTTTGGCTGATCACTTGACCGTTCCAATTGGAGTCAAACCGATAGATCATCACACTATCGTAGCCGCTCATCCGCCGCACCAACACCGCGACATCATCGAAATAATGTGAAAAATCGCTATTCGCGTCGTATTGCAGTAATGATTCCTGCATCTGCATCAGCAATTCGGACAAGCGCCCTTCTTGGTCGGCGTCGTGATCAGGCACGAGTTCCAGCACATATAGTCCGTCACTGAGGTAAACATGGGCCTGTAGATCGAGGGAGGCGTGACGCTGGGGAATGCTGAGTTTGCCGGCGGCAGTATTTTTACTCTGCGCCACTTGAAACATTTGCTGAATTTGCTCGGCAATTTTATCGCCGACCAGCGCTTGCAGCGGTTTGCCGCAAACATTGCCGGTCAATTCGGTGAAAAACTCGCTAAAGTTGGCACTGGCCTGCAATACCGTGTAAGGATGTTCGGCGCTCAGTACCAACAAGGCACCATGAGGCTGGATCTGCCCGATCTGGTGAATAGGCTCGGACGCGCACTTTTCCAGCGCCTGTTGCAAAACCTGCTGATCGATCTCACCCATTAGCCAAAGCAGAGAACATGTAGCTTAAGAATATGCACAGTCGTCCAGCACCTTAATAAAGAATTGAAAAGTTTGGCATGCCGCGCGCTCGGCAGCCAGACGCTCCTGATCGTCGCCGGCAATGTTTTCCGCAAACCGCAGAAAATCTTGCCACATAAGCGCTGTGTCCTGACCATAGCCTCGGTAAAAGCAAGCACCGGCTTCGCCACTCAACCCATGATGTGCCTCTAGGCTGCGCGAAATAAGCTGTCCACCCAACATCGAACCCTCTATCACGTATAAAACCCCCGTATATTCGCCGATGCTGGTCACCGGCGGTGCCGGTATGTTTTGCGCTGTTTCACATCCGCCGGCCAGCGGATCGACCCCCAAAAAAGCCAGATCGCGGCAAATCCAGGGTAGCTTGACGCGTTGAGAATAGTCTAATTGACAGTCTTTAGAAGGCTGAAAGGCAATTAACCGACCTTCCAAGGCTTGGTAGAGATAATAGTAGGCCGTTAGTAAATTTCGGTATGTATCCAACGAGTAGCCGGGCTGGGTTAGCCCGACCAGTAAACGGTGTTGATTTAAGCGCTTGTGATAGTCGTTGGTTGCGTCTCTCAAGGCCTCGCGTACTGCCTGTTTGGAATTGTACGGCGGTGTAGCGGACGATTTCATTCGGAGCCCCGGCAAACCCTGTTTAGTAAAAAACGGCACGGAATAGGAATATACCAACAATTCAGCGGAAGGCCAGATGCGTCCCTGATAGCGGGAATGGCAATATTTGCGGGCCGGGCTAACACTTGGGCAAACGCCGGCTCCAGGCCATAAACTCTTCTATCGGCACCGGCTTGCTGAACAAAAACCCCTGACAGGCATGGCAGCCGTGCTGTTCCAGAAACAAGCGCTGCGCGTCGGTTTCGCCCCCTTCGGCAATCACCTCTATCCCCAGGTTATGGGCCATGCCGATGATGGTTTGCACGATCACCGCATCGCTGGTCTTGACGCCGATGTTATGCACGAAGGAGCGATCGATTTTTAACTGATCGAACGGCAACTGCGTCAGATAGGAAAACGACGAATACCCGGTACCGAAATCGTCCAAAGAAAAGCGCACGCCCATATCCCTGAGCGCTTGCATCTTCAGGATAGTGTCGTTGATATTCTCAAGCACCAGACTTTCAGTCAGTTCCAGTTCCAGCAAGTCCGGATTGACCCCGTTATTATCCAGCGCCCGCCGCACCTGTTCGACAAAATCCGCCGCTCTAAACTGGCGCGCACTGACATTAATAGCCAGCCGAAACTGCCGCCAATTTTCACTCCCCTCCCACCGTTTCAGTTGCGCGCAGGCCGCTTCCAATACGCACTGGCCAATCGGCAGAATCAAACTGGTTTTTTCCGCCAAGGCAATAAACTCCAACGGCGACACCAATCCGCGTTCCGGATGCTGCCAGCGCAACAGCACTTCGGCGCCCACCACTTGATGGTTTCGATACATCTGCGGTTGAAAATATAGCTTGAACTGATTATGGGCCAGCGCGAGGCGCAAATCTTTTTCCAACTCGGCACGGGCAGTCGCCATCGCCTGCATGCTCGGATCGAAAAAGCGTACGGTATTGCGCCCGGCTACTTTGGCCTGGTACATGGCAAGATCGGCATGCCGGAGTAGCTCTTCGGCAAGCTCTTGATCGCGGTACAAACGAATACCGATACTGGCCGAACAATGAAATTCGTAGCCGCTCAAGTCGTAGGGATGAGCCAGCGCTTCCAGCAGTTTTTCACCGACTTGTTTGGTCTGCATTGCGGCAAGCTCGGCATCGGCACTCAAATCCGCCAGCAACACCAAAAACTCATCGCCACCCAGGCGTCCGACGATGTCGCACTCGCGCACGGTAGCGCGTAACCGCCGCGCCACTTCCACCAATAGCCGGTCGCCGGCATCATGACCGCGCGTGTCGTTAAGCGTCTTGAAATTATCCAGGTCCAAAAACAGAATAGCGCCATACAAACCGTTGCGGGCGCCGGCAACCAGTTCCTGAGCCAAGCGATCTTGCAGCAAACGCCGGTTAGGTAAGTGGGTTAAAGGATCGTAGTAGGCCAAACGGTGGATTTCCGCCACCGCATCCTTATTCTCGGTAATATCCGAAAACGTACCAACGTAATGAGTAATTCGGCCATCAGGTGCGACCACGGCGGCGATGGTCAGCCACTCAGCGACGATCAGGCCGTTCTTACGGCGATTCCAGATTTCACCTTGCCAGTGGCCGGTTTCCTGCAATGAGGTCCACATTGCGTTAAAGAATCCCTTGTCGTGCCGCCCGGAGTTGAGCATGTGCGGCGTTTGCCCCAGCACTTCGTCGGCGTTGTAGCCGGTCAGCGCGGTAAAGGCCCGATTCACGCGCAGGATCACCGCGTCCGGGGAGGTGACGATCATCGCCGACTGTGATTCGAAGGCAATGGCGCTGACCCGCAGCATCTCTTCCGCCTGTTTGCGTTCGCTGATGTCCCGGATAATAGCGATACCGCCAGCAATCTTGCCGACACCATCTCGGGACGGCGCACAAGTCATATCTATCCAAATGCCGGCCGCATTCGGCGAGGGTTTGTACTCGCCTTCATAAACCACCTTTTCGCCTTGCAGCGCCCGCTGTAAGGCCGCGAGTATCGCGGGGTCCTTAAAACCTTTAATATCCAATCCGACGATAGCCTCGACGCTATTCTGCAAAATATCGGCGAACGGCTCATTGTAGTACGTGACCACCAGATCGATATCGTAATGAAAAATACCGATGGGCGAATGTTTCAGCAGCAAGCGATAGCGTTGCTCGCTGGTCCGCATGGTTTCCTCGCGTTCAGCGGCATCCAGATGCAGCACAATATTCTCGGTGATACTGCGATTGATACGCCGTAAGCTGACCATCATGAAGCATAGGTATAAAAAACCCGCCATGCTCATCGCCACAAACAAGCCATTACCGGACACGAACAAGCGAATAATGAGGGGCAGCAGCGAGGTCACGGAAAATAGCACCGCGCTGGGCAGATCGGCGGAAAATGCCACTACGCCGCCGGCCGATAAACCCGCCAGCATAAAAACCAGAAAGAGTTGGTGTTGCGCGCTATTGGCCGGGAACATCAGAAAACCGGCCGCCCCCCACACCAGACCCACAGCCAGCACCCCGATACGAAACCTTTTCAACCAAAATCGCGTGCTAGCGCCCACTCCCGGAGCGGCGGTTCGATAAGCCTTGACCAGCAAGGTGCGGGAAACCGCCACCAGCATAATGAGTATAAGCCAAGTAAGCACCACGGAAGCCGCGATCATGTCGCGCTGCATATAGGCCAGAATCACCGCCAGTAGCGTGCTGCTGATCAATGACGTGTTACTTGCCGCAAACAGCTGGCGTAGCTGTGCCGCTTGGATTGCTGCCTGTTTGTTCGGGTTACTGATCACGTATGGTTTAGCGGCCGGATGCTGACTAACGACTGAAGTGGGTTTGGAACGACTACCGGTAAGCGTTTTGGATTGTACGCTAACCGGATTAACTGGCAATGCTGTTTTTCGGCTAGCCGCTTTCCGCGATAACGGCAACCGTGGCGAATCAACTCGCGCGGGTTTTATTGATCGGCGGCTTTAGGGCGGTATCATGCTTTCGCCAGTTCCACGAGCTTGCAAACCGTTCGCCAATTCCGCCCGGTCATCGCCACGCCGAGGCGTTTTTCGGCTTGAGCCGCCAGTTTGGAACGTCCGATACCCTCCGGCGCATGCAAGTAAAAAACCTGGTTGATCAAGCTGTAGCGTTCGTTGTCTTTTTTGATGGCCGCCAGTGCGTTCAGGTCGGGATTGGTCGGTGCGGACAGCAAAAAATTCAGATGCAAGGTATTGGGCTGGGTTTCCGCTTCGGGAAAGGGATTGACTCGCATGGCCTGTTCCAGCTCTGCCAGTTCCAGCAACACTAACTGCGGCTCGAATCCTTGGTGTTGTTTTATTGCCGCGCCGATCTGTTCGGAAAGTGGCGCAACGTTTGCTTTATCGCTTCGAAACACGGCATTGCCGCTTTGGATATAGGTTTTCACCTGGCCTAGCCCAAGGCTTTCCAGAATGGCAACCAGTGCCTGCATCGGCAACATGTTTTGCCCGCCGACGTTTAGGCCTCTAAACAAGGCGATATAGGTCTTCATCTGTTTGCCGATTGGCCCTCGATTTCGAGCTGTTTAAAGGGTATCTCGCCATGGCTTCGCCGTGTCCGTTTTGCTTTTGCGTTTTTTACGCTGAGCCCGCAATGCCGCATCGTACGAGCGGCGCGCCCAGATAGCGGCCTGCTCGCGCTCTTCCATAAACTCAACCGGTGCCTGGTAATACGACAGTTTGGCGACCTTGCCGTCTCTGTGGTATTCAAACTGCCCCAGCCCCTGCTCGTCGAAGTACCGGACATTTTCGGCATCGGCTTTCAGGTACAAGGTATCGTCCGCCACCAGGGCGAACATCAATCCGTCGTGATAGACACCGTAGCCGCCGAACATCTTGCGTAGGGTAACCGGGCCGAACAGTTCAAAAACCTCGAGAAGATAGGCAATCAATTCGCTCATCGCAACCTCAAAAAATGCATGTTTGCATAGTTATAAAATCCGATTTAGCTTGAAACCGCCGGTAATGGCAAAGCCTTTGGAACGATCATGCCCCTACCCCAACCGGAAACGCCGTCTTATCCACCACCCGCCGCAACACGAAGCTGGTGTGCACCCCACTGACACCCGGAATGCCGGTGACGCGATTCAACAGCAATTCCTGGTAGGCGTCCAAGTCCTTGACCATAACCTTGAGCTGGTAATCGGCGGTCTGGCCGGTGATCAACAGACATTCCATCACTTCCGGAATCTCGGCAACCGCCGCTTCGAAGGCGCTGAAACGTTCCGGCGTGTGTTGGTCCATCGAGATATGGATCAAAGCCATCAGCGTCAGACCCAAGGCTTTGGCATCCAACAAGGCCCGGTAGCCGACGATCAGGCCGCCCTCCTCCAACGCCCGCACCCGCCGCAGGCAAGGTGACGGCGATAGGCCGATGCGGTCGGCCAATTCCTGGTTGCTGATGCGGCCGTCGGCTTGCAGGATGTTCAAGATTTGCCTGTCGTATCGATCCAGTTCCATAAAATGCCCGCTATCCACTCACTAAAACAATTAAATAAACTATTTACAGTTTATATAGCAACATTCTATCAAAACAATGAGTTTTTCATGGCATAAACGCAATCGCCTGACGAACGGTTTAGCCTATCCTATCGGCTAACTACTTTCCAGGAGCTTAAAGCCATGTTGACCAACCCTTCCAGCAAATACCATCCATTCCCACCGGTGGCGCTTGCCGACCGCCGATGGCCCAATCGCACGATTACCCAAGCGCCGATCTGGATGAGCACCGATTTGCGCGACGGCAATCAGGCCTTGTTCGAACCGATGAACGCCGAACGCAAACTGCGCCTGTTCCGCACCTTGTGCGGCATCGGTTTCAAGGAAATCGAAGTGGCGTTTCCGTCGGCTTCGCAAACCGATTTCGACTTCGTGCGCCGTTTGATAGATGACGCGTTGATACCCGACGACGTAACCATCGAAGTACTCAGCCACGCCCGCGAGCCGTTGTTGCGGCGTAGCGTCGAAGCCTTGCACGGCGCACGTTCGGCCATCGTGCATATCGTCAATGCAACGTCCCCACCATTTTGCGAACTGGTATTGGGTATGAGCCGGGCCGAGGTGTTGACGATGGCCGTCAAGGCGGTGCTACTGGTCAAACACTTGACCGCCGAACAGCTGCAAACCCAATGGCGCTTGCAATACAGCCTGGAAACCTTCACCGCCACCGAGCTGGATTTTGCCGTCGAGGTTTGCGATGCGGTCAGCGCCGCCTGGGGCGCGACGCCGGATAACAAGATCATTCTGAATTTGCCGTCGTCGGTGGAAACGGCGACGCCGAACGTCTACGCCGACCAGATCGAATGGATGCATCGTCATATCGCCCGCCGCGACAGCGTCATCCTCAGCGTGCATCCGCACAACGACCGCGGCACCGCGGTAGCCGCCGCCGAACTGGCGTTGATGGCCGGCGCCGAGCGCGTCGAGGGCTGCTTGTTCGGCAACGGCGAACGCACCGGCAATGTGGATTTAGTGACGCTGGCCTTGAATCTTTATACACAAGGCATTGCTCCGGGCTTGGATTTTTCCGACATCGATGCGGTGGTGCGTGATTTCGAGGCCTGCACTGGCTTGAGCGTACCGCCCCGCCAACCCTATGCCGGCGAGTTGGTGTTCACCGCGTTTTCCGGCTCGCACCAGGACGCCATCAAGAAAGGCTTTGCCGCCCAGCAGCCCGGTAGCCTCTGGAACGTGCCGTATCTGCCGTTCGATCCGGCCGACGTCGGACGCGGTTACGACGCGGTGATCCGCATCAACAGCCAGTCCGGCAAGGGCGGCATCGCCCATTTGCTGGAAAGCCATTATGGTGTGGTACTGCCGCGCCGTTTGCAGGTGGAGTTTTCACAAGTGGTGCAACGCCATACCGACCGCCACGGCGGTGAAATCGGCGCGGAACAGTTGTGGCAGCTATTTGCCCAGACTTATCTCGATGTGGCACAGCCATTGCGTTACCTCGGCCATCAATTGTTCGAGCATGCGCAAGGACAAGGCATACAACTGCAAATCGAGTTGGACGGCGAACCGCACGCCTTAATCGGCGTGGGTAACGGACCGATAGCCGCGACCATCCAGGCTTTAGGCTCGCTCGGCGGCGCAGTGTCGGTGTGCAGTTACGAGGAACGCTCGACCGGCAGCGGCGGCGATGCCCAGGCCTGCGCCTTTGTCGAACTGGCGGCTGCGAACGGCCCAACCGCCTATGGCGTCGGCATGGACGGCAACATCGTCACCGCATCGATCAAAGCCCTGCTCGGTGGCTGCAATCGCTTAACTAACCATGCCGACTTTCGGCAACGTCGCGCTATTGAAAACGAAGGTTTTACTGCGGTTAGCTCGCCGACTGCCGTAAACCCTACGGCATGATACAGGAGACAACATTGAATACTTACCGTTGGAATGCCCAGGATTATGCACAAAACTCGCACGTCCAACAGCAATGGGCTAAAGAGATGATGGCTGTTTTGCGGTTAACCGGCAGCGAATCCGTACTGGATTTAGGTTGCGGCGATGGCAAAATCACGGCGGAAATCGCCGGAATCGTCGATCGCGGCGCGGTAGTCGGCATTGATAATGCCGAGGCGATGATAGCACTGGCCAAGCATCGCTACCCGGAACAGCAACATCCCAACCTGTCGTTTCGGGTCATGGATGCAGGGAATTTACGCTTTGCCGAGTGTTTTGACGTGGTTTTCTCCAACGCGGTGCTGCATTGGCTCAAGCAGCACCAACCGGTGATTGACGGCTTGTACCGAAGCCTGAAAACCGGCGGCAAAATCCTGCTGCGCATGGGTGGACAAGGCGATGCGGCCGGCATGCGGGCGGCGATTGACCGAGTCAAGGATTCGGCGCCATGGTCGCGGTGTTTTATCGGCTTCGAGTTTCCATATACCTTTCCAGGGGTCGATGAATACCGGGTGATGCTGGAAGTGGCCGGATTTAGCGTCAAACGGCTCGAGCTCGTCGCCAAGGATATGACCCACGAAGGCCGGGCGGGTTTGACAGGCAGGGTTCGAACCACCTGGCTGCCTTATACGCAACGGCTTCTGGAAGACCTTAGGGAATCGTTTATCGAAGCGGTTTGTTCGAGTTATCTGGATCAAGTGCCGTTGAGCGTGGATGGCAAAGCCCATGTGGCGATGGTCTTGCTCGAGGTCGAAGCGGAGAAATCGGCGAAGTTTTAGCCTGCGTAGCCTCGGAATAGCGAAGCGTTTTCGGAGGAATTGGGAGGGTGCGAGTATTTTTCGATATTCGCCCGGCCCCTCATGCTCAAATACTTACCTGATTGTGTCTGTTCGGCCAAGAGTTGCCAGTCGAGTAAGCGATCCGAAAGCGGACATAGATGTGTCAATGATTCAGCATTGATAATCGGACCTAGAGCCTGGATAATCCCTTAGGCGCTATGGCATGGTGCCATGTATTCCAAAGTTGGGGATCAAAATACGGTGAAGAGGACTATATTCTATTCGTGGCAGTCAGATCTCGATGCTTCGGGAAATCGCAATCTAATTGAAGATGCTCTTAAGCGAGCCATAAAGAGCATTAAAAAGGACGACACGGGATCGGTTGAGCCGGTACTAGACCGCGACACGGCAGGAGTTTCTGGCTCTCCTTCCATTTCTGAGAGTATCTTTGCCAAGATCACGTTAGCAGACGTATTCGTTGCGGATGTATCGATCATAAATACAGGAAGCGAAAATCGGCTAACACCTAATCCAAACGTGCTCGTCGAACTTGGCTATGCTATTGCCCAGCTTGGATGGGAGCGAGTGGTGCTCGTTCAGAACACTGCTTATGGAAGCCCTGAAGAGCTGCCGTTTGATCTGCGCGGGCGAAGGGTTGTTCCATATTCATTTAGAAATGATACCGACAACCGTTCAGAAGTAAGAGCACTTCTTCAGGGACGTCTTGAGGCGGCGCTAAAAGCGGCGTTGCATGAATCAACGCAAATGTCGTTGCCTTCTGGCAAGGGAGCACCGCTTTGGTGGGGCAAGTGGAAGAATGACAGCGATGGTTTGGGGTTTGGAGGAACGCTAAATATTCGAGAGGTCTGCGCGACGGGGTTTCTATTTGATCTTTCAGTTTTCAATGGCTCGCATTCGGGCGAAATCACGGCGTACGCCAGATTGGTTGCACAAGATCTTGCATATGCCAGGGTTGAAAATGGGCCTGATGGTGAAGTTGGAGAAATTCAGTTCAGGCGTGAGCTGTCAGGTGATAGGCAAATAATTCGCGTCGAGGAAACGTCCAGCTGTCATTACTACCATGGAATGGGTGTTCAGTTTTCCGGCAACTTTGTTCACGTGCTGGAACCTCTATTTGATTATGGTTTCCTAAACGAACTGGAAATGATGAGCCTTGTAAGGCTGACCGGTGAGTACTACGAATCGTTGAGGGTGCGCTTTCAGGGAATTGGTGAGTCTGAGTGCCTAGATTCATTTGAGGCCAAAGTCATACACGGTGGCGTCAGAGGTCTATACACGATTATGGAAGGGATCATTATGTCCGGCCCAAGGGGCGAGTTATGGGCCGCATACCTAGATGATGATGTGGCTAGGTACTTCACCACGGAGCCCAAGTGGAAAGAGCAGCTCCCCAAAACGATCGAAGATTGGCGTAGCCGCTTTAATGACAAGCCCGTAAAATTCCACGCTTATGTAAGTGCAATTCCGCCGGATGAGCCGTGATAGTTGTTTCAAATCTAACAATTCGCTTCAGACGGACGATCCTGGCGGGCTGAGGTCTGATCCCGGTAGGATGCGGTGAGGTACGAACCGCATCATTCGCGTTATTCTCTAGCCGTTAACTTCGATAAATCGATGTCAACACCCCAATTTTCAGGATACACACCCTGTTTCACATAACCATGAAAACTCGAATAGGGCCAATCTTTAACTGATCTAGCCCAGCCATGCTTGACCGGATTCCAATGAATGTAGTCGACATGCTGCCGGTAATCGGTTTCATCGCGAATAAGATGCTCCCAAAACGCCGCTGCCACAAGCCCCTTTCACCGCGCTTTCCTCGGCCTTGGGAAATTCTCTCGCCTTTTGCTATGTGCCGTGAGAAATAGGCTTTGATCAAGCCCCATCGGCTGGGAAAGTCGGAATCACCATCGGGTAACGTTAAAATACAATGTAAATGTTCTGGCAATACGACAATCGCATCGATTTCATAGGGATGATTAGCATTCACTTGTGCAAAAGCCATTCGCAACAGTTCAATCCGATCTGTTGACAATCGATTGCCATGGCGTTCGACTAGGGGCTGTTGCCATTTTGGATCGATAACCTTGAAATTGAGCTGCTCTGCCTCATTGATTGAGCTTTTCAATCAAAAGACAAGCAAACTA
>NZ_LUUG01000094.1 GCF_001644035.1 Methylomonas methanica
GGAGTCACGGATTCAGGTATATGGAATTATAAAACCAGTTTTAGGGCATGCGTTTTTTATACATCGAATGAAAACCGGTATTACAATCAAGGCTTTAGCAATGGCCTTCGGGGTTTTAGTGGGGGCATTGATACGTTGGAAGTTTCTGGTTAACAGTGCTGATAAAAGCTGAAATAGCACTCTGCAAATATTTAATAAAATAATATTATGATTATTATTGTGTAATCTGTTTTTTTATAAAAATAGCAAATTTTATAAGCCGATTAACGCTCGGCTCTTACGAACGCTTGCATGTAGAATAATAATTGGCTTGTGGCATATTAACGAAAAATATTTATATCGGTTTCTAGGTAAAACGAATTTACATTGTTTTAACATTAAAGTTTTTGCATAGGGAAAACCTATTTAATCATAGAAAATAAATATTTTACTAGACATAAAATATGTTGTTATATATGTCTCGAAAGTTGAATGATTATACGAAAAATCTATGAAGTAAAAATATTTTTAATTTATCGTATGACGCTCGAAATGAGAATTTTTAAATGATGATTAGCTAATTCTATTGTGCTCTTGGCTGTAAAAAATAGACAGGGGAAACATCTTTCGTGGTTATCTTGTTCCATTTAACGGATCAAGCAGCTGTTACATATTGCTGAGGCGTATTTCTCTTCTAACGCAAAGCTATATGTAAGTCGAAATTCACATGAATGTCAAAAAACGGTTGGAAACATAGTCGACACGTTTAACGATGGCACCCTTTTTTTTGATTACAGGAGCATAACATCATGCCTTATAAAAGAATTTTTCGAAGTGCGATGAAGATAGAGAGGATAAGCCAATGAAAACTAGTCTTGAAGAATACTTGTCGGCATACGGCATTAAAAGTTCCGGGTTTAAATTAGCGGTTATCCTTGTTTTGTTGGGACTAACGTCAATAAATGCCTATGCCCATCGTGGTGCACAAGAAGAGGTTGACGCCTGTAAAACTCGGCTTGGCTTTGAACGCGTGCATTTTACGGCATATACTCCAACGCTGACGGGTGACGCGGAATATTGCGATATTATTCCTGGACTTGGCCCTACTAAATTGGTTTTCGATTACGAAGGTAAACGTCTGCGAAATCTTAATATCGAATTTGAGATTACTAAAGAGCCCGAAGGTACGAGGATTTTTTATCAGGAACCACAATTGATTAAAACTGGTACAACAAATGGTTCGGTCGATTTCAGCCAATATGGTGCGGGCCATTACTTGGCGCATATCGCTATCGTCGACAAGGATAAGCGCCTAGATTCACATATTCCGTTCTCCGTAGGATTGGAGTCGCTGCCAGGAAAAAGCTATATGCCACAGCTTGTGATAATTGGCAGCCTGTTTTTAATGGTCTATGGATTGTTTAGGGTGGCACAGAAGGAAACGCCCAATCACACTCCCGAAACATAATCCGCAAAAGCTATTTAACCAAATCTAACAAATAAGAGAGGCACGGCTATGAATATTAATCAGTTAAAGTCTTTTCTACTTGAAGGAAATAAGTGGTGGAAGGTGTTATTCGGATTACCTGTCGTGGCTGTGATTTTCATGTTGGGTCTGGATCATAGTGGCGATTCGGTAGAACTGGGGCAAGCCAGCTATCACCCCCAAATGCATAAAGACCGCTGTCAACCTGATCAGCTTAAGGGCGATTCTGGTGCCAGTTATGGCGAATCGACCGAAAACGGCATTAAATACAACGTCCGCACCCCACTTAATTATGACCCTTCTATTGCTCACCCATTATTATTGGTATTTTCACCGGCGGGTTCGAATCGCGCCAAAACGGAGAAGACGACGGGATTGACCTTACCTGCTACGCGCGCAGGCTTTATCGTCGCCTATGCCGATCATCCGGAGTTATCGCCTAGCACCACTGTGGAATTAGGGACAATTCCGCATTTGATGGCCAAAAAATGGTGTATTGATGAAAAGCAGGTTTATATCACAGGGCATTCAGACGGAGGGACTTCGGCGATGGCGCTAGCGTTTATGACCGGAACACGACACATTCCACACGCTATTGCACCTAGTGCTGCTGGTATTACTTATGAGGATCTACGTGACCGCAAATGTCCAGAGCCCTTGTCGGTGATGATCATGCATAGCAGTAAAGATCGACTGTTCCCAGGATTTGGTCAGCAATCGGCCGGTTGGTGGGCATCCTGTAATAAATGTGATCCGATTCCGGATAAGCAAGGTGATGGTTGCATCTCTTATTCAGGGTGTGCAAATGGAGTAAAAACCTTATATTGCGAAGGTGATCAACCACATTCGCAATGGCCTCAGCTTGATACCCAAGTTATCGATTTTTTTATAACTTCTGAGTCCGTTGATAGAGTCGGTAAATTATGAACTCGCGTTGAAAATAAATAGTTATATAAAATAAAAATCAGTTTTCCTAGATGTTTCCTTGTTTTATTTTTATCTAGCGAGATGTTGCTATTTTAGATAATTTAAGAAAGATATATGACTAGCTCCATCAGAAACAAAATACCGCTAGTAGATCTATCAGCTATATAAACTCCCCAAGGGTGATAGTTGAAAGTAATTTCTACTTGTGGTATCTGATGGAGCTATTCATGCATCCTATTTCTTAACATTTATTCAAGTCAGTGAGATCAAAGATATTCATAGAATGATAGAGTTATAGTGATATTATAAATTTATATAAAATACACGAAATCAATTAGTTAATTAAAAATTAGAATAAAACTATAAGCCTTTATTATCACTAATATCAGTGCTCTTGTTAACAAACCTTTGATCATGGCCCTGTTTTGATTTGCCTAGTAGATGACTAATGACAACCGATAATTGATTTTAATGAATATTAATAATGACCTCATAAAGTTTATACATTTAACAGATGTTTTAAAACTCTGTAAGATTTTTCCAAAGTACGCTGAAGTTATGCGATCAGCGATAGCATACAAACCTTTTTAATCCGTGTTTAGTGAGTCAGTCATGGCATTAGGCTTTTTTCATCCAATAAGTGTAGTCACAGAAGGCTCTGTTCCAACCTCAGGAGAGTCATTCGTTGATTTATCTAATCAGCCTATAGATATAAAAGTCGGATCTAAGTTGTCTGGCCAGGAACCAACCCTAGCTATCCGAGACTTGGCTTTGGAAATGAAGAAGGCAAAAAATGAACTTCTGCGCTTACTTCTAGAAAATCCTATTGCCTATGGTTATTTGATTGATCAACTATTGGTTAGCAAAGGTGAAAGTGTCGATTATTCATTCAATATTAATGATAAAACCGTTGACGAGGAGATTGTTCAAAATAACGATCTTGTAAAATCCCATTTCACCTCGCACTTCCCCTTACAAAACAAAAATCAGTTTTTTGTTGGTAACAGTTCGGAATCAGTTCGTCTGGAAGATGTACATTTTTTTCCAGCATTTTTGATTCGGATTGCCGATCGAACTTTACATACATATCCCAACGACATCGCCCATAAAGTTGAGTTGGCAACTTCCCGCCGCCATTTGCAAGACATCCGACAAAGAATGATTGGCGCCAATACTGGTCTTGTGGCTTTTCTTGCGTATAAATACAAAACCAGCGCCTTAAGTTTTGACGATTTAATGCAGGAGGGCATCATCGGTTTGATCAGGGCCGTGGATAGATTCGACCCTAGTCGAGGGATACGCTTTTCCACCTATGCGGTGTTCTGGATCAAACAAGCCATTTCCAGACTGATCGTCAAGCAGGAAAAAGTGGTTCGCCTTCCGATTGCGATGGCCGAAAAAGCCTCAGTAGTGTTCGAGGCAATGAGAAATTGCTATCTCGAACACCAGCGTTGGCCGAGTCTGGTGGAACTCCAAGCCCGTTGCGAACTATCGCTGGAAGAGATTAAAACCATCAGTAGCTACTATCAGGCTACCCATTCCCTGGATGAATCGCTATCCGGTGAGAAAGACGATCAAACCCTGATGTCCAGCCTTATACAGCACCAGTTTCCCCAGCCATTGGACGAGCTCGTCGACCAAAATCTAAGCCTATACCTCGGCAAAATCGTCGCAAGCCTCCCAGAGAAGGAAGCCGCTATTTTGACTATGCGCTTCGGTTTAAAAAATCACACCGAGATGACGTTGCAAGCCGTCGCCGAACAATTGCACGTCACCCGCGAGCGGGTTCGGCAAATACAGAATAACGCCTTAAAAAAACTAAAACAAAACTTCGGTTATGACCTGATGCCGTTTCTAGAGCCTAACGATGGCTGAAAGAATCAGGTAAACCAACGATAACAAGAGGAGCGACCATGTCGTCAGAAAAACACAACACCAGCAAACCGACGCCACCGACCGACTGGAAGGCCGAGGCCGACAAATACTGGCAACAAGTCAGCCAACGCGGCGCCGATTTTTATCGCGACCACAAGCACCTGTTATCGTTGCGGAAAGTCGGCGCGGTATTGGGCGGCTCGCTGGCCCTGGCCTGGCTGGCGAGCGGGGTGTACATCGTTGATCAGGGCAATCGCGGCGTGGTCAGCCGTTTCGGCGCTTACGTCGACACCACCCAGCCCGGCCCGCACTGGCATATTCCGCTGCCGATCGAAACCGTCAAAATCGTCAATGTCGAGCAGCAACGCTTTATAGAAGTCGGTTATTCCAGTCGTGTTACCAAATCGGCCACCTTGCCTCAGGAATCCCTGATGCTGACCAGCGATGAAAACATCGTTACCGTCCGCCTGGCTGTGCAATACCAGATCAACAATGCCAAAGACTATCTGTTCAACGTCAAGGACAACGAAGCCACGCTGAAACAACTGACCGAAAGCGTGGAACGGGCGGTCATCGGTCGTAACGACATGGATTTCGTGCTGACCGAAGGCCGCAGCGAAATCGTCGCCGAAATCAAAGGCGAGATTCAACAAGCCATGGACGATTACCGCACCGGCATCACCATCGCCAGCGTCAATTTGCAAGATGCCCAACCGCCGGAAGAAGTACAAGGCGCATTTGAAGATGCCATCCGCGCTCGCGAGGACAAGCAACGGCTGATCAACGAAGCCGAAGCCTACAGCAACGAAATCATCCCCAAGGCCCGCGGTGCCGCCGCTCGCCTGTTACAGGAAGCCGAAGCCTACGAGGCGGAAAAAGTCGCCAAGGCCAAGGGCGAAACCGAGCGTTTCGACCAGTTGTTGGTGGAATACGAGAAAAACCCGGCCATCACCCGCAAACGCTTGTACCTGGAAGCCAAGGAAAAGCTCTACAGCGGCAGCAACAAAATCATGGTCGAAGCGGAACGCAACACGCCGCAGTTTTATATGCCGTTGCAATCGGCCCCAACCCATAGTGCAACAGCGAAAACGGTCCAAGCTCCCGAGATCAACAACGACAGCATAGCTAACGACAAAGGCACATCTCATAAAGCTGCTGCCAGCACTGAATTACGCCCCAGCCGGAGTAGACCATGAACAGCAGAACCATAACACTATTACCGGCCGGTTTAACCCTTCTGGCACTCGCTTACCTGTCGGTTTTTCATGTCAGCCAGAATGAAAAGGCTATCTTATTTCGTCTCGGTGAAATGGTCGCTTCAGACTTTACGCCGGGACTCCACTTTAAGACCCCCATCATCAATAACGTCAGTACATTTGATGCGCGTGTGCTGACCTTGGACACCAAGTCCGAGCGTTTTCTTACCTCCGAAAAGAAGAACGTTATAGTTGACTCGTTCGCCAAATGGCGGATCGGTGATGTGGGTCTTTTTTATACCACGGTCGGCGGCGACGACTATCAGGCCAATCTGAGACTCGAACAAGTTTTGAAAGATGCCATGCGCGGCGAATTTGGCCTCAGGACCATCAAGCAACTGATCTCCGAAGACCGTACCGAACTGCGGCAAACCCTGCTCACCAAACTGACGCCGGTAGCCGGTAAATTTGGCATCGAGCTGATCGATATCCGTATCAAACGTATCGATCTGCCGCCGGAAGTCAGCAGTTCGGTTTACCAAAGAATGCGCGCCGAGCGCGAACGGGTTGCGCGGGAATTCCGCTCGCAAGGCTCGGAAAGCGCCGAATCGATCAGCGCCGAAGCTGACAAGCAGCGGCAAGTACTGTTGGCTAATGCCCAACGCGATGCAGAAAATATCCGAGGCCGTGGTGACGCTCAATCGGCGGATATTTACGCTAAAAGCTTCGGTAAAAATCCCGAGTTTTATGCCTTTTACCGTAGCCTACAGGCTTATCAGACGGCGTTCGAGAAAACCGACGACACCTTGGTGTTGAAGCCCGAATCTGACTTTTTCAGATATTTCAACAGCGAAAAATAGAAACCAAATGAAAGGTGTAGGTCGGGTAAGGCGTCACCCGTCACCCGACACCCGACACGTTGGCTTCGATAGGTTGGGTGAGGCTCTATCGAGCCAACCCAGCCTGCAGCTGAACTTAATGCGGAGCATTCCCATGAAAAAACTCTTAATTTCTCTAACGATCATCACCGCCATCGGTCTGATTGTTTATTCGATTTTTAGCCGCAATCTGCCGGATTACGATCCGCATTACGACATCTCCTATTCGGATTTTATAGAGGATGTACGAGGTAAAGCAGTCACGGAAGTGACCATCAACGGCAATTATGTCGACGGCCGCCGTCAGAACGGCACTCGTTTTACTACCTACAACCCAAACGACATGCGGATGATTGATGAGTTGCTGGAATACGGCGTCAAAATCAAAGTAGAAAAACCGCAAGTACCATCGACCTTAATGCAGATATTCATCTCCTGGGCACCTATGTTGTTGTTAATAGCAGTGACCATTTTCTTCATGCGTAAACAGCAAATGGGTGGCGCCGGTGGTGCCAACAGTTTCGGCAAAAGCCGAGCAAAACTGATGGCAGAAGACCAGGTAAAAGTTCGTTTCAAAGATGTGGCCGGTGTCGAGGAAGCCAAGGAGGATGTCGTGGAGATGGTCGATTTTTTGAAAGACCCCGGCAAATACGAAGCACTTGGGGGGAAGATCCCGCGCGGTGTACTGATGGTCGGTCCTCCAGGCACTGGCAAAACCTTGCTGGCCAGGGCCATAGCCGGGGAAGCCGGAGTACCATTCTTCTCCATCTCGGGTTCCGATTTCGTGGAAATGTTCGTCGGCGTCGGCGCCTCCAGGGTGCGGGACATGTTTGAGCAGGCCAAGAAACGCGCGCCCTGCATCATCTTCATCGATGAAATCGACGCGGTTGGCCGCCAGCGCGGTGGTGCCGGCATGGGCGGCGGTAACGACGAGCGCGAGCAAACCCTGAACCAGCTGTTGGTGGAAATGGACGGTTTCAGCGGCAACGAGGGCATTATCGTCATCGCCGCCACTAACCGCGCCGATGTCCTGGATAAAGCCCTGCTCAGACCGGGTCGTTTCGATCGCCAGGTTCAGGTCGGCTTGCCGGACATCAAAGGCCGCGAGCAAATCCTCAAGGTTCATGCTGACAAGGTTCCCCTGGCCGACGACGTCAACATCAACGACCTGGCCCGCGGCACCCCCGGTTTTTCCGGCGCCGAGCTGGCCAACCTGATCAACGAAGGCGCGCTGTTCGCCGCTCGCCACAACCAGCGGGTGGTGACCATGAATGACCTGGACAAAGCTCGCGATAAGATGATCATGGGTGCGGAAAAGCGCACCATGGTGATGGGCCGCGAAGAGTTGTTGATGACCGCCTATCACGAAGCCGGCCACGCCATCGTCGGCCGCATCGTTCCCGAGCATGATCCAGTCTACAAAGTCAGCATCATGCCGCGCGGCGGCGCCTTGGGCATCACCATGTTCCTGCCTGAGCGCGATCAGTACAGCGCCTCGAAAGATAAGCTGGAAAGCCAGATATCCAGTCTGTTCGGCGGCCGGGTCGCGGAAGCCTTAATCTACGGTAAAAACAAAGTGACCACCGGCGCCTCCAACGACATCCAAAGAGCCACGCAACTGGCCCGGAATATGGTCACCAAATGGGGTTTGTCGGAGCGGCTAGGGCCTATGGACTATGGCGATAGCGAAGGCGGTTACATGGGGGCACAAGCCAAGCCGATGTCGGAACAAATGGCACAGATCATCGACGAAGAAATCCGGCATATGGTGGACAGCAACTACCAACGCGCCGAAACCATTCTCAAAGCGCATATCGAGATCCTGCACAACATGGCGTATACGCTTCTGGATTGGGAAACCATCGACAAATTTCAAATTGATGAATTGATGCAAGGAAAAATTATTGCGCCGCCTATATTTGAAATTCATGAATCGAGCATTGATGACATAAAAACAAATCAGAATTCAGAAGAAGTTGAAAACGACCAATTAGCTCAAAATATATTTGCATTATCTTGAGTCTAATTTTAATTAGATAATTTTTGGTAAAACCAATTTTTATAAATTTCATTATCTATATGTACATGGCTTTTTTTATATTGATGAAAATTTACATTGGTTTATTTTTTACTTTTGATTATTCCATATTGGGCTTGAGTGATTCGGCTCGATTAATAGCAGTAACTAACGTTTAGGAGAAGGTCTATGAAAACCACACAAATATTCAGAAAGAGTTTCCTTGGATTTCTGGGGATGATTTTTTCAACCATTCTTTGGGCGCACGGCGGTGCGGCCGGCACAGATACCGACCAATGCAAGTTCGAACTGGAAAAAGATCATTGGCTGCATTACACGGCTTATCAACCGAAAGCTTATCCGGCTAAAGATTTTTGCGGCAGCCTTCCCGATATCAACACGCTGACGCAGTTGGTATTCGACTACCAAGATCAGCGTTACCGCAACATGGCGATCGAATTTGAAGTCACCAAGGAGCCTGAAGGAAAACGGGTTTTCTTTTCGGAAGCCGAGAAACACAAGTCCGGAACCGTGGTATTAAATATGCCGGATGGAGTAGCTGAACAAGGCAAATATCTGATTCATATTACCTTGCTGCAAGATAACGGCGATAGACTGGATGCGCACATGAACTTTAAGGCAGGGGTAGGGCAACCAGCCAGCAAAAGTAAAATCGGTATATACATAGTCGCGTTCTTGACTATTCTTTATTTAGTATATTTAACCAATGCGCGCTTCAAACGCACAATAGGTAAATTAGTCAGAAGAACTCACGCCGAATCTAAAATCTAAGCCTTTAAAGGTTAAGGAACCTCTGATTAATTACCGGCGAGCGATATAATTCAGCAACAGCCCTGATTTCGAGATAACGCGCATGGAACAGTATCAACAACTTAGTTTTGCGGATGTCGAATACGCCAACAAAGGTAAACTCACACGGCGGGAAAAGTTTCTGAACCAACTCGAAGAGCTGTTGCCGTGGTCAGTCATGGGAGCGGTGATTGAACCGCATTACGCATCCGGTAAAGGGTATGGCCGCAAGCCGTTTGCCTTGAATGCCATGCTTCATGTTCACGTAGCGCAGATTGTCTACAACTACTCCGATCCTGGCATGGAAGACGCGCTGTACGAGATTGAGTCCCTGCGACGTTTTTGTGGGATTCGCCTGGAAGCCGTGCCCGATGAGAGCACGATTTTGCAATTTCGGCATTTGCTGGAACAGCACGGCTTGACCGAGCAAATCTTCCAAGCCATCAATCAAACGCTGAGTGAACGCGGGCTGTTTTCAAGAGCCGGCACCATCGTCGACGCCAGCCTGATTGCCGCGCCGACCTCGACCAAAAACACAAGCCAGTCACGTGACCCCGAAATGCATTCCAGCAAAAAGGGTAATCAATGGTTTTTCGGCAGCAAATTTCACATCGGCGTCGATAGCGAAACCGGCTTGGTGCATACGCTCAAAGTCACCGCAGGGAACGTAAGCGACGTAGCCGAAGCGGCTGCCTTGCTGCACGGCGAAGAGCAATTCGTGCACGGTGACGCCGGTTATCAAGGCTTGGACAAGCGCCCCGAGATGCCCACCGAAAATCCACCGATCTGCGTGATTGCGATGCGCCCTGGCAAACTGACTAAGCTAACGAAAGACGACAGCGAAGAGGCTCAGTTACTGCGGGCGGCAGCCAGAGAGTTGGCAAGCCGCCGCGCCAAGGTCGAACACGTGTTTCGAGACATTAAGATCCGCTTTGGTTACGCCAAGAATCGCTATCGTGGTATAGCCAAAAACGCCGCCCGATTAACCTTTTTAACCGCGATTGCCAATGTGCTGCGCGGTGATGCGTATGAGCGTCGATGCCTCATTGCGCCTGGAATTTGAAAATAGGCTTGGAAATGGGCTTGTTTTCGAGAAAAACCGGCTCGTTTGATGAAAAAACGGTCGATTATTGAAATCTTTGACCAATCTTGGAAATTACTGCCGCTCAAAATGGCAGTTTTTCAGAGGTTCCTTAAGAGAAAGATGAGCCAATTGTTAGATTTATCTGTTCGAATTGCAAAAGCGAGAATAATCTTTCTAAAAATACGCGCCCAATATCGCGAAATATCCTACTCAGACCGGCAGATGCTTTGTCCTTAAATCCGTTTTTGTGTATTGGCTAGCAACACATTGATGGCGTAAGCGACAACAAAAAAAACCACCGGGACGGCGCGTGGCGTAATCGGAAACGGCAAGGTCAAACTGACCAGCAACAGATACAGCGCTCCCAGGATCAGATAGAGGCTGTAGCGATGCGCCATGGGACTGGGGTAATCGAAATTGGTCTGGCTGATCTTGCGCCGCACCAGTCCGTCGACGACAAACGGCAGCAAGGCGGCCGCCAGGTACGGTAACCAAATACACGCCGTGGTCAGGCGCTTGATCATTTGAAAGATCGTGTCCCACAGCACGTTGAGCCGGCTTTCGATGAAGGGAAACAAATCGTTACGGCCCACATCCTCGAAACCTTTGGACATCTGCCGTTCGCGCTCGGTCGGGATGAAGTAGCGGAACACGCTTTCTCGGATGCCGGTGGTAACGAATAAGCGATCAAACCAGCGTTGCGCGGTTTTACTGATCTGTGATTCTTTATCGGCGCCAAAATAGCCGATCATCATCCGGTCTTCGGCCCGTTGCAGTTCACGCGTCCAGCGGTCGGAAACGAAACTGGCCACCAGGATCACTTCCAGTAGCCAAAGCATCAGGCTGAACAACAGATTGCGGGTCATGAGCTGGCACCTTGGTGATCCCGTTGTCGATTCAGTTCCGACCGCAGTATCGGCAAGCGGCCTTTGACAATGCGGCCGCCGGATAACTTGGCGATGTAATGCAAGTCAGGCAATTGTCCGAGTAACTGCGGCGCAAACAAGTCACCTTCTTCTTCCATCAGGCGCTCACCGACATTGCCGGAAAACACCGTGGGATTGGTTGCGCTGGTGGCCACGCCTTGGGTGCGCATGATGTATTTCAAGCGGGTTTTGGGCAGATTGTCGGTGATGTACTGCTGAGTCTCGCTGTCCATGATCCTGAGCGCGATCAGGTTGTTGACGTTGCCCAGCACTTGCCGGGCTTTGTCCTGAGAACCGGTGCGGGCGGCAAAGTCGGCAAAGGTCTGGGTGGCGATGAACAGTCGAATCTTGGCGCCACGGCCTTTGTTCAACACCTGAATGAAGGGGTCGTTGATGACTTCAGCCGCTTCATCGACAAACACATTCACCGGTCTATCCGAGACGCCGTAGTTGTAACGATCACCGGCAACGGCGGCCAAATCGGCCAACAGAATCGAACCAATGGCGCTGCCCACCATGCCATCCGATAACGAGTCCAAACCAATGTAAGCGACCTGGGCTTTTTCAATGATGTGGCCGGTATTGGTAATGGGACGCAAATCATCCACGTCATGCGGATTGGGCGATAGCAGAGGCCCCAAGGAACCGGAGGTCAGCATGTTCATGATCGGAATCAAGGAGGCGACCATCTTGCTGAAATGTGCCCGGTCATGTTCGAACAAGGACAACAGGCCTTCCAAATCCAAATTGGGCAATTGGTACTGCACGACTTCTCTGTAAAACCGCACCAGACCCACGGCTTTGGAATCGATGTCCTTGGCGTTCTTCAGGTAAGGCCGTGCCTCTTGGCGCCAATGGCCCAGGTTATTGTCGAAATAGCGTTCCAGGGCCTGAATCACCAATGTCGAAGGACCGCCTTCCAAATAACGACGCAGCTTGACCAAGGTTGGCCGTTCTTCGATCACCATCAAGCCTTGAATCACGTTATCCAGCGATTTTTGGCCAAAGGCTTTGAACGGGTCGTTACTGCTTTCGCTAGGCGAAATGGCGCTGATGCGGCTGGCGATTTCCGAAGGCCGGTTGAAATTGTGCAAGGGATCAAGGCGCACGCTGTCTTCCGGAAACGCCGGGTGGAAATACACGAAGCGATCCGGGCGCTTGGCCAAGGCGCAAGCCCGTTTGGCGCAGGCCATCAAATCCTTGTCGCCTTTGGGATCGATGATGATCACCGCTTCGCCGCGCAATACAGCTTGTGTCACCAACACGTCGAAGGCGCGGGTTTTGCCGGCGCCAGTGGTACCGACCAGTAATGTATGGCCGGCGGTATGTTGCAAGGGTTGGCGAATGTCGCCTTCGGAGACTTCCAGTCCATGAATCCAGGCCGAACCCATACGTTGATGATCGCTGGGAATTAGCGTCGAGACATCGCGTTTCAAAATCTCATAGGCCAATTGCGCATGCTTTTGCACCCAATCGAATCCCCAGCCGAACCACAAGGCCTCGGGATGATGTTTCACCATCGCTACCAGCTTTTCGGCATCCAGATATTGGAACCGAAACTGCCGCAATCGGTGTTTGCGGTACCAGAGACTCAACGCCGGCGACAGCCGCCAACACGCCATCACTCCACACGCCGTCATCAGCCAATCGAAGGGTTCGCGCGGCAAGCCCGACCAGCGATTGGTCCAATATGCCAATCCGGCACCGCCCAACCAACCCGAGATGGCATACACCTCGAAGATCGGCCGCCAGGGAAACTGGTAGTCGTAATCGGATTTCATGGGCGTAACCGAACCTGGATGCCTTCCGTGGCGCTGACCGAGCGGCAATCCGGATGGTTGGCGATATCGAGCATCAGGCGAGTGCGCTTGATTGTCGGATGTTGCGTTAGAAATTGTTCCAGCGCGGTATTGGACACTGTGTGCCAGTGACCGTCTGGCGATGATTCATTGGGCGGAATGTTTTGTTGCCGCACATGTGTTATCAGCAAGTCGATTGTTCCGGGTTTTGCCGGTGGGGTTGTTAGGGGAGCGCTTGCCTTATCAGGTTCGGAATTGACCGAACTGTCTGACGCCTTGCTGCTGATTGATTTTTGCTTGCCGATCGCTTTTGATTTGGGCTGGACAGGCTTAGTCTCCAGAGGCGTCGCGTCTTGAGACTGAGAAGCCTTAAGTTGATCTCCGGTCTTGTCAGTATTGCTACTAGGAGATTGCGGAGATGACGCTGTAAGCGTGGCTTTGGCTTGGAATTTCAATAATGCCTTCAAAGCCAAACTCGGTTCCAATGCCAGCAGGACGCCGCGAACCGATTGAATGGTTTGTACCTTACGCATCGGCGATAGGACGTCGGTCACCAGCCAACCATTGTCCTCCAGGATTTTGATGAACTGGGACGGATCGACGGCGAGTTTTTCAGCCGTCGCCGGAAACGAGAGCAAATATTTATCCTGGACTTCCAATAGATCGCTGCCTAACTGCCATTGGCCTTGATTGAGCATAGCGGCGATATCCATTAACCATTGGCCGGCATCGCCGTGGTTTTCCAACCAGCACTTGGCGCTGTCGGCCGGATTAGCGATGCTTTTCGTATCAGTAGAGGAAAAATCACTCTTTGCCGCTGAATCTGTTTTTTCTGTGTTGGTCGGTTTGGCTGGCGTTTCGTTTTTCGGTTGTTTTGTCTGACACAACGAAGGGGCGCCATCGGTTGATGTAGATTCCGACAGACCTTGATCGGGATCTGGTGGCAAGGTATTCATATCCTTCGCGCCTTGCGAATTTGAAATGCCAGGTGCCGATTCAGTTAACAGCGGGTCGGGTAGGGCACTTGGGTCGTGTGCCGGTTCTGGTGGGTTTGCTTCTGGCAAAACTGAAGCAGGATTATCAGTGCGTTGGAATTGCTTCAGAGCCGCGACGTTCTTGGCTTTTGCCGGTTTGCTGATTTTCGGTGCCGGATTGGTAACCGGTTCGGGGTTTACCGCAGTTGCATCCTGTTCGCTAATTTCGCGCGCTTCAACCACGGGCGGCGGCTCGCCGCTGAAAATCAGTTCTGCGGATTTCAGACGCAACAGATACAGCGTATTTTCCAAGCCTTCAGGCTGCATCTGCCAATAACGGTATTGCCGGCCATCCGGCCAGGACTTAGGGATTGCCAAGCCGCGTTCGATCAGAATGTCCGCCAAGGTGTCTTCGTCACGCGGAATGCCGGGCACTTTGTCCTTGGCCAGCAATGTGACGATATCTTGCGCACCGGCACGCCAGACGATATGCAGGCCATCCTCAAAACGCCATAGCCGAGCGCCTTTTTCGTTGACGGTCCATTGTCCGGACTTGACCAATCGGCGCATGGCGTCGAACAAGTACTTTTCCACCGGCATGCCCAAGGCCGAGTCGATGTTTTGATAATGCGCTTTTAAATCCCGTTCCACACTTTTGCAGTCGGCGGTTATCACCAGTGCGTAAACTTTGGAGCCGCGGTCCAAACCGTTAATGGTTTCCAGCATGGCCTGCATGATGTCGGGGCCGGACTCCAGAATGAATGTGCGGGCTTCGCGGGTTAGGACGCGCTCGATCACCAAGGCCGAAAACTGTTCATGGCGTTTATGGCGGTTATCCCGCCAGCGCAGAAAGTATCGGTCGATCTCATTTCGTACAGCCCAGTCGGTGATGTTTTCATCGCAAGGGTTCCAGGTATGTTGCCCCTGTGCATCGACCACGGCGATATCGGCGACCGGTTTGCCGATGTCATGCAACAGCCCGGCAAAACAGACCGCCAGTCGCCAGCGTAATTCTTGTGCTTTTCGTTCCTTGGGTGATGCTGACGTGGCAAACAAACTGCCTTGAGAAGCCAAAGTGGCCCAATGGGCGACTTCCAATCCGTGCCGAAATAAGCCACCGGCGCCGCGATGATGATGCGACTCCGACGCCGGCAACAAGTGGCTGTAGGCAGCATAGCGGCGTATGACCGGCGCGGCTATGGTTTGATAAAGACTATCCGGCATGGCAAGCGCCTGTTCAATGGCCGCAATCAATTCCGTTTGACTGGACAGGATGCGTTCCACAGGCGCAGCCGGCAGACCCTTCATGAAGGGCGGATAACGCGGCACGTCCTCATCAATCGTTGTCGCAACCGGACCTATAGGCGCGGACTCGACGCCAAACAGACGTTGCCGGATGCGGGTAATGAGCGTCGAAGGCGTATTTTCCATAACGCCGCATCTTGCCGGGAATTTTTCAATCGTTGCTTGCGGCTGACGACGAATTCGACGTCAGCTGCAAGCAGGCTTCGCAAAAGAGTGTTTAGTGTAACGAGCTCCCTTTAATTACCCCTGGAGCTCTCATGAAATCCAAATCGCTCGCAATCCATTGTCTTGTGTCCGTACTGTGCGGCACGGCCTGTACTTCGCTGAATCGGCCTGATGCCGCCGTGAGCGAGACCGTCATCGAATCGATTGTGCCGATTCAACCCGAACAACCCTGGCGCCTGGATAATGCTTGGCAGCCAGGAGGATTGGGTGGTTCGGTATTTCGGTCAGCATCGATTGAACACGTTGTCAGGCAAGTCGATCAGCCGCTTGGCGTTTACGTGGCAAGTGACGACGCAGCGGGCCATGTCCTTAATGTCAGCGCGTCCCACATCCCAGATAGCCCGGATGACGATGCACAGGTCATCGAACGCGCCTGGCGAAAATATTGCCATCACCAACTCGATATGACACTGGAGGAGCTGGCGCTAGTCAAAACCATGACTATCCCACACAACGTGCTGAGCCATGGCTGCAATCCTGGCAGCTTGAAGAAGTGAGGCGGCCGTCATGGACAGAAATAGCACAAACCATTCGCTCGACAATCTCACCGAACGTTTTCAGTCTCTGACGGAGCGGAAAAAGGCCAAATTGCGGGTCGTCGAACCCATGACTTCACTACCCAATTGGCCGTCGGCGATACGCGGTACGCCCAATGCTTGCTTACGGAGCGCATTGTTCGCCGGCATCCAAGGCAAGGAGCGCATTGCCTACAAAAAACGAACATTGTTGGCTGCGGTCGATGGCATTGAGGTTCGTTACCTCGGTATACAGCTCAATCAATCGGACCTCGATGTCTGGATGCAGATCGTGCATTTGTCCCGGCAACAATTACCGGGCTTTAGCGTGACCTTCAGCGCCCATGCCCTGTTGACAGCATTGGGGCGCGGCAGTGGTAGAAGCCAACATGAATGGTTGAAAGAAGCTATGGCCCGCTTGGGAGGCGCCTTTGTCGAAATCACCTTTCACGGCCGGGATGCCTTCGGTGAAAAAGGTTTCTTGCGCTATTACCGTGATGAACTGACGCAGCGCTACGTGGTGGAGTTGACCGAATCCATGCTGCGCCTGTTCGAGGAGGGCTACACCTACATCGAATTCGAACAGCGGCAAAAATTGCGCAAACAACCTTTGGCATTATGGTTACACGGTTTCCTGTCGTCCCATGCGGCCCCGTTCCCGATGAAAATTACCACCGTTCACCGACTGAGCGGCAGTGGCTCGAAAACCTTGCGTGATTTCAAATATCGGTTGGGTAAAGCGTTGGAGGCCTTGGTGAACATCGGGACTTTGGCTAGCTTTGAATTCGCTGATGATATCGTGAAGATCAAACGCCAGCCGACGCCCAGTCAACAGCGTTTTCTGGGCGACCAGCAGCACTAAAAAGCACGGCATTAGACCGACGCTATTTTGGGTCGGTCGAAGCCTCTCGATACGGCATTAGGCCGACGCGGATACGGCATTAGACCGACGGAGGCACGGCATTCGGCCGACAAGGTAACGGCATTAGACCGACGGGCACGGCATTAGACCGACAAAAAGCACGGCATTAGGCCGACGTTTGACACGGCATTAGACCGACGCTTCGAGCAAGTTGTGAAATCGCCGCAGGCCATGCTATTCGTGGGATTCAGCAATTCTCTTGCGCTGAAATTTGAGGGTGCTAATCTATATATAATCTTTTTTTAATCTATATATAGGGACTGGTGATAGCAAGGATTTCTTTTTTGAAACGAATGCTAGTGAGGAGTTTGTCACTGGGCTTATTTGGAACGCCCTTGGTCGTCTTGTGACGACCCAAACCCGTCTATCGAGTTTCTCCAAACCGGTCATTCAGTGAAATACAGATTCTTCGAACTGCTGGACTATAAAGCAATGGTATGGACCCCTCCCACCTAACGGCATCAATGTGCCAGTTTGGTAAAATTTAACTTTCCAAACACACGGCGGAGGAGTCCGAGATGAATATTAAACGAGTCGGAATTGACCTGGCAAAACAAGTTTTTCAAGTACATGGTGTGGACTGTCATGATAAAGCAGTGTTACGAAAACAACTGCGTAGAAACCAATTTTTAGGTTTTTTCGCTACGTTGTCTCCTTGTTTGATTGGCATGGAAGCTTGCGGTGGAGCCCATCATTGGGCAAGGGAGTTACAGAAACAAGGCCATACCGTGAAACTGATTGCACCACAGTTTGTTAAACCCTACGTCAAGAGCAACAAAAACGATGCCAATGATGCTGAAGCCATTTGTGAAGCGGTAGGGCGGCCTTCGATGCGTTTTGTTACCATCAAGACGGTTGCCCAACAAGACTTGCAGGCTATCCACCGGATTCGCAGCGAATTGATTCGTCAGCGGACTGCCAAGGTTAACCAGATCAGAGGCTTGTTGGCGGAGTATGGGCTAGTTGTGGGTCGACAAGTACACGTTTTGCGTCGAGCTTTGCCTGATTTGTTGGAAAATGCCGACAACGGTCTCAGTTTCGATTTCAGGGCGTTATTGGATAATTTGCGGGCAGACCTCGTTCATTTTGATGAACGGGTGGCGGAAATGGATAAAAAAATCCACGCCCTAGCCCACAGTGAGCCTGCTGCCAAGCGGTTGCTGAGTATTCCCGGCGTTGGCCCAGTTAGTGCCACCGCTATTCTTTGTGCAGTAGGCGATGGCAAACAGTTCAAACGTGGACGGGACATGGCGGCTTGGCTGGGGCTAACACCCAAGCAGCATAGCAGTGGAGGTAAAGACCGCCTATTAGGGATGAGTAAACGGGGAGATACGTATTTGCGAACCTTACTGATCCAGGGTGCCCAGTCAGCACTCAAGGTGATCGACAAGAAGACGGATCCGAGGAGCCAATGGTTGCAAAACTTATGCGGCAGGCGGCCTAAAAACGTAGCCGCAGTGGCCTTGGCGAATAAAAACGCCAGGATAGCTTGGGCATTGCTGAATAATGAGACCAATTATCTTTCGGAAGGCAAACCGGCTTAAGTCCGAAGGCAAGCCTTCAAACTTAAACCGGTTGAGATAAAACACCGTTCAACCACGATTTGTAAAGCAACAGCAACAACTACTAATGGCGAACAGGTCGAACCGGCGTTTGCAAAACCTGAAACGTCTGCTGTGCTTTTAAGCACGCCAAAGCAATAAGGAGCAAACGCGCGAATAGCCCATTATGGCCAGAGCTTTTGAGCTCGTTAACAGGCCGGATATACGTGTGCAGTCGTACCTAATAACCAATGGTGATTATTGCTTGCAAAACGGGAGGGGTCCATATACAGACGTTGGTGACCTCAATCTATCGGCCAATTGCAGACCTTCATCGCAATCAGTAAATTTATTTTTTAATTTCAGTCTACACATAAAATATTGGGATGCAAAAGCAATACCCATCTACATGGGTGTTTGATACATCACTGAAACAAGCTGACAAAAAACCTGACACTGCTGACGACTAGCATTGCGCATTTCCGTACCCAGTGTGTATTTATGGTAAGGACTGAAATTGACGACGATTTTTTCAAAATTCACCGCCAAGTTTAAGACATCACGGTAAACAGGAATATGAAACCATACAAGCCACTCAGGTAGACGCCTGAGCTGAATCGTTATAACTTGGTGAAAGTACAGATATCTAGACAAATAACGGGATCAGATACAAAGTATTGTGTTTATCTTAACGAGCCTTGGCATAAACAATTATGACAAACCGACTGCCCCAGAAAGCCTCCTCGACTATATCGATGCTCCAGGATCTTGCGAAGTTGGCAAACTATTCTCTCATGGACACGCTCAACTGTGACCCTGACGCGACAAAAAACGGTGACGACCACGCGCCGCGACAAGTCTTTACGGGACATTATGTCCCCGTCAAGCCGACTCCAATCATAGACCCTGAGTATGTAGCTCACAGCAAAAACTTTTTTTCCGAGCTTGGCTTTGCCGACAGCATGGCAGAGTCCTCCGATTTCGTCCGCATGTTCTCCGGCGACATCTCTCAGGTTCCAGAGCCGATGCGCAAGGTCGGTTGGGCGAGTGGGTACGCACTTTCCATCTACGGCACTGAATACATCCAGCAGTGTCCGTTCCAAACTGGCAACGGATATGGAGACGGTCGTGCAGTTTCTGTGCTTGAGGCCGTCATCAACGGTCGACGCTGGGAGATGCAGCTGAAAGGTGGCGGCCGCACGCCATATTGCCGCGGCGCAGACGGTCGCGCTGTCTTGCGGTCGAGTATCCGCGAGTTCTTGGCTCAGGAGCACATGCACGCACTGGGCGTGCCGACATCGCGGTCTTTGAGTTTGTACGTTTCAAAAACGGAGAAGGTAAAGCGACCATGGTACTCGGAAGGTTCGCGCTCGGAGAATCCTGACATGCTTATATCTGAGGCTGTCGCCATATCGACACGTGTCGCGCCGTCGTTCATTCGCGTCGGCCAACTTGAACTTTTCGCTCGCCGTACCCGTAAAAACGAACACCCGAAAGCGCTGGAAGAACTGGAGAAGATTGCGCTGCACTTGATTGATCGTGAGTACGCTGACGTTGTCAATAAGCAATTCACAACTCCCGATAAATTGGTGTTGCTGGCGCGCGAGTTTCGTAGCCGCCTCACGTCACTGGTGGCGAACTGGATCCGCGTCGGCTTCTGCCAGGGTAATTTCAACAGCGACAACTGTGCAGTCGGTGGTTTTACACTTGATTATGGCCCCTTCGGCTTTTGCGATGTGTTTAACCCCCATTATCAGCCTTGGACGGGAGGCGGTCATCACTTCTCGTTCATGAATCAACCAAGCGCAGCTCAAAGCAATTTCGATATGTTTTGTTCGTCGTTGCGGCCGTTGCTGGCATCGCATCAGGACTATTTGCTAAAGCTCGACGAGATTCAAAGTGGATTCTCGAAAGTTATGGAAGCGCAAATGGAAAAGATGTGGGCCGCCAAGCTGGGTCTTAGTACTTTGAAAACAGCGTCTCATAAGGCACTTTGCAGCGCACTACTCAGCGAGCTAGGAACACTCATGATGCAAACGCCTGTCGATTACACTATTTTCTTCCGCGAGCTCTCGTCGGTACCCGACGACATTGGCTCACTCAAGAAAAGCTTCTACAATAACGCGGCGCATGATACTACCCCCAAAGAGATAGATAAACGTTGGGCAGCGTGGCTCGCGAAATGGAAAACACTTCTCAGCAGTTCCAGTGAGGAAACTTCTAGGCAGATGAAGCTTGTAAACCCAAAGTACATTTTGCGAGAGTGGTTTGTTGTGCCGGCATATCAGCAAGCAGCTGTGGGAAATTATTCTCTAATTCGAGAACTTCAGGACGTGATGACGCAGCCATATGAAGAGCAGTCGAAGGACGTGGAAGATAAATACTATAGGTTGAAACCGCCTGAGTTCTTTGAGGTGGGTGGATTGTCCCACCTTAGTTGCTCGTCGTGATTCGTTGGAATTGAAAAAGTAGTGCCAGATACGAATGGCACTTACTTAAGCTTCTTCGGATGCCCATATTTTTTCACGTGTTCCCTCGCCTGACCTCTTGGCACAACAAGTAATTGTAACGGCTCGCGTTTGAAATCAGTTGGGCTTGCAATCAACGCCGATTTGAGCCCAAATTAATTGCAAATGAAATAACAGCCGGGCTCACATTATCTGCAAATCTGCTTGCATTTATCCGCACTGGCTTGCATTTCATTTTCGTGGGCTCACAATAAATGCAAATGAAAGTGGGCTCCAAGCTATCAAGAATTGACGTGATTGCGGTGAGCTACATCGGCTTCTTACGACCCTTTCCTGCCTGTCGCGTTTCTCAAAACCGGCCAGTCGGCCAAGTCAAGAATCTGCGAACTGGAGGTCTACAAACCAGCCATTGGCGAACTAAACCGATCGGCCATAAGAGACAATTAGAAGTTTCGCTGTAATGGCAGTTGTAGAGTTTACAACGGCCGATCAACTGCTTTGCCATACTTAATCTGGAAGGTCTTTTTATTCACCCTAGTAAATGTGAATTACCCGATTGCATTACCGGACAGAAACAAATCCGAGGGATTGAATAGCTTTAAACCAGCTACTGGCCGAGTACCAATGTATCTATAATCGGGCAATACGGTTTATTGTCTCCGCTACAGGTTTGCGCCAACCGAGCCAGAATGTCGCGCATTTCAGTCAATTCGGCAATGCGTCGGTTCAAATCGTCGACATGGGATTGGGCCAGCGCTTTGACATCAGCGCTGGCCCTCGCCGGGTCTTGCCATAGCGAAACCAGATCGCGGATTTGGTCCAGCGAAAACCCCAGACCCCGAGCTCGTTTGATCATTCGCAACACCTGCAAATCGGTGTCGTTGTAGGTCCGGTAGCCCGATACGGTGCGCACGCTTTTTCTAATCAGTCCGATACTTTCGTAGTGACGAATCATTTTGGCGGATACGCCGGTCATTTTCGAAGCTTGGCTGATATTCATCGATCACTCTCCAACATGGATGGACAGAAAGCTGCGGGCGGCAAGTTCGCCGCCCGCAAGCAGGTTTGGTTAATGCCTGACGACCTGCAAGAAGCCGGCAGGTTTCCAAGTCCTCAGCAATAAGGCGTTGCCAATCACGCTCAGCGAACTGAATGCCATCGCCGCTCCGGCCAGTTGCGGGTTGAGTAAACCCAGAGCCGCCAATGGGATGGCAGCGAGGTTGTAACTAAACGCCCAAAACAAATTTTGCTGGATTTTGCGGTAGGTTCGCTGTGCAATATCGAGCGCGGCACCTACCAGTATCGGGTCGCCGTGCATCAGCGTAATGCCGGCAGACTGCATCGCGATATCGGTGCCGGTCGCCATGGCAATGCCAACGTCGGCGACTGCCAGTGCCGGCGCATCGTTGATGCCGTCGCCAACCATTGCCACATGGTGGTTCTGCTGTTTCAACAATTCCACTTGATAGGCCTTATCCGCCGGCAATACTTCGGCAACTATGTCGCTGATGCCTAAAGCCTGGCCGACTGCGTTGACGCTGCCGCGATTATCACCGCTCAACAATACGGTTTGGATATTCAATGCCTGTAATTGTTTGATGGCAGGATATGCAGTCGTTTTGAGTCGGTCACCAAAGGCCATCATGCCTAGCAATCGTTTTTGCGGCGCATCCATCGCCAGCCAGGACACCGTATTGCCGGCAAGCTCCAAGGCCTGGGCACGTTCCGCCAGATCACCTAGATCAATGCCCAATTCAGACATCAAGCGGCTATTGCCCAAACGCAAATCTTGGTTATTCACTCGTCCGGATAGCCCTCGTCCAGGCAAAGCCGTGACGGCATCTACCGGCAAGGTTTGAATCTGTAACTCATTTGCGGCTTTGAGCACCGCCTTTGCCAAAGGATGCTCGCTACCAGTTTGCAGCGAAGCGGCCAGCCGCAACAAGTGTTCGCGGTCGATACTCAACGGTACGGCTTCGACCAAGTAAGCTTTTCCCTGCGTCAAGGTTCCGGTCTTGTCGAAAATAACGGTGGTAATACGATGGGCAATTTCCAGCACTTCAGGGTTTTTGATCAGTATTCCGTGACGGGCGGCAATGCCGGTGCCGGCCATCAGCGCAGCGGGCGTTGCCAACCCCAACGCACAGGGACAGGCAATCACCAATACCGACACGGCGTTGATAATAGCGGTTTCCATGGCGGCACCATGCAACCACCAACCCAGCCAGGTCATCACGGCAATGGCTAGTACCACCGGCACGAACCATGCGCTGACCTTATCCACCAAATGTTGAATCGGCGCCTTGGTCAATTGCGCGTTCTCGATCAAGCGAATCATTTTTGCTAATGAAGTCTCCGCGCCGACCGCATCGGTATGCACCAGCAATAAGCCTTCGCCGTTGATGGCGCCGCCGGTCACCTTATCGCCGGATTGTTTGGCGATAGGCATACTTTCGCCGGTAACCATCGATTCGTCGATATGGCTACTGCCGTCGGCGATGGTGCCGTCGACCGCGATACGCTCGCCGGGGCGGACGACGACCAAGTCGCCGACGCTGACGCTTTCAATCGCAATTTCCAACTCTCGCTTGCCGCGTTTGACACGAGCGACTTGCGGCTGTAACGCTTGTAAAGCCGTAATCGCCGAAACGGTTTGCCGTTTAGCCCACGCCTCCAGCCATTTGCCAGTCAACACCAAGCTAATCACCACCGCTGACGCCTCGAAATACAGATGTGGCGCCATACCGTCAGTCGAGCTTGTCAATTGGTAAACGCTCAAGCCATACGCCGCACTCGTACCCAGAGCCACCAGCAAATCCATATTGCCGGCACCGGCTTTCAGCGCTTTCCAGCCCGCCCGGTAAAAACGCGCCCCTAGTACGAACTGGACCGGTGTCGCCAAACCCAGTTGCAACCAGCCCGGCAGTGAAACTTGAGTACCGAAAGGCTCGAGTAGCATCGGTGCCAGTAACGGTAGCGACAATAACACCGACACCAATACGGCCAATCCATCTCGCGGCTTTGGTTTGCTTACCGGTCGCTCCGGTTTGGCCGAGGCGCGATAACCGATAGCGCTAACTGCGTTTATCAGCACGCTGGCATCGACTGCCGTATCGGTTTGGACTAAGGCGCTTTCCGTGGCTAAATTTACGCTGGCTTGCTGTACGCCGGGAATCTTATTCAGCGCCTTCTCGACACGCCCGGCGCAGGACGCGCAGGTCATCCCCTCTATCGACAAGTGAACCGAACGATCTGCCGCCTGGCTGGAGTTATGGGTTTTCATGATCAAGTCTCCTGTTGTAATTGACTGTGATCAAAGTGTTCGGCTTACCACGATGGGAAGGTCAATAGTTTTTTGCGTTTTTTAGTTACGGGCATTTATTGAAAAAAATCGATACTGGGAAAGATGCAAGGCTCTAAACGAGTGGTTTATTGACGATGGCATAAATCACATTGGCTGAAATCTCGGTAACCGATTGACTTGCCAAGTGGTGGAGATTGGCCTGTTTCACTTTCTGTAACTCTTCCCCATTCAACTGCTCCAAGGTGCCCCGATA
>NZ_LUUG01000095.1 GCF_001644035.1 Methylomonas methanica
CCAGATTTGACTATTTCTCATGGCTTGGCAATAGGCCGCTTAAAGACCTATCCGCGGTTGAAGTATTGGCGACCTTACGCCGCATTGTGGATCGCGGCGCATTGGAAACCGCAGCCAGAACCAAGCAATTCATCGGTCAAGCTATCCGCTACGGTATAGCCACAGGCCGAGCAGAACGCGATGTAACCGCCGATTTACGCGGCGCGCTACCGTCGCCTAATCGCGGCCACTTTCCCGCCATTACCGAGCCAAAATCATTGGCAGAATTACTACGCGATATTGATGCTTATGGCGGGAATTTTGTCGTTAGAACTGCGCTACAGCTCCAACCTTTGATATTTGCTAGACCTGCCAACCTTGCGGCGGCTGAGTGGTCAGAATTCGACCTGGACGCGGCAGAATGGCGGATTGCTGCCAACAAAATGAAAATGAAAGACGCGCATATCGTACCGCTCAGCAAACAAGCCATTGCCTTGTTGCGTGATATTTATCCACTGACCGGTTCAAGCCGCTATGTGTTCGCCAGCAATCAAGGCAAAAAAGGCAATGAACCCCATATCAGCCGCGAATCCATCGGCGCGGCAATCCGGCGCATGGGTTATCAAGGCCAACACACCGCCCACGGCTTTCGCACCACCGCCAGCACCCTTTTGCATGAACAGGGCTATCATTCCGACATGATCGAGCGCCAGCTTGCCCATGCCGAGCGCAACCGGGTTAAAGCGGCCTACAATCGAGCGCAACACTTACCCGAGCGGCGAAAGATGATGCAAAGCTGGGCGGATTACCTGGACGCCTTGAAGACTGGCGCGCAAGTCATACCGTTCAGGAAGAACGGCTAGGCGTTGATATAATCGAATTTAACCGGATAGCCCGACGGGGCAACAAGCGGGATTCGTCCCCCGTTTCCGGTTAATCCTTTCGGACGGCTTACACTTTGACGAGGTGTTGATTGAAACCAGCTGAAAAATGGCGTTCTGTAGAAAAGCTGCAAATGTTTGAAGCTGCGCTGTTAATACTTGATCTTGATCCTGACATCTGTGGGAAGTACACGGTTAATTCAAGTTATTGGCCGCCAGGTTATGAAGAAATCTATGAGAAATTGTTGTTCGATGCCAGTACCGGGGAATTAGAAAACAGTTTCGGCCCCCGAATCATAAGACAATTAAACACGGAAGACTATGTTCCATACAGACTTTCGGACGTTACATTAGCCAACCTAAAAGCGTGGTTAATTAAGCATAATATCAGCGCACCATTTTTTGAATCTATAGCGCCAACTTCAAAAAGCTTACAAATGGTCAAAAGGGCAGATGTAATAAGTATTGTGACATTATCAAAGATATTAGCAGCACACCATGAAATAACAACCGGTGAAGCATGTGATCTGATAACGTCAAAGATAATTACCCATCAATTAGTTTGTTACGACATATCAGGACAACGGCTACCACAATTATTCGGTGATAACGACGAGGGGATTGATGCCGCAACCACATCATTCGATTTGAAGTGGTGGACTTCTCCTGAGAAAGAAACGTTGATTATGGATGACTATGGCATTAGTCCCAATCAGGTTGCTATTTTAAAAGCCGAAGCAGCAAGGCATTGTGATATTTCAATTTCCTTAATCGATGGGTTAGAGGAAATAATATCAACTCGTGAATCGCTTAGATATGACGACAAACAAGACAGTATTGTTACGAGGAAAGACCTTGTTAACCTTGTATGTTTATCCAAGGCAATTTCTAGGTATCACCAAATGCCCCTCCCTGAAGCATGTAACTTGGTAACTGACAGGATTTATGATGCGCAATTGCCTGTTTATAATTTGCAAGGAAATGGATTACCAAGACCATGTGAAAAGAGAGATGCAGTATGTGAGGTATTTAATAGTTATTGGTGGGAGGAACCGGAGAAAGAGACTAAGTATATGAGCGGTGTTGGTATGAGTCCTACAGAAGTTGCAATTTTAAAAATTGATGCCACAAAGTATTGTCAGATTCCAAGTGATGAAATAAGTGACTTGTTTTTCCCTGTCTCGGTTAAATCTGAAATCCAAAGTCTCGATATAAATTTGACTCCAAAATTATGCGAGGATCAACAGGGTTACATTTCCAAGTTTCTTACTATTTTAAATAAAGCCGCATTTGAATTTTGGAGCACAGCCGATCCGGACGACAAAACCACGCACCCCACCAACGATCAAGTTGCGAGCTGGCTCAAGTCTCAAGGCTATTCAGATATAAATGCCAAACAAGGGGCAGTAATAATAAGGCCGGAATGGGCTGCAAGCGGTAGGCGGCCAACAAAATAGCTACATCCATTTGAATTCAAGACTGACGGGGCTTTGAGCGAATAACTACAGGTATTTTTACGCTAATGCCTAAAAATATTTCAGCTATTAAACGCCTATAGCACACCCTAAGCTGACCCCATCATTCACAAGATGGAGTTAGACAAAATGCAAAACCAACAAACCGCCATTGTTCTTGGCTATCTGCGAATCTGGCAAATCGTGGGCGACCGTAAACGCGGCATTGAACCGCTACTGCCGGTTGGCCGCTCAACCTTCCTGGCTGGCGTCAAATCCGGTAAATATCCCAAGCCGGTAAAATTAGGCGAGAGAACCACTGCCTGGAAGAAAGCCGATATTCTGGCCTTACTAGACAGCGTGGACGGTGCAGCATGAAAGGGACTATTGCTAACACCCCATCCAATACTCTGGGCCTAATTATCCACGGCGCAACCAATCAAATCAGCGTGGATAGTCGAGTCATTGCCAAGGAATTTGAACGTGAGCATAAAAGCGTACTCAGGACGCTAGATGATTTAGTGGCAGATGGCACGATCTCACGGCACGAATTTGTGCCGCGAAATTACCAAAAACGCGGCAAGGAATACCGCTGCTTTGAACTCAACAAAGCCGGTTGCTTAAAAGCCATGCCGTTTATCGGCGGTCGGAAATCGCGGGAAGGTCAAAAGCGGCTGGTCGATGAATTCTTGCGACTTGAACAGCAACTAAACCGGCAAGCCAAAGAACGCGAAACCCTGGCCTATCAGGTGGCGCGTTTATCAGGCAAAGACAGTCGCGGCATTCTGACCGATGCCATTCAACAGTTTGCCGACTATGCCCGCAGCCAAGGCAGCCAGAACGCCGACCGCTATTTCTCAATCATCACGAACGCCGTTTATAAAGCCCTGGTCATCATCGAACCGCAGGCGACCGAAATCCGGGAGTTATTGACAGCGGTACAGCTTAAAACCCTGGAGCTGGCCGAACTGACAGCTGCCCAAGCCTTGACCGAGGGCATGGAAAGCCAACAGCCTTACAAAGCCATTTTTCAAGCCATGAAAGCGGCCCTGGATGGCGCTGTCGGCGCTAGGGTTAAAATTCTGGGCGGTTAGGCATGGCGGCAAAGCTCAAGAAAAAAGCTTATATCGCTCAGGATGTCGACATGATTCGTTCTGCCGCTTATCAGGATTTAAGCGGCAATGCGGTTAAATTGCTGATCCTGATGCAAACCCACTACCGCATGTACGAGCCTATCGCATACAGTATTTCAGAGGCTCAGAAGCGTGTAGGTTGTTGCCGTGGCAAGGCGCATGAAGCCTTTAGAGAGCTGGAAAGCCACGGTTTTATCAGGCTGATGCTGGACGGACATTTCAGCAAGCAATTAGCGCGAAAATGGCGGCTGACTTTCCGGGAGTTTAACGACCACAAGCCCAGCGATGAATGGCGGAACTGGCAGCCACAAAATTGATTTGCTTGTTCATTATATGAACGCTTCATGCCGTATGCTGAACAAGTCATGCCGTATAGTGAACAGGTGTTCATAATATGAACGCAAAACGCCAAGAATCAATGACTTAGCTTGTCGTAAAATACCGTTGGGTGTTCACTATGCGGGATGTACCTATTATTTACCATATGCCATCGGTTAAAAATGCAGGAAACCAGCAGCAATACAGGCAGCAGCAGGCGGGCGGCCCGACATTGGCGCATGGTTAGGCGATGACAAATCAGACTAGAGGAACCCAAATGGCAACCAAAAAGAAATCGGCTAATAAAGCTGCATCTTCGCCGGCGGTAGACAAAGACACTGCAAAAGCTTTGGCGAAGGTTGCTTTACGCCCCAGCGCAAATGCCGCCGCCGTGGTTACGGAATACACCAAGATGTTTGGCGACCACGACATCAATGACTTGGTGGATGAATTGGTCGATAGCATCGAGAAAGTGAACGCCGGCGATATGAAACGCTGCGAAGGGATGCTGATGGGGCAGGCCCAGGCGCTACAATCCATTTTCGTGAATCTATCGCGGCGCGCAATCAATCAGGAATATCTGAAAAACTATGAAGCGTTTATGCGGATGGCATTAAAAGCGCAAAGCCAATGCCGGCAAACGCTGGAGACACTAAGCAATATTAAAAACCCGCCGGTTGTCTATGCGAAACAGGCCAATATCTCGAACGGCCCACAGCAGATTAACAACGGCGTACCGGCTCAGACTCCGCACGCGGAAGAAATCAAGAATCAATCAAACGAACTATTGGAGGTAATCGATGGCGAACGGTTGGACAGCGGAACGGCGCAAGAAACAATCGGAAGCAATACGGCACTGGCGACCATGGGATAAAGCCACCGGCCCCAGGACAGCGGAAGGCAAAGCCACATCGTCTATGAATGCTTACACTGGAGCGGCGCAATTTCAGGCTGTACTGAGGCGCGCCAGAGCCTACTTAAGGGATCAACGGGAAGGCTTGAAGCGAATTAGATGAAAAAAATCCGGGGCAACATTGATCATGTGACGGTATTTTTGACGGTATATCTATAATTACAATTCTTACAGGCCTTGATAGTTATGACATACAGAGGATTGTTCGATTGACTATTTCGTTAAAATTCGCCTCACACCAAATCATGCCAGTCTGAGCTGATTGTATGCATTAGCGGCACCAATCCAAAAAACCATTGTTGAGCCTGAGCCGTACTCTGCTGTTGTCGCCCCGCACCGTCACCAGAATCAACCGAAAAACAATCTCCGTTATTGGCAAGTACAATGAAAGCCTCGCTGCATAGTTATCTCGGTTTGCAAACTAGGCGGCTTCGTTCAGCAACTCCAAGCCTCTAAACACCGAACAACGCTTGAACACGTCCAACTCCGGCGCTAATTTCTTTTGCTGGCAGAACTTGGCGACCAGTTTGGTCAGGCCCTTGATGTCGCGGCCGGTGGCACCGGGAAAAATGGCCGCCAGTTCGTCTATCAAATGTTCTTCGACCGGCAAGCTAAATTGCTCGGTCATTACCCGCCAGATTTTGCATCTATCCGCGTGGTCCGGGGCGTGGTAGCGCAGCATCGCAATGCAGCGGGAAATGATGGCTTCGTCGATGTCGTCCACCCGGTTGGTGGTCAGAAACAACAGGCCATTGAAATATTCCAGCACCCGCAAGAACACGCCAACCACGGCGTTGGAAGCCAGGTTGTCGGCGCGGCTTTTGATGTACACGTCGGCTTCGTCGATCAGCATCACCGCCCCCCAGCGCTGGGCGCGGATCAAGGTATCCTTCAAGGTTTTCTCCATCTCCGCAACGTTTAAGCCCAACTGCCCGGAATGCACCCGGTACAAAGGCCGCTTGATAATTTCCGAATAGACTTCGGCGGTCAAAGTCTTGCCTACACCGGCCGGACCGGCGCACAGCACCGTGGTGCCGCCGGATTTGCCGGCGACGATGTCGTCCATCAACATATCCATTTCCGCCGTCAGGATGTCGATCAAATCGGTTTGTTCGGGTGGCAAAATCAGCTTTTGCTTCAATTCCGGCTGATACACATAAGGCTGGGTATCGTCGACATACACCCAGACATGGTGATGCAATTCCAGATGAAACATTAGGATATAGCCGTGCACCGGCATTTCGGTGAACATACCTTTGGGTACATCGGCTTTGGCGGCTTCCATCGCGCTTTCGGTTTTGCTGTCGTAGCGCATGCTTTTGCCGGCCTTACGCAAATAAGTGCCGAGAATGTCGCCGGAGGCGTCCAGGCTCAAAGCGCGTTCGCTGAGGATATTTTCATCGTTGACCAAGCGGCAGGTCCCTCCACCCGAGGACATGACCACCGTATTCTTGCGCGTCCAGTCGCTGTTGCGGTGGCTGGCGGTCGGGTCCTCGGCGTACTCGCCGGTCCCCCAACCGGAAAACTGCTCGCCGTAGCGCGCCCGCCAATCGAAATAACGCACGGAGGCCTCGTCGTAACTGGCAATTAATTCCGGGGTTTCTTTTAAATATCCTTTGGTGGCAAAGATTTCCGGGATGGTTTTGTCAGCCAAATCCTTGCTGCGGATAATCAGGCTCTCAACCATGATTTTACCCTTGGTGTTGGCTTTCAATTCGATCAAGATCCGCCCGGCTTCTTCTTCACCCGGCGGGGTGTAATCCAGGCGGGTAATCAGATAAGCCAAAGTTCTGCCGGAAGGCTCGACATGAAATAACCAGCCGCGAATGCCGCCGTCCAAAAAATAATTGGCAATCGCCGGCAACAGCATTTCCAGTTGATCGACATTGTAGCGATGGCTGTTGTCGGCCAGAGCCGCTTGCAGCGCTATCAATAACGCTGCTTGCTGTTGTAGGGCTTCGCCTTCTTGCGAGTAGATGCCGGCCAGACTGGCTAGTTCTGTCTCGCTGAGTAAATCGTAAGGTACCTGTGCTTTGGTGCCGAAACGCAATTGATCGTTTAAGCTTTGCAAGCGCGGGTGGTCGGTAAGCAATTGTTCGAGATAGCGTTTATCTATGGTTAATTTCATCGCATCAGTCCTGTGACGGTAAGGCTAAACAAAGTACTTCGGCTAAATGCAGCGGCTTGGCGAAGCTGCCATTGCCGATTTGCTGCTGACAAGAGAAACCGTTGCTGACGAGTAGCGCGTCGGGTTCAGCGCGCAAGGCGGGAAACAAGGCTAACTCGGCCATGGCTTGGGCTTGATCGTAATGCTCGGCTTCGACGCCGAAATTGCCGGCCATGCCGCAGCAGGACGATTCGATCAGCTCAAATTTAAGGTCGGGCAATTGCTTCAGCAGCTTGCGTACCGACTTGATTGCCCCGACCGCTTTTTGATGGCAGTGACCGTGCAACAGCAAACTATTGACGCCGGGAATGGCTTGAAACTCGATAGGCCAGCGCTTAGCGGCTTGTTCGCGGACGATAAACTCCTCCAACAGCAAGACTTTTTCGGCCAGCTTTTGTGCCGGTTCACCTAAGCCCAGCTTTAAATATTCGTCGCGCAAACTGAGGATGCAGGACGGCTCCAGACCAATAATCGTGCGGCCGGCGGTGACATGCTCGGCTAGCGCCGCCACCATGCGTTGCGCTTCGGCGCGGGCTTTATCGATCAGACCATTGGAAAAATACGTGCGGCCACAGCACAAGGGCCGATCCGCTTCATCACCAGCCAAAGGCGTTGCGATATGCACATGATAACCGGCGGTATTCAGCAGCTTTTTAGCGGCTTCGGCGGCAGCGGGATTGAAATAATAATTAAAGGTATCGACCAGCAACACGACTTGTTTGTCGGCCAACTCCGGATGCAAACTTAACTCTGATTGGGCCGGCACTTGAAACGCTTGTACGGCGGGTTCCGGCAAACGGACTTTGGCGCTGATACCCAGCCAGGCTTCACCTAAACGCGCCAGCAGCGGTAAACGATTGCGCCACTTGATTAAAGGCCCCAGTCTGCGCCAACGCAGTATTTTCGGTAGCTCCGCCCACAGTCGCCGCCTCAGTGAAACGCCGTTACGCTTTACCTGCTGCGCCAGAAACTCGGCTTTGATCAAAGCCATATCCACTTCGTTCTCGCACTCGCGCTTGCAGCCTTTGCAACTGATGCACAAGGCCATGGTTTCAGCCAATTCCGGATTGAAAAACGCCGCGTCGTTATCGGCGTTCAAAGCAGCTTTCAAGGCTCTCACTCGGCCGCCGGGCGACAGGCCGGGATTTTGCGTCACCCGAAAGCTCGGACACATCACACCCTTGCCGTCCCGTTCGCATTGCCGGCTACCGATACACACCGCTACGGCTTTGGCGAAATCGGCGCCATGCTTGGGAATATCGGCGTAGGCATCGCCCATGCCGGCGTTTTCATAAGACGACCAATCCAGAAACAGTTTCATAGGCACTAGGCTGATTAAAAACCTAGATCAAGCAAAAACAAAGCCAGTAGGAGCGGCATAGGGCGGATAAGCGCAACGCATCCAGCTCTCCCTTCAGTGATTGGTGGATGCGCTTGGCTTATACGCTCTACCTTTGCTGCGATTGTTACATTTCCCCGCCGAATTGCTGCTCGGCACGCTGTAGCAAACCCGACAATCTACGACGGCCGCGAGCGATTTGTCACAGCATTGCTGGGCCAAATCACCGACGACCCTAGGTAATGCGGGCCACCTATTTCGGCACAAATATTGCGGGAATTGGTTTTTTAACCTGGGAAAATTGAAGTGGAATTAGAAAACTGCGTCACCCGCTACTTCATCAGCTATAGCGGGGTAAAACTACCGTTGAAATTGGTCAACGAACTGGCAGACGAAAGCCATCTGGAGAACCGCAACACTTACTTTCGCGGCTGTTACGATGCCGATCAGCGCCTGATGCTATTGGAAAAACTAGTCTACGGCGATGTGGAATTGCGCCATGTCTACGCCTACCATGCGAACGGCACACTGGCCGAAGCAGAAATTACCGACGCGGATGGCGAGATTGACGTATTGCGCTTTGACGAAACGGGGGCGGCGTTGGCGGCGGATTGAGATGTTGCACCCAGTCTCTTAGCGCGCTATTCGATGCACCGCATCCGCCAATTCCGCGCTGAATCTTGTCAAGCAACGGCTTTGCGCGGCGACACTGGCTTCGGCGCCCTTGGCAGCCGCTTCGCTGCACTCAAAGCGTTTGCCGATCACAGGTTGATCGGCTTTTTTCAATTGCCATTGCACTGAAAAACGGCTTTGGCCGGCGGCGGTTTGATGTAACTCCAGGATGTCGAAGCTGATTTGGTAATCGATAGCTTGGCGTGGCGCCCACGGATAGCGGACCACTTGTTCGATACCCAGTTGTTTGGCTAAGGAAAGCCCCAAGGCACGAACGATATTTTCGTCCAGGCGCTCGGCCCAGCGGCTGTGCTCATCCAGTTGATATTCATGCTCGCTCAACGCAGTGACCAACTGCGGGCGATCCAGATAAGCCGGCAAATGGATTGGCCCTAAACCCAACACGGTGCCGGCGGGCAAAGCAGTGACCGACGGCGGCGCGCCGGTTTCGGCACTGAGCATATAAAACTGCATCGGCGCGCTACTGCAAGCGGTCAGTAGCAGCGCTAAAAATAGCTTCGGTAAATAAATTACGTTTTTCATATTCATCTGGTTAAATCTGTTAACAGCCCAATCTATTTGCCGTAAATCAACGACTCCGGCCGCCGCTCCAGCGACTCGGTCAAATCCTTCAAGGAACGCGCGGCGTTGCGCATTTCCACCAACGTTTGCCCCAGTTGCGCATCCGGTGCGGCCATGGTTTCCACTGCGGTCAAAGCATTTTGCGAGCCTTCCATCATCTTGGTCGCGGCATTCAGACTTTGTTCGGCGGCTTTCAACACCGGCAATAACTCCTTGTTAAAATCCTGCAGGGTAGTGCGGGTCTCGGTCAAAGCACTATTGGCGTTCACCATTAGCGGCCCAATCTGATCGTTTAGCGAACTCATCAGCCGTTGGGTTTCCTGTAGGGATTTAGCCAGGGCCGCCATCGATTTCTTGGTATCGTCCGACTCCAACAACCCATGCATCGAATTCAAGGTATCCGCCATATTTTTGGTAATCTCTTCCAACGGCAACTGCCTTACCCGGTTGAAGATTTCGTCGGCGGTGTTGCGGATTTCGTCAACCGTGGTCGGTACGCTGGGCAGTTCCGGCAGATTCTTATAATCCAGTTTGACCAGATTGATCGGCTTGTCGCTATAAAAATTCAAATCCACATACAGCAGGCCGGTCAGCAAACTTTGGGTCTCCAACCGGCCCTTTAAACCGGCATCGATCATACGTTGAGCGTCCTGCATGCGCTGTTTTTTGCTGTGGCCGCCGGATTGCTGTACCGACAGGTCTTGCAGCAAGGCTGGATCGATTTCGATCACCACCGGCTTGAAAATTCTGCCGGTCGCAGAATCCATCACTAGAGAAATTTCGTTGACATTGCCGATCTGCACACCCTGCAACTTCACCGGCGCGCCGACATTCAAGCCGTTCAGCGCCGAGTCGAAAAAGATGACGAAGCGCTTTTTGTCCTTAAAAAAATCGCTGCCGCCAAAGATCATTACGCCCGCCGTCAGCAAGATCAACGCGCCGACCAAAAACGCGCCGATGGCTAATGGATTGGCTTGTTTACTCACGCCGGACTCCTCATCTGTCGATTACTACTATTTTGTTCGGTTTGATCGCCGCGATTCAAAAATCGAATCACGTTGGGGTGCTTGGATTCATGCAGCAATTTCTGCGGCGGACCGCCGTCGATATTGGTGCGGGTTTCGGCATCCAGAAACACCGAGTTATTGCCGATCGCGAAAATACTGTCCAGATCGTGGGTGACCACGACGATGGTGGCCGACAATGCGCTGCTCAAGCTCAGAATCAGATCGTCCAGCAATTTGGCGGTGATCGGGTCTAGCCCGGCCGACGGTTCGTCGAAAAACAAGATTTCCGGGTCCAAGGCCATGGCCCGCGCCAGACCGGCGCGCTTTTGCATGCCGCCGCTGAGCTCGGAAGGATAATAGTCTTCAAATCCTGCCAAGCCGACCAGCGCCAGCTTATAGGAAACGATCTCCCGCACTTTTTTGGGTGGCAACTGGGTGGCTTCGGTAATGGGCAGCGCGACGTTTTCGGCCAGGGTCATGGAACTGAGTAAGGCGCCGCTTTGAAACAACACCCCGGTGCGGGCTAAAATTTGCTGGCGGGCTTTGGGATCGGCTTGCCAGAGACCTTGTTCGCCATAACAAACATCGCCTTTTGCCGGCGATTTCAAGCCTATCATATGCCGCAACAAGGTGGTTTTACCGCAACCGTTACCGCCCATGATGATAAACACATCGCCGCGATTGATCGTAAAATTCAGATCGTGCTGAATCACGAAATCGCCGTAGGTCATCGTCAGGTCTTTTACCGTGATGCAGGCTTCGGTCATGGTTTAAATCCCCAGCCGGTTGCAGATGATGGTCATCACCGAGTCGGCCACCACGATGAACACAATGGCCGTTACTACCGCCGAGGTACCGGCATCGCCGACCGCTGAGGCGCTGCGGCCACACTGCATACCGCGCATGCAGCCCGATAGCGCAATCAAAATACCGAACACCGAGCATTTCACAAAGCCGATAATAAAATCCTTCATTTTCACCGCGCTGGCGGTGCGATCCATATACTCGGTCAGCGACACATCAAAAAAATTCACCGTGACAAAACCGCCGCCGATGATGCCCATCAAGTCGGCGTAAAGACATAAAAGCGGCATGATGATGATCAAGGCCAACATGCGCGGTAGCACCAGGAACGCCATCGGGTCCAGGTTCATGGTTTTTAACGCGTCGATTTCGCTGTTGACATGCATCGTGCCGATTTGGGCCGCATAGGCGGCGCCGGTGCGGCCGGACATGATGATCGCGGTCATCAAGCCGCCCATTTCCCGGGTCATGCCTAAACTAACCAGGTTGGCGATATAAATTTGCGCGCCGAACAAAGACAACTGTACCGCACCGACAAAGGCCAGAATCAAACCGACCAGCAAGCTGATCAAGGTGACAATCGGCAACGCCGACGGTCCGCATTCTTGAATATACAACCATAAATCCTGGCGACGAAAATGCGCTTGCCCGCGCAGGGTGGCGAAAGTACTGATGATCATTTCGCCGACAAAGATCAGCATCTCCTTGCCGTGCTGAACCGCTTTGCCGGTACTAACCACTAAAGCCTGCGACCAAGACGTCTGAGTTTGGTCGCGATGAGCATCGACGCGCTCAGGCACGGCGGAAACCAGGGTCAGCAAGCCCTGAATTGAAGCGGGTAAGCTAGCTTTATCGACCGTCACGCCTTTTTGCGAGGCGTAATCGATTATCTTGATCAATTCGGTGACCAGCATGCTGTCCCAATTCCCCAGTGCTGTCGTGGAAAATGTGACTTTTTTGATCGTATTGCCAGCGTCAAGTCGAGTCAATATAGGTTCTAAGGGCGGCAATCTCGCGTCCAATATCCAGTCGCCGCCGAACGCGATGTCCAATACTTGTTGGTCGCAACTTGCAATTATGTCGCACGAGGGGCTGCTATCGATTTTGAACTGCTGGCTTGGTGACGTTTTCATCCTTGTTTTACCGATGATTCTTTAGACAAGTATCCTAAGAACGCGCGTTGATAGCAAATCTGCAGAATCCGAATGTTGAATTGATGGCTGTTTAGACCCTTCAAAGCCGATTATGCAAAAACTGCTCGAACTCAATTTTTGGCATTGGTTTGGCGAAGTAAAAGCCCTGCACTTCATCACAACCGTGCGCGATTAGAAACGCTAATTGCTCTTTGGTTTCGACACCTTCCGCAATCACCTGAAATCCCAAATTGTGTGCCAAGCCAATAGTCGCTGCGGCAATGGCACCGTTGTTCTTGTCGTGCATATCCCCGGAAATATCCCGCACAAACGCGGCATCGATTTTCAATCGGTCGAGGGGTAAGTTTTTCAATTGACCCAGTGAAGAATACCCTTGGCCGAAATCGTCCAGCGCCACCATAATACCGCCTTCCCGAAAAGACTGGAGTAGGGCGCCAGCGTCGCCGGGGGATGTCATCACTGCGGTCTCGGTAATTTCCAACTCCAATTCCAATTTTTCCCTGGGGAGGCCTGTTTTTGCCAATACGGAAGCTACCAATTCGGAAAAATGCTTATTCTGAAACTGTTTTGCGGAAACATTGACGCTGATTCTTTTTAACGGAAACCCTTCCCGTATCCAACTAACTCCCTGTTCACAGGCATGTTCCAGCACCCATTCGCCAATCTTATAGATTTGATTGGTTTCTTCAGATAAAGGGATGAATACGGCGGGAGAAATGAAGCCCTTTTCCGGATGCTGCCAACGCAACAATACTTCCGCGCCGATGAGATGCAGGTCGGGTAAAGAAAACTGCGGCTGGTAATACAATTCGAACTGGTGATTTTCCACCGCAAAATGCAGCTGATTTTCCAAGTCCATTCTTTCATGCGCATGCCGATTCATTTCAGCCGAAAAAAACCGAAAGCCATCGCCGCCCTCGGATTTGGCAAAATACATGGACATATCGGCATTTTTCATCAAGCCTTCCATGTGCTGGGCATTGTCGGGATAAATCGCAATGCCTATACTGGTTGCGGTGCGCAAGTTAGTACCCGCCAATCCGAAAGGACGTTGCAAATTTTCGCAGATCTTTTGCGCTACCGAGGCCGCCATACTCTGTATGTTTTCGCCTCTAAGCACCACCACAAATTCGTCGCCCCCTAGTCTGGCAACCAAATCATTTTTCCGTATGCTGGATTTGATACGGTTCGCCACCTGTATCAACAATTCATCGCCGATCGAATGACCCAGGGTGTCGTTGATATTTTTAAAGCGGTCCAAGTCCAATAACATGACTGCCAATTGCTCTGATTGGCGCTTGGCAATCATCATGGATTGCTCCAAAAACACCTGTAAATGCAGGCGGTTGGGTAATCCCGTCAATGGATCATGATGAGCCAGATGCTGGATGTGGGCTTGCGCTTCCTTGATATTGCTGATGTTTATGTAACTGGCCAAATAAAATTCGATGTTGCCTGTGCGGTCGCGCACCACCGATATGGTTGCCATTTTAGGATAGATATCACCCGTCTTACTTCTATCCCACAGCTCCCCCTGCCAGAAACCATTTTTATGAATCGCCTCCCACATCGCGGTATAGACTTCACGTTCGGTTTGTCCGGAGGACAGGAACCGAGGATCCTTACCCAAGGCTTCGGCTTTATCGTACCCCGTCAACGCGACAAAGGCCGAATTGACGTCGATAATGCGGTTATGTTGATCGGTAATCAGAATCGCCTCACCACTATGTTCAAACACGTGGGCCGCCAAACGCAACTGAATGCGATCAGCATAGCGTTGTATTTGATTACGCACTCTTACCGTGAGTACGTTGGGTGATATGGGTTTGAACAGATAATCATCCGCGCCTAGATGCAATCCGGCTAGTTCGCTTTGTTCGGACGCGTCGGCACTCAATAAAATCACCGGAATATCACTGATTTGTAAATCGTCCCGCATGCGGCGAAGAACTTCTATACCATTCATACCAGGCATTTTGACATCCAGTAAAACCAACTTGGGCTTATCCGGTTGTTGCAATAATTTCAATGCATCCAGGCCGCTGGTCGCGGTCTTTAGCCGGTAATCGGCCTTCAGCGCCGAGACGAGAACGTGCAGATTGGCCGGTAAATCGTCTACCAGCAAAACGAGTGGTTTATCGGGTTGTTCCGCCATATTACTCATCATGCTTGTTCGTAAAATTGGACATTAACACCGTTAAGACTTCACCGGCTCCTTGGTGATCGAAGTGACTCAGATAATGTTGCAATTGGCGTAATCCAGGCGAATACGGCAATTCAGAATCAGCAAGTTGAGCCAGTAGTGCTTGTAAATCATCTGGAATCACTTCCTGTTTGCTGATAAACCGTTCCAGTTCTCCCAGGAATTCGGTTATGGAAACGGATTCCGCCACCTGGTTATCCATATTGGGTGGCGTGTAATCCATAAGATATTGTTGTATCTGCGTCCGAGTTTCTAACAGAGTGGCTTCAAAATGAGCGCGAGATAGTTTGCCGCCGACTTTCACTTCCTCGAGCACGCGCCGACAAGCTTCGGCCAAACCAACAGCGCCAAGATTGGCGGAGACGCCTTTTAGTCCATGAATCAGCTCAATGAGGGCCTCGGTATCCGCGTCCGAGATCAATGTCTCGAAACGTTTTGCAATAAACTGACACCGCTCGCTGAAATGTAACAAGAGCCGCTGCTGCAACACTTTGTCTCCATCTAAACGATGTAGGCCTCGCGCCAAATCCAGGATGGATTCATTGCGCGGCACAGTCGAATTCGCCAACTCGGCTTGGTCAGAAACGAGAAAATACCGGCTCATCACCCGCAGCAAATCCTTGGGTTCCACCGGTTTGGAAATGAAATCGTCCATACCCGCATCCGCGCATTTTTTCCTATCTTCCTCCAATACAGCTGCGGTCATGGCCACAATAGGCAGATTTCGACCTTGGGGTAGTTCGCGAATTAATTGTGTGGCTTCGATTCCTCCCATAACCGGCATATGCAAATCCATGAAAACCAGATCGAAGGTTTTATGCTTGATTATCTCCACGGCTTCGCCGCCATGCGAAGCAACCGTGACGGCTACACCCCGTTTTTTCATAAAATTGGCAGCGACTTCCTGGTTTAGATCATGATCCTCGACCAGCAATACCCGCAACCCGTTGAAGGTTCGATCAGTATGTTTATCGAGGTCTTTGTTCTGAGGAATTTGACGACGCAATAGTGCATCGAACAATACGGAGGGCACGATCGGCTTATTCAGAACGCCATCCACACATTCGACCCCCGAACTATTTAGCAGCGCTTGTTTATCATAAGCTGTCACCATCAGCAATTTTAACTCCACATCCTTGCCGCGCCCCTTCAGTTGCCTCTTAATTTCCGTCGCCACTTCCAAACCGTTCTTTCCAGGCATGCGCCAATCCAACAAAACCGCATAAAAAGGTTGGTTCTCCCAATCTGCTTGGGCGATCAGCAGCAAAGCTTCATCGCCGGACTCAGCAGTAACTGTTTGAATGCCCCAAGCCTTCAATAATCGCGACAAGATATGGCGTGAGGTCTCTTGATCGTCCACCACCAGCACGCGCTTGCCACGTAAACGCTGTAAATCGTGATGAACTTTGTAGGGTAGTTGCATTTCATCGGGTACCCTCCCGGCTTTGATGGTGAACTTGAAAGTGGAACCATGGCCAAACACACTGTGTACCTCGATGTCGCCGCCCATCAGTTCGACCAGCTTTTTGACGATCGATAAACCAAGTCCGCTGCCACCAAATTTACGCGTTGTGGAGTTATCGGCCTGCACAAAAGGTTTGAACAGCAATTTAATGTGCTCCGGCGAAATGCCTATCCCGGTGTCTTTCACAGTAAAGCTTAGTAAGAGCGACTCAGCATCTCGACGTTCGGTTTGCACCGACACATATATTTCGCCGTGATCGGTAAATTTGACGGCGTTGCCGAGCAGATTGTTAAGTATTTGCGCCAAGCGCAAGGCATCTCCGCTGATATACAACGGCGTGTCCGGATCAATCTCAACAAATAGTTCTATACCTTTTTCGTCAATTTGAGCGCCGAACAAATTGGACACTTCCATGAGTACGGCTTCCAGTTTGACCGGTACCTGTTCCAGCACCATGTAGCCGGATTCAAACCGAGAAAAGTCCAGAATATCATTGATAATGCACACCAAGGCCTGGCTGGATGTGGATACCTTGTTAAGCTGATCGCGTTGATCATGGGTTAATTCCGTCTCCAACACCTGGCGGGTTAGTCCTAGCATCGCATTCATCGGGGTACGAATTTCGTGGCTCATATTGGCCAAAAACTGCGATTTGGCAATCGCCGCTGCGTTGGCAGCCTCTTCGGCGCGTTTTAGCTTGGTCACATCCGCCCGGATCGCAAAATAACGTTTGGGTTTACCATCTTTACCCATATCAGGAACTATCGTGGTCGACACCCAATACAAGTCGCCATTCTTGGCTCGATTGCAAATATCGCCTGCCCAGATTTTACCTCTCGTAATACTGTGAAACATATCGCGGAAGAACTCTTTCGGATGCACCCCGGAATTAATCAAGCGATGATTATTCCCCAACAGCTCCTCACGGCTGTATTGACTAATGTGGCAAAACAAATCATTGACGTACGTAATCGTCCCTTTTGCATCGGTAATAGCCACTATGGCATGCTGATCCAACGCAGATTTCTGGAAATTCATCTCAGCCAAGTTTTCGAGCAACTGTTTATCACGTTTAACCGCGGCGGTAATATCGGTAATCTGGATCAGGCACAGCCGGTTATGTTCATTGACATTTAACGGCTGGACTTTAAGCTGCTGATCGATTGCCGCTCCGGAAACCGAAAACAACGGCAGGATGTTTGGGTTTAAGGTGTGTGAAATAACCGAACTCATGCCACGACTCAGCGCCAACTTTACAGCTCGGCCCAGGCTGCCACTCATGGCGAGGGGAAATATATCCTGTAATTGTTTGCCCTTTATGTCTTCAAGTTTCCGGCCGCTAAATTTAGTGACCCAGTCATTCCAATCTATAACATTTTCTTGTGTATCGAGCACGACCAATCCAAACTGGCAATTCTCGAAAATAGCCGGATATAGCTCTTGAATCAATGTATTGCTGCTGGCCATCAGTGTTTGTTCCAAAGTTACAAACCTAAATAGGTCTTAACACTTTGTTTGAAGATATCCATTGAATCTACATCCATTAAAAATGAGACATATCCTTCAACATGCTGTTTAGCCAATGAAAACTCCATATTCAAGAGCAGGACGCAGGATTCGACCTTATTCACAAGTGAGTCATTGGTGAGAATGTTGGTCAAGGATCCTTTTACGAATTCCGGAATGCCGCCGGTAATTTCCTGCTTGAACAAATCGGCTATCGCACACAAACAACCATTTAGAATGATATTGCCGATCTCCGCCATGGCTTCTTGCTCCATTTCGGTCAAATCGTCTAGAGAAATATCCTGTTGCAAAACAGCCCTGACCAGTTGCAGGCTTTTCTCCTCGGGGAACAGCAACAATACGTCGCCACCCATAATCCCGTCGAAATGCTGACAAACACCGCTGACTTCCTTCTCGGTCTTGGCTTGCAGGATTTTTAAAGCATCGGGCCGGCTCACAAACATGACACCCGGCACACTCAGCTTGACTTCCTCATTGACCATCTCGCTGAGTGCGCTGGCGGCATACCCCATGCCGATGTTGAGAATTTCAGCTACAGCATCCAGAAAATCTTCATCACTGTTATCGATGTTATCCGACATATCTTCTAATTTTTTCTTCAGTAATAGGTTTGGGGATAAAGTCAATCCTTAATTGAATTGCCAGATTTTTTACCGCCTCTTGAACATTTGCGGTTAAAAAAGCAATTTGGGCCTCAGGTTGCAACGGTCGAATCACCGCTGCCGCCGCACCACCTTCCATCACCGGCATGTTGTAATCCAACAAAATAATATCAAACCCAGCCTCGCTGGCCCGGTCAATGGCCTCTTGGCCGTTTTGGGCTTCCACAAGATTCCAATCGGGATGCGCGTCAAGAATAATTTTTTTAACCATCATTCTCGACATCTTACTGTCGTCGACGATCAGACAATTTTTTACAGTCATATACTATTTTCCTCAGTAGACTTATCGCGATTGAACTTTACTATGACCTGCGTAATGCCCGCAGGGTCAACGAGCTAAACCTAGGATAGACTAAAAATGGATTCGATAGCCGTTGTCGCGTCTGCCGATGAACGTCTATCCGGCAAAACGTTCATAAGTCGGCTGATCTGCCGCAAGCCAAGCGACACCGACTAACGGATGCGCTATATCGGAGCATTAACAGCAGCACTTTCAACTTAGAAAATAAAAAAGGCCCGCATTGGCGGGCCTTTTTTCTTACGGCGTTAGCAGGTAAGGTGGTAATTAAAACGGGATATCGTCGTCGAAATCGTCATAAGAAGCCGGCGCCGCTTGCGAGCCTGAAGGCGCGGACGGGCGATTGTCGTAACTGCTGGCTGGTGGCGTGTTGTTGTCCGAGTAGCTGGCGGTGCCGCCGCTTTTGCTGTCCAGCATATGCATATTGTCGGCCACGATTTCCGTTGTATAACGTTCCTGACCATCCTGGCCCTGCCACTTCTGCGTACGGATACGGCCTTCTACATAACATTGGCTGCCTTTTTTCAGATACTCGCCGGCGATTTTCGCCAGACCGCTGAAAAACACCACCCGATGCCATTCGGTTTCTTCCTTACGTTCATTGGTGTTGCGATCCTTCCAGCGGCGGCTGGTGGCCAAGCGGATGGTGGTAATCGCGTCGCCACTTGGCATATAGCGTACTTCCGGATCGGCGCCGAGGCGGCCGATCAGCATAACTTTATTTAGCATGGTGTTCTCCGTGTAAAAATTGCGAGTAACAGCAGCTTACTGCCACTGCTTCAAAAAAAGACCTAATTGATTTTTGTCGAGCTGCTGGTTATCGACTTTAAGATAAGCGGCATTTTCTTCGAAATGCAGTCGCACTTCCTCAATGCCGTTAATCGCCAGCAAAGCTTTGGAAAATTCCGCTCCACGTTCCGGCTCTACCGCTTGCAAGGACAACAGCAAGTTGGCCCAATAACGCGGCGGCGACATAAATAGCGCGATGACTATCCAGCTGGCAGCGATGCCCGCCGAGAATATAAACACCGCCGCAGGGCCGAACTCACCATACAACCAGCCGCCGGCACCACCGCCTAAAAACGCGCCGAGGAATTGCGCACTGGAATAGATGCCCATGGCCGTGCCTTTCAAATCGCCGGGCGCGGTTTTAGAAATCAGTGAGGGCAAGGTCGCCTCCAACAGATTAAAACCACAAAAGAAAATCCACAAGCAGGCAATCAAGCCGATTAATTCGCCGTGGAATAACACAAAGCCGACGTTGGCAATTACCAAGGTAAAAATAGCGCCAATAAATACTTTCTTCATCTGCCGTTTTTTCTCGGCAACGATCACGAAGGGGATAATCATCGCCATCGATGTCACCAGCACCGGCAGATACACCATCCAGTGGCTGCCGCCTTGCAAGCCGGCGTCGCGCATCAGTAGCGGCACCACTACGAAACTGGCCATCAGAATCAAATGCAGCGCAAAAATGCCGTAGTTCAGGCGCAACAAATCGGCATTTTTGATCACCGAACCCAGTTCAGAAGGGATATATTCGGCATCGCGATGCGTGGTAATTTTTTCCGGGTTAGGCACCACGAACAGAATCACTAAAATCGCCAAGGCCGCCAGCACGGCGATCATCCAAAAGATGCCGGCGATGCCGAAATGGTCCGCAATGATAGGACCCATCGTAATAGCTACGCCGAACGACACGCCGATGCTGGCGCCTATGGTAGCCATGGCTTTGGTGCGATGCACTTCCTGGGTCAAGTCTGCCAGCAACGCCATCACCGCAGCGGAAATTGCCCCGCAACCTTGTAAGGCTCGCCCGATCAAAACGCCATAGATATCGGTCGCCAGCGCCGCCCAGACACTGCCGGCCACGAACAGAATCAGTCCGATCACAATCACCGTCTTACGGCTGAAGCGGTCGGACAGCAAACCGAACGGAATTTGCAGGATGGCCTGGGTCAGGCCGTAGATACCCATGGTCAAACCGACCAATTTGGGTGTTGATCCGGGCATTTGTTCGGTGAACAGCGACAACACCGGCAGCAGCATGAACAAACCCAGCATTCTGAGTGCGTAGATACTGGCCAGCGATACGGTAGCCCGCTTCTCCATGGCCGTCATCGGACTGGTAATATCCTGAACCTGTGTCAAACCAAACTCCCCTTTGCCTTGCATCTTTAAAGGTGGCTATAGTACCAGTTTATGGGCATCTGGCTCCAGCGTGGCAACCAATCCCCTTTGCCCTATAGGTGTCTTAGCCCGTATAGTAAGGGGTTGTTAAAAATCCCAGGAAGGCACAGCAGTGGACACCATCAGCATACGCGGCGCCCGCACTCATAATCTGAAAAACATCGATCTGGACTTGCCGCGTGACAAGTTGATCGTCATCACCGGCTTGTCCGGCTCCGGCAAGTCTTCGTTGGCGTTTGACACCATTTACGCGGAAGGCCAGCGCCGTTACGTCGAATCGCTGTCCGCTTACGCCCGGCAGTTTCTGTCGATGATGGAGAAGCCGGACGTCGATCATATCGAAGGCTTGTCCCCGGCGATTTCCATCGAACAAAAATCCACCTCGCACAATCCGCGTTCTACCGTCGGTACCATCACCGAGATTTACGATTATCTGCGGCTGCTTTATGCCAGAGTCGGCATTCCACGCTGCCCGGAGCACGGCGTTTCCCTAGAAGCGCAAACCGTCAGCCAAATGGTCGATCAAGTCTTGGCGCAACCGGAAGGCGAGCGCTGGATGTTGCTGGCGCCGGTGATCAACGACCGCAAGGGCGAACACGTGTTGCTCCTGGAAGACTTGAAAGCCCAAGGTTTTTTGCGCGCCCGCATCGACGGCGAAGTCTATGAACTGGACGAGCCGCCGGCCCTGGATTTGAAGAAGAAACATACCATCGAAGTTATCGTTGATCGTTTCAAAATTCGCGACGACATCGCACTGCGCTTGGCCGAATCCTTCGAAACCGCGCTGCGCTTATCCGAAGGTCTGGCGATTGCCGCCTCAATGGAAAGCGATCAACAGCTACTATTCTCGGAACGTTATGCCTGCCCACATTGCGGCTATAGCCTGAGCGAACTGGAACCGCGCATTTTCTCCTTCAATAACCCAAAAGGCGCCTGCCCGAGTTGCGACGGCCTGGGCGTGCGCCAGCATTTCGATCCGCAGTTGGTGGTACACAACCCGGAAATCAGTTTGGCCGGTGGTGCGGTGCGCGGCTGGGACCGGCGCAATGCCTATTACTACCAGATTATTTGCGCCTTGGCCGCGCACTATAATTTCGATCCGGAAGCGCCGTTTTCGCATATCTCCAAGGACATTCAGGCCGCTATTCTGTACGGTAGCGGCGACGAGAAAATCAGCTTTACCTTCCAGATGGGCAACGGCAAACCCAAAGCCAGCCGTCACGCCTTCGAAGGCATTATTCCGAATATGGAACGCCGCTACCATGAAAGTGACTCGCAAATGGTTCGGGACGAATTATCCAAGTATCTGGCCCAACAGACTTGCGCGGTGTGCGATGGCGCTCGTTTAAACCTGGGCGCGCGCAATGTGTTTGTCGACGAGCAACCCTTGCATCACGTCACCCGCTTGCCCATTAAGCAAACGCTCGGCTTTTTTCAGGGTCTGAATATTCCGGGACACCGTGGCGAGATCGCCGCCAAGATCAACAAGGAAATTCAGGAGCGGCTGGAGTTTTTAGTCAACGTCGGTTTGGATTATCTGACCCTGGATCGCAGCGCCGACACCCTGTCCGGCGGCGAAGCGCAGCGCATCCGCCTGGCCAGTCAGATCGGCGCCGGTCTGGTGGGGGTCATGTACGTGCTGGACGAACCGTCGATCGGCTTGCACCAACGCGATAACGAACGCTTGCTCAACACCTTATACCGGTTGCGCGATTTGGGTAATACGGTGATCGTGGTCGAACACGACGAAGATGCCATCCGCGCCGCTGATCATGTGGTCGACATCGGCCCTGGTGCCGGCGTGCACGGCGGGCAAATCGTCTCGCAAGGCACGCCGGCGCATATTCTGGCCGATCCCAACTCCTTGACCGGCCAGTATTTGTCCGGCAGCTTGAGCATAGAGATCCCCAAAAAAACCACGCCGCGCGACCCGAGCAAACAAGTCACTATCCGTAAAGCCAGCGGCAACAATCTGCAAAACGTCGATGTCAGCTTTCCGGTGGGTTTGATGACCTGCGTTACCGGCGTATCGGGTTCGGGTAAATCGACGTTGATCAACGACACTTTGTATAGCCACGCCGCCCGGCTGATTAACGGCGCCAGTTGCATTCCAGCACCCTGCGAGGCTATTGAAGGTCTGGAGCAATTCGACAAAGTGGTGGACATCGATCAAAGTCCCATCGGCCGTACCCCGCGCTCCAACCCGGCCACCTACACCGGCATATTCACGCCAGTACGCGAGTTGTTTGCCGCGACGCCGGAAGCCCGCTCGCGTGGCTACACGCCGGGCCGCTTCAGTTTCAATGTCAAAGGCGGCCGCTGCGAAGCCTGCGCCGGCGACGGCGTCATTAAAGTAGAAATGCATTTTCTGCCGGACATCTTCGTACCCTGCGACATCTGCCACGGCAAACGCTACAATCGCGAAACCCTGGAAGTCCGCTACAAAGGCAAGACCATCCACGAAGTGCTGGAAATGACCGTGGAAGATGCAGCGGCGTTTTTCTCGGCGATACCCAGCCTGGCCCGCAAACTGCACACGCTAATCGACGTCGGCCTGAGCTACATCACCCTGGGCCAGAACGCTGTGACCCTGTCCGGTGGCGAAGCGCAACGTGTCAAGCTGGCGAAAGAGCTATCGAAGCGCGACACCGGCACCACCCTTTACATTCTCGACGAACCCACCACCGGTCTGCACTTTCACGACATCAAACAATTGTTGACCGTGCTGCACACCCTGCGCGACCACGGCAACACCGTCATCATCATCGAACACAACCTTGACGTGATCAAAACCGCCGACTGGATTGTGGACATGGGCCCGGAAGGCGGCAGCGGCGGCGGCATGCTGGTGGCGGAAGGCACACCGAAGCAGATTGCCAAACACAAGAAGTCGCACACCGGGACGTATTTGCAGCGGTTTTTTGCGTGAGTTACCGTTGAAACCATGAACGAGTTGCAAGCAGAAATAAGCCAAGCGATTCAGGCTAATGCCGCAGTCGATGCGATTTATCTGTACGGCTCCCGTGCCAAGAATACCGCCCGGCCGGATAGCGATTGGGACATTGCGGTCATTTTCAGCGATTACGAAACCGATCCGCTGGAACGGGCGGTGCGACCGCAAATGCTGGAAGCCGAAGTCGAACGCGAGTTAAAACGCTACAATCAAATCAGCATCGTCGATCTGGAAACCGCGCCGGCCTTGCTGCAAGTTGGTATCTTGCAGTCGGCTGTCAAATGGTACGACCGCAACGTGCCGCATGTCAGACGCATTGAGCAAAGCATCTGGTCGAAATGGGAAAAGGATTATGAGAGATATTGCTTATGAACAGGCGCTGATGCGCCACCGCCGCAAAATGCTGCGTATTCTGGACGAGTACGGCCAGGAAAATACCAACACCTGGACCGAGCGCGACCTGCTGGCGATACAGCGCGCATTACAGGTCTATATCGAAGCCTTCATTGGCATGGCGCGTTATGTCGTCCAGCAAAAATACCAGCTGACAGTCAGCCAATCGCGCGAAGCGTTGGACGAATTGAAAAGCCACGGCGATTTGCCGGCCGATCAGCATGCCGAGCTGATGAAAATCCTCGGTTTCCGCAACGTGCTGGTGCACGACTACCTAGACCTCAACGACGGCATCGTGCAAGCCATAGTCACCAAAAAGCAGTATGCGATTTTGGAGGAATGGATGGTGCTTTGGCAGGGGGAATTGGATGAATGTGGGCCAGAATGCCCCAATGGGAATAAGTGAGCCGATAGGCGGTTCAGGCGCTCCCAAAGGAACCGCTAACAATTAGCTTTATTCTTTGGCAGCGTCCGACCCTAAGGCGACATTCACCACCTTGTTTATCAGTCGTCTAGTTAAGATCCAATTCCAGACATTCAGATTATTCTTACTGAGAAAATTCATAAAACGATTTTCATCTTAGTCATGTCGATCATGGATGTATTTTGGTGATTTAGGGGGTTATGTTTACGAACCACCCTCGCTACTTGGGGCTAATCCTTACCAGTTTTATAAAGATCACGTCTTTAATATTAGCTGTATAGTTACCCTTCAAAATATATATCTACAGCAAATAAATTGAGGTTCTCATGTATTACGTTGTCACAACAGATAAATCATTTGACCACGCATCGGCCGACCTTGAGTTAGCCGTTAAAAATCATGGCTACGGGGTGTTGCATGTTCACGACTTGGGAGGAACGCTACGCAGCAAAGGCTTAGCGTTTGATAACGAATGCAAGATTTTTGAAGTCTGCAATCCGAGTCAGGCCGCAAAAGTATTGTCCATCGACATGCGCCTGAACATGGCCTTGCCTTGCCGTATTTCGGTGTTCACCGAGCAAGGTAAGGTCAAGATTGGGCTGATCAAACCAGCACAGATGCTTTCGACACTCTCCCAGGACAAGGCATTAGCTGAAGTAGCCAAAGAAGTTGAAGAAAAAACCATGCAGATGGTTGACGAGGCGAAGTGAGTATTGTCCACATGAACGACTTTATCAGTAGGATTGGGCGAAATTGGCACCTCTGAAAATATAGTCGCCAGTTTCCAGCGAGCATATGGGCAGTCTTGAAAGTGGTCGCCATTGATTGACAGCCGGCGACTCTGCTGCCGAAGTTACTACTATAGCTCTGGCCTATTTCAAATACGGGACATTTCTATGACGCCCATACAGACACCTTTCATATTCCTCTAACTTTTGTATTGATCGAACATGAATCGCACACTCGTTAATATAATCATCGATCTGGTTGCGGCACTACTGTTTTTGGGGATGATCGCAACGGGATATTTGTTACGTTTTCCCTTGCCGCCAGGTAGTAATAAGACCCTCACATTATGGGGTTTAGGTCGGCATCAATGGGGCGATATTCATTTCTGGATCAGCTTGGGGCTTCTAACTGTGCTGATAATTCATCTGGCTCTCCATTGGAATTGGATTGTCACGGTGATCGGTAAGCGTTGTAACCTCATAAAAACCTCGCAACCTTCGTTACTACGTAGCGCGATTTGGACCCTTGGTGTATTTACAGTGTTATGTATCGCGTTCGGCTGGCTTGCGCAGAGGGATGTTAAAGCATTACATCAGTCCATTTGTTCATCTGTGTCTGGTAAGGATCAAATCAACACACAAGATCATGATCTACATACTGATGAACCAAGCACACCTCAAGCTAATACCCTGGGCTGGGACGATGTATATCCGATTTTTGCAACAAACTGTCTCGATTGCCACGGTCCGCAGAAAAACTTAGCCGGTTTTCGAGTCGACCGTTTAGAAGATTTCTTCAAAAATAACGGTCACGCATCTTTAGTTACGCCAGGACAGAGCAGCCAAAGTCCTCTGATTGCTATCATTTCAGGGAAGCGAGCCAACATGGCAATGGCTGAAAGCCATAAACTTTCTGAGACAGAAGTGTCTCTTATCACAACCTGGATTGACCAAGGGGCGAAATAACAAGCAGAGACCCTCGATTCCGCTAACGCTGCATCAAGGTTACGCAAGACCAGCTCCGGTCGTGCAATCGTAAACACTATCTGGCGGCTATCCATTCCACTGCGGTCACTGAAGCAAATAGCCTCGATGTAATCGAGGGATCGAAGGCCCAATCCCTCGATTTCGCTAGCGCTGCATCGAGGCTACAGAAGCTCCATTCGATGGCCACTGATTAGACGTGCAATTGGCTGACAACTGTCGGATAAAATAAAGCGAGAAATCCACCCAATTGACTTTGCACGGTGATTTAATCGCCCTTAAACCGCACATAAAGAGGTTTTCTTCCCATAATGTCCCACCGCATCGGTATCATCTCCGACACCCACAGCTTGCTCCGCCCTGAAGCGCTGGCGATTTTGCAAGGCTGCGAGCGTATTATCCACGCCGGCGACGTCGGCAAGCCTGAGGTATTAAAACAGCTAAATGAATTGGCGCCGGTAACGGCGGTACGCGGTAACAACGATAAAGGCGCTTGGGCCGAGGAGTTGCCGGTCAGCGCCAGCATTACGGTAGGACAAGTTTCAATTTACCTGATCCACGATCTGGCCGAGCTGCCCGTCGATCCGGTCGCGGCCGGGATTCGCGTCGTCATCTCTGGCCATTCGCATAAACCATCGATTCAAGAGCGCCACGGGGTGTTGTATCTCAACCCCGGCAGTGCCGGTCCGCGCCGTTTCAAATTGCCGGTTACCGTTGCCGAGCTGGTCATCAATAACGCAAAAGTCGAAGCGAGAATCGTCGAGTTGGGGGTTTGAAACTGTTTACACTAATCTGTTATCTTTCGCGGCTACGATATCCTGTAGCCGCAAAACTCGCGCCCTTTACCGATTATTTAACATTCAAGATTGATCCATGAGTTTCGACTTTAACGCTTACCTAAACCGCATCGGCATAGACAAACCCCAGCCCACGCTCGCCGGCCTGAGCCAATTGCAGCAGGCGCAACTCGGCGCTATTCCGTTTGAAAACATCAATCCGCTGTTGGGCTTGGTGCCTGATTTGGAAACGGCGGCGTTGATGGAAAAGATCGTCGCCAGTCGGCGCGGCGGTTACTGTTTCGAATTGAACGGCTTATTTTCCCAGGCCCTGGATGAATTGGGATTTGCCTATCAGCCGATTATGGCCCGGGTGCGGATGGGCCGCAGCGAGGGCGGACCGCGTCTGCATTTGGCGTTTATTGTGGAGGCTGAAGGCGACTCCTGGCTGGTCGATGCCGGCTTCGGCGGCCCCAGCCATTATCGGCCGCTTCGTCTGAGTACCGAGCAGGAGCAAAGCCAGGACCACAATCAGTTTCGGCTGCGCCATGAAACGGCATCGGGAGAAACCGTGCTGGAGCGACTGCAAAACGGCGAGTGGTTTGCCTTGTATAGTTTCGATCGCTCCAAGGTGCAACGCTGCGACCTGGACGCGGCCAACCTGGTATGCACAACCTGGGATCAATCGCTGCTGTCGCAAAATTTGTTGGTCTGCCGCAATACCGTCGAGGGCTGGGTGCAATTGTTTAATACCAATTTTTCGAGATACCAAGCGGGTGAGCAAATCAGTCATTCAGTCGAAAGCAGGGCGCATTTAAGCGATTTGCTGAGCGGACAGTTTGATATCGAACTTGATAATCAGCAGTTGCGTCGGCTCGCCGAACGCTTAGATTTAAGCAGTTAGCAATAGATTGCCTGATTATCAGGATGCTTCAGCTGAATTCCTCGCGTATCGTCTGCAGTTTGCTTTGGGTTTCATTGGGGATGAACTAAATTTTGTTGATCGCCTATCGGGGTGAACGGGGGAACTGTATGAACGATATTTGTGTTGCAAAAGAAAAGCCAAGAATTCTGATCGTCGATGATGTTCACGAAAACCTGCATACCTTGCTCAATATTTTACGGCAAGATTATGCGGTGATGGCCGCTACGTCAGGTGAGAAAGCGCTTGAGATAGCCCGGCGCGCGCCGGCGCCGGATTTGATTTTGCTGGATATAAAAATGCCGGGAATGGACGGATATCAAGTGTTGCAATATCTGCGTAGCGAGCCGTCAACGGCTGAAATTCCGGTAATTTTTGTCACTGCGGCGGCCGAAGCCGGCGACGATGCCAAGGGAATGGCATTGGGCGCCAACGACTATTTACTCAAGCCAGTGATGCCCGAGCTACTTTTGGTGCGAGTTAGACTGCATTTGGAGCTGGTTACCTATCGGAAACGCTACGGCAGACTATAATCGTTCCGGTCAATTGGCAACGCTGGTCTAACTCTTTCCCTGGACGATGAACAAAGACAAATCCCTATCGCTCAATCCTAGGCCGACTATTTTGGTGGTAGATGATCTTCCCGAAAATATCCACGGTTTACTCGAAGCACTAAAGGATGATTACGGCATCATGGTCGCGACGGATGGCATGCGCGCGGTGGAGTTGGCGCAAGGCCCCACGCCACCTGATTTGGTGTTGCTGGACGTCAGAATGCCCGGCATGGATGGTTACGAGGTTTGTCGGCGGCTCAAGAGCAATCCTAGAACTTCCGGGATACCCATCCTCTTTGTGACGATAGTCGAAGCGTCCATCGAAAAAATTCGCGGTTTTTCCATGGGCGCCGCCGATTTCATTACCAAGCCGTTCGATATTGATGAAGTAAGGGCCAGGGTCAAAACGCATCTGGAACTTAGCCGCTTACGCCGCGCTCTGGAAGGCAGGGTCAAACGTCTGAACGAATACCGGCATGCCATGGATGTCTCCAATATCGTATTCCGGACCGATCCGCATGGCGTGATCACCTTTGTAAACGATGCCTTTGTCCAGACCTACGGCTACACCCGCGAGGAGGTGATTGGCAAAACCAGTCGGATTCTCAAAGATCCCGACGCGGCTCCGGGTCTGCATAGGGAGTTATGGAATACGATTCTAGGCGGAGCAATCTGGCGCGGCACCTACAGCAACCTGACTAAAAGCGGCGAGGTGATTTATATCAACAACACCATCGTGCCTATCCTCGACACCGACGGCGCGATTCGGGAGTTTATATCCACCAGCGTGAATGTCACCCATTTGATCAAACAGGAAGAGTTGATTCGGGAACAGACCACTGACGCTTTAACCGGCTTGCCTAATCGAGTGAAATTGATGCAGGACCTGGCAAACGCCGGTCCGTCGATATTGGGCATGATCAATATCGATCAATTCAAAGCCATCAATGATTTTTACGGCTTGCGCAACGGCGATAAAGTCTTGTTGGAAATTGGCGAGCGTTTGCAAAAAATGAGCGGCGCCGATGCGCAGGCTTATCGCATCGGCGGCGATTTGTTTGCGTTACTCTCAAAAAACGGTGGTGATCCGGGCAGTTTCGAACAATTGATAGATCGGATTATCAAGCATTTGGAATCGGAAGCGATCGATTGCGGTGAAGACAAGATTAATATCCGCGTGACGGCCGGCATCTGTTCAGGTGCCGACAATCCTTATACGCATGCGGCGCTGGCGTTGGAGCGAGCCAGAATCGAACGTCGGGATTATTTGATTTATACCGATCAGATGCAGATCAAATCGCATTACAAGGACAACATCCACTGGAGCCAGAAGATTCGCAGTGCCTTGGCCGACGGTCGTATCGTACCTTTTTATCAACCCATCATCGACAATCGCAGCGGCAAAATCGTCAAATACGAAGCGCTGATGCGGATGATAGACGAAGACGGCAATGTGATTCCGCCCAGCTTTCTCGGGGTCGCAAAACGTACCCGGCAATATACCGCCTTGACTCGCACCATGATCGAACAAGTCGTGCAAGCCTTGCCCGACTCGGAGGAGGAGATGAGTATCAACCTAACGGTCGAGGATATTATCGATGCCAATACTGTGAGCTTCATTGCCGAAAAACTCTCTCTGCCCGGCGTCGGTTCGCGCATTGTGTTGGAGATCACCGAATCCGAAGGTATCGAAAGTTATGAGGAAGTGCGCGAGTTTGTCAATCGAATGAAAGGCTATGGCTGTCATTTTGCGATTGACGATTTCGGCAGCGGTTATTCCAATTTCGTGCATCTATTGCGTTTAAAGATCGATTATTTAAAGATCGACGGCTCCATCATCATGAATATTATCGACAATCCCGATTCCGAAGTGATTGCCCGCGTCATCGTCGATGCCGCGCGGCGATTGGGCATGTGCACCATTGCCGAGTTCGTGGGTAGTGCGGAGATACAAGCCAAGGTAGTGGAGTTGGGTATCGATTTCTCGCAAGGTTTTTATCTAGGCAAGCCGGCACCTCAACCGTTGGCGATGCCCGGCAATGATTGAGCCCATACCTTACTTGGCTGCGTCATGAGCAAGGCAAATCCAGGCAATGTCGATGTCAAAGCAGGCGCGGAGTTATAGCGTGCGACAGGCTTTCGTTGTCCGTGGTGAGCGGCTTACTGGACTTAATCGACGGTTCCTAAGGTTTATATTTCGTCGGCAATCAATTGCTGCCGGCGTGCTGCTGGCAATAATTAGAGTTAGTAACCCGGCGCATGCCGACATCAGTGCGGCGACGATTCGCGGTCAAGTCGCGCTTGGGGGATCCGACAGCCAGGCGGGCGCGCAAATAATCGTCACCAGCCTGGAGCGGGGTTTTTCCACGCGGACCTTTTCCCGAGCCGATGGCTCTTATGTGCTGATGGCTTTAAAACCGGGCCGTTACCAGCTCAAAGTGTTGGCGCCTGACGGACAGCAAAATAGCCAGGAGCTGACGCTGCAAGTCGGGCAAGTGGCCGTGGTGGACATTGCGCTAGGCGCTGACGAGAGTGTTGCCGAGCACGTGAGCGAAGGCAATTCGGCGGAATTGGCGACTTATTTAACCCCCGAGCAAATGCAGCGCCTGCCGCAGGTAAACCGCAATTTTTTAAATTATGCCGACCTCGCACCGGGTGTGAATGTGGTCACCGATGAGAACGGTAGCACCCGTTTGCAAAGCGGTGGGCAGCGGCCGGATAGCGTTAATTTGTTTATCGATGGCGTCAGTCAGAAAAACTATGTGGTGAGAGGCGGGGTGGCCGGCCAGGATTCCAGTCGCGGCAATGTGTTTCCGGAGTCGGCCGTTGCCGAATATAAGGTTATCAGCCAGAACTATAAAGCCGAGTATGATCAGGTCGGCGGCGCGGCGATTTCGGTGCAGACCAAATCCGGCGGCAACACCTTTCACGGTGAAACCTTTTACGACCACACCAATCAGGATTTGCGCAGCGTCACGCCCAGCGAGCAACTCGCCGGCGGCAAGCGCGATACCGAGCAAGCCCAGTTCGGTGTGACCTTGAGCGGGCCGATTGTCAGGGACGTGGCGCATTTTTTCATGGCATATGAACGTAAACTCAACGACGATTACGCCAATGTCAGCAGCGGTGACGGTTCCCGCTTACCCGAGCCGTATCAAGCGCAGCTAGGCAGCGTGAATCGGCCGTTTGCGGCGGATTTGTTTTTCGGCAAGGTGGATTGGGCGCTTAACGATAGCAATTTGATTGAAGTGTCTTTTAAGTTGCGTGACGAAACCGAAACCCTCGGTATTGGCGGTCAAAACGCCGAGTCTTATGCGTTGGCAAAGGGTAATAGCGAAAAGCGTCTGGACTTTAAATATCAATACAGCGCGGAACATTGGGTCAACGAAGCGCGCTTTACCTATGAAGATGCCAGTTGGCGGCAACTGCCGGCCACGCAAAGCGCAGGTTTGCTGTTGCGTCGCCTGGACGGCAGTCTGAGTGGGGGTAATTTGAGTAGCCGGAGTGTGCTGAATAGCGGCGGCACCACCAATTACCAGGATAAGGGGCAGAGCGGACCGGGTTTTCAGGACGATCTAACCTTCAGCGGTTTGGATTGGCATGGCACCCATGTCGTAAAATTGGGCGCTAAAGTAAAACAGATAGAGCTTGGCGCGGTGGAGCGCGATCCTTATAACCCGCAGTTTGGATTAAATTTAAACAATCCTGCCGGCAATCCGTATCAAGTACGCTGGGCAACGCCGTTGAGCGGAGGCAGCGACGGTTCCGCCCACTCTGACGTGACGCAATTTGGCGCGTATCTACAAGACGATTGGAATCCCAATCGGCATCTGAGCGTGAACTTGGGTGTCCGCTGGGATTACGAATACAACCCCGGCTATCTGAATCATGTCACACCCGGCGATGTCAGCAGCGCGCTACGCAACTGGCGCAACCTTCAAAACGCCAATGCCGGTTACGACATCGAAAACTACCTTAGCAACGGCGGCAATCGAACTGCTGACAGCAACAATATTGCCCCCAGACTCGGTCTTGCATACGACCTTTTTGCAGATCGGCGGCATGTGTTGTTCGGCGGCTACGCCAAAGCCTACGACCGCAATATTTACGACGTGCTGCAACTGGAACGGACCAAGGGCAGTTATCCTAGTTTTAGCGTGAATTTTCAGGGCGACCCCAATTACGATTGCGTTGCCGGCGTGGATTGCATTGCCTGGAACCCCGAGTATCTAAACTATACACCGGCGCAATTGTCTGCGCTGACCGGTGCAAGTGTTGGCAGCAGCAGGGAAATCAATTTGATGCGCAACGATTTGCGCACACCCTATGCCGACCAGTTCAATATCGGCATGCGCAATCGTATCGGCGACTGGCATACCGAGATCAGCTTATCGCACGTACACAGTTACAACGGTTTGGTCGGTTTGCTGGGCGGCCGCAATGCCGACGGCAGTTTTTACGCAGCCGGATCCGGGTTCGGCGGCACCTTTCAGGCTGTGCCTGGGTTTGGGCAATTGATCTTGTTCGATAATGGCGTACAGACCAAAACCAATTCGGTGTTTGTTAAAGCCGAAAAACCTTACAGCAAGGACAGCGGTTGGGGTATGACTTTTGCCTACACCTATACCGATTCCGAAGAAAACAAACCGCAATCCTTCGTCGATAACAGCAGTTATTTGTTCGAGCATCCCAATACCCATACCAACGGCTGGCTGGATACCGCCGGGGTTCGTAAACATAAGCTGGTGACGACCGCCAGCGTCGATTTGCCATGGGATTTGATTTTTTCCACCAAACTGACGCTGGCTACGCCCGACAACCGCTCCGGCATCAACTGTACCAGCGGTGCCTGCCGTTTCGATACCTTTACGCCGCCGGGTAGCGATTTTATTTTTCCGGGGCAGTGGTGGGGGTACAAACAAGTCGATATTGCGCTGATCAAAAGCTTCGATACGCCGCACGATACCCGCATGAAGCTACGTTTGGATGTATTGAATTTATTCGATTTTAAAAATTATGCGGCCTTTAACAGCGACTTTGCCTCGCCGAATTTAGGTACGCCGCTTACCGTGCTGGCCGGACCGGGTTTGACGGTGAAATTGACCGCCCGCCTGGAGTTTTGATGCCGGGTAAGTTAGCGCGCGTGGGCTTATTTTTGTGGGCGTTGCTCAGCAGTCTCGGCCCGGCCGCCGCGGCCGACGATGCGCTGAATGCTAAAACCAAGGCCAATTATTTGTTCAATTTCACCAAGTTTGTGGAATGGCCGGCGCTGATGAACGATACGCTGCATGTCTGCATTGTCGGCGCCGAGCCTATCGTGAACCTGCTTAGCGACTTGGCCAGCCGGGACACCAAGGGGCATTTACTGCAAATCTGGTCGGGCATAGACGACCCGCAGGTTTGCCAGATTTTGTATATCGACCATGACGCGCCGGAGTTGCAAGCCTTGACGCACCAGGTGCGCGGCAATCAGATACTGACGGTTAGCGATGCCGAGGGGTTTGCCGGCCGGGGCGGCTGTATTGGTTTTTACAGCGAAAACGGCCAAATCAAGCTGGAAATCAATCCCGACGCCGTGCGCAGTGCGCAATTAAAAGTCAACGCCTTGTTGATGGAAATCGCCCGTATCGTCCGTTAATTCGATCCAGAACACCATGACAAACCAGGCTGAATTTAAACGCGATCTGACTATTAAAACCAAGCTGGTGCTGATCATGCTGGCAACCAGCATCTTGTCGCTGCTGTTGGCGGGGGCCGGGTTTATTGCCCAGGAACACATGCGGGTGAAAGAGGATATGGGCCGGGATTTGAGTTCTCTGGCCCGCATCATCGCCAGTCGCAGTACCGTGGCCTTGTCCTTCAATGACAGCGCTGTCGCCAACGCGACGTTGGCAGCCTTAAGTGTCAAGGAGAGCGTGGTATCGGCCTGTATTTACGATAGCGCCAATCAGCTGTTTGCGCTTTACGAACCCGGCTTGGCCTGTCCGCTGCACCATCCCGAGCCTTCGGCTAGCGAACGGCCGCTATTCGACGATGCATATTGCACTGTCAGCGAAACGATAGCCTTGGATGGCCGGACCTTGGGAAGGGTATGGATAGCCTCCAGTTTGGCGGAGCTGGATTCCTTGTGGCGGGATTTTTTGGCCGCTGCGACGGGTATTGTCATGATGTCCGGTCTGTTTGCCTTGCTATTGGCGTCCAGTTTGCAGCAAGTGGTGTCCGGTCCGCTGGTCAGGTTGAAAAAAACCGTCGAGACTATCAATAGTGAAAAGAACTACACCTTGCGCGCCGTGCAAGAAAGCGACGACGAACTAGGGGCGCTGATTCAAGCCTTTAATACCATGATTGCCACTATCGAAACCCGCGATAGTGAACTGTTGGCTTTGAATTGGCAGCTCGCCGAAAACGAAAAACTATTGGCCAGTATCAATGAAGGTCTGGAAGAACGCGTGGCCGCCCGCACCGCCGAGTTGGCGGACAGTAACGCCAAACTGGCACATAACAGCGTGATGCTGGCAACGGTGCTGGATAGCATGTCGCAGGGCTTGATTGCCTTTGACAGCAATTTAAAATTATTGGTTTGGAATAAAAAGCTCAGCGAGGTGCGCGGCTATCCGGAAAGTATGCTGGCAGTGGGCAGAGACCATGCCGATTTTATGCAGTTCGACTTGACGAATCCGCAGCTGCGTTTTCGAAATCCCGATGCCGAACTCAGGCAGTTGTTGGATGAAATAAGACGGTTTCAGCCGCACAATTTTACTCGGCAACGACTGGACAATCGAGTCATCGAGGTCAGCGGCGGGCCGATAGCCGATGGCGGTTTCGTCAGTACCTACGAAGATGTGACCTTGCGCAAACAGGCCGAGCTAGCGTTGAAAGAAGCCAGGGACGCCGCCCAGTCGGCAACCCAAACTAAAAGCCAGTTCCTGGCGAATATGTCGCACGAGATCCGCACCCCGATGAACGGCGTGCTGGGTATGTTGCATCTGGCCTTACAGACTGAACTGACGGCATCGCAGCGCAATTATTTGGCAAAAGCGCACAGTTCCGCGCGCACCTTGTTGGGGATTCTCAACGATATTCTGGATTTTTCCAAAATCGAGGCCGGTAAATTAGCGCTGGAAGAAACCGAATTTCGCTTCGATAGCGTGGTGGAACAATTGGCCGATATGATCGGTTACCAAGCCGGCTTGAAAGGCATCGAGTTCCTGATCCGTCACGACCCGCAAATTCCGCCGGTATTGTTGGGCGATCCCTTGCGTTTCGGCCAGGTGTTGACCAATCTGTGCGGCAACGCGCTTAAATTCACCGAAGCCGGCGAATTGGAACTGGCTTTCCATTGCCTAGCCAAGACCGATAGCACTATCGATTTGCGGATTTCGGTGCGGGACACCGGCATCGGTATGTCGGAAGACGATCAGAAAAAACTGTTTCGAGAGTTTACCCAAGCCGATCAGGGCACCAGTCGGCGCTTTGGCGGTACTGGTTTGGGTTTGGCTATCTGTAAAACCCTGGTGGAAATGATGGGTGGCCGGATCTGGATCGAGCAGTCGCAACTGGGTCAGGGCACAACCTTTTGTTTTACCGTGCGCTTGGGTGTTGCTACGGACACCTTGCTGCATCAAGACGCGCTGGAGCAAAGCATAGGCGTATTGCTAGCCGAGGTGCGGGTATTGGTGGTGGATGACAACGAGGCTTCCAGGGAAATCATCAGCGATATGTTGCGGCCGTTTCAGTTGCGGGTGAGCTGTTCGGCCAGTGCCGCCGGGGCGCTGAGCGCTTTGCGGGACATGCCGGCCAGTCAGCCTTTCGATGTGGTGTTGATGGACTGGAAAATGCCGGGCATGAACGGCGATGAAGCGATCAGGCAGATTCGTGCCGACACCAGCCTGGTGCCGCAGCCCAAGATCATCATGGTGACGGCTTACGGTAGCGAAGATGTGATGCGTTTAGCGGGCCGGGCCGGTATCGATGGCTTTTTGATCAAGCCGGTATCGCCGTCTTCATTACTGGATGCGATTCTATCCGCACTGGGCCGTGGGCGGGTGCTTGGGGTGGTGGATAAATTCAAGCAACTGGGCGGGGCGGATATTGCCGGCATCAAACAGCTGCAAGGGATTCGCTTGTTGCTGGTGGAAGATAATGAAATCAACCGTGAGTTCGCCTGCGAATTACTGCGCAGTCACGATATTCAGGTCGATGAAGCGGTGAACGGCGAGGAAGCAGTGAGCATGGTTCGGCAACAGCACTACGACGCGGTGTTGATGGACATCCAGATGCCGGTGCTGGACGGCTTGCAAGCCACCGTCAAGATTCGGGCCTTGGCGCAATCCGAGGGTGATCAACGCTATGCCGCTATGCCCATCATCGCGATGACCGCTCATGCCATGGCCCGCGATGTCGAGAAAAGCCTGGAGGCGGGTATGAACGATCACGTCACCAAACCAATTGATCCAGACCGGCTGTTCAAAGCTTTGGCGACCTGGATTCCGCTCACTGCCGACGGCGGTCAGGGCCAGGAAGCGGCGCAGATTTATCAAGTTGCCGATTATCCGGAAGATTTACAAACCTTGACCAGCCTGGATATTGTGCAAGGTATACGCCGGATTGGCGGCAATCCGGATGCCTATCGCAAACAGCTATACCGTTTTAAAGAACACTACCCGGATGCGGTCGCCGAGATTCGCGGTTTGATCAATGCCGGCGAACTGAGGCAGGCTGAAGAGCGCTGTCATGCCTTGAAAGGCGTCAGCGGCAATCTGGGGGCGACGGATTTATTCGAAGCCGCCGCCGGTGTCGATATTGTGCTTAAGCAAAATCAAATTCCGCCCGCCGAACACTTGCAGCACATGGAAGGATTTTTGCGTAAAGTAATTGCTCAAATTCAGGCCTTGCAAACATCGGCGGACAGCCGAACGCTCGGCCCGGATCAGTCTGTGGCACCGGTTGCAGACGCCGAGATAGCGGCGGATTTGTACAAACTGTCGCAGTTGCTGGAAAGCGATCTAGGCGCGGCCGAAGCGATGTTGGAGCAATTGCAGCGCAGTATGGCCGGCCATGAATATCTGCCCTTGTTGGAGGACATCGCCAAAAAAATCGACCGGTTTGCCATCGACGAAGCACTAACGCAACTGGGCGAGTTGCGGCAAAAGTTTTAACGCCAGTCTGAACCCCGGTTTTGTCGCTTGCCGTCGTTGAAGATGCAATTTAATTTACCTGCCGAGCGTCAATATCTTACAATTCGGCAGCCCTTGGCTCACTATAATTACTTAGGAGGATCTCATGTTTAAATTTCGTATGCTGGTTTCTGCGCTAGCGCTGACTGGTTCGATGTCTGTTATGGCAGCCGATGCGCTGCCCACCACGGCGCCGGCGCCTGCCAATAACCCCACAACCCCTGAAAAGGTTGAACTTGGCAAAATGCTGTATCACGATCCGCGTCTGTCTTCCACGGGCACCGTTTCTTGCGCGTCTTGCCACAACACCATGTTGGGCGGCGAAGATAATCGGCCAAATTCCATGGGCGTGAATGGCCAAACCGGCGGCCGCAGCGCGCCAACAGTCTGGAACGCTGCATTCAATAAAGTTCAGTTCTGGGACGGCCGCGCCGACAGCCTGGAAGCGCAAGCGGCAGGTCCAGTCACCAACCCTATCGAAATGGGCATGAAAAGCTGGGATGACGTGGTCGCTCGTTTGAAAACCATCAAAGGTTATCGCCATGCTTTCGAAGTGGCCTTCGGCAGTGACTCTGATGCCATTACCAAAGACAACGCCACCAAAGCGATTGCCGCCTACGAAAGAACCTTGATCACACCCAACAGCGCTTACGACAAATATGTCAAAGGTGACAAAGACGCATTGACGGAACAACAAGAACGCGGCCTGAAAAAAGCCGTGGAACTGGGTTGCACCAGCTGCCATAGCGGACCTGCTTTCAACGGCCCTGGGGTATTCCAAAAATTCCCCGTTAACTCTAGCGGCTTTTTCGAAGCGCAATACCACTTCCAAAAAGACAAAGGCCTGGCCGAAGTCACCAAAAAGGAAAGCGACGAACACCTTTGGAAAGTCCCGACTCTGCGTAACGTGGCTTTAACCGCGCCTTACATGCATAACGGTTCGGTAAAAACCTTGGATAAAGCCGTTTGGTTAATGGCTAAATTGCAATTAAATCAAGATTTGTCTGATGCCGATGTGGCTGACATCGTTGCGTTTTTGAATGCGCTGACCGGCGAGTTCCCCGCGCAAACCATGCCGCAATTGCCAGGAACACCGGGTTCCAGCTTTAACTGAGCTTTATCAGGCAGCTAAAGGAAGGGAAGGGGCCGAAAGGCCCCTTTTTTTTGTCATGAGATTGTCTATTGTCCGGCTACTAAATATCGTCGGTCCGGCGCCTGCGGGAGTGACAGCCCCAGAAAATTTAGGGGCCAGGTTAAACGTTCCTGATTATAAAGCTGACCCAGCAACAACGTCATTCCGGCATGGATTGCCGGAATCCAGACTACATGGATGTGTTAGGCGCTTGCCATCCTTGGCTCCTGGATCTCGGCGATCCATGCCGAGATGACGATATTTGATATGGCTCAAGCATCCTTATAATCAGAATAACGTTTGTGTGCGTATTCTGTTCGGTCAGGCCAGGTTGATTGGTTTAGCCCAGGAACTGATCCGGCGGCAGATAATTAAAACCAAATGCATCGGCAATTCCTTGGCAAGTAACATTGCCGGCCACAATGTTTAGCCCTTTCAGCAAAGCCGAATTATCGCGTAGCGCTTGTTGCCAGCCCTTGTTGGCGAGTTGTAGGGCATAGGGCAGGGTGGCGTTGGTTAATGCCAGGGTCGAGGTGCGCGGTACTGCGCCGGGCATGTTGGCGACTGCATAATGCACGACATTGTCGATAACATAGATAGGATCCGCATGGGTAGTGGGATGAGTCGTTTCCACGCAGCCGCCTTGGTCTACCGCTACATCGACGATTACCGCGCCGGCTTGCATCAATTTTAAATCTTCGGCGCGGATCAGCTTGGGTGCGGCTGCCCCGGTTACGAGTACGCCACCGATAATCAGATCTGCCGTGCGGATTTGCTCAAGAATGGCATGACGGCTGGAAAACAGCAGTTGCACATTGGCGGGCAAACTATCGCTGAGTTGGCGCAGACGTTCCAGCGACAAGTCCATGACCGTGACTTGCGCACCCAAACCGGCGGCCATTTTTGCCGCCTGCGTGCCGACTACCCCGCCGCCCAAAATCAAGACCTTGGCCGGCAATACCCCCGGTACGCCGCCGAGTAACATGCCGCGGCCGCCGTAGAGTTTTTCCAGATAATGCGCGCCTTCCTGCACCGCCAGTCGGCCGGCTACTTCGGACATTGGGGTCAGCAAGGGCAATTCGCCGGACGGCAATTGCACGGTCTCATAGGCGATGCAGGTGGCGCCGGAAGCCAGATGCGCCTCGGTCAACGGCCGATTGGCGGCAAAGTGAAAATAGGTAAACAGGGTTTGGCCCGGCCGAATCCGTGACCATTCGGGTTCTATCGGCTCCTTGACCTTGATGATCATCTCCGCGGAGGCCCAAACCGGTTCCGGACCGTCTACCAGCTGTGCGCCGGCTGCCTGGTATAGCGAGTCTTCGAAGCCGGCACCAACACCCGCGCCGCTTTCCATCGTGACGCTATGGCCGGCGCTTACCAACGCGGCAACGCCGGACGGTACCACCGATACCCGGTTTTCATTAGGTTTGATTTCCTTGGGTACGCCGATTTTCATATTCACCTCTTGTGCAATATTTAATGATGCCGGTTTGATGAAAGCAATAATCAGACCGTAAGGCTTTGTCAGCCAAAAGTGCCAAACGTTCAACGGCTTACCATGACGGACCTAGTCCCATGTTGTAGCGTTTGTAGCGATTTGTTTGCCATTTTGGCGCAAAACCGCTGCTATGTCCTAGGCGAATGAATAGACTGTTGCGGGAGGGACGGACCTTAAAAATCGTCTAAGCTTAGCCCAGCGGCTTTACCAGAGAGAACATCATGACGCAGCAAACGCAAAACATCCTGATCGGCCATTTAACCGAAGTCAGAGGCGACGGTATGGATGCCCGTATTACCGAAGAACATTCGACAGCGGCGCCCATCATCAAGCTCGGCGATGAAGAAATACTGGCCGGCCATATCGGGTCCTATGTGGTGATCCGCCAATCGCATATCGGCGTGTTGGCGCTGGTGTTCAAAATGTGGGAGCGCGATCGCTTTGACGCCGCCGGCAATCGCGCGACGGACCGCTTTATTGCCTTGATCCCGGTCGGCGAGTTGAACGAAAACAATGTGTTCATTCGCGGCGTACGGCATTATCCGACACCTGGCGCGGCGGTATATGCCGTGGGACTCAGCGAGATCAACGCGATTTTTTCCAAATTCCGCGATTACGAATTTTTTATCGGGCAGTTAGCCAGTCATAAGGATTATCACCTGAGCCTGGACCCGCGCGCCTTGTTTGGCCGGCATTTTGCGATCATCGGCCAGTCCGGTTCCGGTAAATCCTGGACCGTAACCAGCTTGATCCAGCACACGATGCGGGCAATGCCGAAAACCCATATGATCATGCTGGATCTGCACGGTGAATATTGCTGGAAACGCCCGGATGGCAGCATCGAATCGGCGTTTCCGGCCGAGCAAGTCAATTACGTGGATGCAATGGACCTGGAGATGCCCTACTGGATGATGTCTTACGCCGAGCTGGTAGATTTGTTCATCGATAGAGACGACCGAGGCGCGTCGATGCAGATGTCCTTCATGCGCGAAGTGCTGCAACAATTGAAGCGCAAGGAAGCCAAAGCCATTGGCCTGGGGGTGGTTTCGATAGACACGCCGATTTATTTCTCGCTGGCGGAAATGTATATGCAATTCAAGGCCGCCAACGAGGAGCGCAAGGACTTTGGTAAAACCAAGGGCGCCTTGTTTGGCCAATTCGATGAATTTCTGGTGACGATGCAGAGCCGTTTCAATGACGTGCGTTACGACTTTTTATTGAAACCCAAAAAACGCAACAACTCGGCCAGCATGGCGGATTTACTTAGACAATTCGTCGGTCTGGGGCAAAAAAAAGCCAACATCACCGTGGTGGATCTCAGCTCCGTACCGACCGATGTGCGGCCGGCGGTGTCCGCACAAGTAGGCCGGCTGGCCTATGAGTTCAATTATTGGAATCCGCGCCGCCGCGAGTTTCCGATTACATTGATCTGCGAGGAAGCGCATGCCTACATCCCGCGCGAAAAAGGCGGGCAATTCGACGGCACCAAGAAAATGATGGAACGGATCGCCAAGGAGGGCCGTAAATACGGCGTGTCCATCGGCGTGGTCAGCCAGCGGCCCACCGAACTGTCGGAAACCATGCTAGCGCAATGCAGCTCGTTTATTTGCCTGCGCACCACTAACCCGGACGACCAGCAATACATTCGCGGCCTGGTGCCGGAGGCGGAAGGAGATTTGGCCGATATTCTCAGCTCGCTCGGTCGAGGCGAGGCGTTAGTGCTTGGAGAGGCCGCGCCGCTACCGACCCGGGTGCAAATCTACCGGCCCAATCCCGAGCCAAAAAGTAACGACGTCGATTACTACACCAGTTGGCGCGAAGGCCCGGACGATCTGGATGTGGAAGGTATAGTCGAGAATTGGCGGACGCAGAATCGGCATTGAGCGAAACCAATCACGTCGCCGGCCTAAACTTTTGCATAGAGCATGGCAGATGGCGGACCTTTGTTGCTCCGGTTTGACAGCTTCCAATATGCTGTCTAAGGTGACGTGTAAATTTTCGAATGATTACTAAAAATTGGGATTTTGAGATGTCGGATGTAAAAAAAATCGGCTTTGATACATTTATTGAGTGATGAGCCATCGCTTCCATTTTATATCAGGTCTACCCCGTTCCGGCTCTACCTTGTTGGCGGCCATATTACGGCAAAATCCAAGCCTCTATGCTGGCATGAGTAGTCCTGTAGGTGCTTTGTTTTCAGGTTTGTTGAACCAGGTCAGCGCGGGTAGCGAATGGGGGCCTGTGGTTACTGTCGAACAGCGTCGCCGCTTATTAACCGGCTTATTTGAAAATTATTACGCCGACCAATCCGACAAGACCGTTGTGTTTGATACCAACCGCCTGTGGTGCGCTAAATTACCTGCTATTCTCGATTTATTTCCCGACGCCAAGATCATCGCGTGTGTGCGCAACGTAGCTTGGATTATGGATAGCATCGAGCGTTTGTATCGCGGCAATCCTTACGAAAACACCCTGTTGTTCAATGACGATGTGGAACGCAACACGGTTTACAGCCGTGTAGACACATTAGCGCAGCGCAATCGACTGGTGGGTTTCTCCTGGTCCGCGCTTAAAGAGGCTTTTTACGGCGAACAAGCCGCGTCGTTGCTGGTGGTGGACTATGAGTTACTGGCTCAGGCGCCGGAAAAAGTTCTACCATTGATTTACCGTTTTCTGGGTGAGACGCCTTTCGAACATAACTATACCCAGGTCGAATACGATGCCCCTGAGTTTGATAATAATTTGGGATTGTCCGGCTTGCATCGCATCCGGCCGAAAGTGGCGCTGGAGCGTCGTGCAACCGTTTTACCGCCCGATTTGTTTGAACAATACGCTAATATGTGTTTTTGGCAAGATGGTCGAGATAGTCGCGCCAATGTCATTTCTGCCAAACCGGCGTAGAAGGGCAGTGCTATTAAAATGCTCGATAAATAAAATTTATATCTCATCCAATCGCACTAATCGGGAAAGCCGCCATGAGAGTCTTCAAGCGCAGTAACAACAATTCACTGGCGAGCAATTCCACATCAGTCGCTTTTTCGCCGTCTCCGAACGTTCTGCGAGCCTTTGCCTTAGAGCCGCGAATTTTATTCGATGGTGCGGCAGCCGCTACTGTGGACGCGGCTGTACCTGATTCCCATTCTGGCGATGTGCTACAAACCGCGACAAACGCGATACCGGCGCATGACACCCAAACTCTGCTTGATGCAGTGGCAGCATACACACCGCCCGAGTATGCTACGGCGGCGCCGGAGTCTCAGCCTGCCCATGACACGATAATTTTTGTAGATGCCAGAGTGCGGGATTCTCAGTCGTTGTTGAACGGAGTAGATTCCCATGCTGAGGTGGTCTACCTGCAGTCTGGTAAAGACGGATTGCAGCAAATGGCCGACTACTTGGCAAACCGTAGCAATATTGATTCGGTGGTTATCGTCGCCGAGGGTAATCAGGCCAACATCTGGTTAGGGAATACCTGGCTGACTAACGATAGGCTACAGCAACATGCCACGCAATTGGCACAGATCGGCCAGGCGTTGACTGCCGAGGGCGACATTCAGATATATTCGTGCAATCTTGGGGAAGATGGCGACGGCGATCAATTCGTGCAAAGTTTCGCCGAACTTACCGGAGCCGACGTGGCGGCATCCAATAACCGCACCGGTATTGGCGGTGATTGGAACCTGGAAATTACCACCGGTGCTATTGAGGCCGTTAATCCCTTTAGCCAAGCGGCTATGGACAATTATGGTTATGGTCTTGCTACCTTAACTGTGACCAGCGGCGCTGATAGTGGTGCCGGAAGTTTGCGCGCCGACATTGCCGCCGCAATTTCGGGCGACACCATCGCCTTTGATACCACCTCGATGGGCGGTTCGACCGTTACGCTGTCCTCTGGTGTGTTGACCATCAATAAGAATTTGACCATAGACGGAGGCAGCGGGATTACGATCACCGCGAATTACACCAGCGCCGTATTTCGGATTACCTCGGGTACCGTAGTTCTGAATAATTTAACCATCGACAAAGGACTGTTGGCTGGTGCTGGTGGTGCTGGTCGTTATAGCCCTGGTGCCGGCAATCCCGGCGGCGATGCGCTTGGTGCCGGACTTTACATCGCCAACGGCGCCACGGTAACTGCCGACAGCCTCACCTTCAGCAACAACGTTGCCACCGGTGGTGGCGGTGGTGGCGTTGGTAATTCCTATGCTGGTGCTGGCGGCGGCGGCGGCGGCGGGGGCAGTGGTTTTGCTGGCGTCGGAGGAGGGAATGGCGGTAGCGGCACTAATGGTGCCGGGGGAACTGGCAGCGCCGGTGCGGGCGGTGCGGGCGGTGCAGGTGGTGCCAACACAATAAGCGGCGGCGGCACTGGTGGCGCGGGTGGCACCAATAGCGGTGGTGGTCTCGGCGGTACCACGAATGGAGGATCGGCAGGCTTTGGTGGCGGTGCCAGCGGTTTCGGCGGTGGCGGCGGCGGCGCCGGCGGAAATCAAGGCGGTGCCGGCGGTAAAGCTGTTGGCGCTATTTACAACGCGGGCACACTGACAATCACCAATTCCAGCTTTTCTAGCAATAAGGCAGGTGGAGGGGGCGCAGGCGGTTATGGAGGTTCAAACCCCAAGGGCGGTGATGCTGCCGCAGCCATTTTTAATGCCGGCTACATCGGTGTCCGGAATGTAACTTTTTCCACCAATACCAGCGTAGCCGGTAAATTCGGCACTGCGGCTGATTCGAACGGGGTTTTTGGCGGTTATTACGGTTTTGTAGCAGTCGCCAACGGTACCCATACCTCGACGCCGGCGACTTACAGCATAGGCTCGCCATTGGCACCGCTGGATAATGGCATCACTGTGGGAGCCTACAATTATTGGGATGGTGGTAATCTCACAGTCAAGATAACTGCCAACAACGATTCTACTCATGATTCGGTTGGGCTGGTCAGCGGCGGAACCATTTGGGTAAGTGGCACCGACGTTCGTTACGGCGCTAGTTACGCGGCTGGCACCTCGTTTGCGACTATCACGCCCTATGATTCCACCAATGGGATAATTTTCTCATTTAATAGTAGCGCTACCGATACCATGGTGCAGGCATTGGCCGATGCGGTTGGCTTTACTGCTACCAGCGGAGCGAGCACTGCACAGAGAACGGTGCAATATGCATTCTCATCTACTTATAGTGCATCCTATGGTAGCGGTACTTTGGTAAATGAATTAGTGATTGTTAGCGGCGGCAACGCCGCACCCGTTGTCACCGCCGGCGCGACGCTGGCCTACACCGAAAACGGTTCGGCGGCGACCATGGACGCCACGATCACGGTGAGTGACGCCGACGATGCCAATATCAGCGGTGCTACTGTGACCCTTTCGTCCGGTTTCACCAGCGGTGACTCGCTGGGTTTTAACACCCAGAACGGCATCACCGGCAGCTACAACAGTGCTACCGGCGTGTTGACTCTGTCCGGCACCGCCACCAAGGCACAGTACCAGACAGCCTTGCGTTCGGTCACTTATTCCAACAGCTCGGACACGCCGACCTCATCTTCCGCTAGCCGTACGGTCACCTGGGCCGCGACCGATGCTAACGCCAGTCCGGCGACCAGCAGCGGCGTGACGTCCACCGTCAACGTCACCGCCGTCAACGATACGCCGGTGCTTACCGCCGGTGCTACGTTACCTTACACCGAAGGTGGATCTGCCGCGGCCATCGATACCACGATTACCCTGAGCGACGCCGACGACGCCAATATCGCCGGGGCCACCGTGACTCTTTCGGCCGGCTTTACCAGTGGCGACACACTGGGTTTTTCCACGCAAAACGGTATAACCGGCAGTTATAACAGCGGCACCGGTGTGCTGACCCTGTCCGGTACCGCCACCAAGGCTCAATATCAAACAGCGTTGCGTTCCGTCACCTATGCCAGCAGCTCGGCCACGCCGACTTCGTCCAGCGCCAGCCGGACCGTGACTTGGGCGGTTACCGACGCCAATGCGGCCAGTGTAGGCGCCCAGACCAGCAGTGGCGTGACTTCGACGATCAATGTCACGGCAAGCAACGCTAAGCCGGTGCTAACTGCCGGCGCGACCCAGGCCTATACCGAGGCAGGATCGGCGGCAGCCATCGATGCCACGATCACGGTCAGCGACGCGGACGATGCCATTATTACCGGTGCGACGGTGACACTTTCCGCGGGTTTCACCAGCGGCGATACGTTAGGTTTCAGCGACCAGAATGGCATCAGCGGCAGCTACAACAGCGGTACCGGCGTATTGACCCTATCCGGCACTGCCACCAAAGCCCAGTATCAGACGGCCTTGCGTTCGGTGACTTATTCCAGCACTTCCACCACGCCCGCCTTGTCTTCGGCTAGCCGCACAGTGACCTGGGCGGCGACCGACGCTAACGCCGAAAGTTTGGGCGCGCAAACCAGCAATGGGGTGACCTCCACCATCAATGTCACGGCGACAAACACCAAACCGGTGCTGACTGCCGGCGCGGCACTGGCTTACACCGAAAACGGCTCTGCCGCGGCTATCGACACGACTATGACGGTCAGCGACACCGACGACGCAAATATGGCCGGCGCTACCGTCACTATTTCCTCAGGCTTTACCAGTGGCGACGCGTTAGGTTTTACTAATCAGAACGGTATTACCGGCAGTTACAACAGCGGCACCGGTGTACTGACCTTGACCGGCACGGCGACCAAATCCCAGTATGAGACCGCTCTGCGCTCGGTTACTTATTCCAGCACGTCCGATAACCCGACCGGCACCTCGGCCAGTCGCACGATTACTTGGGCAATCACCGATGCTAATGCCGAAAGCTTGGGCGCGCAGACCAGTACCGGCGTCACTTCTAGCGTAAACCTCACCGCCGTCAACGACGCGCCGACCGCTATCGCGCTGAGCGCCTCCACCGCATCCACATACGATAGTGGCAGCAACGTAGCGATTGGCTCCCTGAGTCGTACGGATGTCGACGGCGGCGGACCGACCTATTCGATCGTGTCGGTCAACACTGACACTTCCGGGGCCACATACAACCTGTTCAATATCAGCGGCACCACGTTGCAAGCGGCCAGCCCTTCCACGACCACGCCAGGGAATTACACGGTGGTGGTCCGGGTGAACGACGGCGACAACAACTACGATCAAAGCTTCACTATCACCGTTTCGAATACGCTGGTCGTGGATACCACTACTGACGATGTGGACGATGGCAGTACCTATGCTTCAGAAAAGGCGGACGGTACCGGCCTCAGCCTGCGCGAGGCTGTCGGCATCGCCAACCGGGCGGGCGGTGCCACTATCAGTTTCGCCTCGGGCTTGGGGACCGTAGCGCTGGGACCCAGCATTACAATCGGCGAGAACATCGCGCTGGACGCCGATGTGGTTAACACCATCATCGTCAGCGGCGACATCGCCATTGCCAGCGGTAAAACGTTGACCGTCGCCAACAATAGCGGCGATTTGCTGACTCTATCCGGGAATATCTCCGGCGCCGGCAGCCTGACGAAGAACGGGGCCGGCACGCTGGTCTTGAGCGGCAGCAACAGTTATTCCGGCGACACCGTGCTGGCGGCCGGCACGCTGAGCATCGGCGGCGATGCCAACCTGGGCTCGGACAGTGCCACGGTCACTTTGAGCGGCGGCAACCTGACCATCACTTCCGCCGGCACCATAGACGATAGCCTCGTGATGTCGGCGGGCGCTACCATCACCAATGCCAACGCCGTCACCCTGTCGGGCAACCTGACCGGCAACAACGCTCTGACCAAGGACGGTGCCAGCGAACTGACGTTGTCCGGGACCAACGTTCTCGCCTCATCCACTGTCATCGGCGGCACCCTGACAGTCGCCGACTCCACTAACTTGGGAACGGGGGCTGTGACGCTGAATGGCGGCAGCCTGACCGTCACCGGCAGCGGCGTCACCGTTAGCAACGCGGTCGCGCTGGCCGGCGCCGGCACGATTACTAACGTCAATGCGGTTGTTTTGTCGGGCATCGTCAGCGGCACCGGCGCCTTGACGAAGGCGGGCGTGGGAACGCTGACCCTGTCGGGGGACAACACTTACAGCGGCGCTACCGCTGTCAACGACGGCACGCTGGTGGCTGCGCACAACAACGCGCTGGGAACCGCTGCAGGTTCGACGACGGTGGCTAGCGGTGCCTCGTTGGGGTTACAGGGCGGCCTCACGGTGGCCGAAGCGGTGTCGGCGGTGGGGACCGGCATATCCAGCGCCGGAGCGATTTACAACGTCAGTGGCACCAATATCCTGTCCGGCAACGTGACGCTGACCGGCGCTGCGTTTCTGGGCGTTACGTCCGACCAACTGACTCTTAGCGGGAATATCGGCGGCGGCTTCAATATCACTAAGGCTGGTGCCGGCACCCTGGTGCTGTCGGGAAGTAACTCTTACAACAATACCTCGGTTTCCGCAGGCACATTAAGCTTGGCGACCGACGGCAACCTCGGCTCCGGCACTGTGACCTTAGCCGGCGGCACGACGTTAATCGTCACCGGCGCGACTACCATCGACAACGCCGTCGCGTTATCGGGTAACGCCACATTAGACAATAGCACCGCCGTTGCATTGTCTGGCGCCATCAGCGGCGCGGGTACGACCCTGACCAAGGGCGGGGCCGGCACCTTGACCCTATCCAGCACGTCGAACTCCGCCGCCGCCACTACCGCCCTGACGCTGACCGGCGGCACGCTGTCGGTGGGGGCCGCCACGACTATGGTCGGAGGTACTCTTACGTTGAACGGCGGTAGCCTGACCATTACCGGCAGCGGCGACACCTATGCCAACGCCATCACGCTGGCGAACGACGCCACCATTACCAACGCCAGCGCCGCCACTTTGTCGGGGCAGATCAGCGGATCGGCGGCGCTGACCAAGGCCGGGGCCGGCACGCTGACTTTGAGCAACACCGGGAATTCTAGCGCCGCTGCCACCTTGGCGGTGACGGCGGGCACGGTGTCCGTGGCGTCGGACAGTCGGCTGATCGGCGGGGCCGTGACGCTGAACGGCGGCACGCTCAACCTCGCCAACGCGGGCACGCTCGACAACCCCATTGCGCTGGGAAGCGGCAACGGCACGATCAGCGTCACCAACGGCGCCGCCACGCTGTCGGGCATCATCAGCGGAACGGGGTCGCTGACCAAGACTGGCGGCCCCGCCCTGACGCTGTCGGGAAACAACAGCTATTCCGGCGGCACCACCATCCGCGGCGCCAACGGGGTGAGCATCACCGGCAGTTCCACCGGTGCCATGAATCTGGGAACCGGCGATGTAACGGTGGCGGGCGGCAGCGCTCTGACTATCACGGGCACCGGCACGACAGTGTCCAACAACATCACCCTTCTGGACGACAGTGATCCCAGCACGTCGGTGACCATCACCAACGCCAACGCCGTCACCCTGTCTGGAATTCTCAGCGGCGCGGAGGCGCTGACCAAGGCCGGCGCCGGGACGCTGTCTCTGACGGGGAGCAACACCCATACTGGCGCGGTCGCCGTGTCGGTCGGCGGACTGACGCTGGTCGGCGGCAGCAGCATCGGCAACACCAGCGCGGTGACGGTGGATAGCGGCGCCACCCTGACGCTGGGCGGCGGGGCCGAAACCATAGGCTCGCTGGCCGGCGCCGGTAACGTCGTGCTGGGGTACAAGCTGACGCTGGGCGGCAACAACACCAACACCAGCTTCTCCGGCGCGATCAGCGGCAGCGGCAACGGAATCGAAAAGACCGGTACCGGCACGATGACCCTGTCCGGGGCCAACACCTACACCGGCTCCACCACCGTTTCGGCGGGTACGCTGGCGCTCAGCGGCAACAGCGCCATCGCCGACGCCTCGGCGGTTACGGTGTTGAACGGCGGCACGCTGAACGTGTCGGGCACGGAAACGGTGGGATCCATCGCCGGGGCCGGCGCCATCGCGCTGGTCGGCACCCTGAGGGCCGGCAGCAACAACACATCAACGGAGTTCAGCGGCGCCATCAGCGGTTCCGGCGGCGGGTCGCTCACCAAACAGGGCACCGGTACGCTGAACCTGTCGGGAACCAACACCTACAACGGCGGCACCACCATTTCCGCCGGTACGGTCATCGCTGGCTCCACCGGCGCCCTTGCGGCGTCCGGCGTCGATCTGGCCGCCGGCACGACCTTGACCTTCGCGGCGTCGGGGAGTTTCGGCAACTACATCGCCTTGAGCGGCAGCGCCACCATCAATGTCGGGTCTGGATACGTCGCCACCCTCAGTAACACCATCGACGGCGCCTTCAATCTGACCAAGACGGGAACCGGCGCGCTGACCGTAAGCGGCGCGACGACCTACAGCGGCACCACCACGGTGTCGGAGGGCACGCTCTACGTTACCGGCTCGCTGGGCGCCACCAGCAGCCTTTCGGTGGCCTCGGGGGCTACGCTGGGCGGCATGGGCAGCATCTTCGCGGCCAGCTCAGGCAATAATCTGACGATCAATGACGGCGCGACGCTGGCGCCGGGCGTGGCCGGGGTCAACAATGGGATCGGCACGCTGACGGTCAACGGTAACCTGCGGGTCAGCGGCAGCACGACGATCGACGTGGCGGGCAACGGCGGGGTCGGCGGCACCGACTTCGACCAGGTGATGGTCAACGGCACCGTCGCCTTGAACGGCGGCTCGCTGACAGTCAGCCGAGTCAACAGCTACACCGCGACCAACGGTGCCACCTACCGGATCATCGACAACGACAGCACCGACGCCGTAACTGGTGCGACCGGCATTTTCGGCGGCGTGACCGAAGGTACGGATCTGACCAGCAACGGCGACATCTACACGGTGCGCTATGCCAGCGGGACCGGCAACGATGTGGTGCTGACGGCGGTGGTTAACCCGTCGGTGACCGGCGTATCGGCAACGACCACCGACGGCTCTTACAAAGCAGGCGACACAGTGACGATCACCGTTACCTTCGACCGGTCGGTGACGGTGACGGGAGTGCCGACACTGACCTTGAATACCGGGCAGGCTGCGACCTACGCCGGTGGATCCGGCGGCACCACGCTAAGTTTTAGCTACACTGTGCAGGCTGGCGACACGTCCGCCGATCTGGACTACGGTGCGACCTCGTCTCTAGCGCTGAACGGCGGGACTATTCTGGACAGCTCGACCAGCTTGGCTGCTGTTTTAACCTTGGCTTCGCCGGGCGCCGCCAATTCGCTGGGCGCCAATAAGGATATCGTGGTCGACACTACGGCTCCCGCAGCGCCTGGTTTGGCTCTGAACTCCGATAGCGGTAGCAGCAACAGCGACAGGATTACCAACATTGGCGCGATCACCGTTTCCGGTTTGGAGGGCGGCGCTAGCTGGGAGTACAGCACCAATGGCGGTAGCAGCTGGACCACCGGCAGCGGCAGCAGCTTTACGCTGAGCGGCGACGGTGCTAAATCGGTAGTCGTGCGGCAAACGGATACGACAGGTAACCTTTCCGGTTCTTCCAGCGCTTATACCTTTACCTTGGACACCTCGGCCACCGCACCTACTCTAGCGCTGGCCGAGGATAACGGCAGCAGCAATAGCGACGGCATTACCAATAATGCCACGGTAAACGTCACTGGTTTGGAAACCGGCGCCAGCTGGGAGTTCAGCAGCAACGGCGGTACCTCCTGGTCTGCCGGCAGCGGCAGCAGCTTTAATCTGTCAGGTGATGGCGCCAAATCGGTAATCGTCCGCCAGAACGATACGGCAGGCAATGCCTCCGGCAACTCCGCCGCCCTGGCCTTCAATCTGGATACCAGTGCGCCGACTACCCCTGTCGGGACCCTCGGCGTGGCTGAAAATTCTGCCAATGGTGCGGTCGTGGGCTCAGTTAGCGCTACCGATACTTTAAGCGTCGTTTATAGTTTGGTGGACAACGCCAACGGCCGCTTCGTTATCGACGCCGCCAGCGGCGAGGTCAGCGTAGCCGACGGTAGTCAGCTGGACTACGAAGTCGCAGCCAGCCATGCCGTTACGGTGCGCGCTACCGATGCGGCCGGTAACAGCTCCGACACAGTCCTGACGGTGGCTCTGACCGATGCTAACGATGCGCCGACGGGGGATGTGACCATCAGCGGCGCTGCTGTCGTGGGCGAAACGCTCGCTGTCAGCAATACGCTTGCGGATGCAGATGGTCTGGGTAGCATTGTCTACACCTGGACAGATGGTAACGGCAACATCCTGGGGACCGGTCCCAGCCTGGTTCTGGCCTCAGAGTATGTCGATAAAACCATTGTCGTTACCGCCAGTTATACTGACGGTCTGGGTAAGGTCGAAATTGTCAGTTCAACGGCCACCCTGGCAGTGGCGAGTGGCAACGCCATCAATGCCACGCAAACCGTGGATTTCAATTCCAGCTCATCAGGCGGCTTCACCGGCGGGTCCTTTACTACCGGCAGTCAGATACCGACCAACTTGATACAGCCGATCAACACCGGTTTTGGCCTTGGTGTGGGTGGGGGGACTGGCAGCGCGCCGACCGGCCCAGGCGGCGGATCGGGCGGCTCCGGCGCCTTGAGCACGGGCGGCTCGGCTGGCGGACTAGGCGGAGGCTTGGGCGACAGCTTAGGTAACGGTACTGGCGGTGGCTTCGGTTTCGGTCCTTCGATTTTCTCGAGCAGTTTCGGCGACTCGGGTACGTCGTCCACCAGCACGCAAACCACCTCGCTGCAAATGGAGGCACAGCTCGATACCGGTAGCAACAATAGTTTCACCATGCCCGCAGACGCCTTGTTGGGTTTGGATACCAGTACCGGCGTCAGTTTTCAGGCGGCTCAAGCCGACGGTGCAAGTCTGCCTTCCTGGGTGCGCTTTGATTCCGCGACCGGCAGTCTGAGCCTGAAGGAAGGCGGCGGTGAGAGAACGGTGGTTAAAATTACCGCGACCGACGGCAAGGGTAATCAGACCGTGATTACCGTAGTGTTGAAACCTCAGCAACCGGGGCAGCGCCAAAATGGCGAAGGCCGGCCGGGTGGGCAGGAAGGTCGAGGTGGTCAGGGCAGATCCAATCAGAGCCGACCGGTCGGCGGCGAACCGCGCGCCCAACTGGGCAAAATGCCGCTTAGCACACAGTTGCAAGCTTTCGGTACGCAGCGCACGCATCAGGATGCCGACGCCTTGCTGGAAAATCTGGCGCGCGTGTTCGCCGAACCGCGGGATGCCGCATGAATTCATTGAAACAGGAACTTGTTATGGCTAAATATCTTTTCCTACCGGTTAATCGGTCTGGCCCTAGTGTGCTGGCGCTGACTATTAGTGCCGTATTACTGAACGGTTGCTCGCTGGCGCCGTCGCCACTGACCCAGCAAGAGCGGCAGAGCCAGATCGGCAGTGATCAGGCCAAAATGTTTCAGCAGCAGGAGCCGGTGACCGGGCCGCTGAGCCTTTATCAGACCATGTCGCGCGCGCTGAAATATAATCTGGATCACCGGGTGAAAATGATGGAACGGGCAGTGGCGGAAGGTCAGGCTACCTTGGCGCGTTTTGATTTGCTGCCGGATGTGGTGGCCTCGGCTGGATATAGAAGTCGGGATAATTACAATGCCTCCAACAGCCGTTCAATCTCCACCGGTAGGGAGTCGTTAGAAACCTCTACTTCCCAGGATCGTAGCCGGTTCATGGGTGATTTAAGCCTGCGCTGGAACATTCTGGATTTTGGCGTCAGCTATTTCCGCGCTCAGCAGGAAGGCAACAAGGCCTTGGTGACTGCCGAAAGCCGGCGCAAAGTCAGTCACAATTTGATGAAAGACGTGCGTAGCGCCTACTGGCGGGCCTTGAGCGCTCAGCGGATGACGGCCAGCATTCAGCCGGTGTTGGCCGAGGCGCAACATGCGCTGGCGCTAGCCGAACAAGCCGAAGCCGAAAAACTACGTTCACCGCTGGACGCGCTGCGTTATCGAAAAAGTTTGCTGGAAATTGTCCGTCGCCTCGAAGGATTGCTGGAACAGCAACAAATGGCCAAATCCGAATTGGCGGGTTTGATCAATTTGCCGCCCAATCAGGACTTTAAACTGGCCGACGATGCTGTCAACCCCTGGCCGCAGGTGGTTAAACCGCAGCTAGATATAGACAAAATGGGCGATTTAGCGCTACAGCTAAGGCCGGAGCTGCGTCAAGAAATGTATCAAACCCGCATCGGCTCCGCCGAAGTTAAAAAAGCCATGCTGCGTTTATTGCCCGGCGTGGAGGTGCAGTTGGGCGGTAATTACGACTCCAACTCTTATTTATTAAATCAAAGTTGGGGGGAGATCGGTACGCAGATTTCCAAAAACCTGTTCGAATTGCTCTCCGCGCCGCAAGCGATTGCCACCGCTGAAACTCAAGAGTCCTTGGCGCATTCGCGGCGTTTGGCTGCGCACATGGCGATTCTGACTCAGGTTCATCTGGCGCAACAACAGCTGGCCTTGGCGGACAAGCAATACCAACGTAGCTCCGAATTGGACGACGTTAACCAAAAAATTCATCACCATGTTCTCAATAGCGAATTGACCGAAGCGATGAGTTCCGTGGAACGGATTCGGGTGTCGGTCGATTCGGTTTTGTCGGAATTGCAGCGCCGTCAGGCCTATGCCGAGTCTCAAGATGCCTTGGGCAAATTATATGTGTCCTTGGGTTTCGATCCGCTGCCGGCGACGATGGCCGATGATTCGGTGGATACCTTGGCAAATGCCATAGAAGCCATCGATCAGGAATGGAACCAGGGGCATTACCCGGTGCAAGCGACTGACGATCCGCAGCCGGAAAATACCAGTGAAACAGCGACAGGGGCAGGCAAATCGTGATGCTGAAAAAATCCTTGCGTGCCTGGTCGCTAACCGTAGTGCCGGTCTTGCTTTTGTCCAATGCCTCGGCGGAACCGACTCCCGCTCAAAACCCTGGCGTGGAAACCGAAATTCGCGCCCAACTTACGCCGCGCAACGAAACTACACTATCTGCGGAAGTGGCGGCCGTGATCAAAGACTTGTCTGTACGGGAAGGCGAGCGCTTCAAAAAAGGCCAAGTGCTGGTTGGTTTCGATTGTTCAATCCAGCAGGCGCAATTGCAAAAAGCCCAAGCTACTGCGGACGGCGCCGGTAAGACCTATGATGTCAATTCCAGGCTGTCGCAACTGGAATCGGTCAGCTCTTTAGAAGTTGACGTGGCTAAAGCCAAGTTGGGCGAAGCCAAGGCTGACATCGCGCTGACCAAGGCTGGTTTGGAAAAATGCCGGATTCACGCACCGTTCGATGGTCGGGTCGCGGCGCTGAAGGCGCATGAGCATCAACATTTGAAGGTCGGCGATCCGATCATGGACGTGCTGGACGATAGCCAGCTGGAAATCAAATTAATCGTGCCGTCCTTGTGGCTGCGCTGGTTAAAACCAAAGCAGTTATTTAAGGTGCATATCGACGAGCTGGACCGCGATTATCCGGCTGAGGTCGTGACTTTAGGGGCTCGTATCGATCCGGTGAGTCAAACGGTCTCGATTACGGGTCGGGTGACCGGCAAACATACCGAGTTGCTGGCGGGCATGAGCGGCCGGGCGCTATTCCCGGATAAGGCGCATTGATTTGGCTGTGCAATCAGAAGACCCTCAGCAACGCCAGTTGCGAGGGCTGGCGCTGCTATTACAGTTGCAACGCAAGGCACGTGCCGCCGAGGATTTAGCCGCTCTAGGTTTTGTCATCGTCAACGAGAGTCGCAGTTTGGTGGAATACCGTCAGGCGGCACTGTGGCTGGATAGGCCGATGCAGCCGGTGGCGGCGGTATCCGGCATCGCCCAACTCGACGCGCAGGCTCCTTATATTGTTTGGCTGAACGGCGTTTGCCGGCGGCAGTTTCAAACCGACAACAATGCCGTCTACCAATTATTGCAAGCCGCAGATTTGCCGGAGAGCCTGCAAGCCGAGTGGCAGCAATGGCTGCCGGAGTTCGGTCTATGGCTGCCGTTGAAAGTTCAGGGGCGGACGCTGGGCGGATGGCTGTTGGTGCGTGAGCAAGCTTGGCAGGAGGCCGAAGCGGTGTTGCTGGCCGAGCTGAGCGATGCCTATGCCCATGCCTGGCAGGCTTTACAGCCGCGTAAACCTTGGTGGCGCGGTCTTTACACCCCGGCCGCTCTTAAACGCTGGGCCGTGGCGGTAATCTTACTGTTATTGATTCCGGTACGACTGTCGGTGCTAGCTCCAGCCGAAGTGATTGCCGCACAACCCACCGTCATTCGCGCACCTCTGGAAGGTGTGGTCGACACCTTTCAGATTCAACCCAATCAAACCGTCGCTGCCGAGCAATTATTGTTGACGCTGGAGAACACCGATATTGCCAATCGCCTGGAAGTTTCGCGCAAAGTATTAGCGGTAGCCGAAGCCGAATATCGCAAAACTGCCCAGCAAGCGATGTTCGATGCCGACAGCAAGGCGGAAATGACGGTGCTGAAAGGCCGGATGGAGCAACACGCCGCCGAGGTGGAGTATCTGGCGGAACAGTTGGCGCGTTCGCAAATCAAGGCGCCGCATGCAGGCGTGGCGATTTTCAGCGATGTGCACGACTGGATCGGCCGGCCGGTGGCCTTGGGCGAACGGATATTGAATCTGGCCGATCCGGCGCGAGTGGAACTGGAAATGCGGGTACCCGTCGCCGATTTTATCGAATTGGCCGATGGAGCCGAAGCCGTAATGTTTTTGAATATCGATCCGCAACACCCCTTGGATGCTCGGGTGTATTCGCTCAGCTACCAGGCCGAGCTCGGCCCCGATCAGGTGTTGGCGTATAGAGTCAAGGCCAGTTTGGCGGATGTAGAGCAATTGCCGCGTATCGGCCTGAAAGGCACAGCCAAACTTTACGGCCAACGGGTAACGTTGTTTTATTACCTGTTTCGGCGACCGCTGTCCGGTGTGCGGCAATGGCTGGGGTTGTAGAGACCGCGCCGGCCCTGGCGCCGCTGCGCGAAGAGTTGCATTGTCTGCCCGGACCGCAGGGGTTCGATGGCGCGCCGACCTGGACCTTGCATGATCCGGCCAATAACCGGTTTTTTCGGATCGGCTGGCAAGAATTCGAAATTCTGGCGCGCTGGGCCTTGGGACAAACGGAAGCGATTGCGCAAGCCGTGAATCGCGAAACCACTTTACATATCGATATCAGTCAGGTCGGCGAATTTGCCCAATTCTTGTTGAACAACAACCTGCTGCGGCTGAGTGGCGATGCCGGGCTGCAACGGCTGCGGCAACAAGTGGCGATGCGCAAGCAAAGTTGGGCGCAATGGCTGCTGCATAACTATCTGTTTTTTAAAATTCCCTTGCTAAAACCCGATGCCTTACTGGCTTGGCTGTATCCGCGCTTGGCCTGGATCTACAGCGGGCGGTTTGCAGTGTTGTTGATAGGTTGCGGGCTGCTGGCCGGGTTTTTACTGTCCCGGCAATGGGAGCGCTTCCTGGCGACGTTTCCGCATTTTTTCAACTGGTCCGGGCTGGCTCAATATTTTTTGGCCTTAATGTTGGCCAAGACGCTACATGAATTCGGCCATGCCTTGACCGCGCATCGCTATGGTTGCCGAGTACCGACCATGGGTTTAGCGTTTATGGTGATGTATCCGATGTTGTACACCGACGCCAGCGAAACCTGGAAGCTCAGCTCGCGTCGGCAACGGGTAGCGATTGCCGGGGCTGGGATTGCCGCCGAGTTGGGCTTGGCGGTGTTTGCTGCCTTGGCCTGGAGCTTCCTGGCGGACGGTCCGTTACGCAGCGGGGTGTTTTTATTGGCAACCTCGACCTGGATCATGACGCTGGCCATCAATCTGAGTCCGTTCATGCGCTTCGATGGTTATTACCTGTTGGCGGACTGGCTGGGCATCGAGAATTTGCAACCACGGGCATTTGCTTATAACCGCTGGCATTTACGGTACTTGCTGTTTGGATTGGATCAGGCGCCGCCGGAATCGTTACCGCAACGCTGGCACTGGTTTTTTATCGGCTATGCCTGGTGTACCTGGTTATATCGTTTCTTTCTGTTTCTGGGCATTGCGCTACTGGTCTATCATTTTTTCTTTAAATTCCTGGGGCTGTTGATGATGGCGGTGGAAGTGGGGTGGTTTATTCTGCGGCCGATCTGGTCCGAACTGGCAGCCTGGAAAAACCTGGGGCCCGATGTCTGGACTCAGCCGCAGAGCCGAATTTCTCTGTTGCTGCTAGTGGTAGTCATCGCGGTTTTGGTTGTGCCGTGGCAAGGCCATGTCAATGTGCCTGCACTGATTAAAGCCGAGCGTTACGCCGAAATCTATTTGCCAACCGCGGCGCGCCTGGATGCTTGGCAAGTCAAAACCGGGCAAGCGGTGAAAAGCGGCGAGTTATTGGCGCAACTAAGTTCGCGCGAACTGGATTTTCAAGCCCGTAATTCCTCGCTGGAAGGGCAGTTGGTTGAGTGGCAACTGGCATATCAGGGGTTGGAGCAAAACTTGAATCAGCGCAGGCAGGTGTTGCTTAAGGAACTGGAATCGGCCGGCGCGAAGCAAGCCGGTTTTCGGCATCAGCAAACCCAGTTAACGATACAAGCACCGTTTTACGGCTTGGCTTTGGATTTAAACCAGCAAGCGCAAGAGGGACAGTGGTTGAAGGAAGGCGAGGCCTTATTGATTGTGGTCGATCCGCGTAGTCAACTGATCGAAGCCTACGTGGCCGAAGAGGATTTACAGGCGGCAGGGCAGGCCGACGGTGCGGTGTTTTATCCCGATCAACCGGGAATGGCGCCCATAAATTGTCGGGTGGAGCGTATCGATCAAGGTGGGGCTGCTCGGATCCCGGCGATGTTGGCTTCGATGCACGGCGGCGCTATTGCTGCCCGGTCCGATGCGCAGCAACAAGGTGTGCCGGAAAGCGCCGTTTACCGCATCATCTTAAGGCCGGAGGCTGAGAGTCAGAGCCTCGCACATTTTCCGGGAGAAAGGCGTGGTAGTGTCAGACTGGATACGCCGGCCACTAGTCTGTTGCATCGTCTTGTCCGGCAAGTGGCGACGGTGCTGGTACGCGAATCCGGGTTTTAAGCAAATGCGAAATATCTGCCTAACCTTGATTCCAAAAAAGCCAGTGTTTATAGATTCAAACTAAATCGCAGGTATCGAAAAACAGTTCCAATCTATCCAATTCGCTGTTAGCTATTTCCAACGCCGCATCGAATGTTTGAAAATCGTCGGCATGTGCCGCGATGTCCAACATAAGATCACACATGGTTCCGGTTTTAAGCAGTGAGTCGTGCTTTTTTCCGAGGTTTTCCAGTTGGTCTTCCGTTATCAGATAAAATTTCATTTCTATGTCCTTGTTAGTCCGAAGTGAATATCGACGGCCATTTGTGAATCTTGCCATTCCAAATTAAGTTTTTTGGCAACTTTCTTTGTATGATTTTGCGATGTAAATAACAAATGGTGAGCGTTGCGCATATCTTCGCCTTGATGGTAGTCAGTTAGGTATTGTTCTAGCGTACAGGTCACAGTGATTTTTTTGCCAAAAGCACGGGTCTGAGGTGATTGGTCAAGCTGGGCTCGACTCAGGCAAAAGACATTGTGATTAACCTGGGCGGGTTCCCTTTAGCCGTCATGGCCATTTAAACGGGAGCGACCATATTCAAAGGCCGGGTTAAATTGGGATAATTTCCCTGTCGGCGAAAGGATGTAATCCCGCCGAGCTTCAGGTTAAACTTCCCAACTCTAGGAGAGGGTGTTTGTTGTGAAATGGCGTGTTAGGGCTATTCATCTTTGCTGACTAAATCGATTTGTCAGTGAAGCGCAAATTCTCGTTACCCATTAGATCAGTAAAATGACATCAGGCATACCAAGGATAAATTTATGCACCCGATAAAAATGGCCGGAATGGCCGCCGTCTTATTGGCTACGGCCGCGCAAGCCGAAACCGTATTCGTCACGCTGGAAAAAGATAACGCAATTGCCGTGCTCGATCCCGTCGAAGGCAAGCTGGTGAAAACCGTGCCGGTCGGCCAGCGGCCACGCGGGATAGCGATAAGTAAGGACGGCAAGACACTGTTTGTTGCCACCAGCGACGACAACCTTATCCGCATGATCGACTCCGAAACGCTGAAGGAAATCGGCAAACTGCCGTCCGGCGAAGACCCTGAAACTTTCGCGTTAAGCCCGGACGGCAAATTCATGTATGTGTCCAACGAAGATGATGCTGAGGTAACGGTGATCGACATCGCGGTAAAAAAAGCTGTCGCTAAGGTCAAGGTAGGTGTGGAGCCGGAAGGCATCACGGTTAGCCCCGACAACAAATGGACGATTAGCGCCTCGGAAACCACCAATATGCTGCATTGGATTGATACCAACACCCGGCAGATTGCGGATAACACGCTGGTCGATCCGCGGCCGCGCGCGGTGACGTTTACCGACGACAGCCAGCAATTGTGGGCTACCTCGGAAATGGCCGGCACGCTGACCATCATCGATGCGGCTTCGAAACAGATCGTGCAGAACATCAAGCTGGACGTGCCAGGCGTCAGCAGCGATCAGATTCAGCCGGTGGGCATAGCGATCGATAAGGAACGCAGATACGGTTATGTGGCGATGGGACCGGCCAATCGCGTCGCGGTGATAAACGCTCAAACCTATAAAGTGGAAAAATTTTTGTTAGTCGGGCAACGGGTCTGGAATCTGGCTTTTTCGCCTGATCAAAAACGTCTGTACACCACCAACGGCGTCAGTAACGATGTGTCGATTATTGATTTAGAAAGCCTTAAGGTGACTAAATCGGTCGCGGTGGGCCGTTATCCTTGGGGTGTGGCGGTTAAACCATGACCGAGATTGCCTTAGCGGTTGAAAACTTGAGCTTTGCTTACGGCGCGAAAAAAGCATTGGATGCCGTGAGTTTCAAGGTGCAGCCCGGCGAATGCACGATTTTGCTTGGGCCTAACGGTGCCGGCAAAAGCACGCTGTTTTCCTTGATCACCCGGCTTTACGATGCCAGGGAAGGGCGCATTGAGCTTTGCCGTTTTGATCTTAAAAAGCAAAGTCTGCAAGCCTTGGCGCGTCTGGGTGTGGTGTTTCAACAGACTACGCTGGACCCGGACTTGTCCGTCACGCAAAATCTGCGCTACCACGCGGCCTTGCACGGCATAGGTCGCAAAGCCGCAGATAAACGCATCCAGGAAGAGCTGGAGCGTTTGGCTATGTTCGAACGGCGCGGAGAAAAGGTCAGGCAATTGAACGGCGGTCACAAACGCCGGGTGGAAATCGCCCGCGCCTTGTTGCACAAACCCAGTTTATTGCTGCTGGATGAGCCGACCGTTGGTTTGGACATGCCCAGCCGGCAGGCTATCGTCAGCCATGTACATGACTTGGTTAGTCAGCAAAATTTAGCGGTGCTGTGGGCCACGCATCTTATCGACGAAATCGCCGCAGATGACAGTTTGATTGTGTTGCACAAGGGCCAGGTCAAAGCCAGCGGCAAACTCTCGGAGATATTGCAGAGCACCGGTTGGGCCGATCCCGGCCAGGTATTCCAAAAACTGACTCAAGGATCGCAAGCATGAGGCTGTTACATTACTGGCGAGCAACGATCGGCATCGTTGGCCGCGAATTGCTGCGTTTTTTACATCAGCGCGAACGCTTCGTTTCCGCCTTGGTGCGGCCCTTGGTATGGCTATTCGTATTCGCCGCCGGCTTCCGCGCCGCGTTGGGTATTGCGATTGCCCCGCCCTACGAAACTTATATTCTCTACGAGGTGTATATCACCCCCGGCCTGCTCGGGATGATATTGCTGTTTAACGGCATGCAAAGCTCGCTGTCGATGGTTTACGACCGGGAAATGGGCAGCATGCGCATGTTGATGGTCTGTCCATTGCCGCGCTGGTTTTTATTGTGTAGCAAACTGATCGCCGGCACTGCGGTGGGCGTGTTGCAATCCTATGCCTTTTTGGGTATCGCTTGGCTATACGACATCCAGGCGCCGTTGATGGGCTATGTCTGGATTCTCCCGGCTCTGGTATTGGCAGGTATGATGCTGGGGGCGTTGGGCTTGTTGCTGTCCTCGTTCATCAAGCAACTCGAGAATTTCGCAGGGGTGATGAACTTCGTGATTTTCCCGCTGTTCTTCATGTCCACAGCCTTGTACCCCTTATGGAAAATCAAGGAGTCCAGCGAAATATTGCATACGCTGGCGCAATACAACCCGTTCTCGCAAGCGGTGGAATTAATCCGTTTTGCGTTGTATGAGCAATTTAATCAACAGGCCTTACTCTTTACCGTCGCGGCGTTTTTGCTGTTTATGGGCGCGGCGATTTTGGGTTATAACCCGAGTAAAGGCATGATGGTTAAAAAAGGTGGTGGTGGAGATTAGTAGCGAATTGTCTCGAATATCTTTTAGGTCACTGGTCAGAGCACTTATTTCCCCTCGCGGCATTAAGTGTTGTTGCTAAAAGCCCGGCAGTATTTTGTTATGATCAGGTGCAGGGATACCGGCTGTTGTCCGCCAAGGACCTAATCACGCTGGAAGATTAGACCCTACGCGAAAAATGATTTTTCAAACGCTAGTCAATTGGAGAAATACGTTATGTCCAAGTTAAGAATTTTTGTTTCCACGTTAGCGTTGGTTTGGCTGCCCAATGCCCAGGCGGCCTATAGCGGTAGTCTGTCTTTCGTTCAACCTACCGGTACTGTCGATGTGACCGACAATATTCCGGTTTGGTTGAAGCTAAGTTTGGACGCCACATCGGATCCTCTGGTTTTTTCCAGTGTTGGTGGCGGTAATCCGCCTTTTGGAATCAATCCGGCCAATTATCCAACCAGCTTTTCCTACTACGACTCGGGCACCAGTCAAAGCGTTTACATAAACAATGGTGTGCTCGTCGCCGTGGATACTATTTTTTTAAGTACCTCTATTGGCTGTACCGGCACATTTCTGGCGGATGGCTGTTCTTCCGCGCCTTACGAGTTCAATTTCGACACCAGTAGTCCAGACAGTATCCTCACCAAACAGAATATCGCGTTAAGCCCAGGCGACAGCCTCGATTATTTGCTCGGCACTTTTACCCCGAACAATGGCGCAGCGCCAGCCGGAAACTACGAGTTTTATGCATCGGGCTTGACCATGTATTTTTACGGTACGGTTAGGGCGCCGAAATTGGATGACAACGGGGCTCCGGTTCTCGATGGCAACGGAGACCCGGTTTTGGTGGACTTTGTTAACGCTGAAGGTAGTTTTGAAATCGCCAGCACAGCGTGTGCAGTCCAAACCGGCCCAACTTGCCCGGATATATTTGCGCGCACAGCCGTCGCAGCCCCAGTACCCGTTCCAGCCGCTTTTTGGTTGTTTGGGTCAGCCATGCTCGGTTTTGTCGGTTACAGCCGTCGCGGTGTCTCCGCGCGGCTTGTCTAAACCTTATTAACACCTGATCTCTCTATCCCAAATACTCTGAGTCGCCAGATCTCGAATGTGTTGGTGGTTTCTTCGGGTTTATAGCCAAGTAGGTCAGGTTGCGCGCTAGCGCTACCTGACATTTCCGGTGCACGACTAGAAATCCGAATCGCTGGCCGATCGCCTTTCCCAGATAGAACACCCAACCAGCGGAGCATTTGTACCTCTGGAGTCTATTCTCTGCTACCATTCCAACCGGTCAAGGCCGGATTGCTTGACTGTAAAAGGATTTCGGTTTTGCAGGGCAGCCTCAATGCATGATCGAGCAAACCACTATCGATGAGGCGCAATTTCAGAGGGACAATAATGGATAAACTTACAGCACTTTCTTTAAGCATCGGTGTATTGGCGGGCGTTGCCACATTTTTGGCGGTGGGACCGGCCAGCGGCGTGTTTTTTATCTGGGCCGCAACCATTGCCTGGGCAGCTTATTTTTTCCTGGGCGCAACCAAGGAAGCCTTAAAAAATACTATCGTCTGCGGCATTTTCGGTGTATTCATGGCTTGGGTCACCGCGATTATCTTGACCGGAATTTCTCCCGATACCGCGCTGGGCTTTCCGGCAATGGCCGCTATTACGGTGACTTTTGCGGTGGTGGTGATGTGTCTGGCCGCCAATTTTCCGCAATTGGCGACGATTCCGGCCAGCGTTTTAGGCTATTCGTCAACGTTCGCTTATTTATTGCAAACACCGGACAAGTTGACGCAAGAAGTCCTGTTGGGCGCATCGCTGAGTAATCCCTTGTTGGTGATTTCGATCTCGATTGTAGTGGGTACCTATTTTGGCCAGCTTTCCGCGCAATTAGCCGCCAAATGGACCAAAGAGTAGCCAGCTTTTTAGCTTGAAACACTAGGTAGTCGCCACCGGTATTCAGCAAAAATAGGCGGAACGTAAGAATTCCGCCTAATCATTAAAAAAAATTGGTCATTTAATCATCGATCCCGCATCGGTCTCTCTGATCTCAAACGACGATTTTGAGAGCCGTTTTTCCTCGGTCTTGTAAAATAAGTTTGGCTTCTCGCGGAGTCCGAACCGCCCACAAATTGCCAATTCATTCTGTTTTAGGTGAAAATGGCGAGTTACGCAAAGATTAGTCTCTTCAAAAATAAACTGTCGGATTGCGCGTAAGCTGCGCTACAGTCTTTGGAAGACGCTATGCACAAAGGCCATTTACGAAAAGTCTGAGCCCTGGGTTTCGCTACCGCTCTACCCAGCCAACGGAGCACACTTGGCCTGATACAGCTACAGGACGCATCGAGAACAACAAAAATCATGTCTACCAATATAAGACACATCCAGTTAATGGATACCACGCTGCGCGACGGCGAGCAAACTCAGGGCGTGGCCTTTACGCCGATGGAAAAAGTCAGCATTGCTAAAGCCTTGCTGCAATTTTTGCGCGTGGATCGCATCGAAGTAGCTTCGGCGCGGGTTTCTGAGGGCGAGAAAGAAGCCGTCAGCCTGATCAATCAATGGGCGCGGCAGGAAGGTTTTGCCGAGCGCGTCGAAGTGCTGGGCTTTGTCGATCATACCCGCAGCGTGGACTGGATCAAATCGACCGGCGGCAAGGTGATTAACTTACTGGCCAAGGGCAGCGAGAAACATTGCCGCGAACAACTCGGCAAAACTCTGGAGCAACATAGCACCGATGTGCTGCAAACCATAGGCTACGCCCACGAACAAGGCCTGAAGATCAATGTTTATCTGGAAGATTGGTCGAACGGCTATAAAGACAGCCGCGATTATGTCTACGGCTTGATGGAGCGTTTACAACACAGCACTATCAGCCATTTCATGCTGCCCGATACCTTGGGCGTGATGTCGCCGGACGAGGTTTACGCCAGCTTTAGCGATATGTGCGAACGCTATCCCACGCTGCAATTTGATTTCCATCCGCACAACGATTACGGCTTGGCGACCGCCAACGTGATGGCGGCGGTGCGAGCGGGTGTCAGCGCGGTGCATTGCACCGTAAACTGCCTGGGCGAACGGGCCGGCAATGCCTCCATCGCCGAAGTCGCCGTGGTGCTGCGCGATAAAATGGCTATGGAGTTATCCGTGGACGAGAGCCATTTGGTCCGCATCAGCGAGATGGTGGAAAACTTCTCCGGCAAACGCGTTGCCGCGAATGCGCCTATCGTCGGCGCCGATGTATTCACCCAAACCGCCGGCATCCATGCCGATGGCGACCAAAAAGGCGGCTTGTATAAAACCAAGCTGGGGCCGGAGCGCTTTTCAAGAATCCGCAGTTATGCCTTAGGCAAGATGAGCGGCAAGGCTTCGTTGAAGAAGAACCTGGAATTGTTAGAGCTCGATCTGTCGGACGAAGACCAAAAGAAAGTGCTGGCGCGCATCGTCAGTATCGGCGATTCCAAACAAACCATCACCACTGACGATCTGCCGTTCATCATCGCCGATGTCTTGGAAAGCAAGAATTATCAGCACATCGAATTAATGGCTTGCTCAATCAACAGCGGTTTGGATCTGCCGTCCACGGTTAGTATCCGCGTCGACGTGAAAGGCGATAAGCACCAAGCCACCGGCGCCGGCAGCGGCGGCTTCGACGCCTTTATCGACGCCATTGGCAAGGTGCTGCAACATTATGATTACACCTTACCAACCCTGGCCGATTACGAAATCCGCATCCCCAAGGGCGGCCATACCAGCGCGCTGACCGAATGCGTGATTACCTGGGATTGCGGCAATGAGTTGCGTAAAACTCGCGGTGTGCATGTCAATCAGGTGTTTGCCGGTATTTTGGCGACCATCAAGTTGATCAACATTCAGCTGCACGAAATGGCCAACATTACTCAAGCGTAGGGTAAGCAATTCGTACCCTACTAGACTCGTTGGACTTAAAGGAAGTTACACTTCCCAAACCTGCACCTCCGGCGCGATACCGGCATCGTTCGCGGCCTTGCAAAAATCGCGGTCGAAGGTTGTGCATCACGGCTTTACCGCCAGATGCAAGACATCGGCGAAATCGGCGCCTTGGGAAACTATTCCAGCGCATGGCAGTATGACCGCTTCAATCAGCGCACCTTAGCCTGGTAATTTTTGAGACATTACGTCATCAGAATTGATATCGATAAAATACTATGCGCACCACTGTAACCATTGACGACACCTTGTATCAAAAAGCCCTGGAAATGGCCGATCCGGACATAGATAAGGCCGAAATCTTCCGGGAAACGATGAAAACCTTCGTGCGGATTCAGGCTGCCAAACGCTTAGCCTCATTGGGCGGGAGCCTGCCGAAGATGGCCGATATTCCTCAAGAACGCGGCCAAACCGACCGGACCGCATGATGTCGGTCGATACCTCGGTTTGAGTTAACTATTTCAATAATCGTAACGAGGATTTGGTTCGGTTACTGCTTACCGATTCGGCGTTGATTCACCCGCTGATCATTGCAGAATTGGCCTGCTGCGGCACACCGCCCGCGCCGAGAACTCAAACCCTGTATAGAGCCTGCGCCAGTTAAGAGTCTGCAATCAAGCCGGTTTGCAGGAAGTGGAAGAGTTTATCGAGCGCGAAGCGCTGTTTAGCTTGGGTTGCGGGCTAATAGATTTGCAGTTACTGGCATCGGTTTTGATCACGCCCGACCCAAAGTTGTGGACGCTGGACAAGCACTTGGCGAGATTGACCGAGAGCTTTGGCGTGGCTTATAAAATATCGCAGAGCATGAATTCACTTAAACGCATTCCGTGCGCATCGTTACCTCACCGTACGCTACGAACTTTCGACCAAGGCGACATGGATAATGCGCTTGTGGGAGGGAAACGCTAGCCGATATGCCGCTTGGCGGCATTCAGTACACTGCTTGTGAAACGGAATTTGGAAATCGTCGCTACCTTGCTTAACAGCTGACGGTTAGGCTTGCAGTGTCCATTGTCCCGCAGTCGCCGGTTACATACTGGTATGGTGATGCAAGAAAAAATCGATGATGGCATCGCTACGCTGTTCCGGCCATTGCGCATGTGGTTTGTCGCCTTCGCAATACACGGTTTTTACGCCATTGGCGCAACCGGAATAGGCCACGCAACCGTTGCCTATCGTATCAGGAATCGGCGCGCATTTGTTACAGGCCGCCCACCAGCCGGCCGTTTGCTGTCCGTAACCTGGAAACAGCCGGTCCTTGCTGCTGTGCATGATCATCACCGGCAAGGGTTCCGGGCATTTGCGGTCTCGTAAGTCCTCATATGTTACGCCGGCGGCACTGGGGGCAATTGCTGTAGGAACGTGCCGGGTGCCGGTCATAAAGGCTAAAGCCATTGCCGAGGTGCCGCCATCGGAATGGCCGGTTACATATACCTGTTTTTCATCGATACACCATTTTTTGGCCATCGCATGGGGGATCGTACCCAGCTCCACGGTGGTGCTTGGCGAAAGCTCGGGATGATCGGCATAAGCAACGATAAAGCCGGAGCGGGTAGCGGGCAAGGTGAATCCTGTCATCTTCTCCGTCTTGGCGCGATTCGCACCCGCAGGTGAAAATACCAGTAATAAAGGATGGGCAATTGATGCATCATAATTCTTCGGGGTACGGACGTTGTAATTTATGCCGTTTTCGGTTTCTTCTCCGTACGTTTCTCCGGTATCGCCACTCATTAGGTCCGGCTGGCAAGCGCGATGCAGCATATCCGGTCGGTAAACGGTTTGCCCCAGTTCCACCGGAACGCCGCTATGATCAAGCCAGAGCATACCGACCAGTGCTATTACCGGCAATCCGAACAAGACTTTTTGCCAACGATTGCTTTCAAGAAGATAGGACTTTAACTGCGCAATATTCATTTTGATGGCTCCCTTGATGGGTTCGACGCTTGGTTTAGGCTTCCGGATTTCGATTGGGCGTAAGCTTTAACGCAGCCCGGAACAAGCCGTAAGCCAGCAAAGACAGGCTGGCTATCGTTATCAGCAGTGGCGTATAGTTTTTACCCGGCACCGACTCCAGCCCGACTGAGAACGGAATATGGGTATCCAGGCGCTTATCCTTATCAACGATAGCAATATGCGCCAAGTAATTGCCGGCGCCATAACGGCCAAAGTCCACCGAGACGTTCGCCGTGCCGGTTTTGACTTTTTGTGGTTCCCGATAAAACACCCGCGTACCATCCGGCTCTTTGGTGATCTCGAATTCGACGCTGACATGGCGCAGGCTTTTGCCCTCGTAATCGAACACTAGCTTGGTGGGTCCGACGCCGGGAATGATGTTGCAGTATTCCCGGTTGCCGGACAATGTCGGGGTATACGCCGTAAAATGTACGCGTTCAAAGCCCACTCGCGCATTGCAGTTATCGACCTCTTCGGCCGCGCCGCGATGAGCGTGGGCATTGCCCAACAGCAGGCACGTCAGCGCCAAGATCAAGGCTAACCTTGCTCCCTGGCTTTTATAACTGTTATGTCCGGTGTTCATCGGTTTCCTCCTTCATAGCGTTTAACTTAAGCTGGTCAACGCAATTAGAAATCGAAGGTTTCCACTTCGGAAATCAGAAACGTCGGCGCGCCGCCGCTGGAAATCTCGACCGCATGTGCCGCCGTTTCCTGGCCGCCGGGCGACCTTAGGCAGACTTGCATGTCGCTCAGGGTAGTGAAGTACACTTCGGCGATACGATGAAACTGAGCAGCGCTTTGATCGGCATTGGATTTAATCAGGGAAGCGACGAAACGGGTTTTGCCGGCCAGTTTTTCCACGGCCATCGGCACGTGTTCGTCGGCATAGCGGCGTTCGAAAGTTTCCAGATCAGTCGGTATGGGGTACATCACAATTAGTTTTGCTACTTTCATAGGTTTCTCGAATGTTTTTGTAAAAAGGAGATGCTATGAGACGCCTAAATAGCTGATTAGTAAAATACCGGTTTTCTATGAAACAATAGGTTATTCCTATTCAATAGCGAGCCAAATATGGAAATGCAACAAATACGCTATTTCCTGGCGGTATGCGATAAGGGCACGTTTACGCGGGCCGCGCAATCGACTTATGTCGCGCAACCGTCGTTGACGCAAGCGATTAAAAAGCTGGAAGACGAACTGGGCGGGGAGTTATTCAGCCGCGAACGCAGCGGCTGTCGCTTGACATCGCTGGGGTGCTTGGTGGAGCCGACCCTGCGGCAGATCTTTCGCGAGGCGCAAACCATCAAGGCCGAGGCTGTCCGCTTCAGCCGCTTGAACACCGTGCCGCTACGCATAGGCGTGATGGCTACTATCGCCGCGCAGCATATGAGCCCGTTCTTCGCCGACTTCCAGCAAGAACGGCCGCATGTGGAATTGGAATTAGTGGTAGATAGCGAGGGTAATCTGTTGCAACAATTGGACGAGGGGCTGCTGGATCTGGTAGTCAGTGCGCCGACCTCGCCGCTACCGGCGCATTTACAGTCCTTAAAACTATACGAGGAGCGTTATGTAGTGGTTTTTAACGACAAGCATCGCTTCAATCAATTATCGGTCATCGATTTGGCGACCATCCAATCCGAGCCTTATCTGGACAGGCTAAACTGCGAATTACGCGAAACCTTGCGGGGCGTTTGCCTGGGCCGGCAGATCAATCTTTATGCGGCGTATCGCAGCAATAGTGAGGAGTGGATATTGGGCATGGTGCGGGCGGGTATCGGTGTGGCATTGATGCCGGAATTCAGCGTGCCGAAGCGGGGCGATAAACTCAACACCCGATATTTATCCGATCCGGAAATTCGGCGCACGATTTTCGCGGTTTACCAGGACTCAGCGGCCACAAATCCGGAAGTAAATCAGTTGCTGGAAAAGTTTAAAGTTGGGTTTTGACGGGGGCGATTAGCTTATCCGCGTCTTGGCTAAACAATTGTGTTAATTTGCGCGCAAACCGCCGCCGCTTAGCCGGGCGAACCCAGATTACTAACAGGACCACGCTTTGCCATGATTGATGTCGATATCTCCGCTGTAAAAAATTATTTTTCATAGTTCCCATGCTGGAGAGTGGGGACAATTAGAAACATTCAGGACCAGACTCACAAAACCTGTCCGGCTTTAGACCTGCTCCTTCGCTGCGGTAAATAAGCCGACTGACCATTCTCCGCTCGCCACCGATTTACTTTTTTACTTGGCCGTTGAGCAAATTTTCTACAACGGCCAAGCTTTTTTCTCGGTCATTGGACAAAATAACTCCAACGTTTTAGCTCAGAGCTCGAACGTTGGAGAAAATTACTCGGTTTCCCGGCGTGTGCGGGTTACTCAAGCCGCCTGAAACGATTTGGCTGCCCGGTAAATCAATTAAAACGTCTATAAATCCCGTTCCGTTCAGGTTTTGCCTAGGTTTGCCGGGCCAGCGGTTTTTCGGGGGAAGCATTGCAACCAATCTGATAAAATCCGCCGTTTATTTGTCGATTAAACATTCCCGATTTATCGCTTTAACCACTCAGCACTCACCATCCCATGAAAAATTACAAAATCGCAATATTGGCCGGCGACGGCATCGGCCCTGAGATTACTGCGGAAGCCGTCAAGGTTCTGAAAGTTATCGAAGAACGTAACGACGTAAGCTTCGAATTGCTGCCGGCTGCTTTCGGCGCCTGTGCGTATTTCGAATCCGGCTCGGCGTTTCCGCATCAAACCAAAGCCATTTGCGACGAGGCCGATGCGATCCTGAAAGGCCCGATCGGCTTGAGTCACGAAGACTCCAAGCGCATTCCTATCGACGAGCAGCCAGAACGCGGCGCTTTGTTGCCTTTACGTCGTCGTTACAACACCTACGCCAATTTTCGTCCGGTGTCGTTGCCAAAATCGCTCGGGCATTTTTCGCCGTTAAAAGCGGAGGTGATCGGTGAAGGTATCGATTTGGTGATCGTGCGCGAATTGGTCGGCGGCCTGTATTTCGGCGAAAAAGAAATGGGCGTCAACGATGCCGGCTTGCGTTACGTCCGCGAAACCCTGGAATACGACGAGTCGCAGATTCGCCAGATCATGCAGCAAGCCTTCAAACTGGCTAGCAAACGCCGTAAGTTGCTGCATAACATTCATAAAAGCAACGTGCTGAAATCCAGCGTGTTGTGGAATGAGGTGATGGAAGAAGTGGCGAAAGACTATCCGGACGTACAAGTCGTGAATATGCTGGTCGACGCCGCCGCTACCGCGCTTTGCCTGAAACCCACCCAGTTCGACGTAATGGTGATGGAAAACATGTTCGGCGATATTTTGAGCGACCAAGGCGGCGGTATCTTGGGCTCACTGGGCTTGATGCCTTCGGCTTGCATCGGTCCGGACAAGGCCTATTACGAGCCATCGCACGGTTCGGCACCTGACATCGCCGGCAAAAACATCGCCAACCCGTATTCGATGATCGGTTCGGTAGCGATGATGCTGGAAAACAGCTTCGATATGGAAGCGGAAGCGAAAAACGTCTGGGCGGCAATGCAGGGCGTGTTTGCCGACGGCTATTCCACCGCCGATTTGTCCAAACCCGGCAGCGGCGTGACGATGATCAGCACTGTAGAATTCGGCGACAAAGTAGTCGAAAAGCTGCGGCAAATGCCTAAGGCCTAAGCGGGCTTTTGGTCGATGCGATAACGGGCATGGTTTTTATTTAGCCGATGCCGTGCCCGTTAATGTTCTTGTCCGAATAGGTTTTTAGCGTTCGTGACCGACAGAATTATTCGCGAACCCGAATCAAATCGTGGCAACTTTTGCAAGACGCGCCGACTTTGCCGAATTGGGCTTTAACTTCCGCTACATCGCCATTGGCCGCTACTTTTTGCAACTCGTTGGCTTCCTTGATGAAAGCCGCTTCGATCTCTTTCACTTCATCCTGCTTTTCGAAGAATTCAGGTTTCAGACGCGTGGCTTTCCAGCCGGTACCTTTATCGGTGCCAGGGCCGTAAAGGCTGAGCAGACCGGAATTGGCGACCGCGGCAACGGCGTTAGCGGCAGCGATCACCTGATCTTTGTTAAAGGTTTCCGGATGGTCGGCAGCTTGTGCTTTGATTTTCGCAGTATTCCAGCCCAAGAACGAGTAGGCGGATTGGCGGAAGCGAATCTGGTCTTCCACATCGCCGGCCACGGCCGCCGTTGTGACAGCGCCCAGCGCCAGTGCGATTACCATTTTCAATTTCATGGGGTTAACTCCTTGTGGTGTGGTAGAAAAACTAAGGTTTAGGATTTAGGATTGGCCGAAGCGGACTGGAAGCTAGCTAACGGTGCCAGATATTCGACAAAGCCGCCGCTCCAAACACCCCAGACCACCGTTGCCGCGATCAACAAGGTGATCACGAAACGGAACGGTCCGACCGGTTTGATCGGCGAGGGCGCCAAGGACTTAGGCAATTGCTTTTTGCCGGTCAGCATCGCGCCGACCAGATTGGTTCTTTTCAGGCGTTGGTACAGGACAACAGCCGTGACATGCACTGCCACCAAACCCAGCAGGATATTCACTGCAAAGATATGCCAGCCGCTGAGTTTGTCGCTAAGCTCTTTGTCGATGACATGAAATAACGGACCTTCAAAAGCGATATCGTCATTGGCGAACAGACCAGTGACAGTCAAGAAGCTTAGAGCCGCCAGCAGGGCGATAATCGCTATCGCACCTGCCGGATTGTGGCCGACGCCTTGCCATTCGCCTTTGACGTAGTCCACCAGTCTGGAAAAGGTCGGAAAAAAACTGGCGAAACGGGCGTGGGTGGTGCCGATGAAGCCCCAGATCAATCTAAAGACCAGCAAGCCCAGAATCAAACTGCCGAAGCGGGCATGCCAATCCGTCAGATTGCCGCCCAGTTTGCCGGTGGCATAGGCGCCGACCACCGCGAGCACCAGCAGCCAGTGAAACAGCCGTAATGGCCAATCCCAAATATGCACTTCCACTTTCATTGAAATCCTCCCGATGGGTTAACTGTCGCGCAGGTAAGCGTTGAAGAAACTGATGGTTCTATCCCAGGCCAGCTTGGCGGTGGCGGCGTCGTAGCGTGGGGTGGTGTCGTTGTTAAAGCCGTGTTGCACGCCCGGATAGGTATGGGCTTCGTAATTGACGCCGGCCTTTTGCAAGGCCGCTTCATAGGCCGGCCAGCCGGCATTGATGCGGTCGTCGATGCCGGCGTAATGGATCAGTAACGGTGCTTTGATTTTGGCGGCCTGATCGGCGGCTGGTTGCGCGCCGTAGAACGGTACGCCAGCCGCCAGATCCGGCAGACGGGTGGCTAGGAAGTTGACGATGCCGCCGCCGTAGCAAAAGCCCACCGCGCCCAATTTGCCGTTACTATTCGGCAATTTTTTAATGGCTTGCGCCGCTGCCAAAAAGTCGGCCTGGGTTTTCTCTTTATCCAGCTTTTGGAACAATTCGCGGGCCTTGTCCTCATCGCCCGGATAACCGCCCAGCGTAAACAGCGCGTCCGGTGCGAAGGCAATGAAATTATCCAGCGCCAAGCGGCGGGCGACGTCCTGCATATGCGGATTCAACCCTCGGTTTTCATGGATAACCAGCACTACCGGTAGTTTGCCGGCGGCTTTGGCCGGTTGCACCAGGTAACCGCGAATCTTGCCGTTACCGTGCGGGGAAGGGTATTCCACATACGTGGCTTTAATGCGTGGATCGTCATCGGCGACTTGCTTTGCTTCGGCGAAACGCGGGTTAAGCGCTTCCAACAGCGCTTCGGCGGTCAGGCCGAGCAGGGCATATTTAGGTACCGACGATAAAAAGTCCCGCCGGGAAATATCGCCGTGCACGTATTTGTCAAAAGCTTGTAAAGCTTCCGGGTGAAAGTCTTGAGCGGTCTTGCGCGCCATCCTACAGTTCTCCTAAAGGTTTGTACCTAAACGCGAATAAACCCTGGACGCAGCGGCTGCATCCTTGGTCTTGGCGTGGTTCGGGGTGTGCTTTTGCCGCAACGCAATTGACGCCGCGATTAACGAGCCGGGTAAACTTGCTACCCGGTCAGTTCATGATTTAGTGTTTTATTGCGGAACCGTCAGAACCGACAACTTGGTCACGCCGGCTCGTTCGATGGATGACATTACCTTGGCGACGATGCCATATTGCACCGCGTCATCCGCGTTCAGGTTTAAAGCAAACTCCGGATTGGCTGCCAGGCGATTTCTCAATTCGCCTTCGATGATTTCCAACGGAAATTCTTGTTTATCGATGTAGATTTTGCCCTGGGCATCCACACTCAAGTAAGACGCCGCTTTGTCGTCCGGTGGCGCGGTTTCCGCGGTTTTCGGCAGGTTGACGTGTACCGCCTGAGTCAGCAAGGGGGCGGTGACGATAAACACCACCAGCAGTACCAACATCACATCCACTAGGGGCGTAACGTTGATTTCACCCATGACGTCATCGCCGCCGTCGTCTTTAGTATTGAATGCCATTATGCGTGCGCCTCTTTCGCGATTAATTCTTCATGAGTGTCTTTGATATTGGACTTTTTGCCGCCGCTGACATCGGTCAAACGTGCGGAAGCTGCCGCCGCTGCCGGTTTACTGCCAGCGCGTTCGATGATGAACGAGCTTTTCAGCGCCAGGTGCACAAAGTCGATGGCAAAGTCGTCCAGGAAGGCCCACACCACTTTATTGCGGCGGATGAAAAAGTTGTAACCCACTACCGCCGGTACTGCGACCGCGATACCTACCGCGGTGGCGATCAATGCTTCACCGATAGGGCCGGCGACCACTTCCAAGCTGGCCGAACCGGTTTTGCTGATATTGGTCAGCGCACCCATGATGCCCCACACGGTACCGAACAAGCCCACGAACGGAGAGATACTGCCGATGGTCGCCAGCACCGCCAGACCGCTTTCCAGCGAGCCGCGTTCTTTTTGCATTTGCTGACGCAAACGTCTGTCCAACAATTCCTGTCTGTCCCAGGTGTGTTCCAGATCGTGAGTCGACGCACCGCCGTCGGTTTCGATCAGCGTGGAGAAACCGATGCCGGCGACTCTAGCTGCCGGACCATCCTGATTCTCCAGGTGAGCAGCGGCCTGGATATTAGGCGCGCTCCAAAACTCCTTGTTGTAACGACGGTTGTGATAGGAAATGCGGATGTGTTGCACGCCTTTGATCAGGATTAAGCCCCAGGTCACGACCGAGGCGGCAATTAAGGTGTTCAGGGTGCCATCGACGATGACGTTGGTTGCTATATCAGACATTTTTGATCCTCAAAATTAATTACAATTTAAAAGTGAATGGAACCGTGGTGTAGCGGGCGATCGGCGTATCGCCGCGCTTGGCCGGCACGAAAGACCACTTGAGAACGGCTTTGACGGCAGCATCGTCCAGGACTTTCTGACCGCTGGATTTGCTGACGGTAACGCTATCGGTGGTGCCATCGGGCAGCACGTGTACTTTCATCACTACCTTGCCTTCCCAGCCGCGTTCTTGCGCAACTTCGGGATATTCGGGCAATGGGTTGTGCAGGTAGGCTGCGTCGGCTACCGGCTCGGTGATTTTTTCTTCAACCACCGGAGCGGGAGGTGCTGGCGGAGCCGGTGGGGCGTTGTCTACCACCGGCCCTTCGACAGGCGCCGGCGCCGGTGCTTCCTCCACTACTTTTGGCACCGGTTGGATTTTCGGTGGCTTTAGCGGTACGACCTTGGGTTTGGGCGGTTGCGGTTTAACTTGCGGAGGTGGTGGCGGCACCGGTTTTGGTTGCGGTCTAGTCAGGGTGATTTGGACTTTGGTCTCGGGTTTGATCGGCTCGACAATTTCCTGTTCAAACGCCGCGCCGCTAAAGTGATTGACTACTGTGTTGTGGATAAAGATCGTCAGCACGCCGATTAATAGAAAATCTACCCATTTATGATCGCGGGTTTCAGTGACGTACTTAAAATCACCCAACGCAACCGCCACGCGCGAATGCGTTAAGCCTTCGCTTAACTGAGCGATAGACGGTTTTAACGAAACAACGTCCGCCGCATCCCAATCCGCGGGAGCGCCCGCCGGTGCAAATTTATTAAAAGTCGCTAAAGGACTGCTCATGCCGATGTTCCTCATTTCTTAAATATAAATGCCATATTCCCTGTTGCTCCGCGCTAAGTTGGCGGCTGTTTGATTCTCTAAATAGGCTTTGATTAGTGCTGTTGATTTCTAATACAGCATGAGCCGTGCCAGATTTCTGATAGGCTTGGCATTGTTAGGCATGGAGCGCTAGGTAAAGCGCTAAGGACTTTATTTTTAAATGGTTTTTCGGAAGATAACCAGGCAAGGTGCGCGAGGACGACGATGAATTTCAGCAGTTAATTAACCGCGCATTGCTTGCTGAGCACCAGTTTCCGGATGCTTTTGTTTCCTGGGTGTTTACAGGGCAACAGTCGGAACTTAGGCGGTTTAAGGATAATAGGTATACGGCGACCTAGGCATTTGTCGCTGTTGGTATAGGTATAGTTGACCGCAGTATAAATAAGCTCATAATCGCCATGGTTTCAAAACTATACCGAGCAGCCATGAGCAAGATTTATAACTACGACGATCCGATAGCTATTACCGACGATATTTATTGGATAGGTTTTTGCGACGAATCCGCACACATGCATTGCAACCCCTATTTGTTGATCGACGGCGACGAAGCGGTGTTGTTCGATCCGGGCTCGGTGCCGGAGTTTCCGATCATCATGCGCAAAATTATCGATTTGATTAATCCGGAAAAGATTTCGCTAATCGTGGTGGCGCATCAGGACCCGGACGTGTGCGCCAATTTGCCCATCGTTGAGGATTTAATTGGCCGCGCCGATTTGCAGGTTGCGGGCCACACCAACACGATGCGACTGATTCAACATCTGGGTTTCACGTCAAAGCTCTACGTTGTGGATGAACACGAATACCGCTACACCCTGAAAAGCGGAAGAGTGCTGAGTTTTCATCCGACTCTCTATCTGCATGCGCCTGGCGCGATTACCACCTACGACGCCAAAACCAAAAGTCTGTTCAGCAGCGATTTGTTCGGGGCATTGGACGACGAGTGGAGTTTGTTTGCTAGCGCCAAGTTTCCCCAGGATATGGATTCGTTTCATCAGGCTTATATGCCTAACAATCAAATATTGCGTTTTGGCTTGAAAAATATCGAACATCTGGATATTGCCAGAATTCTGCCGCAACACGGCTCGGTGATTGAAGGCGGAAAAGTGCAAGAGGCCTTCGCGCACTTGAAGGGGCTGCGTTGCGGAATCGATTTACTGGGAGGATGAGCGGCATGAAACAGGACAATCCCGTCATCAAGACCGGCAATACCAAGGAGTTTCAACGGCATTTACTCGAAAAATCCTTGGCGATGCGAGCCCAGGCCTATCAGGCGCATACCAAGGCCAAACTGTTGACACAGGCGGTGATGCAAATCGAAAACAGCAAAAAAAACCTGCAAACGCTTAACGACACCTTGGTCTATGAAATTGGCGTACGTAAGCAGGCCGAGGAAAAAATACTGCACATGGCCAGTCATGACAACTTGACCGGGCTGCCGAATCGTCCGCTGTTCAAAGATCGCTTGGAAACCGCGCAACGTTTGGCCGTGCGTAACCGGGGCAAATTGGCGGTGCTGTTTATCGATTTGGATGGGTTTAAAGCAGTCAACGACAATTTGGGCCATAAAGCCGGCGACATAGTCTTGCAGGAAGTGGCAAAACGTTTGCGCGAGTCGGTTCGCGACTCGGACACCGCCGCCAGAATGGGCGGCGACGAATTCATCATTTTGCTGAACGGTATCGAATGTAACGGCGACGCCGGGGTGGTTGCCGAGAAAATACTGGCAGCGCTAAAAAAACCGATCTTGCTGGAAGGCCAAATCGCCAAGGTGGGGGCCAGCATCGGCATTGCAATTTTCCCTGATCATAGTCACGACAGCGAAAAACTGATCAGCTATGCCGATTGCGCGATGTATGAAATCAAAAAATCGGGAAAGAACGCCTATGCGTTTCATACCTCGGGTTTTTAAGCGGGTTTGTTAATGCGGTCCCTGGTGATGCATATTCCACCTAAAATCCGCCGCCCATTCCGCTTGAAAACCGCCAAATGTTCCGATTCAAACCCCTGCTATTGATGCCGATACGATTATGCCGGTGTTGAATGACGGCTTTTGGAAGTGATGAGTTGACGCAATCGACCGATTATGTTGAAAAAGTCGGTTTTCGACGAATTTAGGCCAATTTTTCCTACACTCGTATTTTCAACCTATTGTTTTTAATAGGTAATAATTTTTATAAAAAGAGCTATTTTCACAAAAGAGCCCTTTTTCAACACAATCGACCCTCACCCGTCATTCATATTTCTCCAAGGCGGCCACAAGTCCAAACATCGTTTTTCGGGTTTCGCTCCTACGAAGCAGCCTTTCGTGGTTTCGGGCAGTCGTCCTATTTGAGCCATTGAGTAGGCGCCGACCAATGGCATCAAACCGGCTGTATTCCAACAATGATTTGGCTTGTCTCAAAGTCCAGATGTAGATGTAGGGTACGCTCACGAACCCATAGAAGGTCAACATGGTACTGATCGGGCTGTCGCGACTTGCTTCCTACGGTTTGGCGTGCGGGTATTTTATCGCATCTTGCGTATGGCAGCTTTTACGACAGCCTAAGGATTTATACGCGAAGCACGCGGTAATCGCTACGACCCAGGTGCTATCATGGGCCCCTTCGATAAACATCAAAACCTTTCCAATGATTGCAATTCTTGAAGCCAGACGCGCGGGCTTATTGTCCAGAGCGCATTGGCTGAATAACCTGTTGGCCGGTGTGATTGTCGGCGTAGTGGCGCTGCCTCTGGCCATGGCCTTTGCGATAGCCTCCGGTGCCAAACCCGAGCAGGGACTATACACGGC
>NZ_LUUG01000096.1 GCF_001644035.1 Methylomonas methanica
GGCCAGGGGCCGCTCCTACAAACCATCTGCGGCGCTCAATGCTCCCAAGAGACCGCATCTTCGATAGGTTCAAGATGGGTGTCGATATCGATATTGTCGAACTTGTCCTTGATCTGCCCTTCTATGGTTTCCAACAAATCATGGCCCTGCTGCACCGTCCAACCACCCGGCACCAGCACATGTACTGACATGAAGCGCCTGGCGCCGGCGTAACGAGTCCGTAACGCATGATAGGCAATGCCGTCGCCAGCCACATGCTGCTCAAGCACCGCCACAATTTCAGCGATTTCCGCCGGCGATAGCGCCGCATCCAATAGGCCTTCCACCGTCCTGCGAATCAATTGCAAGCCGGCCCAAACGATATGTAAAGCCACCCCTATCGCAATAATCGGGTCGAGTATTTCCCAGCCGTTTAGCCCCAATTCTCTGGCAAACGCCAAACTGGGCTCGAAACGGTTTGCCACCGAGATAATGGCGATGCCGACCAAAATCCCGACCGTCGTCCAGACATCTGTCATCAGATGCTTACCATCGGCTTCCAGCGTAATCGACTGCCGCCGCCGGCCGACACCAATCAAAATTCGGGCAACCGTCAAATTGATCAATGAAGCGAACACCGAAACCGCGATCCCCAGATCAAGTTGATGCAGCGTCAGCGGATTGAACAAGCGATCCCAGGCTGCATAACCAATGCTAAACGCCGCCAGCAAAATCATAATGCCTTCCGCACCGCTGGAGAAGTATTCGACTTTTTCGTGGCCGTAGGCATGGGTGTCGTCCGGCGGCCGCGCCGAAATAGTCAGCACCACCAGCATTATGATCGCCGCCACCAAATTGATCAGCGACTCCAGCGCGTCGGACAGCAAACCCACCGACCCGGTCAACCAATAGGCATAGCTTTTTAATGCGATGGTACTAACGGCGGCGGCAATAGATAGCCAGCCGAAACGGGCTAGGGATTGTTGTTCACTCATAACTTTCGGAGTTTTTTTATAGGCGAGACAGTCTAGCAGACTGCTTGCTTCAACACTCACCTTGTGTCGATTTATTCGGGGCATGCGGCGATTATTCTGTTGACTCTTAATATCCCCTGCTAGACACCAAATCCGAGCACTCAAAAACCAGCGGCAAAAAAATACCCCGTTTCGCAAGAAACGGGGTATCGATTTTAAGCCAGAAATGTTTTAGCGCGCAGCCAGACCACGCGCTAAGAAAACTTAATAGTTGAACTGCAACTGTGTACGGATCATGTCGCCGCTGGCTTGCCTTAAATAGTCTGTACTGGTTAAGTTACTGATGTAGGTTCTATTCATAGTCGAGTAAGCCAGTGTTAGTTCAAGTGCTTTGTTGATTTGATATTCAACACCAGCTTCGACTTCATCTACGCTAACCCGAGGAGCATTCGCTGAACCTTTCCAAGCCCCGTCATACGTTTGCCATTTCACATAGGGGATCATGGTGCCTTTGGTACCAAATACTTCGTCGATTTTATACATGGCCTGAACATAACCACCGTTCAAGGCTTGTCTTTCAATGACACCGCTTATGCCCGCCGTAGAGCTTCTATCGATGTTAGGATTAAGTGTTGGGCCTGCGCCCCAGTTCCACTCGGCTTGCAAACCGAAGGGTTGAGGGAATAGTATAGCGTGTACACCCACCCTATCTTCACTACTGCTTCTTGAGGTTGAGGCATTAACAGGGGTTTGCGTAGTGCTTGTGGTATCAAATGGGTTTTGGTATTCAGTCGGGGTAAAATTAAAACGACCAGACATAACATCTGCCCCCACTTCCAAAACTTGCCCACGCATCCAGCTGCCCAAGAAATTTAATTCAATCGGATAAGTCGAGTGAGCAACTAAATAGAGATTGTCGTTAGCCTCTGATTTGTTGACACCCTGACCATTGTAAATACCCAAACCCAAGACACCATAGTCGCCTGATGTTTTAAGACCTTTCTTGGTCAGGCCTTTCCAGAGTTTTTGCACGTCTGTGGGGCTCCAATAGGCAAACAGGCCTAAATCCCGTTCGCTAGGCACGGCGCTGTTCAAAGCATCGTCACGATCCAGTGTCAAACGGTTTTGAGAGGATTGCAGATTTTCCCAACCGAACGGTACTTTGGATTGGCCGGCACGGACTCGGTATTCGTGTTCCTTATCAAAAGCCAAGTCGGCATAAGCATCGCGCAACTGGGCAAAGTGCAAATCACCATTTGTTGTCGCAAAGTCCGGTTGCAGATACAGCGAGATGTAATCATTCATATCGCCAGAGAACACTAAGCGCACCCGACGCAACGAGAAGCCGCTGTTATTGCCAATGGAGCCGTCGCCCACAGATTTGAGTTCAGGCTCGCCAGCAACTCTATCGCCGGTCAAGGGCTGGTTGTAACGCATTTGGGTATAACCGCGAACGTTGATTTTGTTAAACCATTTTTCGTCGTTTTTGGCTCTGTCTTCACGCTGCGCAACGATATGCTCGTCAAGTGCTTTCAGTTCGTTGGTTTTCAGCTCGAGATCCTGCTTGATTTTGTCGATCTCAGCTTTTTGTGTTTGATTGTCGGCTTCAACTTTTTTAGCAACCGTATCTTCGACTTTTTCAAATGAACCCAACTTAGTGCGACCCGGACCCGGTTCGGCAAAAATCTGCTTGGTTTTGGCATCAACATACAAATCCAGCGCCATCGCCTCGGCGCAGATACCCGAGCCAATAACCGCAGCCACTGCTAGGCTCAGCTTAGAAAGTCTCATCAAATTTCTCCAATAATTATATAAATCAATGCGTTAACTCAAAGACCACGGCGACCTGAGAGCTTGTGGGCATTGTATGGAGGCAATGTGACAACTTTATGACAAAACGAATTTAATTGGCCTATCCGTTGTTTTTTTGCGACAAAAACCGCATTCGAGGCAAGTCGATAGCCTATCGCGGGCTAGAAGATGGGGGTACTTGGGCTAGGACCCTGTCACCTTTCAGCAACAGATATTCCGAGAATGGTACGAGTACGAACGGGCTGGTCACTGCCGTGAGCTTAATGGCTGGGCCATCTCTTCTCCCTCCGCACCCACTGGGCATATAGGAGAAGGTTAGGATGAAGGGATCAATAAAGCCTTTGCTTTATTTATTCTCCTCACCCCAACCCTCTCCGGCAGGAGAGGGAGCTTTTTCCTTAACTTAATGACAGTGGGCTTAGACGGTGGGATAGAACAATTTAAAAATCACTTCGAATTCGTCGCTGATTTTATCGAGGATGAAACTAATTTGTTCCGGCGTCAGATTCAACGCATTGACGGCGTGAGCATCGTAGGGATTTTCGATTCGACTCAAGCAGTTAGCCAGCCTCACCATGGCAGCCAAATCGGCGTAAGGCCCGATTAGATCAGGAAAGCAATGCAAGCGAATACTTTCCACAATAACGTCTGGTAACATCCATTGTTTGCACAACTCGGCACCGGCCTGAAAGTGGTCGAAGCCGATCACATTTTGCTCTATCGTCACCTCGTCGTCCACAGCAAGCGGGGTTTGTGACTGCAAAAGCAAGTCAACTTCCCGAGCCAATACCGGAATCCGCCGGTAAAACACCAATTGACCGATGTTATGGACCAAGCCGCACAGAAACGCGGTGTCGGCATAGTGCTTGCCGAAATGAATATCCAGTTCGCGGGCAATCAACGCGCAGCGCAAATTTCTGGCCCAAAAATCGTGAATGGAGAAATGCTGTCCCGGTAAATCGGAAAAGCGTTCGACAATCAAGGTACCCAGCACCAGATTCTGCAACTCACGGGTACCAATCAAGGTGATGGCTTTGGCAATCGAACTGACTTGGGACGGGAAGCCATAAAAAGCACTGTTAACTATCCTCAGTAGCTTTACCGCCAATGCCGCATCGGCTTCGATCACAACAGCCGCGTCCTTCGCGGTCTTGTTCGGATCTTCGACTATTTTTTTCAACAAAAAATAGGCATTCGGCGGCGAGGCGAGTTGTAAATCGCCTCTCAGCAAATCGGCTACAGTCAATGTGGATGGTGAGTAAGCTATCATCAATAATTCTAAAAAATTAAATTTACACCTATACTGAAAACCAATAGCATAGAAATAGCATTAAAGGCTGCGCTTAAAACTAGACCAATTATATGAAAATACAAGCTTATTAAATGCCGCCCTCCTCCTAACCTTATGCTTACAGCTCCCGATTTTATGCCAATACCTGGATGGTATTAGATGATTGCCAATGATGTGCTCAAAGAAAAACTTATTGTCGTTGCGGAGCATAATGAAGTCTCTGCTCAAAAAATCGTTTCCACATTAAAAGCCACGGGCTTTACCGAAATTCGCGTAGCCGAAAATGGCGAACAAATTTACGAGATTCTGAAGCCTTACGCCGATCAACCCGATAGGATCGGCCTGATCGTGTTGAACGCACTGCTGCCGCTTTGCCAAGCTCGGGAGATGTGTCAAAGTTTATCCAGCGCCAACTCGGTATCGGTCATCCCGGTGGTGATTCTGAACGACGACAGCTTCGCCTGCGACCTCGACCGTTGTCAGCCGCAACACGACAATTGTCTAACTTATAAAATCAACACGCCGGTCAACACCCAGGAATTGATACTCGCAGTCAAGTTTTTACTGAGCCTGAAACAGGAACGCCAATTGCGGCACCGTCAGGAAGAACAATTGATCAATGAACTGGCCGCAAAAAACGTTATCGATGCCAAACTCAAATTTCTGGTTGCGCACGACGAATTAACCGGCTTATTCAACCGCAGCAGTTTCGAACGTCAGCTGAGACTGGTACTAAATCACAGCAATAAAGCGCAAAAAGACGGGTCTTTATTATTCATCGATGTGGACCGCTTCAGCCTGATTAACGAACTGGAAGGCTTTGAAGTGGGTGATCGTTTGCTGGTCGAAATGGCTATTCTGGTCCGAAAACTATTACCGGCCGGCAGTTTGTTCGCCCGTATCGGTGCCGACGAGTTTTGTTTGTTCCTGGAAAACAAAACCAAAAAGCAGGCGCAGATTCTCGCTGAAACCATCAAAACCACCGTGGACAATTTCCGTTTTTTTACCGGCGAAGTGTCTTATAGCGCCTCGGTTTCCATCGGCATTGCCACGCTGGACAATACGGTTTCCGCATTCCATCCGGGCGAAATGATTTTGCATGCGCGCCAAGCCTGCAATTATGCGAAAAGCACCGGTAGAGACAAAATTTACATTTATAACAGCGAGGATCTGATCGTCAAGGAAAGGCGCCGGGACATCTATTGGGTGCCGCTGATTCGCAAAGCCTTGCGAGACAATCAGTTATTCCTGGTGTTCCAACCTGTCGTGCAGTTGTCCGACGGCAACGTCTCACATTATGAAGCGTTGTTGCGCATGCGCGGTGAAGGCAATGAGATCATTACACCGGATCAGTTTATACCGGTGGCGGAAAGAACCGGCTTGATTCACGCGATAGACCTTTGGGTCGTTGAAAATGCCATCGACTTTCTGGCAGCGCTACCCACTTACATGTCTTACATTTCCCTGGCCGTCAACCTCTCCAGTACCGCGTTTCAATATCCTGATTTACTATCCACGATTAAGGATAAACTGGAAATGACCTGGATAGACGCCAACCGTTTAACCTTCGAAATCACTGAAACAGCGGCCGTGGACAATTTTGAAAAAACTCGGCACATGATTAACAAAATCAGAGCCTTGGGTTGCAAGTTCGCGTTGGACGATTTCGGCGCCGGCTTTTGTTCTTTCAACTATCTGAAAACCTTTCCGGTCGATTACGTAAAAATCGACGGTCAATTCATCAGAAACCTGCTCGACAACGAAACCGACCAGATACTCGTCAAATCCATGGTGGAAATTGCTTCAAAACTCGGCAAGAAAACCATTGCCGAATTCGTCGAATCGGCAGGTACCGCGATGAAGCTGAAGGAAATCGGCGTCAATTTCGGCCAGGGCTACGCGTTCGGCAAACCCGAGCAGAATCTACTGGAGGGCCATAAAATTTCGCTGGGCCTTTTGCTGGGCAGCAATCAGGCGGCCAGCTTAATCACCTGAAGCGGTTTGAAAACAATTCGCGAACCTTTCGCCAAATGGGGTATTAGTTTACCGACTTGACTAGCTCTGGTATATTCGCCCGCGGTGTTTAAAACGTGTCATCACATTGTTCTGAATCTTAATAAATAAAACAAACAAAGGGGAAGGGTTATGGCTGAATTGCTTTTTATAGCGACGACTATTTTTGTAGCTTATGTAGTATTTGTAGTGATGGGCGGCAAAAAAGAAAAACCGGAAGCAAGTAAACCCGAGCCCGCCAAGCCGGAACTGACTAAACCGGCAATCCAAACCGAACTGGCACCGCCTCCTCCCGCAGCTGTTAAAACC
>NZ_LUUG01000097.1 GCF_001644035.1 Methylomonas methanica
CCAGCCAAAGCCGCCACACCCAAACCCGCCGCCCCCAAAGCCAGTAAATCCGCCCCGGCCAAAAAAGCCGCCGCTGAGTCTCCAACGCCCGCTGTCGATAGCCTGAAAAACCCAAGCACAGGTGAAGTTGCCAAAGTTCCAGCCAGCTATGCCTTTGCCAAACGCTGGATCAAAGATGCATTGGTAGAAGAAGGCCTGTTGGACAAAGTGTATAAAAACAACGAACTGGACGACGCCGCAAACGCCAAAATTCAAGCCGCGTTGCAACAATTGAAAGGCATGAGCAAGTATCAATAGGGATACTTCGAGTTATTTAGGCGAGTAGCAGGCTCCTACTCGCTTACAATAGATTTTTGTTATTCCAGACCCAACTTTTTCAAGCGATACCGTAGCGACCGAAAACTTAGGCCCAAGTATTTAGCGGTGGCGGTTTTGTTCCAACGATTTTCCTCCAGCGCCGCACTCAAGGCTTTTTTCTCTATGTCTTCGAGATAGGTTTCCAGCGACATTTTCTCGGCATCGAAATCTTCGACCGCCGCCAACTCCATCCCCAACGGCAGGTTCAGATCGTCGGCTTCGATGACGCCGCCATCGTGCAAGGCCAGCGCCCGCTCCAGTATATTTTCCAACTCCCGGACATTGCCGGGGAAATAGTAGTGCTTTAACGCGTTCAGCGCCGAGTCGGTCAGCTTGGGTAAAGCCATACCGTTAGCTGTGGCCAACCCCGCCAATAAGTGCTCGGTAAGCTGAGGAATATCGGCCGGTCTGGCGCGCAAGGGCGGTAAACTCAGTTCGATGACATTGATCCGGTAATACAAGTCTTGTCTGAAACTGCCTTCCTGGACCATTTTGGCCAAATCCTTGTGGGTTGCGCTCAATAAGCGCACATCGACTGCGACTTCCCGCTGCTCGCCAACCGGTCGGACTTTTTTTTCCTGAATCGCCCGCAACAATTTGACTTGCAGGGGTAAAGGCAAATCGGCCACTTCGTCCAAAAACAAGGTACCGCCATCGGCCGCCTGAAACAAACCTTGCTTGTCGGCTACCGCGCCAGTGAAACTGCCTTTTTTATGGCCGAAGAACTCACTTTCCATTAATTCGGGAGGGATCGCGCCGCAGTTAATCGCAATAAACGGCTTATCGCCGCGCGGGCTTTGCTGGTGTATCAATCTGGCCACCAACTCCTTCCCCGAACCGGACTCGCCGCTGATATAAACCGGCGCCTGATTGCGAGCCACCTTGTCGATCTTCGAACGAATAGCGCACATCAGCGCCGACTCGCCGAGCAAGATGTCGCGGGTGCGCCGCTCTTTGTCGGAAACCCTGGTCAGCGAGGCTTGCAGCGCATGACTGACCAGCTGCCGCAGCACCGCCAGATCGACCGGCTTGGACAGGAAATCGAAGGCGCCTTTTTTCATGGCTTTGATCGCAATATCCATGCTGCCATGTGCGGTAATCACCGCCACCGGCAACTGTAAACCGGCCAATTGAATGTGATCGACCAAATCCAGCCCATCACCGTCCGGTAACTTCATATCGGTAAGACACAAATCAAACACCTCGCCGGCCAGTAACTGTTTGGCCTCGGCCAAATTGGCCGCGCAACGGGTTTGAATGTGCATCCGGTTTAGGGTTATTTCGAGTAATTCTCTGATGTCGGGTTCGTCGTCGACAACCAGCGTAACAGGCATATTCATATTTCAATGACGGCGTGATCGGCATTAGCCAGCAACAAGGTAAAACAAGGTTTTCCGGGATCAGCCGCGTAGCTCAATTCCGCTTGATTCAATTCGGCCAACTCCCTGGAAATATACAAGCCTAAACCGGTACCTTGGTGAGAGGTGGTAAAAAACGGTTCGAACAAATGCTGCCGATGCTCTGCGGCAATTCCCGCGCCATTATCGATAATTTTTATACACGGCGCATCCTGCACCAGAGACACTTCAAGCACAATCGGTCCCCACTCCGGCCTGCCGTATTGCAAGGCATTGGCGCAAAGATTGTCGAGGATTTGCTTCAAGTGGCCGCTATCGATACAGGCATTCAAGCCCTGCGCTTTAAAAATCAATTTAAAGCACTCCGCCCGCTCGCCCAGGTTCAATTTCTGTTCGTTAACGTAGGCCGGCAACCACTGGTCCAAAGCAATTTTTTGTTTCTGCGACGGGTTGCGCCGAGACAGCTTAAGGATGTCCTCGATGATGCTGTTTACCCGCTGACAATGGTGCTGGATGATTTCCGTCAAACGCAACTCTTGCACATCCAAGTCCGGCGCTTCCGATAACAACTGTCCGGCATGACTAATTGCGCTGAGCGGATTGCGAATTTCATGGGCAATACTGGCCGTCAACCGGCCTAGAGAGGCCAGCTTGCTTTGTTGTAAGCGTTGGTTATACAACGCAATGTCCTCGAAAATCAGCATATATAAGGCTTCGTCATCCATACTCAACTCGGAAAATCGCACTTGCACTTCGTTGCGATTGGCTAATTGGATAATCGCAAAATCCTGGTCCCGATTGGCGCGCCACAACTCAAAAGCCTGCCTCAGTTCCGGCGCTACCTCGGCCAGTTCCTCCGGATGCAACACCAACCCCAGCAAACGCAACGCCGATTGATTGGAAAGCTGAGTGACCTGCCGGTCATCGACTATCATGATGCCCGATTGCAAATGCTGGATGATATAGCGGTTAAGACTCTCCAGCCTGGCGATGGTCTGCTCGTGCCGTCTGGCCAAAACCGCCGATTGTTCGGCACGCTGCGCCAGTATTACCGACAAAAACGCTATCGAAAAAAATGACACGCCCAGCATGCCGGCATAGGTCAAGGTGGTATTTTCAAAGGCATGCGTTTCTATCGCATATACCTCTTCAGCAAGAATTGCCAGACTAGCCAAGGCCGCAAACAACATCGCGCAGCGCCCGCCAATCAATAAGCCACCTGCCGCGATGGAGATAGCCAGCAAGATCCCGATGCCGCTGCCAATGCCACCGCTGGCATGCATCAACAAGGTAATGAAGACTATATCGGTAAAAATAAATAACTGTGCCAGACTGGCGTAAGCCCAACGCGGTCGAAATGCGACCGGCGCGGCAAACAGCGAAATCCCCAGATAGGCAATACTGGTGAACTGGTACAATGACGGATCGTAGGAACCCAATAACGACGGCCCGAACCGCAAATAAAACAGCATTACAAACAAGCTGGCGGTGATGAACCGATAGAGGGCAAAAATCTTCAACATCAACCATGCTTGCCGAACGGGAATGCCGTACCCTTTGGAAAAAGGGCAGGGATAAATAGTATCGACCGATGAAGAAAGCATTGCCCGTGTTTTTTATGCAGAGTTAGTTAGAATGTTTGTAAGTTCAATCATAGCACCAACTTGAGACGCCGCGATTTAAGCCATCCATGGAGCACTAAATGAATATTCACGAATACCAGGCGAAACAACTCTTCAAAGAGTTTGCGATCCCTGCGCCGCAAGGCGCCGTGGCGACAACGCCCGAACAAGCGCAACAAGCCGCTCAAACATTGAGCAGTCCTGCGTGGGTAGTTAAAGCCCAAATCCATGCCGGCGCCAGAGGTAAAGCCGGCGGAGTGAAGGTTGCCCGGAATCTGGATGAAGTGAAGGATTTCAGCGCGGCAATGCTGGGCACTCGTTTGGTCACACATCAAACCGATGCCGCCGGCCTGCCGGTCAATAGCGTTTGGGTAGAAGAAGCCTCGGCAATCAACCAAGAATATTATTTGAGCCTGTTACTGGATCGGGAAAGCGAACGACTGATATTTATCGCCTCAGCCGCCGGCGGCATGGACATCGAAGCGGTGGCCGCCGAGACGCCGGAGAAAATCGTTCGCGTGCCGGTGCATCCCGCTGCGGGATTGCAACCCTATCAATGCCGGCAAGTTGCGGCAGCACTGGGACTGGGCAAGGACCAGCAAAGCCAGCTGCAAACCATCATGACCGGCCTGTATCAACTGTTTTTGGCCAAGGATGCCAGCCAGATCGAGATCAACCCGCTCATCCAAACCGATGACGGCAAACTGGTGGCATTGGACGGCAAGATCAATTTCGACGACAACGCCATCCCCTTACACCCGGACATCGCCGCAATGCGCGATGCTTCGCAGGAAGACGCCAAGGAAGCGGAAGCCAAGCAATTCGACCTTAACTACATCACGCTGGACGGCAATATCGGCTGCATGGTCAACGGCGCAGGACTGGCAATGGCGACGATGGACATGGTCAAGCTCAAAGGCGGCGCGCCGGCCAACTTCCTGGATGTGGGCGGCGGTACTAATAAAGACAAAGTTAAGGCCGCTTTTAAATTGATTTTATCCGATGGCACCACCAAAGCGGTGCTGGTAAATATTTTTGGCGGCATCGTCAAATGCGATGTGATTGCGGCCGGCATCCTGGCCGCAGTCGAGGAAATGCATTTGACCATACCGGTCGTAGTGCGACTGGAAGGTACTAATGTTGAGCAAGGGCTGGCCATGTTGAAAGACTCCGGCTTGGGTCTTTACGCGGCGGAGGATTTGAACAGTGCCGCCGAACAGGCGGTTAAATTGGCGGAGGCTGTCTAATGTCCATTTTGATCGACAAACACACCAAAGTTATTTGCCAAGGCTTCACCGGCAAACAAGGTACTTTTCACTCCGAACAAGCGCTGGCCTACGGCACACAGCTGGTTGGCGGCGTTACGCCTGGCCGCGGCGGCTCCAAGCATCTGGATTTGCCGGTCTTCGACACCGTCGAACAAGCTGTGAAAGCCACCGGCGCCACCGCAACGATGATCTATGTACCGCCGTTTTTCGCTGCTGACGCCATCCTGGAAGCGGTCGATGCCGGAATCGAACTGATTATCTGCATCACCGAAGGCATTCCGGTCCTGCAAATGCTAAAAGTTAAAGCGGCGATGCAAGGCACCAGCTCGTTGCTAGTCGGTCCCAACTGCCCCGGTGTGATCACGCCGGGCCAATGCAAGATCGGCATCATGCCCGGCCATATCCATCTGCCCGGCAAAATCGGCATCGTGTCCCGCTCCGGCACCTTAACCTACGAAGCGGTGCATCAAACCACCCGCGAAGGCCTGGGGCAAAGCACCTGCGTCGGCATCGGCGGCGACCCGATCCACGGCATGAATTTTATCGATGTACTGAGCCGTTTCCAGGATGACCCGGACACCCATGGCATCGTGATGGTCGGTGAAATCGGCGGTAGCGACGAAGAACAGGCAGCGGACTTTATCAAAGCCCATGTCAGCAAACCGGTGGTGGGTTACATCGCCGGCCAAACCGCGCCGCCGGGCAAACGTATGGGCCATGCGGGTGCGATTGTCACCGGTGGCGCCGGCACGGCCGCGGGCAAAATTGCGGCGATGCAAGCGGCCGGCGTCAGCATGGTCAGTTCGCCTTCGGATATTGGGGTAGCAATGCGGGATTGTTTTTAATCCGCAGCATGCCCACCCTATTGAATCTTAACGGTTTCAAGTTTTTCTTTTACGCTAACGAACACGAGCCGATGCACATACATGTCAGCAAAGGTGACGAATTTGCCAAAATAGAATTAGTAACACTCCGCGTAACCAGAAATACCTTGAAACCCAAGGATTTAAAACAGGCGCTGGACACTACCGAAACCCATCAACAAGCATTTATGGAGGCGTGGCGTGGCTACTTCGATAACCGGTAAAAATATACGTATAGACAGCCAGTATCTGCATGTAGAACTTGCTGATGGCAGAATCATCTCAACACCGCTAAGCTGGTATCCGCAATTGCAGACCGCAGAGGATGAGCAACGCACCAACTACCGGTTTATCTGTGGCGGAACCGGAATTGAATGGACGCAACTTGATTATCACCTCAGCATCGAGAGCATGTTGATTACTATTCCGCATCGCCAAGCGGCTTAGCACCCTACCACCCTCACATTGTTTGTAATGCCTCTAAAAATAGCTTTAGCCCAATTGAACTTCACGGTTGCAGACATCCAAGCCAACACCACCAAAATCATTGATGCGGCCGTGCAGGCCAAACAGCAGCAGGCCGACCTGGTGGTATTCCCGGAACTATGCGTTACCGGCTATCCGCCGGAAGACTTGCTGTTTCGATCCGATTTTATTCAACAGGCGCAACAAGCCGTTGCCGAAATTGCCGAGAAGATAACCGGCATAACCGTTGTAATCGGCTACCCGAGACAGCAAGAAGGCCGGCTTTACAATACCGCGGTGGCATTACGCGATGGCGAAACGCTCGCCGAGTATAACAAACAAGCATTGCCCAACTACGGCGTATTCGACGAACAGCGTTACTTTACCGCCGGCGTACAAACCAGTTTGTTTACGGTCAAGGATAGTCGGCTTGCTTTGACGATTTGCGAAGACATCTGGCAACCCGGCATCATCGCCAAAAACCGCGCTGTCGGCGCAGACGTCATTCTGACCCTGAACGCCTCGCCGTTTCATGCCGGCAAGATGCAGCAACGCGAGGATATTATTTGTTCGCAAATTAAAGCCGAGCAGGTGCCGCTGGTCTACGTCAATCAAATCGGCGGCCAGGACGAATTGATCTTTGATGGCGCCTCGTTTGTGGCAGACCGTAACGGCGATGTTGTTTTTCGTGCCGCCGAATTTGAGGAACAACTGAGCGTAGTGGAGTTCGTCAATCAGCAGCCACAAAAATCCAGCATTGCCGACTTGTATCAACCGGTGGTTAGCGAATACAAAGCGCTGGTGTTGGGCATTCAAGACTACGTCCGCAAAAACGGCTTCCGTGGCGCCATTCTCGGTTTGTCCGGCGGTATCGATTCCGCGCTGGTGCTGGCCTTGGCGGTCGATGCGCTAGGCGCCGATCAAGTCGAAGCGGTGTTGATGCCATCGCGCTATACCCAAGACATGAGCAACCAGGACGCGATCCTGGAAGCCGAAGCCTTGGGCATCAAATATCATGTGCTGCCCATAGAACCGGCGGTAACGGCCTTCAACGAAATGTTGGCTCCGCTGTTTGCCGGCAGCAAAAAAGACACGACAGAAGAAAATATCCAGGCCCGCTGCCGTGGCGTGCTGTTGATGGCGCTTTCCAATAAACAAGGCAAACTGCTGTTGACCACGGGTAATAAAAGCGAAATGAGCGTGGGCTATGCCACGCTTTACGGCGATATGGCCGGCGGTTTTGCGCCGCTGAAAGACGTATCCAAATTACTGGTCTACCAATTGGCCGAATACCGCAACACCTTGTCACCAGTCATTCCGCAACGTGTCATCACCCGTGCACCATCGGCGGAATTGGCGCCGGACCAAAAAGACGAAGACTCCCTGCCGCCCTATTCAGTGCTGGATCCCATCCTGGCTTTGTATGTGGAACAGGATAAATCCGCCGCCGAAATCGTGGCGCAAGGCTTCGTGCTTACCGATGTGCACAGAGCTATTTCCCTGGTCGATAGAAACGAATACAAACGCCGGCAATCGCCGCCCGGTATCCGCATCACGCCCAGAGCGTTTGGCCGTGACCGCCGTTACCCAATTTCATCCGCTTATCGCGGCACGGCCGCGCTTAATCAATCCGCGCCCGACAACGTTAAGGAGTAAATCATGTCAAAAATGCGTACCCTGTTACTTACTACCGGCTTGCTGCTGACAGCACAGACTGGTATTGCCCGCGAAATTAATATTCCGGTGCCCATGGAGTACGGCTTAATCAAAAGTGTGCTGGTTCGCGAGCTTTACGACGGCCCCAATGAATCGGTAAGAGCCTGGAAAGACGGCAAGCAATGCAGCTTTCTGGATCTGGACCATCCGCAAATCAGCGGCGAGCAAGGCCAAGTCAAAATTCAGAACAATGTGCAAGCCCGAGTCGGCACCGCGCTAGGGGGCAAATGCATGACCTTGATCGAATGGTCCGGCATATTGCAAACCTTGCAACAACCGACATTAGATGCCTCTGGCAATGTACTAAGCTTCCCTGTCACCCAATTGAATGCATTTGATCGCAACGGTCAGCCATTGAACATCGCACAATTGCAGTCGCTGATCAAAAAAGCCGCGGAGCCTAAGCTGGCCGCCCTGAAAATCGACTTAAACCAATCCCGCCCGGACATTACGAAAACCCTGCTCCCCTTCATCGCCGCCGAAGATAGCGAGGAACTGCACAACACTATCAACAGCCTGCGCTTCAATCAGGTCAAAGCCGATGAGAAAGGTATTTTAATCAACGTGGGTTACACCGCTACCAACCAAAATGCCGGCGGCTTAAAAGCGGCCCCCATATTGAACGAAACGGAATTGAAACAATGGCGCAACCTCTGGCAAGGCTGGCAAGCATCCTTGGAAAAAAACATCGAGAAGGCACCTATTAATACCGATGCCGACGCCAGCAGGGCTGCTTTGCGCGATGTATTGCAAAAAGCCGGTGTCGCCTTTGAACAAGGCTTGACGGCGGAATATGTTGCGGAAAACGATCCGGTACGCAAGTTCTTCAACAGTTCCTGGGACGCACTCGCCCCGCTGCTGCGCGACGCGTCCACCCAACTACCCGGCAACAGCAGCCTGCGCTACGTGACGCTGATAGCCGCGACCGACTTGATGTACGAGCTGGAATCGATAGGCTCACCATTGGGCCTGGAAGTCTCTTCCAACGGCCTGCGTAAACTAGCGCGCTCGCTAATCACCCAGGAATTTCCAAAAGGCAAAGGAAAAACCAAAGCCAAACGCAAGGGCTAAACCCCGAAAACCATCCAGGGACGGATCGGTTCAATATCCCGTTACTCGCCAAAACCGGCAATGGAACGCCTGCCGGGAAACATCCTCGCGCGCTAATACCGCCCACTTCAGCGGCCCCAGCTCGGCCATCTCACTATCCAGGCATTAGCTATTTTTATTTAGCGGGATTTGGGTTAAGCTCCCCCGCCAGCCACACGACACAATAACGCTAAGGTATGAATAAATAGCTAGGCTCGCTCGCCGCCGAGTAGCCGATTTTTGACATCCGCCTTCCATCACGGTCATCGAAAGCATGCAAGATCATACTCTCGACATTACCAGCTACATGCCGCATGGCTATTGCTACCTATGGCAGAGCGATTTATTGCTGTTGCATGTGGTGTCCGACGCGCTGATCGTATTGTCGTATTACTCCATCCCGTTTGCGTTGTTATATGTACTAAAAAAACGCAACGACATTCCGTTCAGCTGGATTTACTGGCAGTTCGGCGTGTTTATCTTGCTGTGCGGCACCACGCATCTACTCAGTATCTGGAACATCTGGATACCGGATTACTGGCTGTCCGGCGCCATCAAAGCAGCGACCGCGGTGAGCTCCATCGTCACCGCCATCCTGATCTGGCCCTTGATTCCCAAGGTATTGGCCATTCCCAGCCAGAAACAGCTGCTGGCCGCCAATAGCGCGCTGGCCCAGGAAATCGACAGCCATAAAAAAACCGAGCAGGAATTGCGCAAGCTGTCGCTGGCCTTGCAGTTCAGCTCCAGCATCGTGGTGATCGCCGACCCCAAGACCCGCATCGAATATTGCAATCCGGCCTTTTACAAATTAACCGGCTACTGCGAACAGGACGTACTGGGCCAAAAAACCAATCTACTCAAATCCGATCTGACCTCCGCCAAGACTTATAAAGATTTGTGGACGACTTTACGCGCCGGCTCGGCTTGGCACGGCGAATTTTTAAACCGCAAAAAAAACGGCGAGTTGTTCTGGTGCCTGGAATCGATTACCCCGGTGCTCGACGAGCACCATAACGTGACCCATTTCGTGTCCATCATGCACGACATCAACGACCGCAAGGATTCGGAAGAAGTCATCCGCCACATGGCCTATTACGACCCGCTGACCGACCTGCCGAATCGCACGCTATTCAACGAGCGCCTGGATCAGGCCATCGGCCAGGCCAAACGCTATAAGACTCGCTTCGCGGTGATTTATTTGGATTTGGACCATTTTAAAAGCATCAACGACACCCTCGGCCACCTAATCGGCGATAAATTGCTGATCGAGGTCGGCAAACGCATCACGCTGTGCTTGCGCGAGCAAGAAATCATCGCCAGACTGGGCGGCGACGAATTTGCGTTGATCGGCATTAATTTACGGACGCCAGCCGATGCCGGCGATATCGCCAGACGGGTGATCGATACCATCAACCAAGCGTTTTTCATCGACGACCATCAATTGTTCATCGGCACCAGTCTCGGCATCAGCGTGTATCCCACCGACGGCAGCGACGGCCAGCAATTGCTCAAACATGCCGACGACGCGCTATACCTGGCTAAACAGCGCGGTCGCAATACCTTCGAGTTTTACAACGCCACCGCCAACGCCCAATCACTGCGCCGCCAAGCCATCGAAAACCTGTTACGGCTAGGCCTGGCGCGCAACGAATTTTCCCTGGTTTACCAGGCTAAAATCGATTTGCACAGCGACCGAATTGTCGGCGCCGAAGCCTTGCTGCGCTGGCTGCCGGAAATCGGCCCGGTGGCGCCGGAGGAATTCGTACCGATCGCCGAAGACATCGGCTTGATCGGCGAGATCGGTGAATGGATACTGCGTAGCGCCTGCCGGGATTACATGAACCCGGCTTTACAAGCCCGCAGCGAATTGAAACTGGCGGTCAATCTTGCCAAACGCCAATTCAAACAATCCGATTTATTGGCGATGATCGATAGGGTGCTCTCGGAAACCGGCTTGCCGGCATCCCGGCTGGAATTCGAAATTTCCGAAAGCATATTGATGGAACGCGCCGGACACGCCGAGCACCTCATGCAAGGCTTGAAACAACGCGGCATCCGGCTGACGGTAGACGACTTCGGCACAGGCCTGTCTTCGCTAAGACGACTAAAACGCTTTCCGGTGGATACCCTGACAATACCCCCAGCCTTCGTCAACGACATCTGTAATAATCCCGACGACGCCTGCATCGTCCGTTCGCTGATCGGCCTGGCCCACGGCTTAAACTTGCGGGTCGAAGCCAAGGGAGTGGAAACCGAACAGCAGTGGGATATTCTCACACAACACCATTGCGACCGGGCTCAAGGCTATTTTTTCCGTCTACCGCTGCCTATCGAAGAGTTTAGCCGCATACTCGACTGAATAACGGCGGTAGGCTAGCGGAGTAGCCGCAGCACGGCGACCACCCCAAAACTTCAGCAGTCAGTCGCGCTTAATCCGCCCCGACCCGATACGGCCCCAACGGATCCGCGCCCAAGGTACCGACCAAAGACTCCAGATAGGCCGGACTGGCCAGCTCCGCCAACTTTTGCTGAGCTTGGCGGTGCCGCTCGACCAACTTCAGTTCGCCGATCAAGGACTGGTGACTGCTCTCTTGCAAGAAACCGTTCAAATAATCGACATGTCTTTGCCATAACGCGATGTCGCGCTGCTGCTTGATATGTAGCCGTTCCCGATACCAATCCGACGCCAGTAAGTAATCGCGGGTAAACATCGCCCGTATCTCCGGATGATGCGCATCCTTGCCCTGGTAATGACCGTCGGCCATGATATGCAGCAAGGCATACAACGGCGGACAGGCATCTTCTATGCTGCCGTCTTCGAGATATTGTTGAGCGACACGCTGCTGGGTTTCGACGATATTATTGATACCGTCTACGAATACCTCCAAATCCTGACGCTCGGGTTGCAAAATCTCGTCGGTAAATACCGCATACGGATTGTCGAAGATCTTGCCCATCAAGCCATGCACGAAATGACTGGTAATCCGATAGCCTAAGCGGCTAGCCAAGACGATTTGCCCGTTGTGCTCAAAATCGGTTAACGGCTCCAGATAGCCATGCTCCAACAGAAATGCCGGGTGACGCTCTTCTCGCGACAGTCGCGCCCAGATTTCCGGAATCAATAAGCTGATGTCATGATCGACGCGGGTATCCGGACCGATAAACCCGGCCGAGCTGGAAAAACCCGGGTAACCGGTCAAAATGAACGATACCAGCGCATTGTTCAGATCGGCGGTGCCGCGCAAAGCGTTGAATGGTCCCTTGGTCAGCGCGCCTTCACTGCCCGCACCCGTCGTAGACGGTGACTTGCCGGTCAAGGAACAAACAAAGTCCATGAACAGTTCCGGCAACTCTTGATAATGTATCGGGTTGTAAACCGCCAGCGCGCGAATACCCGGCTCTGGCGGATTGTTGCGACGGCCGGTCAATACCGCATCCACCGGATGGCATAGCGGTTGATTGAGCGGAATCTTGCGATGCAAACGTGCGCCCAACTCGGCCACATATTTGCGTAAGGGTTTCACCACGTCGACGCGGGTTTCCAGATAGCGCGGATTTTTCGACGGCTTGCCGTTCACCAGACGCGGATGCGCGGAACATACGACAAAGCCCTTTCCAGCCTGGTAAGCCTCAGTTAACAGCTTTTGCATCGGGGCGGTGAATTTGGAAAAAGTCATCACATCTTCCACGATTGCTGACAAATGCTCATGATCCAAAGGCTCGAAATTGGCCATGAAATTGCCGGGGCCTGACATGTTCAGCTCGGTCTGCTTGTCGTATCCGGGGATGATGGCATCGTCCGGACGTTGGAACAGCCGATATTCGCAGTTGCTGACCAGTTTCAGACTCGTTTCATAGCCCTCATCCGGCAGCCAGGCGCGCACCGCATCGGTCGGCACCACGACCGAGGCACTGATATCGTCTTCCATTTGCACTTTCTCGCAGGCAATATAGTCTTGCCGCACTTTGAAGGTCCGCCAGCCACCGTCCAAGTCAAAACCTACCCGTAAATAAGTCGCAACGATCTTACGTTGATTCAGTTTTAGCTCATGGCCGGGTGCGCCGTCGATCACGTCCACCGATAAATTATCGCGCCAGTTATTACCCCATTCCGGGCGATAAAAGCGCTTGATCAAAAACACCAAAGCCAGGATGCTGGGCGGAATGGACTTCAACCAATCGTTGAATTCCTGGGTATGATTGCGCGACGGTGTCAACAGCTTGATCACCGACCCCAGGCTGCGCTCCGGACTGAGCACAGTTCGGCTAGGGCCGCGGTCTTCGCGCTCGAAACCCGGCAAGAAGCGGCCGGTGTAATCTTTATCGAAAATCGCCTGCACCCGATCCAGATCGTGTTGCAAATCGTCCACGAACAACGGTCCGTAGATCGCCGCGTCTTCGATGGATTTGGAAATTTCAGATTTGCCGCCGCCGGACACCGTGCAGGGCTTGTGACAAAACGTACCTTCCGCGACGGTGCCGATCAAGCGCCAGGATGGCGCGCCGGGATGCTTACACATCTCGATCTTATAACCGTTGGGCTGCACGTAGATTTTGCCCGGTTGCAAGCGAATGCTATGACTTTGGCCGTTGCGGAGCCAGGTAATTTTCTGGGTAGCCAGACTCATCCGCAAATCCTGCGGTACGTAGATAATTTCCGGAAAATGCCTATCCACCGCATAGCCTTCCGGCTGCACATCCATGATCGCGCCGTAGTGATAGGTCATCTCGTCGAAATCATAGCCCGGTTCGCGGGTCAAACTGCCAATCCCGAACTCATCGCCATGATTGACGCGGCGAAATGCCAGTGCCCCGCCAGCATGCTCTTCTTCCGCCAGGCCGAATAAATTGGCGGCATAGCTGATCTGGGTTTTGACTTCCTTCTTGCAATAGCCGTAATAGTTGTCGGCCAGCAAAGTGACAATCACGCCGCTGTGGTCGCGCGCAGTCAGTTTAAACGCCTGGCCTTCGTTATACAGTTCCGCCGGATCTTGCCAGCACATGCCGTCGGCACGCTGGCGTTCGCTGGCTTCGTCCCAATGCGGCAGACCCAGCTGTTTTTTGGAGAGTTTGGTTAAATGCGGCGCCAGAATTACGCAGCCGCTGTGGCCGGACCAATGCTCCACATCCAGGGCTGCATCGCATTCCGGCAAAGCCGGATTGCCGCCGTTACCGAAGATACTCTCGACAAAATCCAGATTGCTGACCAGATTGCCCGGCGCGAAGAAACGAATTTCCATGGATTTTTCAGCGGCAACGCCCGGAATTTCCGGACAGACCACCGGGCGCATCAGCAAGGATGCAAACATCCGCGCCGGTTTGGGTTGGTGGGCGGTAAACGGCAGCACCATCAAATCGTCGGGCGGATTTAAAGCCTCGCCCAGCATCAAAGCAAAAGTCAGCTTGGGCACTTGCTTTTTGTCGCCAGGCACCGGTAAACCGCCTTCGGCAACATGAAACGAGCCTTGCGTGGTACGCCGGTCGCTGGCCGGATTATGCAAAATGCCTTGCTTAACCCGAAAACTGGAAACGATTTCGGAGCGAAATTCGTCTTCGCCCAAGGGCAAAGATAATTCGCGCGCAACGCCATGCTTATCCAGCTCGAAAGTCATGGTCGGCAAACTGGGGATTTTGGCAAAGCCCAGATCCGCGCAATAGCGCTCCAGGAAATCTTGAATACGTCTATCGGCGGGATACAGTGAGGAACTGGCCAGCAGCCGGCTTTTTTCCAGATAGCTGTTCAGCAAGTCCTGGGCGGTGTCCATAAACTGCGCGGATGCGGTATCGATACAGGTCGGCTGCCCGCACGAAGCCAGTTTCAGATTGATATAAAGATGCAGTTGTTGCTTAACAGCTTGTTCGTCTTGCCCCGCCGGCCCAAGACCCAGCGCCCTTAGCTTATCCATAACCCTCCCCCTTTAGTTTTAAAAACGATGTCTGCATGATATAGCAACTTGTGGTTTGGGTCAGCAGCAATCCAAGCTGCGCCCCCTCGATCAAGCTTGCTTCCGCTCAACAATGCTGGTTTACAGCGCTACAAACATTCTGAACCACACATAGCAAGCAAGGGCATAAATGGTGAAAACCTTCCTGTTAGCATAGTGTCAATTTTTCTCCAGCTCGTCCTCGCCAAGATTATTTAAAAACCACATTGCCGCGATTTGCTTGTGTAACTCGTCGAACTTAGCTTGCAAGCCGTCCAGCACCTGATGCAATTGCTCCGGCGTAGTCTGCTTAATATCGATGGCCAGTACCTGTTGTTCCAATTGCTCCAGCTGCGGGAACAGTTCGACAGCATTAGGCAAGCGCTTTATACAGTGGGTAATCTCTTCGATACAATGCACCACAGCCCTGGGAAAATCGGGGTTTTTTAACAGATAGTTCAAAACGTCCTCGCCTTTAATTCGATTGCGGACGTGCTTGCGATACATCAATACCGCACTCAACGACTTCAAGACGTTGATCCACAGGATAGTTTCGTACTCGCGCATTTTGGTACTGCGATTTTCCGCCAGCAGCACCGTGCCGAAATCCATAATCCGGCTAGTCATGTCGGCGCGTTCCAGATTACGGCCGATACAGATAAACCGGGCACTGTCGCTGCTGCTCATCGCCCCCGCCATAAAGCCAGTAAAACGCTGGCAACCGGCCATGATTTCCTGCAAAAACAAGGCTCTGCCCCGGCGATTAGACAGACTGTCCAGGTTATTATTGGCGTACAGATACATCTCGTTGACTTGCTGCCAGGCTTCGTCCGGCATCAACTCGCGGCTGGTGCGAATGTTTTCCCGGGCAAACGACAAGGACGCCAGCAAGGAACCGGAATTGCTCATGTCTGCCAGTAAAAACCGCGTGGTATTCTGCTCGCTGGGATTTTTAAAGCGCTGATAAAACGCCTCTTCCACACCGCAAATATTCAACAAATTGCGCCAGCCCAGTTCCACGCCATACGGTAAGTCGTAGATCAGATGCATCGTGGCGCTGATCAGGCGGGCGGTGTTTTCGGTGCGCTCCAGGTAACGGGCCATCCAGTACAAACGTTCGGCGGATCGCGATAACATCTTATTGCTCCCTGTTGATAATCCAAGTGTCTTTACTGCCACCGCCCTGCGAAGAGTTTACCACCAGCGAACCGGCCCGCAACGCCACCCGGGTCAGTCCGCCGGCGGTAACGAAACTGTTTTCGCCATGCAGGATAAACGGCCGTAAATCGATATGCCGCGGCTCCAGTTTGTCGTTGCATAAGGTCGGGCAGGTCGATAAGGCCAGCGTCGGCTGGGCGATGTAATTGCGCGGATTTTCCTGGATTAGTTTATGGAACTGCTTAATTTCCTTCTGCGTGGCATGCGGCCCGACCAACATGCCGTAACCGCCGGATTCGTTAGCCGGTTTCACCACCAGCTCCGGCAAATGCGCCAGCACATAGGCACATTGCTCCGGGTCGCTGCATAAGTAGGTCGGCACGTTGGGCAGAATCGGCTCTTCGTTTAAGTAGTAACGAATCATCTCCGGTACATAGGCATAGACCACCTTGTCGTCGGCCACGCCGGCACCGGGCGCATTGGCCAGGGCCACATTTCCGGCCTTCCAGGCCCGCATCAGGCCTTTTACACCCAGCACCGAATCCTTATGAAACACCTCAGGGTCGAGAAACAAGTCGTCGATGCGCCGATAAATCACATCGACTTTTTCCAGACCTTTAATGGTACGCATATAAACGCAATCGTCGTCCTTGACCAACAAATCGCCCCCTTCCACCAGTTCCGCACCCATCTGCTGCGCCAGGAAAGCGTGTTCGAAATAGGCCGAGTTGTAAATGCCTGGAGTTAATACCGCGATTTGCGGCGTGTCGTCGGCTTCCGGCGCCAGCGAAGTCAACATTTCGAACAACTGGGTCGGATAATCGTCCACCGGCAAAATATTCAGATTTTCCAGCAATTCCGGAAATATCCGTTTGGTAATCACCCGATTTTCGATCATGTAAGACACGCCAGACGGTACCCGCAGATTATCTTCCAACACATATAGCTTGCCGTCGCCGGCTCGCACCAAGTCACTACCGCAGATATTCGCCCAGCTGCCGAATTTGGGCTGCATGCCTAAGCATTCCTTGCGAAAGTTGCTGGAGCTGTTGATCAATTCCGCCGGGACCAGGCCGTCCTTGATAATCTGCTGCTGGTTATAGACATCATTAATAAAGCAGTTCAAGGCTTTCAGACGCTGTTTTAGGCCGGCCTCCACCACTTGCCACTCCTGAAAATCGATCAGGCGCGGAATGATGTCGAAAGGCCAAGCCCGGTCGATATTGCCCTCGTCGCTGTAGACGGTAAAGGTAATACCCATCTCCATAATGGCCGCTTCCGCAGCAGACAGTCGGCCCTTAATAGCGTCCATGCCCAAAGATTGTAAGTATTGACTCAAACTGGCGCAGGCATCGCGTGGCTTGCCGCCTGCGGCTATCATCTCGTCGTAAGCCTTATCGGCGCTGTAATCCGCCCAAATTGTTGGTGTAATCATGCTGTATGCATCCGTGAACGTTGCTTTTATGGTGCAAGTCCGCGCGGAATTGGTGCAAAAACTACCGCACCATTTCAACGCAAACCGGTTCTGATCAGTTACCTGAAATAAAGCAATAGCAATGCCAAGTCGCGCGCCTACGGCTATCAATTACTCGGCCCCAACCGACTTTTATCTTGCCTTAACGCGGGGAAATACCCTTTAGTTCAGAAGCTTGAATCAAACCGATGCTTTATATTGGGCTACTCTAGGCAGAGCGACCGAATCCACGCGGTCAATGATGCTCTGGGCTATTCCTGAATGTAACGGCATGTTTCTTGCGAGTTTCTTGGACTACGCATCAATCCATAGTCTCGTCAGAATCGGCATCGGCGCGAAAAATCCGGCTTGGAAAATATAAATAAACGAGATCGGCTTTGATAAATTGCGCAATACCCGGTAAACCGGCAAACTAAACCTATGAAAACCTTAAGCACACCAGAAGCTTTCGCGCCTGGATACCGCCTCGACAAGGGCATCCACGACGAAATGCTGGACGAGACTGGCCGGGTTAGACCGCATTGGGCCCACCTGATGCAGGCATTGCAACAGCTCGGCCCCCGCGAAGTTGGTCAACGCCATCAGGAAGCGCTAAAGCTGCTGCGCGAAAACGGCGTCACCTATAACGTCTACGGCGACCCGGATGGTATCAACCGCCCCTGGCAACTCGACCCAATACCGCTACTACTTTCCGGCGACGAATGGTTCGACATCGAGGCCGGACTACTGCAACGCGCCGAACTGTTGAACCTGATTTTGGCCGACCTGTACGGCCCGCGTCAGCTCATCAAGAAAAACCTGCTGCCCTTGGAGCTGATTTATAACCACGGCGGTTTCCTGCGCGTTTGCGATCAAGTGCGCTTGCCCGGCCAACATCAGCTGGTGCTATGCGCCGCCGACCTGGCTCGCGGCCCGGATAAAAAAATGTGGGTACTGGGCGACCGCACTCAAGCGCCGTCCGGTGCCGGCTACGCACTGGAAAACCGCTTGGCTATGTCGCGGGTCTTGCCAAGCTTGTTTCGCGATACTCACGTTCACCGCCTGGCGCGTTTCTTCCAGTCTCTGCGCGCCGGTCTGAATGCGATCGCCCCCGGCGACGCCGACACGCCGCGCGTCGTGGTACTGACCCCCGGCCCGTTAAACGAAACCTTCTTCGAACACGCCTATCTGGCCTCCTATCTGGGCTATCCCTTAGTGCAAGGCGACGACCTGACCATTCGCGACGGCTATGTCTGGTTGAAATCGCTGGTCGGCTTGCAGCGGGTGGACGTCATTCTGCGCCGGGTGGACGACAATTACTGCGATCCCTTGGAGCTGCGCGAAGATTCGCGGCTCGGCGTCCCCGGCCTATTGGAAGTGGTCAGACGCGGCAATGTGGCAATTGCCAATCCGCTCGGTAGCGGCGTGCTGGAAAACCCCGGCATCATGCCCTTCCTGCCCGGTATTGCCAAATACTTCCTGGGCCAAACCCTAAAATTGAATTCGATTGCCACTTGGTGGTGCGGTCAGGCCCGCGAATTAAATTATGTGCTTGCCAATCTGGAACGCCTGGTGATCAAACCGATCTACCGCAAGCCCGGCGAACACTCGGTGTTCGGTCATCAACTCAGCCGGGCGCAACTCGCGGACTGGCGCGCACGCATCAAGGCCCGGCCCGCGCTTTACGTCGGCCAGGAATACGAAAGCTTCTCCACTGTACCGGCGATGGTTTCCGGCGGCTACGAACCCCGTCAAACCCTGTTGCGCTGTTTCATGGTGGCGCGGGCTGACGGTTATACCCTGATGCCGGGCGGCTTGAGCCGCAGCGCGCCGCAGTACGGCAATATGATGATCAGCAACCAAACCGGCGGCATCAGTAAAGATACCTGGGTGGTTGCCACTGAACCGCAGCATCCGGCCATTCCAAGCAAGCGCAGCGGCGGCGGTCTGACCGGCCACGGCAACGCTTTACCCAGCCGCGCGGCCGACAATATTTTCTGGGTGGGCCGCAACGCGGAACGCGCGGAAGGCGGCGTACGGTTATTACGCGCCACTATCAAAAAATTGTTCAGCAACCCGGATCGCGACAGCCTTGACTATCAGCTCAGCCTGGAAACCCTGCTGCGTTGCGTCACCAGCATGACCGGCACCTACCCCGGCTTTTTTGCCGAGGATAACGAGGGCTTACTGCAAGCACCCGAAGCCGAATTACTGGCGGTAGTGGTCGACGAAAGCCGAGCGGGCAGCTTGGCCAACACGGTAAACAGGATGACCCAATCCGGCTATGCGGTGCGCGATTTATGGTCGTCGGATACCTGGCGGGTAATCGACGAAATCGAGGAACAGGTTTCCGAGGCGCGCCGCCTGGGTAAAACCGGTTTATGGTCGATGCAGGAACAAATGGACCAGCTGATCACCACCCTCTCGGCATTCAGCGGCTTAGTGATGGAAAGCATGACGCGCGGCAACGGCTGGCTGTTTCTGGACATCGGCCGGCGCCTGGAGCGCGGCTTGCAATTGGTTTCGGTGCTGAGAACTGCATTTGCCATGCCGCAAACCGAAGCGACAGAAACGCGCTTGATAGAATCCTTACTGGATACCAGCGACAACTTGATATGCTATCGCCAGCATTACCGCAGCAATCTGGAGTTGGCCTCCTTTCTGGAATTGCTGCTGATGGACCCAAACAACCCCCGCTCACTGGCCTATCAAATCGCCCGCTTGCAGGAACATGTCGGCAAACTGCCGCGCGAACCCAGTACCCGTCGGATAAGCGCCGAAGAACGGCTATTATTAGAGGCGAGCTGCATTCTAAATATCGCCAACATCGAAGACTTGTTGAGCGTGTCGGAAGCCGGCATTCGCGAGGCCTTGGACCAACAACTCAGCAAGATTTACGCACTGCTGGCCGCGCTGTCCGATACCTTGACCGCCAATTATTTCCGCCACGGGGACGCGCCGCAATCGCTGTCCTAAGGGAGTCACCATGCGTTATCGGGTTACCCATACCACTACCTACCGTTACCAACAAGCCGTGGGCTTGTCCTACAACGAAGTCAGGATGCAGCCGCGTCCTTGTCCGAACCAACAATTACTCAGTTCGCAGCTGAAAATCACCCCCTTGCCTTGCGACTATCGGACCCGTACCGATTTTTTCGGCAATCAAGTCGCCTGGTTTTCGATTCGCGAGCCGCATCGGGAGTTTGTAGTCACCGCCAGCAGCGAAGTGCAGATTTTTCCGCAACCGGTGCAGCTGGACTTTAGTCACGGCATGAGCTGGGAATTGGTCAGGGAAGCACTCTGGAACGATAGAAGCGAGCCGCTCCTGGAGGCCCGGCAATTTGCACTGGATTCGCCGTTCGTCTCCGCCGATGCGGAACTGGCCGGCTACGCGCAAGCGTCCTTCACACCCGGCAAGGCACTGATTGAAGCGATACACGATTTGATGCAACGTATCCACCGCGATTTCACCTTCGATCCGGAATTTACCAATCTGGCTACCCCGCTGACCACCGTCCTGCAACATCGGCGCGGCGTCTGTCAGGATTTCGCCCATCTGGCCATAGGCTGCATCCGTTCGCAAGGCCTGGCGGCCCGCTATGTCAGCGGCTATATCGAAACCCTGCCGCCGCCCGGCAAGAAAAAACTGGTAGGCGCCGACGCTTCGCATGCCTGGTTCTCCGTGTACTTACCGGACCTGGGCTGGATGGATTTCGACCCCACCAACAATCAATTGCCGGGCGATAGGCACATCATCGTCGCCTGGGGCCGCGACTATAGCGATGTCACGCCGTTGAAAGGGGTGATTTTCGGCGGTCAGAACCACGAATTGAAAGTGGCGGTGGAAGTTGAAAATTTGGGCGTCTAAACACAAACCGGCGCTGGTGAATCACCGGCGCGAAGCCACCTTTCATCCGTTAGGAATGCGCCGAAATCCCAGCACTTAGCCCGTGACAAAACCTTGCATTTCGTGAGATAAACCAAGATATTTTGTTTGTCTATTCGTAAGCTTTCAATAAATCAAGGTAATCTCTTGCGCCGATTCTCGACCTTTTCCAATGCAGAACTAGTCCGCCTTATTGGCCTGGCGGTTACTTATGCAGTCGTTGCCAAACTGGTGCTGATGTTTTTCGCCGCCAATCACGTCGTTTCCATCATCTGGCCACCCTCCGGCATGGCGTTGGCGGCATTGTTGTTAGGCGGCAAAAAATTCTGGCCCGGCGTGTTCCTCGGCACTTTGCTCGGCAATCTATGGGCGGGCAATCCCTTGCAACAGGCGTTGCCTATCGCTTGCGGCAATAGCCTTGAAGCGCTTGCCGGCTGCTATTTGCTGGGCGAGATTCGCAAACTGCGACAGCCGCAAGACTACTTACGCGTACTGTTTGCCGGCGCCCTTGCATCGATCATCGCGGCAATGGCGGGCTCCTTGATTCTGTTGCATTTCGAGGTAATAAACGCGCAGCAATGGCCGACCAGTCTGGCACATTGGTGGATGGGCGACGTCTTGGGTATTGCGATTGTCACGCCTCTTATTTTGGTCTGGCGGCAGCCGCCAAGTTTTGACTGGAACCCGTATCAAGTTTGGCGAGCGTTGCTTTATGTAACAACAGCATTTTTCGCGGGGCAAATGATTTTCCTGGAGTGGCCGTTGCATCTTGGCCACTACGGTAAAGCTTTTTATATGTTCGCTTTTCTGGTTTACGGCGCACTGTATTTTGGCTTGCATGGCACCTTGTTACTGATAGTCATGGTGATGCTGCAAAGCATGTTCGGCGCGATTTTTCAGGTAGGTTTTTTTGCAGCCGACAGCAGTGAAACCGGCTTATTGCTGCAATGGTCGTTTTTGCTGGTGCTGTCCAGCGTCGGTGTTTCCCTGGCGCTGGCCATAGAGCGGTACCAGCGATCCGAACAATTCAGCAAAGCCCTCGGCGATTTCAACAAACACATTCTGCGTTCAGTCCAGGAAGGCGTGATTGTTTACGATCTGCATGGCCGTATCGAACTCTGGAATCGTTTTATGGAAACCCTGACGGGGCGGCCTCAAACCGCTTGCCTGGGGAAAACACCGATTGAATTATTTCCCTGGCTGGCGCAAACGCCGATCCCTGGAGGCATTCAAAAGGCATTGACAGGCGAAACGGTCTATCAAACCCCATTTACCTCCGGCAACGGCCGCTGGATCAGTTCGATGCAAATGCCCTTACGTGACGACCAGGACCGTATTGTCGGCGTTATCGAACTGGTCAAGGATGAATCCTTAAACATCGAGTTCGGCAAATCTCTTTCGGTCAGCGAATTACGGTTTCAAAGCATTCTGGACAATACGCCCACGGTGATTTACAGCAAAGACCTGCAAGGCCAATATCAGCTAATCAACCGCCAATTTGAAAAACTGTTCGCGGTCGATAACGAGACCGTCAGAGGCAAGCGGGATATCGATTTATTTCCGGGCGACGACACCAAACTACTCTGGGAAAACGATTTACAGGTCGTCAATAGCGGCCAGGCGCAGATATTCGAAGAAAAACTCACCCATCAAGACGGTAAAATTCACACGTATTTGTCGCATAAGTTTCCGCTACGCAATGCGCAAGGCGAAATCTATGCGGTGTGCGGCATTTCCACCGACATCAGCGAACGCAAGCTATCGGAAAAGCTTTTGCAAGAAAGCGAATTGCGCTGGAAATTTGCGCTGGAAAGCGGCGGTGACGGCGTCTGGGATTGGGATTTGACCAACGGTAAAGTGTTTTTGTCGCCGCGCTGCATGGAGATTCTGAACTTCAGTGAACAAGACAGAGACAACGATTACCGCAATTGGGAAGCCACGATACACCCGGAAGACAGCGCCAGGATGATGGCAGACCTGCAAGCCCATCTGGAAAATCGCAGCGTGCGCTTCAGCAATGAACATCGAGTAAAGCATGGCGATAACCAATGGCGCTGGATTCTGACGCGCGGCCTGGTGATCAGTCGCGATGCCCAGGGCAAGGCCTTGCGGATGATCGGTACCCAAACCGACATTACCGAACGCAAACACCTGCAATGGCTGCAATTATCCAAGATTGTCGATGGTTCGCCGGAAGCCACGCTTTTAGTCGGAGAAAACGGCATTATCAAACTCGCCAACCCGCCCGCGGCGAAAGTATTTGTCTATAAGCTCGATGAGTTGATAGGCCTGACTGTCGATGCGCTGGTGCCGGAGCGTGCCCGCGCTAAACACCCGGAGCAGCGCGCGCAATTTTTACAGGAAAACAGAGCCCGGCCGATGAGCGCCAGCCGCTCGCTAACCGCAATACGCGGCGACGGCGCGGAATTTCCGGTGGAAATCAGTTTGACTCCTATCGATATAGACAACCGGCGCTACATTATCGTCTCGGTGCTGGACATCAGTGAACGTAAACGCCTTGAGCACGAAATGCAGTTGATGGCCATGATTTATCAGGCTATCGGCGAAGCGGTGATGGTCGCCGATGCCGATAATCGCATCATTGCGATCAACGAGGCATTTACCCGCCTGACCGGCTATACCGCGGAAGACGCGATAGGCCATTCCACCGACATTCTGAAATCGGGCCGCCACGATCCGGACTTTTATCAAACCATGTGGCACTCGCTGTCACAAACCGGCCACTGGCAAGGCGAAATCTGGAATAAGCGCAAAAACGGCGACATTTACCACGAGTGGCTGGTGATCAATACCATCTACGGCGAACGCGGCGAAGTAGAACGCCGGGTGGCCATGTTCTCGGAAATTACCGAGCAAAAACACGTCGAACAAACCATCTGGCGCCAAGCCAATTTCGACCCGCTCACCGACCTGGCTAACCGGCGCATGTTCCAGGATCGTTTGAATCAGGAAATCAAAAAAGCCCACCGCGACAAAAACAGCTTGGCGGTGATGTTGCTGGATCTGGACCGCTTCAAGGAGATCAACGACACCCTGGGTCACGGCATGGGCGACATTTTGTTGCAGGAGACCGCGCGGCGCATTTTAGCTTGCGTGCGTAATGTCGATACGGTAGCCCGGCTGGGCGGCGACGAGTTCACCATCATTCTGGGTGAATTGGACTCGGAAACCAATATAGACCGGGTCGCGCAAGGCATTTTGCACCAACTTGCCGAACCGTTTCGTTTGGGCGAGGAACTGGCCTACATCTCGGTCAGCATCGGCATTACCTTCTATCCGCAAGACGCACTGGAAGCCGAGCAATTGATCAAGAACGCCGATCAGGCCATGTATTCCGCCAAGCAACAAGGCCGCAACCGCTACAATTTCTTCACCACAGAGATGGAGCAGACCGCGCAAAACCGCATGCGCCTGACCAGCGACCTGCGCCAAGCACTGACCAATCAAGAATTTTGCCTGTTCTATCAACCGATAATCGAACTGAGCAACGGCAGAATGCATAAAACCGAAGCGCTGATTCGCTGGCAACATCCGACGCGCGGCATGATCAGCCCGGCGGAATTTATTCCTTTGGCCGAAGAGACCGGACTGATAGTCGATATTGGCGATTGGGTATTTCGGGTGGCGGCAAAACAGGTTGCCGAGTGGCGCGCCCAATATCGCCCGGAATTACAAATGGGTATTAACAAGTCGCCGGTACAATTTACGCGCAGCAATCTGGGCGACAGCAAATGGATAGACTACTTGCATGAACTAGGCTTATCCGGCCAATGCGTCGTCATCGAAATTACCGAAAGCCTGTTGCTGGATGCCGATAATATCGTCCGCGACCATTTATACGCCTACCGCGATGCCGGCATCCAGGTGGCTATCGACGATTTCGGTACCGGTTATTCGTCATTGTCTTATCTGAAAAAATTCGACATTGATTATTTAAAGATCGACCAGAGTTTTGTACGTAATCTGGAAGCCGATTCCAGCGACCTGGCGCTGTGCGAAGCGATTATCGTGATGGCGCATAAACTGAGCTTAAAAGTGATAGCCGAAGGTATCGAAACCCCGCAGCAACTGGAATTGCTAACTGCCGCCGGTTGCGACTATGGCCAAGGCTATCTGTTTTCCAAACCGCTGCCTGCTGCTGAATTTACGCGACTGTTCGACGCGGAAGATCAACGACCGACACCACCGCCAGCACCCGCACCAACTGCAACAACGCCGGCAAAACCGGCCGGACGCGGCGATTCCAGTATTTCCAAATTGTTCGGTTCGGACAAATAAACGGCGCGCGGCGATACACACTAGTTTTTAGAATGAACGCGTTCGGCAATCTTCGACCGAAGCCTCATACTTTTTATCAGAATACCTATATTGAAACGGAGTTTTTATGCTGATCGACAAACCTTCCTTCCCCATCATGTTACTAAGTGCTGCCGCGCTATTTTACCAACCGGCATGCGCTCAAGACGCCCCTAGCCCACAGCAAGCACTACAGAACTTCGGCATCAGCGCCGCACAAATCCCGCAACTGGAACGCGGCGAAATCATCGGTTATGACGTCAGCGAAACCAGTCAAAAAGAACTGGCTATTGGCGTAGCGATGATCATGCCGGTAGGTTTGCCGCGACTGGCCGATTACATCAAAAAGGGCAAACTCAACGCCGGCGAGAGCGACATCGTCGCCACCGGCATGCTGAGCGATAACGCCGGCGTCGACAGTCTTAAGAAGTTTGCTTTTACCGAAAAGCAACTGGACGAAGCCAAGGCCTTTCTGGAAGCGGAGCCGGGCGACGAATTCAATCTATCCAAAGCCGAACTGGACAGTTTGAAAAGTCTGCAAGCCGGACTGGAAGATGCCGACAACAAAACCATACTGAAAACCGCCAACCAAAAATACCGAGAATTTTTACTGCAACGCCTGCAAGCCTATAAAAAAAGTGGGTTGGCCGGCATAGCCCCATACAGCCGCGACGGCGGCACAGCCGACCCGGCCGCGGAGCTGCGTAACGACGCAGTGAACAGCAAAGCCTGGGCGCGTTACTTTCCGGAACTGCAACAAGCCTGGTTAAACTACCCTGCCGCATTGCCGGCCAATACCAGCGAACAGTTTTTGTGGTTGAATCGGCGCGTGGAAGACCGCCCCACCGCCGTACTTAATCATCGAGTCATCGCCATCGGCGAAGGCGGCGGCATTGTGGTTTCCCGGCAGTTTTACGTCGGCCACTCCTACAACTCCAGCCAAGTGGTAGCCGGCGGCCTACCGTATAAAGACGGCACACTGGTGTTTTATTCGATCCGCAGCTCCACCGATCAAGTCGCGGGCATGGGCAGTAGCCTGAAGCACTCGATAGGCCGCGAACAGATGAAAAAAGAAATGATCAAGCGCCTGCAACGGCTGAATAAAGACATGAAGCTCAAGCCCGCGCCAGTCGCCGCCGACGAGTAATTTCGATAAAAAACTCAACGGCATTTAACGCAACCCTGATCAGATACTAGTATTAAACTTGAATGGCTTGCGCATTGCCCCCATCCTGGTAAATATCCCTGTAACTCTATTCCCCAAAGCCCCTAAATCTTAGATGAATATAAAACACAAAGCCCACCCCTGGCATGGCATCTCACCCGGCGACAACACCCCGGATATCGTCACCGCCTTCATAGAAATCGTACCGTCCGACACGGTGAAATACGAAATAGACAAAGACAGCGGCTATCTGAAAATCGACCGGCCGCAAAAATTCTCCAATATGATTCCGACCCTGTACGGCTTCATTCCACGCAGTTATTGCGCGGAAAAAATCGCCGAGTACGCCGCCACCCAATCCGGCAAACCAGTCAGTAAGGGCGACGGCGACCCGCTAGATATTTGCGTATTAAGCGAACGCAGCGTGACCCATGGCGACATCCTGTTGCAGGCCATTCCGATCGGCGGCTTTCGGTTACTGGACGGCGGCGAGGCCGACGACAAAATCATCGCCGTCATGAAAGGCGACGAATTCTACCGGCAATGGCGCGACGTCTCCGACTGCCCGGAATCGTATATCAACCGCTTGAAGCACTACTTCCTGACCTACAAACATTTGCCCAGCGAAAAAAGCGTCTGTGAAATTACTCATGTCTACGGCCGCGAAGAAGCGCATGAGGTCATCAGACGCGCAATCGCCGATTATCAGTATCATTTTGGCTGCCAGGACGACGAGTAGGCTTGTTTGGGAATGGATGCGCCGAGCCGTTTGCGGCGCGTCCAAGCTAACTGTTCTCAATTTTTCCAACACAATACGACAGTCAGACGAACAAAGCCTTGACTATAAATAATACCTAGACACCTGTCTTGTATTACAAATTTATCAATGCCGAATTAATTTTATCCACATTCCCCAGATAGCTACCTCGTGCTGTAGCCATCTCCAACGAGATAACAAAACCCTCGTTTTTACAAGCAATACCCAGCTAATCTTAATTTTCGCTTTGTGGCTAAATTGTGCAAACTTCCGTTGCTGCCAGACACAACCAACTCACACATAATTTACGTTAAAATTGACGTACGTAAAAATCAAAGTATAAGGTTTAAGTTTTTGAATAAATGGGGAGGCTTTGATGAAAGCAAATCCTGGCGGGCAGATCGATCTTAGCGAAATCATTGGTCGCAGCGAAATCATCGAACAAATTTGGGAAACCTTGGCGCAACAGTCGATACGCCTGAATGCCGAACGTCGAATCGGTAAAACCACCATCATAAAAAAACTTTGCGCAGAACCCAAGCCTGGCTGGGTTCCCATTTTTCAAGACTTGGAGCAATACCATACGGCTTTCGATTTCGCTCAAGCCGTGTATCGCGAGGTAGATAGTTTTTTGTCGACACGCCAACAAAGCGCCCGTCGAGCCAAGGACTTCCTGAAAGCCATCGGCGGTACAGAGATTAAGGGTATTCTGAAATTACCGACGTTTACCGAACAAATACCCTGGAAGACACTGCTTACCAAATCGATCGAGGACTTGGTAGAAGCTCAACAGCATGAGCGTCCATTGCTATTGTGGGATGAAATGCCGCTGATGTTACAAAGCATAGCCACCCGAGAAGGCCAAAGCACAGTAATGGAAGTGTTGGATACTTTACGAGCTTTGCGCCAAGAACAGGGAGGCCAAGGCTTACGGATGATACTCACTGGCTCCATCGGTTTTCATCACGTGGTCGATAGTTTAAAACACCACGGTTACGCCAATTCCCCCTTGAATGATCTTTTCGCTTTCGAATTACCAACTTTGACGCCGATTTTCGCTCGCGAATTAGCCACAAAACTGATTGTAGGAGAAAACATTCAAACAGAAGATATGGAAGCTGGATCGATAGCTATTGCCGAACTATCTGACGGTTTTCCATTTTATATTCATCACATCGTCAAAGCAGTCAAACTCTCAGGCCGAGAGGCAAAGGTGGACTCCATAAACGAACTGGTCACCAAACAGTTGGTGGACGGTAACGACCCCTGGGAATTAGCACACTACCAAGACCGAATTCCAACCTACTACGGTAACAATACTGAAAGTTTAGTTCTTAGTCTCTTGGACAGCGTAGCGGTGCGCGGGAAACCCACTCCAGTCAATGAACTGTTACAGGAATTAAAAAACATGGGCTTGCAAATTGATCGGGAACAATTGCTCAGGCTATTAAGAGCAGTTGAGCAAGATCATTATCTGGCGCGTGATGCGCAAGGCCTATACCAATTCAAGTTCCCATTACTGAAACGCTGGTGGATGCTGTCCCGAGGACTTTAAGAAAAACTAACATGAGCGATAGAGCATTTTTATCTGTTTTTACCCCTAGCCGTACCGCTCCGGAAGATCTGGAAGCCATCTTCGTACAGCGCCAAGCCATACTGATAGATGCCGTGGAGCGGGTACGTGAGAGCGCAACCAGCGGGCACAAGCATCATCTATTATTCATCGGTCCACGCGGCACTGGCAAAAGCCATTTGCTTACATTGTTGGTTCATCGTGTCGGCCAGGATCAAACGTTGGAAAATACTCTGCGAATCGCCTGGTTAAACGAAGACGAAACCAGTACTACTTTGCTCGAATTACTGCGGCGAATATTCCAGGCTCTATCAAAACGCTATTCAAACGAGTTTCGAGAAGCCGACCTGGAACCTATCTACGACTTGGATGCCGATACGGCCGAACGTATGCTGGCTCAATTGCTGCTCGATAAACTGGCTGGCAAAACCTTGCTGGTCGCGCTGGAAAATCTGGATGCGCTATTCGAAGGACTGGGTAAAGCCGGCCAACAACGCTTACGAGCCTTTATTCAGGAACACCCGGTACTCACCATCGTAGCCACTGCCCAGCGCTTGGTAGACGACATTACCAAGCGCAACAGTACCTTCTTCGGATTTTTCCAAACCGAATTGCTATCCATGTTGTCTGTGGAAGAAGCCGCTGAATTGCTGGGCAAGATTGCCGCACTCTATCGCCAGGACAAAGCCGCCACATTCCTACGGAGCTCTACAGGTCGTTCACGGGTACGCGCTTTGCACCACTTATCCGGCGGCAACCACCGCATTTATCTGGTGCTATCGCAATTCATCACCGGCGATAACATCGACTCATTAGTTGAGCCTTTCGCCAAAATGGTAGACGAGATGACACCCTACTATCAGGAGCGCATCCGCTGGCTACCACCGCAGCAGCGCAAAATCATCGAATTTCTTTGCAGCCGCGAACGGCCAACACCGGTCAAGGATATGGCCCGTCGCTTATTTGCCAGCCAGCAAACCATCTCCAGCCAGCTTAAGGATTTACGTGAGAAAGGCTATGTGCAATCGGCTCAACGCGGTCGCGAGTCGCTATACGAAATCGCCGAGCCATTGATGCGTATCTGCGTCGAAGTTAAGGAAAACCAATCACCGGGACCGATGCGCTTGCTGGTGGATTTCTTGCGAGTCTGGTACGACGGCGAACAATTGACTAATCGCTTGCAAAATACCAGCGATGGCAGCGCGGCACGCAATTACTTGCAGGCAGCTATCGATAAAAATTCAGTATTGGGAAATTTGCGTGCTCAGCTTTTGGTTGAGGATTTTCGGAATGAATTCGACGATTTTCAACGCGAGACCTGGTTACCTCTTATCGAATCGACTGTAAAACTCTCCGAGGAATTAGCAGTTGCCTGCGGGGAATTGGCCAAAGGCAATTACAAATTAGGCTTAATTTACCTTGCTGATATTTACAAAGACGGCAAAAATTATCCCGCACAAGTAATCGTAACGGCCAGTGCACTTGCTGCTACAACATACTTTGATTTAGATCAGTTCGAATCAGGTATTCAAGCAGTAAATACAATGTGTACACAGGCGGATGTATCGAGCGATATGCTCGCAATTGTGCTCAATCGTAGAGGCAGGACCTATGACATGATAGGGCAGACTGATAAGGCTATCAAAGATTATAGTAACGTCATTCGCTTAACTGATGCCCCTTCTGACCAACGAGCAAAAGCATTCCTTCAACGAGGAATAATTGCAGGCCGACTTGGGCACGTTAATGATGCGCTAGCCGATTTCAACTTGGTCTTGAAATTGAAAGATATCGCTCCAGACCTTATTGCTAAAGCGCACTATAACAAAGGTGTGGTCTCTGGAGTTTTAGAAGACTATCCCAGTGCTGTTATCTATTACAGTGAAGCAACAGCCTTACCTGGGTTGGAACCAGAAACGTTATCTAATGCTTTATATAACCGAGGACTGATTTATATTCGAATGGATGATCAGAAACATGCAGAACAAGATTTCACCAAAATTATCTCGCTACCGAATGCCCCAAATGATGTTGTAGTAGATGCCTATCTAGCCCTTACCTTAATTAACGCTATAAAAGGGTATTGGCAAATGGGTCTGCGAATGCTTGCCGACGGCTTGTCTAAATTGACTCCTGAAACAAAACCAGAAGAAGCTATCTCGACGGCCATCGTAACATCAATTTTTATGATCAGTCTCGCGCCCTCAATTCGCAAGCAACAGATAACCGAATTAACAGAGGTATATATCCAACATAATGCCGCTACCTTTCTGGGTGACGCGCTGATTAAACACTTGGCTTCCATCCATCGAAATCAAGACGAAACACCCAGTCCCGAGAATCTGGAACAATGGATCTCAGCCTGGGAAACCGCTGGTCAAAGTTGCGACGGGTTGCGGTTACCACTGAGGATTCTACGCACCGGCATCGATTTTCTGAAAGCCGGTAGCCAAGATACTAGCGTACTGCTCGATTTGAATCAGGAGGAAAGACAAATACTTGTTCAAGCTTTAGGCCTTCAAAATTAGCAACCACATAGCCTCCAACCGGGAATGACTTAGAGCTTTTCAGTGAAAACTCGACAAGCTCTCAAGCAAATGATCTCTGGGTAAAACCAGAGTAGTTGTAAAAGCAGTTTATCCATAATCGGTCAATTTTCCCGACAATCACCCCCTCCCAAAGAAGGAAGTGATTGTCCGAGATTGAAAAAACCAGTTTTTTGGCCAACCCTCAAACCTAAGGAATACCCGTTTTAGCCTCACAGTTAGTCGCGGTATCGGTACCGGAGCCGCCGTTGCAGCTATCCGTACCCGCTTCGCCGTTCAGGGTGTCGTTACCGGCGTCGCCTTTCAGCGTGTCTTGGCCTAGGCCGCCGCAGATGATGTCGTTATCCGCGCCGCCGCTGATGGTGTCGTTACCGCTCAAACCGTGGATGATGTCGCGGCGTTTGCTACCGACTAAAGTATCCGCACCAGGGGTGCCGACGAGGGTGGGCACCAGGCCGTTGCATAATAGCGGCTGAACAGCGACCGTTTGCGTAGCAGTGTTATTTAGCGGCTGGCCGTCGTTTTGGTCGGCAAGCACAGTCACTTGATTGCTCATCGTAACCGCAGCGGTGGGAATGGCTTTGACGGTGATAGTGGCGCTGGCGGTGTTAGCCAGGCTACCAAGATTACAAGTGATCTTGCCGCTGACCGGCGCACTGCAACTGCCTTGCGACGCGGTTGCGGAGATTGAAGACAAGCCGGAGGCTGGCAAGGTATCGATTAACTTCACACCCGTGGCATCGGCTGTACCGTTATTCTTAACGACAATAGTCAAGGTCAGGCTGTCGCGCACCATCGCCGCGCTTGCAGAGCCGGTCACGGCCAAATCTGCCGAGGGCACGGCAGCCAATTCGAAAGCACCGATATCGCATTGCGGGCCTTGCGGACGAGCCAAGCCGCGTTGGTCCAAATTACTCACCGGCGCAGTTGCACACAATACGTTATCGGCCGTATCGATGGCCTGGCTGCCGGGGATTAACGCCAAAGTTTGGGTCGGACCACCGTTGTTAGCCAAAGCAGCTTCGACTAATGTGCTCGCATCGACACCGGTAATATTGCCGTTGCTGCCGTGGACCGGCACTATCGGGCCAACACCGTTCCATCGGTAAAACACGGTAGCGGGAAAGCCAATCAAGTTGTAACTGGCCGTTGTTGGCGAACCGCCGATGTCGGCATCACCCACCGTCGCCGTATTGCCGGCGACGATGCTGTTATGTAGATTCAGCGTACCAAGATTTTCGATGCCGCCGCCGTTGTCTTCCAGGGAGCAAAAAAAGCCTGGCGGGCAAACCGGCAACTGCACGCTATTGCCGACAATGGTGCTGTTCGTGATAGTCGCCGAGATACCTGAGTTTCTAATCGCACCGCCGAAAACCGAACTGTTGCCGGAGAACGTACTGTTAACCACCGTGAGATTCCCGCCGGGATTGGCTAGGGAGGTATCCGAGTAGTTGGCGATGCCGCCGCCGGTGCGGGTGGCGGTATTGCCGACGAACGTGCTATTCAACACGGTAAGGTTACCAAATTGGTTATAAACGCCGCCGCCCTGCGGGTCCGCATAACCGTTGGCAACGGTCAGATTCTTTAAAGTCAAACCCGCGCCGGGTGTCACCCAAAACACGCGCACGGCGTTACCGCCGCTTAGCGTGACGCTACGGCCCAAGCTATCAATGCTCAGTCCATCGACATCGCTGATGGTCAAGGTGCTACTCAATACAGTAGTACCGTTCACGCCAAAGGTGATGGTATCGGCGCCCGCACCGGCCGGACAATCGCCGCCGGTGGTATCGCTATCGCTATTCGCGTTGGCCACCGCTTCGCGCAGTGTGCAACTGCCATCCGCCGCAGCGGCTACATCAAGTAAATTGGTGACGTTGATCGTGTTGGCCCAGGCAGGCGAACCTATCAGCGCGGATAACACAGCCAAAGCCATGTGGTTGCCGGATAGACTGGTTTTTGAACTGTTCATAAATTTCCTTGTTGCTTGGTTTGCCTTGGAACAAGGCTACTGGTGGCCGATCAATCGGCACTATTAGTCGGGTATTGCCGTATTAACTCATTGGCGTGTCGTCATATATGCGTTAACCGTTTGTTTTAAGAAGTATCGTCCCTTGCATGGTTAAGCCGTATCGGCTGGAACAGATTAACACTAGCGGTTTCGTACAGAGCAATTACCTTGTAAATCAGCGGAAATTAACAAAGGTTCAAAGCGGATAAAAATTTAAGCGCGGTAAGCTGTGACTTGTTTGACCGGCAACAGACTGGCTATTTAACCGAAGTATCCGAGTCGGATATACTCCGCCCCCATTGCCATTGGATTTTTAAACATGAGACCCGCAATCCAGCGAAATATCAGACTGATCGGCTTACCGCTTTGTCTATTCCTGCTCAGCGCTACCGCCTTTGCCCACGGCGTCGATGCCAATACCGAACGGTTTTTGCTGACTAACCAAGGCATCGCCATCGGCCCGTTTTTGTATATCGGCGCCAAGCACATGGTCACCGGCTACGATCATTTGTTGTTTTTGGTAGGGGTGATTTTTTTCTTATTCCGCACCCGCGACGTGTTGATCTATGTCAGCCTGTTTACCCTCGGGCATAGCTTGACGCTGCTGTTCGGCGTGTTGAGCCACATCTCGGTCAATCCGTTTCTGATCGACGCCATCATCGGCCTGTCGATTGTGTATAAAGGCTTCGACAACCTGGGCGGTTTTCAGCGTCTTTTGGGGTTTCAGCCCAATACGAAATGGGCGGTGATGATTTTTGGCTTGTTTCACGGCTTTGGCCTGGCGACCAAATTGCAGGATTTTTCGCTACCCGATGCCGGGCTTTGGAAAAACTTGTTGGCGTTTAATGTGGGTGTAGAGATCGGCCAATTCCTGGCTCTGTTGTTTATCTTGATTGCGCTGGACTTTTGGCGCCGCCACCGCAGTTATTACACCTTTTCCACCGCCACCAACACCCTGTTAATGTCCGGCGGCTTGATCCTGTTCGGCTACCAAATCACGGGGTACATCATCCATGGATAACTCGATGCAAGACAGCAACCCGCCGATTCAATCAGTTAAATCGCTGACCCTCGCCAGCCTATGTGCAACGTTGTTAGCGGGTGTAGTTCTGGTCACGGCGGTGTTGCCCGCCGAATACGGCATAGACCCGACCGGGTTCGGCGAAATGACCGGTTTAATCAGTTTGTCCTCGTCAAACAACACCGCCAGCACAGGAACAGCCAACGCTTGCGCGGAGCAGCCGGTAGCGGTTAGCGCCGCGCAAGCGGCTTCGAATTTACAGTGGCAAGATACGGTAAAGATTGTGGTGCCGGCAGGCGAAGGTCTGGAATACAAATTTCATTTAGCCAAAGGCGCGGCCCTGGAATATTCGTGGTCCACCGACGGCGCGGCACTGTATTTTGATTTTCACGGCGAGCCACAAGGCGACAAAACCGGCTATTTCAAAAGCTACAAGGAAACGACCGACAGCCAATCCAGTGGCTCGTTAAGCGCGCCCTTCGAAGGTTCACACGGCTGGTATTGGGAAAACAAATCCGGCGCGCCGGTTACCGTGGTTTTGAACACGAAAGGGGCTTATCGGATTTTGGGTTTGATGTGATCAGATGCGTCGCTGACCGAAAAAAGTGTACTGAACGAAAAATGCAGATTCAACGCACGGGCGCAATTTAGATTATTCCGAACCGGAAATCCGGTTCAATCCTCCGGCCCGAAGCACTGCGGATAATCTTTACAAACCTCGCAGGATGGCGCCCGGCAGACGTACAAGCCTTCCGCTTCACACAGCTGTTTGTACAAAAACTTTTTCCATTTCATATCTTTGCTATTGCGCACCAATAATTCCGGAAAGTTGTAGCCCAGCATGGCCGACAAATCGGTCCGTGACCACAGCCCTAAATCCTGCCAAAGATGATCGCTGCCCAAACAGGCCGCCACGATCATTGCGATCAGCCATTCGGTCTCCGTACCGGGATTGGCAGCAAATTGCGCGAGCAGGATTTCCAAATCCTGTTTTTCCAACATGCGACTGAAATCCAGACTGCTACCGGAACTGGCTTCAGGAGCCAGCAGATAACCGGGGAAACATCTATCGATCAGTTGTTGAAATTGTGCCGGGCTCAAGCCCAGGCTATCGGGAAGCACACCATCGCCGACACGCCAACTGGCGATGATTTGTGCCAACCAGACGCTATTGGGCGACTGGTCGGCACGGGCCATCAGATCTTGAAAAATGTGTTGCCGCGACTTAACTACCGAGGGCTTTGCCCTATCATTCGGTTCTATGGAAAGTGTGCAACTCATACTCGATTCTCCGGCCCTTTTAACGATGACGCAGATAATTAATATTCGACGCGAATATCTTCATCCCTAACGATCATCTGACAAGCCAGACGCCATTCGGGCGGCAGGTCGTCAACGATCATTTGCTCCAACTGTTCGGTAGAAACTTTACCGATTTGTTTCAGCAGGGCTTTTTCCTTCTCGGTCATCGTGCCACCCATGCGCTCCATTTTTTTATCGATGCTGGTGACGCGGACCACGCAAGTGCCGCATTCGCCATCTTCGCATTCGAAATTAATGGGGATCTTGTTTTCCAAAGCCAGCTTCAGAATAGTCTGGGTGTGACTGCCGGCAACGGCGTAAACGGTTTTATCCCGGTATTCGGGACTGGTAAATGTTACTAATGCCATGTGTTACTCCTTTTGCGTTTTTAAACTGGTTTAAGGGAAATTTCGCCGCCCAATACTTGCGCTTGGCAAGCCAGACGGTTGTGTTTGCCGGCCATGTTTTCCCGCAAAATTTTGTCTTCCAGTACTGACGGCTCGGTCAGGTTATTCCAACCAGCAGTCACCTTCATGATGCAGGTTCCGCAATCGCCTTCCCGGCAACCGTAAGTAATACCGGAACCTACTTTCTCGGACACCTCAATAACCCGGGTGCCGGCGGGGACGGTAACAGTCACGTTTATATCTTCAAATGTAATGGTCGCTTTGGCCATTGTAAAAACTCCATAAGGTTTAAAAGTAATCTCGGCAGCCTCTAATCTGAGGACTCCCGGTTTGGAACCGAAACGATTCCTGATTTTCACCGGCCTTGCGGCCAGTGAGGTCACCGACACTTCCTTGGATCGGTTTAGCCTACGAATAAAGCTGTAGGCTCAATAGCAGGCGTCTGTTTTATCCGGTTTACAGGTCCGCAAAATTAATCACCCTCGATTCTCTGGCCCCGGTCAATTCCTGAGCCAGTTCCAAGCCAAAGGCTTTGCACTCGTGGATCTCGTCGTCGGTCGGAATCAACTTGACCCGCAGGCCTTGAATAGGTACGCGCAACTTCAAGCCGCGTAAGCGATCTTCCACCAAGCGCACGCCCTCGCCGGTCCAGCCGTAAGAACCGAACACACCGCCGAGCTTGTTTTTTAGATTGACCACAGCCAGCGAAGACAGCAGATCCCAAATCGGCTTGACCGCATCGCCGTTGATGGTGGGTGTGCCCAACACCAGGCCGTCGGCTTCTTCGATCAAATCCACAAACGGCGCAACCTCGCCCCCTTCCAGGTCGTAAAGCGATACCCGCACATCCTCAATTTGCATCGCGCCTTGATAAATGGCTTCCGCCATGCGTCGGGTATTGCCATAGGAGCTAATGTAAAAAATCAGCAGGGTTTTTTGATTGGGTCTGAGTTCGTTATGCAGCGCTGGGCTGGATAACTGGCGATAGCGCTGGATGTAATGTTGCGGGCGGTCACGCAAGATCGGGCCATGGGTAGGCGCAATCAATTTCAGCGGCAAAGGTTCTATCAGTTCCAAGGCCCTGACCACGTATTCCTTGAAGGGCCGCATGATGTGGGCGTAGTAGTATTCAAAGGAAAAGCGGAAATCACCGACCTTGTCGTTGTACAAACGGTTATCGCAAAAGTGGCAACCGAATACGTCGCCGGAAAACAGCATGGCCTCTTCAGGCGCATAGGTGCATTGCGTGTCCGGCCAATGCAAATAAGGGGTGTGCAAAAATTCCAGGCTCCGGTCGCCCAAGGACACTTTGTCGCCGGTCACCACCGGGGTATAGCTCAGCTCGTCCTGTTTCAGCAGGCCTTTCAGCATGGACTGGGCTTTTTGGGAGATAAACAATTGCGCTTGCGGGGCCCGTTTCATCAACTCCGGCAAGGCGCCGGTATGATCGGGTTCCAAGTGATTTAGGACGATGACTTTGATTTCCGAATAATCGGCGACGCTTTCCAGACGGGCGAAAAAGTCGTTGGCAAAGCCTTCTTTCACGGTGTCTATTACCGCCACGCCTTCGCTGCCGCGGATCACATAAGCGTTGTAACTGGTACCGTTGGCGGTTTTCAGGATGATGTCGAAGGTACGCAGGTTCGGATCCAGCGCGCCGACCCAATGCACGCGTTCGGATAAGGCTACCGCAAGCGGTACGCCCTCTTCGCTCTCCAATTGGACGCTGTTCATGGCTTACCAGCCTCGGCGCGCGACTGCTTAGGGCAGGTTTCCAAATCTTTCTGCGAGGCAGAACCAGCCAAACCCAACCAGGCATCGACCTGTTGCTGGTCGAAACCGCAGACGCGCTGTTCGTTGACCTCCATCAAAGGCCTCCGAATCAACAACGGCTGCGCGACCATCAGCGCTATAGCTTCGTCTTCGCTGACAGTGTTTGGATCGACCAACCCTTGTTTGACAGCCGGCGCGCTGCGATTAAACCAATCCACGACCGGCATGTCGCCGAAAAACGAGCGCAACTTGCCCGGTTCCTTGCCCCAAGGCTGTTGCAGCAGGTCGTAGACCACCAGCAAATGGCCGGCGGCGCTCAGCAACTGCTTCTGCCGGGTATTATTCAAGCAGCCCGGCTTTTCATAGAAATGCACCGTGGCCATGGCCGTCAATGTGCTTGTAGTTCCGCCATCGCTTCAGCCATTCTTTCCGGCGGAATACCGGTCAATGAACCGGGCGGGTTAATGGGGACGCCTAGCGCGTCAAGAATGGCACCTTCGATAGGACAAATGCTTGCGCATTGGGTATCTTTAAAATCGCCTTCGCATTCAGTGCATTTTTTCGGGTTGATCCTGAAATGCCCGGCTTTTTCGGACATATAGATAGCTTTGCTGGGACACAACGGCTCACACGCATAACAGTTGACGCAGGATTCGATAATTTGTAAGGCCATGACGTTACCTTTGGATTTGATGGTTAATCATTTCTAACAATCTTCCTCGCCTGCTGGAGAGGGCTGGGGAGAGGAGAATTTAAAAAGCAGAAGCTTTTATTTTGATTCGCCTCACCCAACCCTCTCACACAGGAGAGAAAATGTCGGATCAGGCAGTAGCCCGTTCTTCTTGTGGTGCAGCCTCGTCCAGCTTACCGGCGGCAGCCATTTCCTTGTAAACCGCCATGACAGCTTCTTCGATAGGCTCCATGGCGTGCTCGCCGTTGGGTACGATGCCGGCTTTTTCCAGCAAGTCCCAAGGCTCGTAACCGATTTTGGAGCACAACACCGCTTCACAACCGGCCAGGGAGCGAATGGTTTGTTGCAACACGCTCTCGCCGTCGCCGCAGGTATCGTCGCCGCCGCAATACAAATCGGTCTTGCGATGGCTCATGAAGCGCACGCCGTTTGGCGATGCTTCGTAGATCAGGAATTCCTTGGCATGCCCGAAGTGCATATTGATGACGCCTTGACCGCTGGTGGCGATCGCCATCAACACCGGACGGGTATTCAGCTTGGGCTCTTCGGCGTGGCTGGCGGCTTTTTCCACCTTCGCGGCGCGCTTGCTATGCATTTCCTCGGCGATCGCTTCGTGGATGACCTTGCGTTTTTCCATCGCCGATTGGTAATCGATTTCCATGCTCTCGATTTTGTCCATGGTGAACTCGTCGCCACGGTCTTCGCCCAGCAGACCGACCGCGTCGGCGCGGCATTGCCGGCAGTGACGCATCATGTTCATGTCGCCGGAGCAGGAATCTTGCAGTTCCATCAATTCATCTTGAGTCGGACCACGTTGACCCATCACACCGTAGAATGTGCCATGTTCAGCTTCCGCGATTAAAGGCATGACGTTGTGCAGGAAAGCGCCTTTGGCTTTGACGATTTTGCTGACCTCGGCCAAGTGTTTGTCGTTGACGCCAGGGATCATCACCGAGTTGACTTTAACCAAGATGCCTTTGGCAGCCAGCATTTCCAGGCCTTTTTGTTGCTGCTCGATCAAAATCTTCGCGCCTTTCACACCCTTGATGCGCTTGTTTTCCCAGAAAATCCAAGGATAAATTTGCGCACCGATTTCAGGATCTACACAGTTGATCGTGATCGTGACGTGGTCGATATTGTGTTTGGACAATTCCTCGACCGACTCGGGCAAGGCCAGACCGTTGGTGGAAACGCACAATTTGATGTCCGGTGCTTCTGCGCTCAGGCGACGGAAGGTTTCGAAAGTCCGTTCTGGATTGGCCAGTGGGTCACCAGGGCCGGCGATGCCCAGCACGGTCATTTGCGGAATGTTGGCCGCCACCGCCATGGTTTTTTTCACGGCTTGATCGGGTGTCAGCAATTCAGAAACCACACCGGGACGTGACTCGTTAGAGCAATCGTATTTGCGGTTGCAATAGTGGCATTGAATATTACAGGCTGGCGCAACCGCTACGTGCATGCGGGCAAAATAATGATGAGCGTCTTCCGAGTAACAAGGATGGTTTTCTACCTTGGAGCGAATCTCGTCGGATAAATGGCCGAGTTGATCATCACTTGTACCGCAAGAATGGGAGGAGCAGCCGCCTGCGCTTGCTGCTGGAGTTTCGTTTAATACTGGCAGTTCCATATTCTTCACCTCACTTGATTGGTTATACAGTGAGAAAGCACAGGCCATGCCAGTTATGAAATCATTTTAAATTATTGATTTATATGAAAATAATTAAGGATAACATCTAGGCAGCCGCAAAAAAGGCTGCCTAATGTTTGTAACGACACATTCTCAGCCGAACGATTGTAAGGAGTTGCACAAAGCGACCGCGCTTAACCGGGCTGTTCCAACCTGAACACTGACCACGCCGCCTATTTGCGGATTTAACCCGAACAAGTTGTTTAGTCCATCGAGCGACACCGGCGTCAGCCGCTGGGTTGGGGGATACTGCCGGTTATGTGAAGATGTCTAATAGATTCTATTCCAATATTGTCCGTAAATTGGATGACTCGGCCGTGGCTGCCATCAAAATGGGATAAACACCATGGCAATTACATCGTTAAGATAGCCATCCTGCACTTTGTACTCGCGGTACCCCTTTGAGACAGCCACCCCAAAGATATAACTGGTACCATTTAGCTGTATCACTTCCGAACTACGATGACCGATTTTCAATTCGAAAAATGCCGCATCAACGTCTAAGGTGTCTCCAATTTCGAGCGCGGGGTTATTGGCGACAGCAATAATAGTTTTGTTTCTCTGCACAAACACGCCAAAACAGCCCGCTAATACCTTACCTTGTTTATCGCAGGGCAAAACATCGTTCAGCATCGATTCAAACTGCGGTTCGCTATCGAACACAATGCCTATGCCACCCAACACTTTGCGCGAATCCTCCAGGTCGGTAATTGCGGCGTTATAGATGTAAGTGTGCCGATCGCCGTAGAGATGCGTTTTATCAAATGCCGAGACCGTGTAATGTTGGGAATCGCTGTGTTTTAAAGCTTCGGCCGCGCCGGTTGATTCGTCTAACTTGACGCCGACTAACATTTGCTGCTGGGGCGAGGAGACCGCCAGCACTCGACCGTGGCTGTCATACAAATAAAGATTGGTGTACACCGTGTAAAGTGCATTGATATATTGCAGGATTTCGCTGATTTGGCGGATTTCGGTAAAACTAAGCTCAGCATTGGCCAAACCCCGCCTAAAGGCTGAGGTGAGCGCCCACCAGCGACAATCGTTAGCCCGCTCGTATAAATTTCGATCCATGATATCGACCGCCAAGGACGCCAAAAATCCAGCATTATTTAGATGCGAGGACATCACCGTCACTTCCTGCAGACTCTTAACCGACGCGTTAAAAATGGCGGTAATATCAGAGCCAATTTGCCTGATGGCCTCCAGCACCGGCATAAATTCGGTGGCATTTTTGCGGGCCGATGCAATCTGTCCGTTTAAGACCAGCAAGCCAAGGTCGGTATTGATATCCGAAGAAGCCTGATGGATTTCCCGTAATTCCCTCGGAAAAGAACTTGCCTGATGCATGATCTCGGTATAGCTGTTACGGGACAGCTGCCTTTCTTCGCGACCGAACGCCATACCCAATCCGGTCATCATTTGGCCGCGCCAGCCCAGACCATAAAAGCCCTGATAACCGTTGGTGCTGCGCATATTCACGATATAGTCTTGACGCCGATAATTCAGCATCCTCAAGCCCGCATCGCCATTAAATCCGGTATTGAGCGGCAGCAAGTGTTCGTTGCTGCTGGCAATCACCTGTCCATCCCGATCAATAATCGCTAAAACCCCAATATCACCCGACATCAAGAGTCCATCGAAAATGCTATGCATTTCGTCATCAAAGCGAAAGCACAGGCATAAAACACCCAACACCGGCGAACTCTTGTCATCGGTTTCGGTAATTTTGCAGGAATAGATTAAAGAGTGGCGCCGCTCACTTTGTAAATCGGAATAGCGAAAGGTTTCGACATAATCCTGATCTGACTTCAGCGTTGCCGCCAATAAAGGATCATTGGAATAAGATATGGGATTGGCTTTGTCCAAATGGGCCTTTACGTTCCCTTGGGTATCAAAGACGATAATCTCGTCGTAAACACTGTATTTTTTGACATATTCACGGAGCCTGTTTTCGATAAACTGCGTTTGCTCGGTGCTGACATTCGCGGAACCAAGAAACACTCTGATATCGTCGTCGGTTGCCAGAAAACCCACATCTGCAGTGCGCTCGAATAGGTTACGAATCAACAAATCGATAGCCACTTGCGCTTTCGACGAGTTATCCAGCACCAGTTTTTGCACATTTTCGACCAGTAAATTATGGGTCAATTGTTTCTGTAGTTCGCCGAATTTAAGCTGGGTACGACTCATATCGTCCAAAATAGTCGTCGCCACGTTGTGGCTATTTATTTTCCCTATCAGCGTGATTTTGCCCCACCAATCGTTTAAAGACGCTAACCGCCCCTCAAAACTTTTAACCACCGGCATTGATCCCAATAATTTTGTCGAATGGGACTGCAAAAAATCATTCATAAAACTCCTCTCGCTAGCATTTGAAAATCGGGGATTGCCCATTCTGTCAGGCTAATTTGCGGCTCACCTTCAACTATCGACAAACCCGGAGATATCCGCAAAATGGCATTCATCCACCTTCCTTTAAAAACCTCTCAAAATCCATACTGGCTAGACACCCCTGCACCTAGCTTATTCAATCAAAATAAAAAACGCTTATTACAAGACAGTGTGTAGCTAAGGTTTGCCGGCAACCCAAAAACCCTACTAAGTTACTGTTTTAATAATCTTATTCTGAGAACTGCGGTAAACAAGCATAGATTATTCCAAAAAAAATACAGTGGCGAAGCTTGTCTTAACCGACGACTGAAAAGTGTCTATTCAGACCTTAGTTAGGCAACAAATTGGCAAATTATTGTGACTCCATCCAAGTTTATCGCTGGAATACCGCCCACCTGCCGCGACAAACACAGAATTTCGACTAGCTGTTGAAACAAGTACTTTTGCACCTGAATGATCTCAAAAGCCGGCCACGTCGCATCGTTGTGGTGCAAATACCGAACCACTAACGGCAAGCATAATCAACCACAAGCTAATGCAAGACTTGCCTTGGCCTTTGCGCTGTATCTTTAGTACACTTCGGCTATCCCTATATTCAGGCACAGAGCACATGACTTACTGTATTGCTGTATCCCTAAAGGACGGATTGGTCTTAACTTCGGATTCCAGAACCAATGCCGGCATCGACAACGTCAGCATTTACGGCAAAATGCACCCGTTTTGTACGGCATCTGATCGCAAGATCGTGCTGCTCAGCGCCGGCAATCTGGCCACCACTCAGGCCGTGATCGACCAGTTGAAGCGCGATATGAAGGAAGAGACCGAAGTTAATCTGGACACGGTCAACTATCTGTCGGAAGCCGCCGCCTATCTGGGACGAATCAGCGTCGAAAAACAGCGCCGTCATGTGGATGCCGGCCAAAGCAGCTTCAATCCGTCCGCCACTTTTATTTTGGCGGGGCAAATCGGCCAAGAGCCGCACGGCGCTTATTTGATTTACCCGGAAGGCAATTGCATCACTACGTCCAGGCAGACCCCTTATCTGCAAATCGGCGAAAATAAATACGGCAAACCGGTGCTGGATCGCTTTTTAAAAATCGACACCTCGCTGCACGAAGCCGGCCGCTGCTGTTTGATTTCGATGGATTCGACGATGCGCAGTAACGCCAGCGTCGGCGCGCCGGTGGAACTGTTAATCTATCATCGGGATACGCTGATATTGGACGAATACTATTGTTTCCAGGAGGACAACGAGTATCTGAGCAAAATCCGCAAGATGTGGCACGAAAAGCTGAAAGAAGCCTTCGCCACCCTGCCGCAGTTCAGCAAAGAGGACTCCCGTCCGCTGCCGGGCTGCATATAAAAGCCCTGTTTCTCGCTATTCCTAGCGACTCGCGGAATAGGCTTAGCCGTGCAGTTTGATTTATCGTCAACGACTCGTCAGCACAGCGAGCAACCGCTACAATTGCCGGCCTTTATCAAATTCCTGCTCACCGCCCTGCAATAGGGTTTGGTCGGCGAGCAGGACCGCGGCTGGCAATGGCAAACATACTCATAAAAAAAATCGACTTTGGCTGGCGCTTGCTGGCGACAGCCATCAGCTTTACCAGCTTCGGTATCGGCGGCGTGATGCTGTGGTTGCTGGTGTTTCCGCTCTTGGCAATTTGGCCGGGCAGCCGCACCCAAAAAGCCGGCCGCGCCCAATACACCGTCCATCTCAGTTTTTATGTGTTTATAGGCCTGATGCACAGGCTGGGCGTGATGACGTATGAGGTGATCGGCTTGGAAAAACTCAACCGTCCCCGCCAGCTGATTGTCGCCAATCACCCAACGCTGGTTGACGTGGTATTTCTAATCAGCCGCATCCGGCAAGCCAATTGCATCGTCAAGGCTAGCCTATGGCATAACCCCGCCATGCGCGGGCCGATTTTGAACGCCGGCTATATCAGCAACGCCGATTCCGAAACCATGATCAACGATTGCGCCACCTGGCTGCAAAACGGCGGCGCCATGCTGATTTTCCCGGAAGGCACCCGCTCGGTACCCGGTCAGGCCTATCGATTTCAACGGGGGGCGGCAGCCATTGCCTTACAAGCCGATAGTATAATCACCCCGGTAACGCTGACCTGTAAACCCAGCACCCTGACCAAAACCCAAGCCTGGTACCAAATCCCGCAGCAGCGTTTTCATTTGCAAATGATCGTTGGCGACGATGTCGAATTGCAGCCTTTCCGGGAGCTGCAACCGCGCTCGATAGCGGTGCGGCGTTTAACGCAGTATTTACAGGATTATTTTACTCAACAACGAGAACGCCATGAGCGAGATGGAAACTGAAATAAAACAGCTGATTATTGACACGCTGGCGCTGGAAGATGTCGATGTGGCGGATATCGACAGCAACGCCGCGTTGTTCCATGACGGCCTGGGCCTAGACTCCATAGACGCGCTGGAACTGGGCTTGGCGATTCGCAAAACCTATCAGGTAAAAATCGATGCCGAGCGTGATGACGTGATAAAAATTTTCGCTTCGGTGGCGGCCTTGGCGCAATACATCGAATCCGTTCGCGCTTGAGAAGCTTATTAAAATCCTGAGGATATGTTGGCACACCTACCGGACTCGTGGTGGATTCGACCGAAGGTGCTGAGGAAACGTCCAGCAATACGGGTAAAGCCGGTAGATTTAAGCCGCACGCGGCATTCCCTATGCAGTCCTATTGTTGCTGCGAAAAACTACAGACTTTATTCCGGCCGCTGTGTTTGGCTTGATACAAACCTTTATCGGCCAAATTCAACAAATCGCCGATGCTGCTGTTTTTATCCGTCAGGGTGGCCACGCCGATTGATACGGTAAATTGCAATTCCAGCCCCGACTCTACCGGAATCACGCTGTTGGCAACCACGCTTCTGAGTCGTTCCGCCACGTCGATGGCTTTAAGCAAGCCGGTTTCCGGTAATAAGATCGCAAATTCTTCGCCGCCCATGCGTCCGGGGATGTCGATTTCCCGCAAAACCTCTACCAAAATGGAACCCAGTTTTTGTAAGGCCTGATCGCCGGCCGCATGGCCGTAGTTGTCGTTGACGGCTTTAAAATAGTCGATATCCAGCATCAGTACCGACAAAGGGTTACCGTAACGATCAGTGCGCGCCAGTTCCGCTTCGCCCTGTTCCATGAAATAGCGGCGATTGGCAATCCCGGTCAGATAATCGATACGCGCCTGACGCTCAAGCTCCGCTTGCAGGGCTTTTCGCTCGCTAATGTCGCGCACGAATGCGCAGTTATATTCCAGGCCTTCGAAGACCAAATAGTTAGCGGCCACTTCCACCGGTATTTCCCGGCCGTCTTTACAGCGATGGATGGCTTCCATTTTTAACGCGCCTTTTTGTTTTACTTCCTGCCAATGCGCGGGCCAATTTTCCGCTTTTAACTCCTTGTCGATATCCATTACCGAAAAGGTCAACAACTCCTCGCGGCTATAGCCCAATACTTGGCAGGCAGTGTTGTTTACAAATTGGAATCTGGCGTCGGCGGTTATCCAGTACAAACATTCAGTGGCTCTATCCACCGAAAACTGCGTCAAATGCAAGGCCTTTTCCGCCAGCTTGCGCTCGGTCACATCGTTGTAAATCGAGACAATTTCGCCGCCGGGCAATTTATACACATAATTTTCCCGCCAACCCTGAATCCGTTCGTCGCGGTAAAACGATGGCGGAAAAGCTTCCGGTGTTCCAGTTTTGGCGACTCTCTGCAAGACGTCGAATAAGCCGAATTCGAATACCCCAGGAAACATTTCGGTGAGTTTTTTGCCTATCAATTCTTTACGGGTGATTTTTTCGATCTGCTCGGCGGCTTTGTTGAAACCGATGATAATGAAATCCCGACCGTCCTCGCTGGCTCGGTATACCGCCACGCCGCTACTCATGTGTTTGAATAGCGCCGACAAACGCGCTTCGCTGGCGGCCAGGGCACGCTTTTCCAGCAGCAAGTGCTGATTGTTTTGAATCAATTGCTCGGTTCTTTCCTCTACGCGCCGATTCAATTCGTTATTAAGCTCCGCCAATTTCGCCGCTGCCTGTTTTTGCTGCAACCGATCCGCACCGTGTTTGGCGAAAGCTTGCGCGAGTTGCGCGTACATTTCGGTGATGGTCTCCAGCCGCTGCTTCGGAATAACCGGCACTTTGCTGATGCTTTGCAGATAGCTATTTTCCTCGAACCCATAGCGCCGGGCCTGACCGCGAAAGAATTCCAGATCGGGAGGCTCAATAAAACATTGGCCGGTAAAAATATTGGCGACATGCCGGCCCTCCACGATAATCGGCATAGCCGAATCGACCAGCCCGTTCAGACATTTGTATATTGCAAACCTCTCACCTTTCAGCATGCTCTCAACCAATGCCGTATCGCTTTCTATGCAGTTACTGCATGTGTTGTGATTGACCCGATGAAATTTTACGCAGGCGTCTTGCCATCCGGCGTTGGTGATAACGATACCGTCGGTGTCGATAATCGCGTTTGGTATGCCGATCACCCGGTACAAATCGTCCATCAGCGTTTGCAGACTGGCAAGATCGACAAGTTGGGCGTATTTGATGGTGTTTTCAGACATCGGCTGGTGTGGAATCGAGCAGTGAAGTTAACAGTCTGTCGTGTGAGATTGATAATAGCAGCATTCCGATGAAGCGGAACTGAAAAACACTGGATATTGGCTAGCAACTAATGCCCGCCAAGCTCGATTGTTAAGGGCTTAACGCGCATAAGCGATTAACAAATTTTCTATGGCGCTGTACTTATTAACCCGGCTCTTAAATTCCCTGGATTCGTCATTCCCGTGAAGGCGGGAGCCGTTAGACCGCGCAAAGAACCCAGTATAGCCGCTGTACTCCCGCATTCGCGGGAGCGACGATATTTTCTGGTTACCACGATCCTCCGTGGGAATCCATACAGCGTTCAAAACTAATATGCATTCCCACGCCTGAGCGAGGGAACGTGGAAACAGTTGTTCCAGCAATTCGTAAAATCCCACAGCAAAAGCCGGTTTTTAAGGCGGCACTTGCAAAACGCTTTTCCTTGCTAGAATGTTTGATACCGCCGAGACGCAAAACCTTGCGTCTCGGCCTTTCTTACCCCAGACAATGTGCCACCCAGTTCGTAGGGCGGATAAGCAAAGCGCCATCCGCCATTCGAGCATTACTAAAAGTCATGCATTTCCCCAGCGTTAACAGATTCTGAAACACCGCACGCCCAATCCGAAGGATAAACGCCGACTTCTACCAAACGATGAAAGCTAGAATATGGCCTTTATGCCCGGTGGGTAAATCTTCCACCGCGCGGACCCAACCGTGTTTCACCGGGTTGTAATGAATATAATCCATATGCGCGATGTAGTCTGCCTCATCGAAAATCGTATGTTCCCAAAATCGCCTTTGCCACTTGTGCCCTTGGGTAAACTCCCCGTTCGTGGCGTCTGATTCGGTTCGGGGATCGGTACTCGGTGTTAGGAATCGCTTTGGAAAACGCTTTTTTGATTGCCCGCCAGCGATCTGAATAACAATCATCTCCAGGCGGTAATGTCCAGATTGCGTGCATGTGATCGGGCAAAACCACCCACGCGTCGATGTGAAAAGCTTGCTTTTCCCGAACAATCCGCACCGCGAGCCTTAGTTTGTCGATATGATCGACTAGCAGGCTAGATTTGCGTTCGAGCAAATTCAGCGTGAAGAAATACCTTCCACCAGGGATGCGGTTACGTCGATAGTTTGGCATTAGTAAAGATTAGCCAATTTGGCGGATGGCGCTTCGCTTATCCGCCCTACGGTACTACGCTGGCTGTGGCAGGGGATTTAGCTGTAAAAGATGTGATGTTGAAAATGGCTTTATGAGCAGGAAATGAAAACAGTAAAAAATATTTTTATATTGATAGTATGGCTTTTATTGGGTTTTAAATTATTCATCCCGGCCCAGCCACTTTTATGTAAGGTATATAGTCATTTTGTAAATTTTCCTACGCTTAAAGATGCGGTTGTTTACGAGGGAACTGTATCTGTAGAGGGTGAAGAAAAATGCAGAAGAGGCTCATGCTCACCCCCTACTTATTATGTGGCCGACTCTTCCGGTAAGCATGAAATTTATTGGGGTTTACCCGGCGACAGATATACGCGTTTTCCAAAAAATGCGATACAAGGTGCCACTGGTAAATTTTGGTTTCATCCAATATTCGGCACACTCCAAGAAAAATTCACAATTCATAAAAACGAATTTAACAATGCAGATACTTGGGAGGGGCAAAGCTTTTTTTTTCATGGCATAAAGGAAGCAAGAGATTTGTTTGAGGAGCATTTTGATTACAAAAAACATATGTTAATGGCGATTCCTTTTTTCATATTCCTCATTTTTTTTTATAACGCCATGAAAAAACTTTTTTTAACCACGAAATCCACTTCGGAAGGATAAGTAACTGAGCGTAGCTACAACTGATGATTTAAGGTCCGATTAGCAAAGCGTAATCGGACGAATGCGGTTCAACCAACCACTCTCAATGTCTGCGGCAGCACCACAACCTCCGCCTTTTTCAACGACTTGCTGAGCAGCATATAAGTATCCCGATCAAACGCCGGAACGCCGGCCTGCAATAACTCCGCTATCTCGGCCTCGTTTTTCGCGGTGCCCAAGTAACACCAGCGGTCGATCACATGCAGTTCCTCGCCTTCACTGATGCCGATCGCACCCGGATACGGCCAAACGGCGAGTTTGAGTTTTTGCATGGCGATCAACACCCGCGCCGCATGGGCCAGTGGCGCTTCGGCGCCGAAGCAAGCCCCACGGCATTTTTTGATTTGGTAGCCAAAACACGGCCGGCCAGTGGCGGTTTTCTCCAAGCCCAATACGCTCAGACACAGGCCGTGCTGTTCGGCAACGCCGCGCAGGGCTTTTTGGGCATCGCGCAGGCTGTGGTACAAGCCGTACAGATTGTCCTGGGCGCCGAAATCCAGCTCGCCGGCCCAACTCAACAGTGGCTTCAGTTGTTCGCCCTGATGTTGCAATTGCCAGGCGCACAAGGCGTTTTTGCGACGCAGGCGTTGGTTGTGAACCGGCGTTTTTTCCTTGACCAAGCGCGCTTCCAGCAACAGCGCACCCAACTCGCCGGCAGTTTCAATCCAATCGATGCGCCGCAGTTGCTGGGCCAGGCTCATTTCCTTATTGTTCTTATGATCGGCACCGAAATGCGCCAATACCCGGTTACGAATATTCACGCTTTTACCAATGTACAACGGTAAGTCGTTCTCACCGTAAAACAGGTAGACGCCGGGCGCTTCCGGTAAATCGTGAATCAGTAAGGGATCGATATTGGACGGCAGGCTGGAGCGACCCACCAAGCGCTGCACGGCGGCATCGACGGTTTCGTCGGAAAATTGTTCATAGGCCTGGGTCCAGAATTGATGAATCAATTGGGCGTCGGCCAGTGCCCGGTGCCGGTCTTTGGCCTGCAAACCGTGCCGTTCGATCAGGCTGTCCAGGTTATGCCGGTGAAAATGCGGATACAAGGCCCGCGACAGTTTGACCGTACACAGCACTTGCGGCCGGAAAGTCATACCCACCCGGCTGAACTCGTTCTTCAAAAAGCCGTAGTCAAAGCGGGCGTTATGGGCGATAAACAAGCGTCCTTCCAGCAATTCCGCCACTTCGCCGGCCACTTGCGCAAAGCTAGGTGCCTCGGCGACCATTTCGTTACTGATGCCGGTCAATTGCTCAATGAACAGCGGGATACGGGCTTGCGGATGCACTAATTGGTTCCACTCGCGAACGCCGTCCTCGTCAACCAAAACGATACCGATTTCGGTGATGCGGTCTTTGGTGGCTGAAGCGCCGGTGGTTTCCAGATCGACAAAGGCCAAGGCTTGCATGCAAGCGTTCAGGAGATCCCCTCAATGGGCTCGGCCCAATCGGTCGGGCAACTGCACATGATGTTGCGGTCGCCATAAACATTATCGATACGCCCCACCGGTGGCCAGTATTTATCGTCGTGCTGATGGCTGTCGGGGAAGAAGGCTTTTTGCCGGGAATACGGCAGCGTCCATTCCTCCAACAGCAGCCGATGGGTGTGCGGCGCATTGTGCAGCACGTTGTTATGACTGTCGGCCAGGCCGTCTTCGATCTCTTTAATCTCCTCACGAATCGCAATCAAGGCTGCGCAAAAGCGGTCGATCTCGGTTTTATTCTCGCTTTCGGTGGGCTCTATCATCAAAGTGTCTGCCACCGGAAACGACACGGTCGGAGCGTGGAAACCGTAATCGATCAAACGTTTGGCAATATCTTCGACCGTGACATTGGCGGATTTGCGGAACTGATGGCAATCGATAATGCATTCGTGCGCTACCCAGCCATTGGCATCTGTGTACAGAATCGGATAATGCGGCGCCAGTCGCCGAGCAATGTAGTTGGCATTCATGATGGCCGCCAAGGTGGCTCGACGTAGACCAGTAGCGCCCATCATGGCGATGTACGCCCAGGAAATGGTCAAAATACTCGCGGAGCCCCACGGCGCGGCTGATACGGTACCCACTGTCCCATGCTCGCCCTTGGCTGGATTGACGCCTTCCACCAGCGGATGATCCGGCAAGTACGGCGCCAGATGTGCCCCCACGCCTATCGGCCCAACCCCCGGACCGCCGCCGCCGTGCGGGATGCAAAAAGTCTTATGCAAATTCAAATGCGCCACGTCCGCGCCGATTTTACCGGGCCGACTGATGCCGACCAAAGCATTGAAGTTAGCGCCGTCCATATACACTTGGCCGCCGTGTTGATGGACGATGTCGCAGATCTCGCGGAAGGCTTGTTCGTAAACGCCGTGGGTGGACGGGTAAGTAATCATCAGCGCCGCCAGCGTGTCCTGATATTGCAGGGCTTTGGCGCGTAGATCATCGACGCTGACATTGCCTTGCTCGTCGCAAGCCACCACCACCACGGTCAAGCCGGCCAAGCTGGCGCTGGCCGGATTGGTGCCGTGCGCGGACGCCGGAATCAGGCAGATAGTGCGTTGCCCCTGGCCGTTGACTTGATGGTATTTGCGAATCACCAGCAAGCCGGTGTATTCGCCTTGCGAGCCGGCATTGGGCTGCAAGGAAAACGCATCGAAGCCGGTTAGATCACAGAGCATATCTTCCAGCTCCGCGAACAATTGCTGATAGCCTTGCGCCTGGTACAGCGGCACGAAGGGATGCATGGAATTGAATTCGTAGAACGAAATGGCCTGCATCTCGGTCGCGGCGTTGAGCTTCATCGTGCACGAGCCCAGCGGAATCATCGCCCGGTCCAGAGCGATATCGCGCCGCGCCAACCGGCGCATGTAGCGCATCATTTCGGTTTCCGAGTGATACAGACTAAACACCGGATTTTCCAGAATCGCATCGTCGCGCAACAGCGCATCGGGGATGCATTCGTGCAGCGCGGCGTCCAGTGCGCTGATATCTGGCAGTTCGGCGATGGGCGAAGCAAATACTTGCCACAAAGTGCGTAAATGCTCGCGGGTGGTGGTTTCATCAACCGAAATACCCAGGGTATCGGCATCGATAACTCGCAGGTTAATGTTCACATCAGCTGCCTGCGCGGCGATGCGGCGAGCGCGATTCGGCACCCTGACCACCACGGTATCGAAATAGCACTGGCTCAGCACTTGATGGCCGCATTGCGCCAAACCCGCAGCCAGAATTTGTGCGTAGCGATGCACCCGTCCGGCGATCAGCCTCAGCCCTTCCGCACCGTGATAGACCGCATAAAAACCGGCGATCACCGCCAACAACACCTGCGACGTACAGATGTTGCTAGTGGCCTTGTCACGGCGAATATGTTGCTCGCGGGTCTGCAAGGCCATCCGCAAAGCGATTTGGCCATGACTATCCTTGGACACCCCGATTAAGCGACCGGGCATCGAGCGTTTGAAGTCGTCGCGGGTGGCGAAATAAGCCGCATGCGGACCGCCGTAACCCATCGGCACGCCAAAACGCTGGGCACTGCCCACGGCGATATCGGCATCAAACAGAGCTGGCGGCTTTAACAGGACCAAACTCAGTAAGTCGGCGGCCACCGTTACCAATGCTTGCTTGCCATGGGCGATCGCGGTTGCTTCGCTAAGATCGCGGATTTCACCGCTGGAACCGGGGTATTGCAGAATCAAGGCAAAGAAATCGTATTGCTCTAGATTACCGAACGGATCGGCGACTACCACGTCATAGCCCAAGGAGCCGGCGCGGGTCTGCACCACCGCGATGGTTTGCGGATGGCAGTCTTTATCGATCAACACCGTGTTGGACTGGCTTTTGGCTAAGCGCCGCGACATGGTCATGGCTTCCGCAGCCGCTGTCGCTTCGTCCAACAACGAGGCGTTGGCGATCTCCATGCCGGTCAAATCGATGATCATTTGCTGAAAATTCAACAACGCCTCCAGCCGGCCCTGCCCCACTTCAGCTTGATACGGCGTATAGGCGGTGTACCAGCCGGGATTTTCCAACACGTTGCGCTTGATCACCGCCGGCATGATGGTGTCGTAGTAACCCATCCCTATCATCGACACCAATACCTTGTTACGCTCGCGCATCTTGCGCAGGTATTTGATCACCGCGCGCTCGCTGATGGTGCCGGTGAGTTTTAAGGGTTCGTGGTTGAGAATATTGGCCGGAATGACTTGGCCGACAATATCTTCCAGGTCGTTCAAGCCCAACTCGGCCAGCATCTCCTTAGTCTGCGGCGGATTGGGGCCAATATGCCGCTGAATGAAATTACCGCGCATTTCCAGTTGGTCGAGACGAGGGTGTTTGGCAGACATGGGCTTATTTTCTCAAGTAGCGGTGTGGAACAAAAGGTAGCGAAGTGACCGTAACCGGAATGGCAGAGTTCCGCACCAGCGCGGTTAATACCTTGCCCTGCTCGGCAAACCGGCGGTCCAGCAGCGCCATCGCCACCGGACGGTTCAGAGTGGGCGAGAAACTGCCGCTGGTCACTGTGCCTACTTGTTGCTCATGATGAACTATCTCACAACCTTCACGCACAGGGATTCGGCCATCCACCAGCAAACCGACCCGTACCCGCTCGGCGCCGTTTTGCCATTGCGCCAGAATTTTTTCCGCGCCGGGAAAATCACGATGGCCTTTTTTGAATATCCATTGCAAGCCTGCCTCGATAGGCGTAATCGTTTCTTTGAGTTCGTGCCCGTACAGACACAGACCGGCTTCCAAGCGTAGCGTATCGCGGGCACCCAAACCTATCGGTTCGACACCGTCTTCCGCCAACAGCAAACGCGCGATTCGCTCCGCGTCGGCTTGCGGCAAGGAAATCTCAAAGCCGTCCTCGCCGCTATACCCGCTGCGACTGATATGGCATACGCTCCCGGCAATCTCGGTTGCGCAAGCCTGCATAAACTTCAGCCCGCCGGCCTCAGCCGAAAACTTGGCCATCACCGCCACTGCGCCCGGTCCTTGTAAGGCAAACAAGGCTAAATCGCTTAACGCTTCGAATAAACAATCGGCCGGTAAATGGCTGCGCAGGTAAGCAAAATCTTTGTCCTTGCAACCGGCGTTGACGATGAGGGATAAACCGGATGCGTTGAGGGTAACGATGATGTCGTCTATCACCCCTCCCTCGGCATTGGTCAACACTGTATATTTCTGCGCACCCGGCTTTAGATCGACGATGCCACCGGGCGTGAGTTTTTCCAAGGCCTCTGCTGCGTGTTCGCCTGATACTCTGCACTGTCCCATGTGCGAAATATCGAAAAAACCCGCCTGACTGCGGCAGTGCAAATGCTCGTGAATGATCCCGCTTTTATATTGCACCGGCATTTGGTAGCCGGCAAATGTGGTCATTTTGGCGCCCAATTGCAGATGTAAATCGTACAAGGGCGTTTGCTTTGAACTAGTCACCGTGACCATCCTATACTGTTTAGCGATTTTATAAGTCTAGCGCCGGGACGAAGTCCGACCAAGTAAATTTAAAAACGGTTCATTTGCCTGCGCCAATGACAGCCAAGTACGGTCAATGTGTTGAACGGACCTTGGCGATTTGTAAATCAGCCGCTATTGGTTTGTAATTTAATTACTTTTACCCTCGACTCAGCATCAATAACCTAAGCAATAACTATGATAAATATCGCAAGTTGGATCCGCAATACTTTCGAAATATCCCATATTGGCCATAACGCCATTCGCTCGATGGAAGGCATACGCGGCTTTGCGGTGTTTCTGGTATTTCTGGTTCACTATGTGACATTAATCGAACCATGGCTGCTGACAAATTCGATTACTCACGCAATTGCGAGAAACATTCATACCATCGGCAATACCGGCGTTGATTTGTTTTTTGTATTAAGCGGTTATTTGATTTACGGCATGCTGATAAAAAAGCCTACCGAGTTCAAAAAATATTTATACCGCAGAATACAGCGAATTTATCCAACCTTTACCGTGGTCTTTATTATTTATTTGGCACTTTCGTTTGCTTTTCCGTCCGAATCGAAAATCCCCCACGACTGGAAAAGCGGATTTGTTTTCGTGATGCAAAATTATTTGCTGATGCCCGGCTTGTTCGATATTACTCCTATCATTACCGTAGCCTGGTCATTGAGCTATGAGTTTTTTTATTACCTGTTGATTCCGTTACTAATAACGACACTTAAGCTGCGCTCTTGGCCGAGAAGATACCGGATATTATTATTTTTATCGACATCGATTATATTATTCGGCTATTTTTATAATCATAGCGGCCCAATTCGCTTATTAATGTTTATTGCCGGAATAATTTTGTACGAAGCTGTCGAAAGCGGTTATTTAAAACACTTCCCGCCTATAGGCTTGCTAGCTTTAATATTGGCTATTACATCATTCGGGATAACCAGCTATTATCCCATCAATATTTCATTAAAGTATTTATTGCTTTTCACGCTGTTTTTTATTTTCTGTCTGGAATGTTTTTGTACTTCAGGATTTACCAACTATTTATTTACATTGCCCTACCTTAGATGGCTGGGCAACATGAGTTATTCTTATTATTTAATTCATGGTCTATCATTAAAAGCTATTTTCATGGTAGTTGCCAAATTACTTCCTCCTCATCACGGTAGTGAACTGATATTCTGGATGGGTTTAGCGCCGGCTTTCCTGGTTAGCTTATTACCCTCGGCCGCATTATTTTGCTGGATAGAAAAGCCATTCTCCTTGCAAAGGCACCACAAATAGGCCAGGTTTTAATCGCGAAGCAAATTTAGATAGTCAGCGCGCGACAACAGATAGACAGGGCTGGATGAAATGGAAACATTGGCCTTGCCTGCACTATCGACCGCCAAGTCTCGAACCTGCCCGACCACATCCACCGCCACCCAGGCTTTTTTTGGGTCTAACTGCATGGCCCACACACTAATAGTTTCGTCCGCACGCCAGATCATCAAGGTGTCGCCAAAATAGGCGGCCTGAATATTGCCATCCTTGGTATCGATAGCACGGTAAGGCAGCCCGTCGATCAGCGCGCCGGCGGTATACATCGTCGCTTCGCCCGGCTTATGGCCCAAGGAATAATCCCAGATGCGGCCATAAGCCAGGTCATATTCGTGTGCAATACAAAAACCCACGCCCAGATAATCCTGACGGCTGTTGACCCAGGCGATGATTTTTGCCACCTGCTCGGCCTGCCAGCGCCGACCGCTGAAGCCGTGCATGGCCTTGGCGCCGGTTTCGCCCAGCCAGAACGGCAATTGGTTGCTTCGGCCCAGGCTGGCATAGGTTGCCAAAACACCCCGCTCATCTTCGTTCGAACCATTGCCGATGGGGCCGCCAAAACGCGGCGGCTGTTGCGGATAGGCATGCACATCCCAGGCATCCTGATAATTATCCAAACCCAGTTGCAATACCTGTTTAAACCACTCACCCTCGCCCGGCCTAACCAGGCTACCGCCGACGACATGCGCATCACTGCGCGCTTGATGGGCCTGCTGGTACTCCCATTTCGCTCGCTCGAGCCAATGCGCCGGCTCGCGCAGCTTTTGCCAGTCGGCTTCATGACGAATGTCGATTTCATTCGTGGCTTTGAAATAGCGAGTGTAAGCAGCCGCTGCATTGACAAAGCTTTGGCCGTCCCCCGGCTTGTCGTTCAGCCAGTTGCTGTCGCCTGAAGAATCGGCGACTAGCTGTAAGCCACGCTGCTTGGCTTGTTCCCAAAGCGGCCGGTACTGGGGATCAAAGCCCGGATAGCTGCCGTAGCTTTTGAAAATCCCCATCCGTTCCAGCCAAGCGAAATAATCGCCGGCTTGCCTGAAACTTTTATCGCCATCGGCCAACGCATAGTAATCGTTGTTCCAGAGTTTTTTTTGCGCCAAGCGTTGCTTTTGGGCGGCATTGCCGCCGACCACACTAAAGCCGTCGGCTGGATAACGCATGATCAAGCGGCCATCGTTTGTATACAAGGATGGATAGACCGCGTAATAGCCCGGCTCAAGCAGCTTGCCGAAATCGGCTTCGACCTGACCGGGAAAGGTGTCGCTAATTTCCCGTTCAGCGATTTGTTTGCCGTTGTAATCGACCAGACGCAGGCGTAACTTTGCCGGGAAACGCAATAGCGGCGCCGATAATGTCATTTCTTCCAAAACAGGTTGCCAGCGTAAATCCACTTTTAGCTTCACTGCGTCGCCCTGATGCGGCAGATTGGCCGGTGCGTCAACGAACACGATAGGCCGCAATTTGCCGGCTATGCGTTGCAAAGCCAGATCGGCATCGGGGTCGGCGACTTGGGTTTTCAAGCCTTCCAATGCGCGCCCGGCCGCATCGGTAAACACGCCGGAGAAATGAAAGCGCTCGCCTTGATCATGTTGCATCACCAGTTTAAGCAGCAGGCTATGCCAGCCGGGTGAGAGATTGAGCGTCGCCACTTGCGGCGACTGCGTGCGCTCCGCTGTAGCGCTTGCCAGCAAGCCTTCCGTGGTCAAACCATGCAATAGGGCTTTGGCTCGGGTGCCGAAAGACGTCGGCGCGCCAGTTAAAGGCGTTGGATCATCATTAAACGTCAAATTCTGACCATCCAGCCACCCGGCGGACTTGATACCCGAATGTCGCAGATGCAGTTGCGTTTGAATAGGCTGCTCGGCGTATACGTAAAGCTGGGCATAGCCCGTGCCGCGCGACCAACCGTAAGCGTGCTGGGTGCTGGCTTCTATGTCGGTTTCGCCGTTGGCCTGAGTTTTTGCAACTCGCCAATTGCGCATTTTACCGCCCATCATTTCCAGGCTCAGGTAGGGTTGCTCGGGATTGGGACGCAAAGTGGTTTCCGTATCCAGGCCAAACACCGAGACGCCGGCCTGCCCGTCCTGTAAGCCGCCGACTAGCCAAGCGTGTGGAATACCATTGCTCATAGGTGTCGGCTGCAGGGGAGTAACTTGAGCTGGCTTCGGCATAGTGCCGAATTTGCCGGGTTCAGCCAGAAATTTGAGCACCTCCGTTTCATTAGCAGGCTGAGTCAGTGCGCCAAGCACGGTAAAGTGATCGTCGGCGATTACTGCTCCGGGCAGCGTCTCAATATTCAATCGCCGAGCCATCGTTTCGGCTTCCAGGCCGACCATATAGGTCACCGGCAACTGTTCATAAACAGACCGAGCCGCATCCGCCGCCAAGCCGCGAAACAATGTCTCGGCATTTTCACCCTTGCCATCCAGCAGATAAAGGCGACGTGGGCCTGCGGCGGCAGGTTTGATCAAAGTCAGGAAGCGATTTCTGGCCTGAGCTTGTTCCGCGGACATCCAGTCACCTAGCGGTTTATCCAGTTTCAATAAAAAGGCATCGAAGACTTTGGCACCGTCGGCCTTGCCGCTGTTTTCGATTTCCAACCAACGGTCGCCGGGCAGCAAGTTTATAGTCGTAGATGCCGGTAACCATTGATATTGCCACGGTGTGGTGTTATTCAACGCAAACTCGGCGCGAGTCGCCAGCTCTTCAGGTTTGGCGCCAGCCTTGACGATAAAATTTTGTTTGACCTGCGACACCTCGCCGCCGCTTTTATAGCGGGCTTGCAGCCGGTATTGCCCGGGCTTAAGGGTTGCCGGCAACTCAAAACGAAAACGTCCGCCCCAATCGCCAAATCCCTGATGAAACAATAACGCTTCATCGTTCTCGATTGTCAGTGCGCCAGTATTAGCGCCCGCCGTGGCGGTACCAGAAACAAGTTCAAGATAGGGCGGCTTTGGCAACGCCGCCAGAGCCGGATTCTTACCCAGTTCCAGCAGCACGACCGGCTGTTCGGCACTCCCCGCCAATGGCAATGTGGCCCACGGCGAAGCCAACAAAAACGCATCAAACACTTTGGCATCATGGCCGTTACCGCTATTGCGAATTTCGATCACCGTATCACCGGCTTTTAGCGGCACCGGCTTATCGCCGGTAATCCAGGCATATTCCCAGCCCTTGGGTTTTAGCGACAAACTGCCTCGCAACGTCAACCGCTTGGCATCCGGCCCGGCCCAAATTTCAAAAGTCTGCACACAAACATTCGGATCGCCACCCTGTCGCCAGCGCGCCCAGAATTGGAAATCGCCCGCGACAGGTTGACTTAAATTGAATCGAAAAGCCGCTTGCCATTCGCCAAAGCCTGAATGCAGCACGTTGACGGCGTCAGGCTCGACTTGCCAGCTAAGACCAGCTTGCGGGTCTTGCAGCGCGTGGCCCTGTATGAATTGAACACCGGGTAGCGAGCGAGATTGTGTGTCAGGCACGCTGCCCAGGTCCAGCAATAGTGCCGGTTGCTGCGGCGTGGGATTGATAGGTAGATTGAATGTGTCATTTAGCCCGGCCTGACACACACTAGAATTAGCCAATGCCATTAAGCAGGCAAAAATGAAACTGGAAGAGGCCGAAAACAGCCGAATGAACACAGCACAGGGAGACATCGCAAATCCTTGTCGATTGGAAACGCCCGAGACCAACCCGGGGGCGAACACATCCTTGTTGGTGCCATGATAAAACAGCTAGACGAAAATTTCCGCTTTAGTCCGTGCTTCACTGATAGCGTTTGGCTAACGCAACTTTTTTAACCTACGAAATAATCATTGGGCCTTGCGCCGCATGGATAACACGCAGTATGTCTAAACGCGGCTCTTGCCTATTGGCATTAAACTCGCCTTAGATCCGGGCTCAAATTAAACCAATATTAGGCGCCGAAAACCGCCGAAGCAAAGCAAAAACTCAATTGACGGCCTGAGATATTTGTAACAGCGGCGGACTAAAATCAAAACCAAAGTGTTTTGGGTCTTCCCCTATTACCGCGGCCGAGACGATGTAAAACACATAATCGTAGGTTTCTACCGGAATTTCGTATTGTTGGATGAATTTCCAGAAGTTGCGGTCTCGGGGGTTGTCGGGCATTTTTTCCACCATGCCACGCACTTTATTATGACCATAGTTATAACTGGCCATCACCAACAATCCGGACGCTTGCGCTTGCTTGCTATAGATGTATTTCAGGTATTTGGCGCCGGCTTGGGTGGCCTGCGCAAAATCAAAACGGGCGTCCTGGTCGTCGTATTCTCTGATATTCGCCAATGGACCGGGCGGCAGGCCGTATTCCTGGCCGGTGGTGGCCAAGAATTGCCAAGCGCCCTTGGCAATGCCAAAACGGGTCTCCGGCCCTATCGCCTTGGTGTCGTAATTGCTTTCCTGCAGCGGCAGATACATAAAATAAGCCGGCAAGCCTTCCTTATCCAACGCATCCAAAACCATGGTGCCATATTGGTTGTCTTGCATGTTTTTAATGGCTACGCGCAACCGGGCGGTATCCTGCCAGTTTTTGATGTATTGCCGCACTTGTGTGACAAACTCGTCGGGTAGCTCCAACTCGCTTTCCCCAAAGCCTCGGACCACGCGGGTAATCAACTCGCGCTCGTATTGTTCATCGGTCGGAAAGCTCAGGCGCAGAAAATCGATTTCTTTTAGATACTCCTGATATTTGGCTTTCATCAGTTTCAACTTCTTTCTTTCCTCCGCCAGGCGTTTTTTCTCTTCCAGAATTTTTGCTTGTTCGGCTTTGATGCGCTCTTGAGAGACCTTTAATTTTTCGTCCTTTACTTCCTCTAAGGCTTTGGCCAAGGACTCGACATTCTCCGCCAGCCGTATGTCGGCTTGCGACAAACTGACCTCTAAGGTTTTGACGTCGTAAAACATGTTGATCGCCAGCTTGCGGGCATTATCCAGCGCCAGGTATTGATACGTGACTAAACCGGCGGAGATCACAAACAAGATTCCCAAGGACCAAATCAGCTTTTTGTAATTTTTGGTTCTAACCGTTCTATCCTCGCGGATCACCCGCCGCACCATCCGGGTGTAATCGCCCATATCCGCCGACTCTTCCTCGGACAACAGGCGATTCTTGATGGCATCGGCCGATAAGTTCTGCTGCGGCTTAGGAGGTGGCGCTTTGGGCTGATTTAAAACAGGCGTTTGCGCGGCGGCAAATAAGGTGGCATCGTCTTTTGGCGTGGGTAAAACGGGTTTTGCATTTGTAGAGCTGATTTTTAGCTGAAACGGCGAAACGCCCAGGCCCAACAACACCGGCAAGTGCAATTTGGTTTTAGCAGCCAGCCGTTGTTTGTCCAGATAAACGCCATGCGTGCTATTTAAGTCAACCAGCCACCAGCCATCGGGCTCCCGCTTGATTTGCATGTGATGCCGGCTAATCGATTGATCATTGACGACCACCGAATTCTCTTGGGCACGACCAACACTGAAACTGTTTTCGAAAGCATGATTGGCGATCACTTCTCCGCTAATATTCAGCAAATCAACCAGAAGCGTCTCGGGCTTAGCCAATACTGTGCGATCAGCATCCGCTTCCGGTGCTTTAAACGGACTAACGCCCATGAAAACGGTTTTATCGTCTTCCATCAACTTGCCTCATCGTTACAGTGCTCGCGTCAAACCTTGCTAAGTCCATTTTAAAAACATAGTCTAAGCTAAAGCGCTTGTTACGCTACCTTAATTTGGCATGTTGCCCTCTTTTGAATTGTCTGAGCCAGAATCAATTAATCTCCAAGAATTAGCTGAACATCATCCGTATCCGGACTTCCGTCTTCGAGTACTTAGGTTGTTGGCTCTTAGGGTGACCAATGGGCAGATTCAAAACCCAAGTACAATACCCAAAATGCCAGTAGGTTTGTCTCCCAAAAGGAATGAAATAAAAAATTGGCAGCACTAAGAATTTGAAATTATTATACAATCAAACTAGGCTCAAAACCCTACAATAATTACCTGCCAATTTACTTAAATCGGCGTTATTAGATATTAGCCACCGACAAACATTAATATAATGCGCAAATCTCTACCTTCAATGCCAATAAGAGTTAAGCAATTTCCTAATTTTGTAAAACATATATTTATTAGAACCATATTGCTTTTGCAAAATACGCATTCGCAGCCAACATTTCATTTATGTTATTTCAGCTGTAACTCTTATTTCAAATATCTGTATTGTTCTTTACACAGCCTGCTAAAATTTTCATCAAATCATAATTTTAAAATTTATGTATTTAATGATAATGAACAACCTTTATCAGATGCTCAAATTTTATCTATACAAAATCTAATTCCTGGAACAAAGGTTATACCTTGGCCAAAAAGCATGGGTTGGGGAGCTAATCAAATCAAGACAATTTGGCAAGCTTATGGAGAAGTTGCAGAACATGCTTTAGATAATGACATTGTTGCCCGTGTAGATTCCGATGTTTTTTTCTTTAATGATATTATTTTCCGTGCTGTTGCTAAGAGTGATGCAGATTTAATTGGAGATGGGCATTATGTTAATTTTGAATATACCCAAGGCGGATGCTATTTTTTTAGAGCTGATGCCATCAAAAAAATAGTCAAATTATTGGCAACAGAAAACATTGAGAACTTACTAAGCGAAATCGAGCCAATTGTTGAAGATATTGCTGCTCATCATTTTGCCCGGCACCTTAAACTAAAGATATGGCTAACTTGGTTTATGATGTTTCCTGATGAATTACGTAATGCAGGAGGTATTACAAAATGGATGAACTGGAAATTTAGTTGTCTTCATTTCGTAATGAAAAATAAAAAAGCTATGCTAACAACATACCAGAATGAACTTCTACAGATTCAAGAGATTGACAGCTTTAGTAAAATAATTAACACCGAATAATTAATCGATACAAATACCTGAATCCGTGACTT
>NZ_LUUG01000098.1 GCF_001644035.1 Methylomonas methanica
GGCAGCGCGGGTAGAGTCGTGGGATTGGACCGTTTCGGCGAATCCGCCCCGGCAGGTCAACTCTTCAAAGAGTTCGGCTTTACCGTGGACAATGTCGTCGCTAATGTGGAAGCTGTGCTTTAATAAGCGCCATGTAAAAGACCTGCCGGTACGCTTGTCGCCGGTAGGTCAGTCATTAATCAATAGAGTAAGGTGGAATCATGATAAACACGCAATTGATTAAGAAGTTATTAACAGGGTTACTGTTAGCGGTGTCGGTTGCTGCGAGTGCCCAAGACTATCCCGCGGCGGATTTTCAACCGAAGGTTCTCTATAGGGATCCGGCCATTGCAGAAATATCGCAAGCCAGCTCGCCCACCGCAGCTTCGAGTAATTCCAGCGCGCCTTGCGTGCAAAAGCAAGAGGCTCCCGAGGTTGATGCAAAGTATCCTGCGGCCAATTTTCAGCCTAAGGTATTATTCAGCGCAGCGGGTTCCTAACCTTTTTTAGGCATCACCGTGAATTTGATGAACTCGTCGTTTAGACACATAACAATTATTACATTCAGGAGTATTCTCAAATGGCAAACAACAGTTTGATGAATAGCTTATTCGGCTTTTTATTCGACAAACCAGCGGAAGGCTCTAGTCGGTCGGAAGTTTATTCACGTGTCGACAACGAAGACGGTCAATTGACCGGTGTTGCCCGTTATCTGCAAAAACTTGAGCCGCCTAAGCCGGAGCTGGACGAATATGGCCAGCCGTTGACCGGGGTGGCGAAATATCTGGCCTTACAAGCGCAAATGGAAAAAGCCCGGCAAGTCGTCGAAGAGGTGGCTGTCGTGGAGCCGGTTGTCGAGGAAGAAGTAGAAGAAGAAATTGAAGAAGTTGTAGAAGACGTTATAGAAGAATTGGCCGAGAGCGAGCCGGTTGCGACAGGCGTCGATAAATATTTGACTCAACAAGAGGCAAATCCGGTTACTCGGGTAGCGAAATACCTGATCAAGCAGTCGATTCTGTCTAAAGAAGCGCCGGTAACTGGCGTTTCTAAATACATCACCAAAAATGATCGCGAAGATCATGTGGTGACCAATGTCGCTAAATATGTCATTCGGCAAAACATGCAGACTGGCTCGACGCCCTTGGTTACCGGTGTTGCCAAGTATGTACTGAAGCAAGATGTGTTGGCAAAAGAAGCGCCAATCGCAACTGGTGTGAGCAAATACGTTACCAAGCAAGCCCTGTTGGCAAAAGATGCCCCATTGATAACGGGTGTTGCTAAATATGTCGCTCAACAAGAGCGCTTATTGAAAGAGCAGGCGCCTTTGACCGGCGTTGCTAAATTTTTGGCGGAGCAGGCGGCGGCGGATAGAAAAGCGGCAGCGGTGGCTTTGATTGCACGATATGTTGCAGCGGAAGCGCTAGCCCAACAAGAAAAAGCGGAGGCCCAGTTGAATCAAGAACAAAATGCTCAGCAAGAATTGGCCGAGGAATTGGCATTTGAGGGTTCCGCAGTGGAGCGTTATCTCGCCAGACAGGCTGCGTCAGCCCAACAAGCACCAAAGCCAACCGGTGTTGCCAAATATCTGGCTAAACAGTTGCAATTGCAAAGTCAGGTGGAGCCTTTAACCGGTGTCGCCCGTTATCTTGCCAAGCAAGCAATATTGACCAGGCAGTTGCCGCCGCCTACCGGTGTCAGCAAGTATTTAGCCAAGCAAATATTAGCGCAAAAACCTGTTGCTGAATTGAGCTCGGTTAGCCGATATGTCACTAAGCATGAGTTGCTGGATAAGGATGCGAAAGAACTCACTGGTGTCGCCAAATATATGTCCAGACAGGACGTATTGGCAAAGGATGCGCCTGGCGTATCCGGCGTGGCGCGGTATATGGCAAAGCAAGCCTTGCAATCCAAGGATGAGGTTGTGGCTAGAACGACGGGTGTAGAGAAATACTTACGTAAACAAGCCTAAGGTCTAGTTGATTAAGCCGGCATCTCCGTTGGGAGGTGTCGGCTTTTTTATGTCTGCTAGTTTCAGAGCATTGATGGCTATCTGCAAGCTAGGGATTTATGCGGCGTTGCCGAATCTGTATTATCATGACTAACCACATTCAAATTATTGCAGGGATCTTGATGTCTCGATTATTGGGTTTTAGCTGGATACTGTTTTTGCCTGCTTTTGCTTTTGCGGCGGACCCGGATTCCAATGAATTGGCGCCCGTTCCGGAGCCGCCTGATTTGCCCGCTCCAGTGCAGTCCGGCGAAGAGATGGAGCCCGACATTACCATTATTCGAAAAGGCAAAGACACCATTCAAGAGTTTCGTCGCAACGGCAAGCTATACATGGTGAAAATCCAGCCGCAGGTAGGGCCAGCTTACTATATGCTGGATACTAACGGCGATGAGCAGATGGATGTGAAGAAAAATGATTTGGACGAAAATACCAATATCAACAAGTGGACTCTGTTCGAATGGGATTTCAACTGATCTTTTGAGCGAAAACAATCTATCTAATTGAGTTTATGCTGCTGATATGGCCTTTGGGATTACTCGGACACTTTTAGCAGCCAGCCGCCGTCCGCATCGCATTTGCTGACTTTTGCCTTAGCTTTTACCGAGATTCTAACGACGGTGTTTTTCAGGTCGTCAGGCAGTTTACCTTTTACCAAATAGAACGTGTCCTTGTCTTCGATTTGAACCGCGACAGGTTGCTGTTTAATGCTGACGTGAATCTGGCCGGGGCCATTGCTGCCGGAAACCGCGAACGAAAACTCCGAGCCCGGTTTGACTGTGGCTAAATGTTCAGGCATGTAACGGCTGATTTTGGCATTGAGGCATCCGCTGCCATCTCCGCCGCCCGCTCCGCCGTGACCGCCATGGCTCGGCGTGGATTGCGACCAAGCAGGATTGCCAAAACCGATAGTCAGCAATGCTGCGGCAAAAAGACGTGCGTGCATGGGTGTTCCTCATGTTCTTGTTTTAGGAAGGCGGCGATTATATGTCCTAAGTCCGCAAGTTTGAAGCACAAGCGATAAACGGTCTGACGGTATTGATTTGATATTTTTGCCGGGATTGGTTTACATTGAGCTACGGTCTGGTTTGCGTATTAACAACAATAAAAATGGGGGATAGGATGTTATTTCTGGCTAAATTATGCGGTATTTTGACCTTGGTTTGGTTTTATTTGACGGCAAAAAATCACGGCGGTCCGTTAATTAATTGGTCTGTGATTGGGCTGATAGGTTATTGGCTGACTTGGTGGTTATCCAAGATGCTGATCGTGGTGCCTTTGGCAGGTATGGTGACCAAGCATTCCGTGACTGAGTTTTTGCTTACCCAATTACCGGTGTTCGTCGCGCTGGCTGCTTGTTATCTGATCAGAAAAAAATTGATCGCTAGTTTGCCGGCCGCGGGTCAATAAATGCCCAAGAATGTGCTGATTACCGGTGCGGCAAGACGCATCGGTGCGGCTTGTGCTCGGTTATTGCATGGTGAGGGTTGTAATGTGATTTTGCATTACAACAGTTCCGATGTGGACGCTGTGCGTTTGGCTGCCGAGTTGAATGCCTTGCGAGGCGATTCGGCAAGGTTATTAAGCGCCGATTTATCGGTATTCAGCAGCGTCCAGAAGTTGGCCGCAGAAGCGCTTATTCAATGGGATGGTATTGATGTGTTGGTGAACAACGCATCCTTGTTTCAATCTGTGCCCATCGGAAAAGTTACGGAACAGGATTGGGATTTGACAACGGCTAGCAATCTGAAAGCGCCGTTCTTTTTGTCGCAAGCGTTGTGGTCGTCACTGAAAATTAAACGGGGCTGTATAGTCAATATCGCCGATATTCACGCGGAAACCGGTTTGCCCGGCTATCCGGTATACAGTATGTCTAAAGCGGGCTTGGTGGCGATGACGCGGATATTGGCCAGGGAGATGGCTCCGGAGGTTCGCGTTAATGCGGTGGCGCCGGGCGCAATTTTATGGCCGGAGCAAGACGTGGCTGAAGCGGAGCAGTTGGAAATCTTAAAAAAAGTAGCCTTGCAGCGTTGCGGCGAAGCCGACGATATTGCTAAAGCGGTAAGATTTTTGGTTGGAAATGCTGATTACATTACCGGCCAAGTGTTGACTGTGGATGGTGGGCGGGCTCTGTTTCGGTAAAGGTCTCAGAGCGTTTATTTCTCGAGTTTCGTTTGGCGCAAATCGCGTTTGTCGAAGTCGTGCCATAGATCTTTGTAACAGCGTCTGCTTATCGGGTGTGTTGCGTTCGGCGCAATCTCCGCCAATGGTTCCAATACGAAGGCGTAGCGTTCTATTTCATCGCGTGGAATTTGTAGTCTGCCGTCGCTGATAATTTGGTCTCCGTATAAAATCAAGTCCAAGTCCAGCGTTCTGGCTGAGAATTTTTGACTTTCCCTGCTGCGGCCGTGGTCCAGTTCGATTTGTTTTAGCAATTTGGCGACTTCTTTCGCGGATAATTCCGATTCGAATTGCACGACTAGGTTATGAAAGCTATCGCCGACAAAGCCTACCGGCTCGCTTTCGAAGACACTGGAAATTGTCAGTTCTCCGAACAGTTCGCTTAATGCTTGCAGGCTGGAAGGGATATGGATCTCCTTGTCTATATTGCTGCCGATGCTGATAAATCCGGTAGGCATGACTTATCTTTCGCCGCGTTCGATGATGATGCCGACGTCACGAGCGCGACTGATGGCGCCTTTTTTGTTGAGGGTGATCTTTACCCAGGGAATGGCAAATTCGCTACGTAAAATTCCGGCAATTTCTTCAATCAACTTTTCCACCAAATAAAATTCGCTGTGCTCGACAAAGTCGACAACACGGTCCGAAACGGCTTTGTAGTCCAGTGTGTGGGCAATATCGTCGCTGGCGGCAGCTTTTTGGATATCAAAGCCCATTTCGATGTCCAGGATGATTTTTTGTTTGATCTTCCTTTCCCAGTCGTAAATACCTATCACGGTATCGATTTCAAGTCCGCCTAAAAAGATGATGTCCATCGTTGCTTTCCGGTTATTATATTTCTGAGAAGCGGCAGTATCGAGTAAATGGCGCTGCTGTACAAGTATTGACGAGAGGTTGATTAAATGATTGATTGGTTGTTGGTGCCCTTGGCCTATTTAACCGGATCGGTGTCGAGCGCAATTATCGTATGTAAGATGATGGGCTTGGCAGATCCTCGGGAAAACGGTTCCGGTAATCCGGGGGCAACCAATGTTATGCGCATAGGCGGTAAAAAGGCTGCGGCGATTACCTTGGTGGGTGACGCTTTAAAAGGGCTGTTGCCGGTGTTGTTGGCGAAGGCGTTGGGTGTCGACAGTGTGGTGCTGTCCTTGGTAGTGTTTGCCGCATTTTTAGGACACCTTTATCCGATTTTTTTTGAATTTAAGGGTGGTAAAGGGGTTGCAACATCCTTGGGTGTGGCGCTCGGTGTGGCTTGGTTGTTGGGTTTGGTGGTTGCCGCTACCTGGTTCGTTGTTTACAAAATAGGCAGAATTTCGTCGTTGGCGGCTTTGGTAGCGGCAACGTTAACGCCGCTATATGTTTGGCTGATTGTTGGCGATGTCAATTTGACTGCTATCTTTACCGTTATTTCTATGATTTTGCTGTGGCGGCATAAAAGCAATATTCAGCGGCTGTTGGCTGGGCAAGAATCTTGATCAAAGGCTGATTAGCTGCTCCATCGGCCAGCGCGGACGGGCAAAAATTTCCAGATTTTGGATTTGCCCCGCCATCAAGCGCTGGCAGCCGGCGTAGGCAATCATGGCGCCGTTATCTGTGCAAAACTCAGGGCGGGGAAAGCGTATGTCGGCGCCTTCTTTTGTCGCCATCTGTTGCAATTGTCGACGAATCTCCTGGTTGGCGCTAACGCCGCCAGCTACTACCAGCGTTTTCAACTGCGTCTGCTGTAAAGCCCGTTTGCATTTGATGCTTAGCGTTTCCGCGATGGCTTGTTGAAATGCGAAAGCGATATCCGCTTTGTCCTGCTTAGTTTGCTCGGTGGCATGCAGGGCGTTCATTGTAAAGGTTTTCAGGCCGCTAAAACTAAACTCCAGTCCTGGTCTGTCAGTCATTGGTCGTGGGAATTTAAAGCGATTTTGACCGCTGCGCGCTAACTCAGCCAATTTGGGGCCGCCGGGATAGTCCAGACCTAACATCTTTGCCGTTTTGTCGAAGGCTTCGCCCGCGGCATCGTCCAGCGATTCTCCGAGTAAGCGGTATTTGCCAATCGCGCGGACTTCGATAAGCATGGTATGGCCGCCGGAAATGAGTAATGCGACGAACGGGTAAGTGGGCGGATTATCCTCCAGCATCGGCGCCAATAAATGGCCTTCCATATGGTGCACGGCGATAGCAGGTATTTGCCAGGTCCAGGCCAGGCTTTGGGCGGTGGCGGCTCCGACTAGTAGCGAACCCATCAAGCCGGGGCCGGCGGTATAAGCAATGCCTTCGATGTCTTTGGCTGTTAATTCGGCTTCTTTTAATACCGTTTTGATTAGCGGAACCAGTTTACGGATATGGTCTCTCGAGGCTAGTTCAGGAACGACGCCGCCATACTCGGCATGCGTGGCAATTTGGCTGTATAAGGTGTGCGCAATTAAGCCCTTGCTGGCGTGGTATAAGGCGACAGCCGTTTCGTCGCAAGAGCTTTCTATGCCTAAAACATACATTAGTTTTTGAATAAAAGAATTTTATGAGTATAATCGGCCGTTTTCGGCGGGCTTGCTATCGCCGATAGCGTCAAAAGATACTAACATAAATCGGATTATTGATAATGCCATCAGTTAAAGTTAAAGAGAACGAACATTTTGACATCGCGATTCGTCGCTTTAAACGTGCGTGCGAAAAGGCCGGTGTATTGGCTGAAGTACGTCGCCGCGAATTTTATGAAAAGCCAACCACCGAGCGTAAACGCAAAGGTGCTGCGGCAGTTAAACGTCATTTGAAAAAATTGGCACGCGAGCGATATGCGTTGAAAAACCTACGTCGCGGTCGTCCGCAAATTTAAGGCAGACAATGGATGCGTTAAAAAAGCGTATCACGGACGATATGAAAGCCGCGATGAAAGGCGGCGAAAAAGCTAGGCTGGGCGTGATCCGCATGATTTTGGCTGCAATTAAGCAAGTTGAAGTCGACGAACGTATCGAACTGAGCGATGAGCGAATCATCCTTGTGCTCGATAAAATGCTGAAGCAGCGGCGCGAGTCCATCAAGCAATTCCGCGATGCCAATCGCAACGATCTGGCGGAAATCGAGGAGGCTGAAGTGTTGGTTATTCAGGATTTTCTCCCGCAACCGCTTAGCGATGCTGAAATCGATGGCATGGTCGCCGATGCTATAGCTGAAGTGGGCGCTACATCGGTAAAAGACATGGGTGGTGTGATGGCTTTGCTCAAGCCGCAAATGCAAGGTAGAGCTGACATGGCGAATGTCAGTGCGAGAATCAAGGCCTGTTTTATCGCTTAATATCTTGTCGGTAACATGTCCGGCAGGATACCTCGTCAGTTTATAGATGATCTTTTGGTGCGGGTCGATATTGTCGATCTAATCGATTCGCGCGTCCCCCTTAAAAAATCCGGCAGCAATTTCACGGCGCGCTGCCCGTTTCATACCGAAAAAACTCCCAGCTTTTCAGTCAGTCGCGGTCGGCAGATTTATCATTGCTTCGGGTGCGGAGCCAGTGGTAACGCAATCGGCTTTTTGATGGAATTTAATCATCTGGGCTTTGTTGAGGCGGTTGAGGATTTGGCGGCCTTTGCCGGAGTGGATGTGCCTAGGGAGTTGATTGACGGCGAGTCTGGGCTGCCAGATAAAAAAAGTGTGGCGCATGTTTACGACGTGTTGGCGGGTGTTGCCGGATTTTATGCCGAGCAATTGCGCGGAAATTCCGAAGGTCGGAAAGCTGTAGAGTACTTAAAAACCAGGGGTGTTAGCGGAGAGGTAGCCCGTGATTTTTCCCTGGGTTATGCGCCAAATAAGTGGGATGCCTTGGTGGCGCGTTTCGATCAAGCGGATTTGATCGAGGCTGGTATGCTGGTGGTCAGGGATGATGGCAAGGTTTACGACCGCTTTCGAGGGAGATTGATGTTCCCAATTCGGGACAAACGGAAGCGGGTGGTGGGGTTTGGTGGGCGAGTGCTGGATGACTCTTTGCCCAAATACCTTAATTCGCCAGAGACTGCGGTTTTTTCTAAAAGCAAGGAGCTTTATGGGCTTTGCGAGCTTTTGGAAAAAAATAGTAAGCCCGACCGGATATTGGTTGTGGAGGGCTATATGGATGTGATTGCCTTGGCCCAGTTTGGTATTTCCAATGCGGTGGCTGCACTGGGTACTGCGACTTCGAAAGCGCAAATCGATTTATTGTTCCGATTTACTTCCGAATTGGTGTTTTGTTTCGATGGCGATAATGCCGGCAGGCAGGCGGCCTGGAAGGCTACGGATGCCGCTTTGCCTTGTTTGCGCGATGGCAGGCAAATCAAAATAATGCTGTTGCCGCAGGGGCAGGATCCGGACTCTCTGTTGCGCGAGGAAAATTCATCGGTTTTTATGGAACGAATTCGTAATGCGCAGGTCTTGTCGGATTACTTTTTCGAGAATATTGTCGGTCAATTGGAATTGACAACCGTTGAGGGGCGGTCGCAGTTGCTGGCGGCAGCGACTCCTTCGCTGGAAAAGGTTCCTGCCGGGTTTTTTCGGGAAATGATGTTTGCCCGTTTGCAAGAGTTGTCGGGTTCCAGAATTGCCGTGGATGTTGTCGAAAATCAGGCTAGACTTAAGTCTAAGTTTAATGCTGGCAAAAAAGGCATCCCATCGCCAAGAATCAGTTTGGCGCGCAAGGTCTTAGGGTTGTTGCTTCAGCACCCGCATTTTGCGAGTTTGGTTGAGCGTGAGGGGGTCATGCTTGATGATCTGAGTTTTGCCGGGGTTGAGTTGTTAAGAGAGGTTTTGCAGCGGATCGCCCTTGAAAAGCCGGAAAATAGCGCCATCTTGTTGGAATCTTTCCGGGGAACATCCCAGGAAAAAGCCGTAAAGGCTTTAGCTAGTTTAGATCTCGATGTGCCGGCGGGTGGGGAAGAGCCCGAGTTTTGCGGGGCTTTGCAACAACTTTGTAAACAGGCCAAGGAAGCTATGCTGACCCGATTGATCGAGAAGGAGAGTCGAGAAGGCTTAATGATTGAAGAAAAAGAGGTACTGCGGAAGCTTTTAAGGGATAAGGCTTAGGTGACCGCATTAATTTTTGCCGTTATAATTTCCTGTTCTGCGGCGCTTGGTGCTGAAAACGTATTGTGAGTAAAGAATGAATCAAGAACAACAGCAATCCCAACTGAAACAACTGATAGCAAAAGGTAAAGCGCAGGGTTATTTAACTTATGCGGAAGTGAACGACCATTTGCCGAGCGACATCATTGATCCCGAACAAATCGACGATATCATCGGCATGATCAATGATATGGGGATTCAGGTTTATGAGGTGGCGCCGGATGACGATGACTCGCTGATCACCTCGGATGCGGTAGTGACCGCCGATGATGATGAAGAAGTGGCTGAAGTCGCGGCTTTGGCGTCTGTCGATAGTGAGTTTGGCCGTACTACCGATCCAGTCCGCTTGTACATGCGGGAAATGGGGTCTGTGGAGCTATTGACGCGCGAGGAAGAATTAAAAATTGCGAAACGGATTGAAGAGGGCCAGCGCCAAGTCGTGGGTGCCATCGCTCGGTCCGGATTCATTGTCGAGACTTTTATCGACGCCTTTGATTCCGTTCAGGTTGAAGACTCCGGTGTGCGCCTCAACGATTTGGTGTTGGGTTTTGTCGATCTCACCGAAGTTGAGGACATAGACGTCAGCGGTATCGAGATTGAAGAGCCCGCTGAGGATGCTGAAGAAGAGAGCAAAACAGTCGATTACGAAGAGGTCAAACAAAAGGTCGATTTACTCAGAAAAGCCTTAAAAGCCGCAACAACCTCAGTTAAAAAGCATGGTTACGGCCATGATAAAACCGAAAAGTTATTCGATGCGATAGACGAAATATTTTGCGAGTTTAAATGGACGCCGCAGTATTTGAAAAAAATGGTATCCATTTCTGAAGAGTTGATTTCAGCTATTCGCGAAGAAGAGCGTTTCATATTGGATGTTTGTGTCAAGAAAGCAAAAATGCCGCGTAAGGACTTTATTAATGCGTTTGCGGAGAATGAAGCTAATCTTGAGTGGCTGGATCAGTTTATCGCTGCGAGGCCTAATTTTGCGGAGGTTTTCAGTAGTCACCGCGAGAATATTAGGGCGGCTCAGCAGCGATTGGCGGATATCGAGTCTCGCTTCGGCCTGAGCATTGCTGTCCTGAAAGGTATTTGCCGTAGTATCTCCCTAGGGGAAGCTAAGGCGAGACGCGCTAAAAAGGAAATGATCGAAGCCAATTTGCGCTTGGTTATTTCTATCGCCAAAAAATACACCAACCGCGGCTTACAGTTTCTGGATTTGATTCAGGAGGGCAATATCGGTCTGATGAAGGCTGTCGATAAATTTGAATATCGACGCGGCTACAAATTTTCTACCTACGCAACTTGGTGGATCCGTCAGGCTATTACCCGTTCCATCGCTGATCAGGCCAGAACTATTCGTATTCCGGTGCACATGATCGAGACCATTAACAAGCTGAATCGCGTCTCCAGACAGATTTTGCAAGAATTGGGGCGGGAAGCTACACCTGAAGAATTGGCCGAGCGTATGGAAATGCCCGAGGACAAAATTCGCAAAGTGCTGAAGATTGCCAAAGAGCCGATTTCAATGGAAACACCGATTGGTGACGACGAAGATTCGCACTTAGGGGATTTTATCGAAGATTCCAAGATGCTATCGCCCGTCGAATCTGCTACAATCGCCGGCCTTCGCGAGTCTACCCAGAATGTATTGGCGGGCTTGACAGCTAGAGAGGCCAAGGTGCTCCGGATGCGTTTCGGTATCAATATGAATACCGACCATACGCTGGAAGAGGTTGGTAAACAGTTTGATGTGACCCGTGAGCGGATTCGTCAGATCGAAGCGAAAGCGCTGCGGAAATTAAGACATCCGTCCAGATCAGAGCAGTTGAGATGTTTTCTTGACGGCGAGTAAGGCGTCTGCATTGTTCGTAGGCTAGATAATTAAGGGCCCTTAGCTCAGTTGGTTAGAGCTTCCGACTCATAATCGGCAGGTCGTAGGTTCAAGTCCTACAGGGCCCACCACAGATAACAGGCCGTTTGCGCGGCCTTTTTTTATATGCGCAAGTTTTAATTTTGGCGAGGGTGTAACCGTGAATAAAAACTACCTTTTTACCTCAGAGTCTGTTTCGGAAGGTCATCCGGACAAAGTCGCTGACCAAATTTCCGATGCTGTTGTTGATGCCTTATTGGCTCAAGACCCGCGTTCCAGGGTAGCCTGCGAAACCTTGGTCAAAACCGGTATGGTTGTTCTCGCTGGCGAGATTACCACCAACGCTTGGGTAGATACCGAAGAATTAGTTAGAAAGGTCGTTTGCGAAATCGGTTACGACAACGGTGAAATCGGCTTTGACGGAAACAGCTGTGCAGTGTTGAATGCCATCGGTAAACAATCGGCGGATATCGCGATGGGTGTTGATGAATCCGAAGACCACGAACAGGGAGCCGGCGACCAAGGTTTAATGTTTGGTTATGCCAGCAACGAAACCGATGTGTTAATGCCGGCCCCAATCACCTACGCGCATCGCTTGGTTGAGAGACAAGCCTTGGTGCGTAAGAATAAAACCCTGACATGGCTACGTCCAGACGCGAAAAGTCAGGTGACTTTCCGTTACGAAAACAACAAACCGGTTGCCATTGATGCGGTAGTTCTGTCTACCCAGCATTCCCCGGAAATTGGCGGCAAGCAACTGGAAGAAGCGGTAATGGATGAAATCATTCTGCCGACTTTGCCGAAAGAGTGGTTACACAAAGACACCAAATATTTCATCAACCCTACCGGCCAGTTCATCATCGGCGGGCCTGTTGGTGATTGCGGTTTGACCGGCCGGAAAATTATCGTTGATACCTACGGCGGTATGGCCCGCCATGGCGGCGGTGCGTTTTCCGGTAAGGATCCGTCAAAAGTAGACAGATCTGCGGCCTATATGGGGCGTTATGTAGCAAAAAATATCGTTGCCGCCGGCCTGGCAGAGCGTTGTGAGATCCAGGTGTCTTACGCCATTGGCGTCGCGGAACCGACTTCTATCAGCATTGAAACCTTCGGTACCGGTAAAATCGAGGAAGAACGTTTGGTGCAAATCGTGCGTGAGCATTTCGACTTGCGACCAAAAGGTTTGATTGCGCAATTGGATTTGTTAAAACCAATTTATCGCCCAACCGCCTCTTACGGCCATTTCGGTCGCAACGAAGCCAGCTTCAGCTGGGAAAAAACCGACAAAGCCGAGGCATTGAAAGATGCGGCCGGCATTTAATCAGGATCAGGAAAATATTATGAGCCAAGCCGATTACAAAGTTGCCGATTTAGCCCTAGCTGAATGGGGTCGTAAAGAAATTAATATCGCCGAAACCGAAATGCCAGGTTTGATGGCCTTACGTGCCGAGTTCGGCGCGCAACAGCCATTAAAAGGCGCACGTATCGCCGGTTGTTTGCATATGACTATTCAAACCGCGGTTTTGATAGAAACGTTGACGGCATTGGGTGCAGAAATTCGCTGGTCATCTTGCAATATTTTCTCTACGCAGGATCACGCCGCCGCCGCTATAGCTGCTGCCGGTATTCCTGTTTTTGCCTGGAAAGGAGAAACCGAGGCAGAAGCGGAATGGTGCATCGAACAAACCATCATCGGCCCGAACGGCTGGCGTCCCAATATGATTCTGGACGATGGCGGTGACCTGACGACCATGATGCACAATAACTTCCCTGAGTTGATGGCGGATGTAAAAGGCTTGTCGGAAGAAACCACAACGGGCGTATTACGTCTGACTGAAATGGTAGCAAAAGGCACGCTGAAAGTGCCGGCGTTTAATGTCAACGATTCGGTCACCAAATCCAAGTTCGATAATCTGTACGGTTGCCGCGAGTCTTTGGTCGACGGCATCAAACGTGCTACCGATGTAATGGTAGCCGGCAAAATTGCCGTGGTCTGCGGCTATGGCGATGTGGGTAAAGGTTGCGCGCAATCGCTGCGCGGTTTAGGTGCCACTGTTCTGATCACCGAGATTGACCCAATCTGCGCCTTGCAGGCGGCGATGGAAGGCTACCGCGTGGTGACCATGGACGAAGCGGCGGCTATTGCCAATATCTTCGTGACTGCTACCGGCAACGTTGGCGTCATTACTCATGATCACATGAAAGCGATGCGTGATCAGGCTATTGTTTGCAATATTGGTCATTTCGATTCGGAAATCGACATTGCGTCTTTACGCCATTACACCTGGGAAAATATCAAGCCACAGGTCGATCATGTGATCTTCCCTGACGGCAAGCGCATTATAGTGTTGGCGGAAGGTCGTCTGGTGAATTTGGGTTGCGCTACCGGTCATCCGAGCTTCGTGATGTCCAACTCGTTTTGCAACCAAGTATTGGCGCAAATGGAGCTTTGGAGCAACGCGGCTAGCTACGAAAACAAGGTCTACGTGCTGCCGAAAAAGCTCGACGAAAAAGTCGCGCGTTCGCATTTGGCGCAAATCGGCGTAAAACTGACCGAATTGACCAAAGAGCAAGCGGCTTACATTAATGTCCCAGTCGAAGGTCCTTACAAACCGGATCATTATCGCTATTAACGGTTAAGTCAATCCGACAATAAAGGGGCGCAAGCCCCTTTTTTTTATGCAAGCTATGAATAATCAAACTATCGTTCAGCGCGACCTCGCCGTACTCTGGCATCCCTGTAGTCAGATGAAAGACCACGATCCTCGGGCAACTGCGCCGGATGCGCTGCCGTTGATTCCGATCAAATCGGGCCAAGGCGTCTGGCTGGAAGATTTCGACGGTAACCGCTATCTGGATGCGATCAGTTCCTGGTGGGTAAATCTGTTCGGTCATGCCAATCCCACTATCAACCAGGCGCTACGAGAGCAGCTTGAAAAGCTCGAACATGTAATCCTCGGTGGATTTACCCATGAAGCTGCGCTAATGCTGGCGGAAAAGCTGGTGGAGATCACGCCGCCTGGCTTGGATAAATGTTTTTATGCCGATAACGGTTCGTCTGCGGTCGAAATCGCGTTAAAGATGAGTTTTCATTATTGGCGAAATCTCGGACGTACTCAAAAAACCAAATTCATCACACTGGAAAACAGCTATCACGGCGAAACTCTGGGGGCTTTGGCAGTTGGTAACGTGGCTTTATACAAGGACACCTACGCGCCGTTGTTGATGGATGTGATCACGGTAGCTGGGCCGGATTGTTACCATCGTGAAGACGGCGAAAGTTGGGAGGCCTATTCCATCCGCCGTTTTGCTGCCATGGAGCAAGCTTTGGCGCAACATGCTGACGAGGTTTGCGCGGTAATCGTTGAACCGCTGGTGCAATGCGCCGGCAGTATGCGCATGTATCATCCGGTGTATCTAAAATTACTGCGTGAAGCGTGTGATAAATACCAGGTACATTTAATCGCCGACGAGATTGCCGTAGGCTTTGGTCGCACCGGTACCTTGTTTGCTTGCGAGCAAGCGACAATCAGCCCGGATTTTATCTGCCTATCCAAAGGGCTGACCGGCGGCTATTTACCCTTATCTGCGGTCTTGACCAGCAATCAGGTCTATCAAGCCTTTTACGACGACTATCAAAATCTGACCGCGTTTTTACATTCGCATAGTTACACCGGCAATGCATTGGGATGCCGGGCGGCGCTGGCGACGCTGGGGATATTTGAGCAGCAAAATGTGATTATGAACAATCGGCATTTGGCGGGGCTTATGACCAAAGCGGTAGAGCGGTTTAAGGAGCATCCGAATGTCGCGGAAGTGCGGCAAACCGGCATGATCGTCGCGATAGAACTGGTCAAAAATAAGCAAACCCGCGAGGCTTATCCTTGGCAGCAGCGGCGCGGTTTAATAGTTTATCGCTATGCTTTGAGTCGTGGTGTGCTATTGCGGCCATTGGGGAATGTGATTTATTTCATGCCGCCTTATATTATCAATGAGCAGGAGATACAACTGATGGCAGACGTCGCCTGGCAGGGCATCCAACTGGCGGTGCAGGCCTGATGCGGGTTTCTCGTTTATATGTCGCCGCGCCGCTAAATGTTGGCGGTCGCATTGAATTAGATGATGACGCCGCCCATTACGTGCGCAGTGTGCTGCGCCTAAAACAGGATCAGAGCATCGTGCTGTTTAACGGCCAAGGCGGAGAGTATCTGGGCCGTTTCAGCGAAGTCAGCCGCAAGAGCGTTCGCGTCGAAATCGAGCAGTTTGTTGAGCATAATGTCGAATCCCCGCTGGCGATCAATCTGGGTTTGGGCATTTCTCGCGGCGACCGGATGGACTGGGCGGTACAAAAAGCCGTTGAATTAGGTGTGACGCAATTGACGCCCTTGGTAACCGAGCGTTGCGTGATCAAATTCAACGACGATAAAAAACAGCAACGCTTACAGCATTGGCAGCATATTGCCCAGCACGCCGCAGAACAATCCGGAAGAACTTGTTGCCCGTCAATCGGCGAGATTGCGAATTTAACCGATTGGGTGAGCGGACAGGAAGGATTAAGCGTGTTTCTCGATCCCTATGCCCAGCAATCCCTAGCGGACCTAAAGCCGGAAAGCGCCCGTGTCACCTTGCTCTCCGGGCCGGAAGGCGGTTTTAGCGAGCAAGAACGACAAATTGCCAAGGCAGCGGGATTTGTCCCGGTGCGTATGGGCGCACGGATCTTGCGCACCGAGACCGCAGTATTATCGGCATTGACCGCCGTGCAAACCTTGTGGGGGGATTTTCGGTGATCCGCTGGTTGGGCTATGCCTTGATGCCGTTGGTCATATTGGTCATTGCGGCCACTATTGCCAGCGTGCTGGGTTACGGTTTGTTGTGGATTGCCGGCGATATTTTGCCGTTGGCAAAAGTCATCAGCAAAATTACCCTGGTGCTGTTGCTGCTGAGTATTTTTCCGTTAAAGAACTATCTGCAATTCAGTTGGGCGGAATTGGGCTTCGCGCCTAAAGCAATGTTTTCCAAACAATTGGGCCAAGGTCTGGCGCTGGGTTTGTTGACCTTGCTGCCGGTATTATTGACGCTGTATTGGCTGGATGTGCATGTCTGGGACGATACCCGGCATTGGACAGCGGGCAAAATCGCGGAAAAAATCGGCTTGGGTTTGTTTTTTGCGATGCTGATTGCCATCGGTGAGGAAATACTATTTCGCGGCCTGCTACTGGGTGGTTTGCGCCGGAAAACGTCGATTATTGCTGCGGTGACAATTAGCTCTATCTATTATGCGGCCTTACATTTTCTAAAAAGTAAGTCGCAACTGGTTTACGCCGAGTTAACGCCGAGCAGCGGTTTAAAACTAATGGCCGAAGCGTTTGCCAACTGGTTGAACCCAGCGATACTCAGCGCCTTGCTGGCTTTATTCGTGGTAGGGGTGTTTTTAGCAATCCTCAGAAGTCGAGTCCCGCAAAGTTTGGGTTTATGTATCGGTTGTCATGCTGCTTGGGTGTGGCAAATCAAGGTGAGTAGAGATTTGTTCAATGTCAATTTGCAAGCCGATTCGCTGTTCCTGGTCAACACCTACTATGACGGCGTAGTGGGCCCTCTGGTAAGTAGCTGGTTGGTATCGGCGTTAATCGTTTATGGGTTGTGGTCCCAGCGGCAAGCTAAAGTTGGACGCGGCGATTAGACCAAAACGGGATACCAACTTGAAAAAATGATTGCCAGATACCATGGTGTTTTGCAATATTTCTCCCCATCATTTCCAGTGCATCATAAGAGGACATATTTATGCGCAGAGTCAGACCGAATACTTCCGTTCTTCTCTTAACTTTAATGGTCGCCGGTTGTGCTAGCGAGCCAGCCGCCCCGACAAAGCAGGCGGACAAAATTCTGTCCGGTGAGCAAATGTTGCGGGATAGTCAGGGCATTGCGCAGTTGGGCAGCCGTTGGCAGGAAGGTAAGCAAATGGTCGAACGCGGACAAGTGATGCAACGTGAAGGTCAGATAAAGATCGACGAAGGGCGCAATCTGGTCGAGGAAGGCCAAAAAATCATGCGCGAGAGTGAAGAAGGTTATAAAAACATAAAACAGTAAGACAATCCGCATGCAGTTGCCGGATCGTTTGTAAAGTATATGCAGATGATAGTGTTTTTCAGTCCGGTGGCTGTTGGCGTTAAAAAGCTTTAGCTACCGGCCTGATGGGATTACGCTGCGTTGCTGTCGTGGACTTTTGGGTTTTGCGGAACCAAGGTCAAGACGGGTTTAGATATTTTAATGCTGGAGTTGTGGATAGCCCTGCATTCCAGCTGCGTGTTGTAGCAAAAAGCGCATAGCGACGTATTTGGCAAAAACTGCAACTCGTCCGGAGGAATTTCATCCCCGCACCTTGAGCAAAAGCTTAACTGCGTTGCCTTTGGTTTCATGTTCCCCCCTCTTTCTCGTAAAAATCGTTGCTGAGGATAAACGGAATATTTGTTGCCTTCTGTTGGAACGCCGGCATTTTTCAACACTCCGCTGTTAGGGCAATGTGATAAAGTCCAAAGTTCCTGAACTAACACCGGGAGACCGGCGCTAATCGGTGAGTACGACATAGTGCAAATATGCTAAATATCTAATGTGATTATCCAAGTAGTGACGATTCCGTAGCAAGCTTTTTTCGTTGGCGGGCGCAAGAATCTAAAAAATATGTCCACCCAAGTGCTGTAGGGGGATTATGCGTCGGAGTAAGCTGCTATGACAGGTGAGATGAATCAGGTGGGTAGCATCGAGGCCGCGCAGGGGCCGGTGGTCGATGTGCGTTGCGATTACCTGCCGCCGATAGGTCAGGCACTTGATGTGGTAAACGGCGCAGGCCGCTACGTGCTGGTCGTGTTTCAGCATCTGGAGCCGACGCTGATTCGGGCAATTGCCTTGCATTCAGTCTCGGGGCTATTTCGCGGCATGCCGGTGTTTGACCGTGGCGACGCTCTGAATGTGCCGGTCGATCCCAGTTGTTTGGGGCGGATGCTGAATGTGTTCGGCGATCCGCTCGATGGTGGCCAGCCATTACCTAATGGCGTTTTCCGCAATATCCTCTCTGCGCCACCCTTACTCTCCGATACTCTCCCCGCCTCGCAAATCTTGGAAACCGGCATCAAGGTTATCGACCTGCTTTGTCCGTTCGTGCGCGGTGGGAAAACTGGCTTGTTCGGCGGAGCCGGTGTTGGCAAGACAGTGCTGATGATGGAGTTCATGCATGCGGTCAGCGTGACGATGCAAGGCGTATCGGTTTATGCAGGCGTCGGCGAACGCATGCGCGAAGGCCACGAACTCTGGCATGAAATGGCCGATGCCGGCGTATTACCCAAAGCACTGCTGGTCTACGGGCAAATGGACGAGTCGCCCGGCGTGCGCTTTCATGTCGGTTACACCGCCTTGGCGTATGCCGAGTATTTGCGCGATACCCTGGATACCGAAGTATTGTTTCTGATGGACAATATTTTTCGATTCGTACAGGCTGGGAGCGAAATTTCTGGCTTACTTGGCCGCATGCCGGCTACGGTCGGTTATCAGCCGACTTTGCTGACCGAAGTCGCGTCGCTGGAAGAACGCATCGTCTCTACCAAATCCGGCTCCATCACTTCGGTGCAGGCTGTCTATGTACCTGCCGACGACATGTCCGACCCGGCGGTGGCCACCATCCTGGGTCATCTGGATAGCGTGGTGATTCTGTCCCGGCAACAGGCCGCCAAAGGGATTTATCCGGCCATAGACCCCTTGCGATCCAGCAGCCGAATCATGGATCACCATATCCTTGGCGACCGGCACTATCAGGTGGCTCGTGCCGTCCGCGAGCATTTGTCGCGCTATCGGGAGTTGGAAGATATTATCGCCATGCTCGGTATCGAAGAGCTCTCGCAGGAAGACCGGCGTATCGTCGAACGAGCGCGCCGCTTGCAACGCTATCTGACTCAACCGTTTACCACCGTAGCCGACCATACCGGCATGCCGGGCGTACGGGTGCCGCTGGCGCAAACCATCGCCGACTGCGAAGCGTTCATGGATGGCAAATACGACCAGCTCAGCGAAGCCGATTGCTATATGAAAGGCGCAATGCCGGCATGAACAGTTTCGGCTTAACTTTGCTGGATAGCCGTGGCGCTGAGCATTTCGATACCGTTACCCAGTTTGTCGGCGCCGATGCCGACGGTAGTTTCGGGATTTTGGCCGGACATATTCACTGCGTGGCCTTGCTTAGATACGGGTTGGCCCGTTTCAGCGATCAATCCGGCGTCTGGCATTATTTAGCTTTGCCCAGCGGTGTGCTGCGCTTTGCCGACAATCAACTTACTGTTACTACGGTACGCTATTTTCTCGGCGACGACCGCGATGCCATCTGCGAACGACTCGAGGCGGAAATGGCCCAGGCTGATTCCGAAGTGCACACCGCGCGGGCGACGCTGTCGGAAATCGAACGTTCTTTGGTGCGACGCTTAGCCGAGCTCAGTAGTCGCGGATCAGCGGGGATATAGCCATGGGTTTTCGGGACAAATTAATCGAACACACCCGCCGCGATCTGCGGCGCCTTGAAGATAAAACCCGCCGCCCGGCGACTTGGGTCGGCATGTTGTTTTATGGCGGCACGCTGGGTTTACTGTTTGTGGTACCTATCGTCGCCGGTGCGTATTTGGGGCGGTGGTTGGATACGTTGGCCGCCGGTTATTCGGTGCGCTGGACAGTCAGTTTGATCGTGTTGGGTATTGTGGTTGGTGCTTATAACGTTTTTCGATTTTTGCAGGAAAAAAGCTGATTTTTTTCGGATTTATTCTTCACGAAAATTCGAAATGAGCGCTATTATTTATTGAAAATACACGAGGAATATTTTATCTCTCCTCGGCTAGGCAAACTTTACCTCGATCAACGTTGCACCCAATAACCAGACCAAAATGAAACCACCCTTGCTGCGTTTAACTCTTCCCTTATTAATCTTGGTGTTGCTGAATGCTTGCACCAGCAGTTCGCCGGTAAAGCGAGAGAAAATGGCCTCGGTTAGACCAAATATCGTTCAACAACGACCGTCTTATCAACCGCAACCGGCCCCGTATAAACCAGCGTTTTATACGGGAACTTTCCCAAAACCCGCAGCATTGGAGCCGGCCGTGGATTTTTGGCGAAAAACCTATGCGGTCTGGCAACGTTCCGAAGTGGCTTTTCACGATGATCGTTATCTGGATGTCGTCTACGAAGTCATGACCTTGCCGGGCTATGTCGGGGAAGGCCTGACAACTGAGCAAAAAGACATGATTAGCCAGCGGCGAGAATACTGGAAGGCCCAGTTGGCCGAATTGGAAAGTAAAGTGCGTTACGGTGCGGCGTTGAACGCCAACGACAGACAGTTGATAGCCAAACTGGAAAGCAATGGCAGATCGTTAAATAGCGTATTGACTGGTCTTAGCGACAGGCTGCGTTCGCAACGCGGCACGCGTGAGCGCTTCAAACGCGGATTGGAGATCAGCGGCCGCTATGATTTGCAGTTTCGAAAAACCTTCCGCGATGCCGGTTTGCCGGAAGACTTGGCTTATCTGCCGCACGTAGAATCCTCGTTTCAACCGTCCGCCAAATCCTCCGCCGGCGCAGTCGGCATGTGGCAATTTACCAAAGCCGCTGCCAAAACCTTCATGCCCGGCGGTGATCGCGTCGATCAACGTTACGATCCTTTCGTCTCCGCCAACGGCGCGGCCCGTTACCTGAGTTACGCTTACGGCAAGCTTGGCGACTGGCCAGCGGCTGTGACCTCTTACAATCACGGTATCGGCGGTATGAAGCGTGCACAAAACCAAGTCGGCAGCGACTTCGTGCGCATCGTAGACACCTATGACGGTCCGGCCTTCGGTTTTGCCTCCCGCAACTACTATGCGCAATTCCTGGCCGCCCGCGAAATTGCTTCCAACCCCGAACAGTTTTTCCGGGAAGGCGTCCGTTACGAAAGTCCGTTGGCCCCCGGCCAATACCTGGCTGTCGAATAAGTTAACCTTACCGCTCCGGCCGCTTTCCGGACGGAGCGCAAACGCTCTCCCCACTGGGGCTATCGTAAGAGTCAAATGTAGCTTGGGCAGAGCGGAGCGAAACCCAACTAAATAAAAATGTTGGGTATCTAGGCTGGCTTTCGGCTATTCCCTTACGTTTATCGAGGTGCGGACATGAACAACTCAGAATCTGTTGCCACCACTGTTTTTCAACTCGGCCCACTGGCGATCAGTAACACGGTTGCGACTACTTGGGGCGTGATGCTGGGCTTTGTGCTGTTAACCCTGTTGTTGCGCTTCAGTCGTCAGCCATCCTCATTGCGAAATTTGCTCGAAGCGGTGGTCGTGGCGATAGAAGGCGCGATTGCCGAAGTCTTACCGGCGGCGTCGGTGCGGCGGGTGCTGCCGTTCGTGGCAAGTTTGTGGTTATTTGTGCTGGTCGCCAATCTGGTGGGTTTAATTCCGGAACTACATGCGCCCACCCGCGACTTGTCCGCCACCGCCGCATTGGCGGTGCTGGTGTTCGGTTCCACCCACTGGTTCGGGATTCGTGATCGCGGCTGGCGGCAACATTTTCGCCATTATGTTGAGCCCAGTGTCATCCTGTTACCGTTTCACATCATCAGCGAATTTACCCGCACCCTGGCTTTGGCCATCCGCCTCTTCGGCAACATCATGAGTCTGGAAATGGCGGCCTTGCTGGTACTGTTGATTGCCGGCTTCCTGGTGCCGGTGCCATTATTAATGCTGCATGTGATCGAAGCCGTGGTGCAGGCCTATATCTTTGGTATGCTGGCGCTAATCTACATCGCCGGTGCGTTGGAACCTACCGAATCCGATATATCCGCAATTCCCGAGGAATAGCCATGAACGACATTCATTTATTCAGCATGATTTCCACCGGCGTGGCCGGTCTGGTGATTGCCCTTGGTACGATGTTGCCGGCTTTGGCAATGGGTAAGGCCATCGCCGCCGCTTTGGAAGCCCTGGCTCGTCAGCCGGAAGCCGAAAAAACCATCACTCGTACCCTGTTTATCGGCTTGGCGATGATAGAGTCGTTGGCGATTTATTGTTTGGTGGTGGCCCTGATTGTGTTGTTTAGAAATCCGTTGCTTGAATATTTTTTAAAATAACTCACCTCGGATTGCCGTAGAGCGGTCCATTGGTTTACTTGGACTCTGTGCCCAGCCATTCGGCGAATTTGTCGAAAATAAACTTACTGCCGCGCATGGAAAGATGATCGTCGTCGTAAAAATAAGACATGTCGTCGTGCATGCCGCCGCAAGTCGATTCATCGCATAAATATTCGTATGCGGGGAAAATCTTAATCCGCTTGTGCGTGGCGGCATTGATAGAATCGACTGCTCTTCTGTAGTTGATATTGCGCTCTTCAAAAGACTTTCTGGAGACATCGCATTCGGGCAGCGCTCTTTCCGTAATTCGCAGCGGGCGCTCGTCCACACAGTTTTTAGCGCTTACACCAATCTCCGGTACGTCTTCAATAAAAACCACCGATTTGCCCAGCTTTAAAATCTCATTGATGGTTGCGACATAGCCGGAAACAAATTGATTGTAATTTTCCGCCAATACATCATCCGGGCTTTTAATAATCCGATAGACGTTTTTCGTTTCGGTATTGCCGAACCCGGAACCTTCTATGTACATCGCGCCTCTGGTGGCAAATGCCACGCGCTGAATTGACGGGAATTCCTTCAGCAGCTTCAGCACGATAGGAATGACTACCCGGCATCTTGTGGATTTCTCTGCAAATTCTTCCGTGGGATTAATGCTCACCAAATCGATAAACGGCAGGCAGCCATTGACAGCCACCAACGCCAGATCATTCGAGCCCTTGGAAATCGAATCGTAGACAAATTGCGCGGCGTGACTATCCCCGACCACCAGCGTTTTTGGCGTGGCGGTGGTAAAGCGGCACATCAAATAATTGTAACTGGCGCCCCCCAATACCGCCTTACAGCGCTCATCGACCCAGTCCTCCGGCGTGTTGTAGAGCACTGTGCCGTTCACGTCGGCATACATCTTGGTTTTGGTCTGTGCATCGGCTTTACGAAACTCCAGGCCATCCCGGGAATATGAAGCGTAGCCGACATAGCCGATACCGAGCATCAACAGCAGCAGTACCGCCGTCTTGGCTCTGCTGTGACTACCCAAACGTATCGGTTTTTCCACCAGTCTGTAGGTCAGCCAAGCCAATACCACGGCCAGCAACACCGCAATGGCGCGGATATTCATACTGGGCACTTCGGTCTCGATGATTTGCGCAAAAGACAGGAGGGGCCAGTGCCACAAATACAATGGAAAACTGATCAAGCCGAACCATACCGCTAGCGGGTGGGATAAGACGATGCGATTAACCCAGGCATTGGGTCCGGCCGATATGATCATGACCGCAGCCAACATCGGTATCACCGCCCAACGGCCAGGGAAATTGAAATCTTTATTGATGATGAAAAACCCGAAGGCCAACAGGAGTATGCCCAGAAAAGAAAGTGCGTTGGCAAGCGTCTTGCCGTCGGCGGCGTGAGAATTTCGATAAACTGCGCAAGCCAGCCAGCCGTCAAGCTTTAGCTTGACAGACGAAAATGAATCTTTCTTGTAGAGCGTCACCCAGGCCAGCAAACTACCGCATAACAGCTCCCAAAACCGGGTTTGCGGTGAGTAAAACGTCGCGACAGGATGAGCAATGATGCCTGTGATATTCAGGCAGAAAGAGACGATGGCGACCAGAATCGTGATGGTCAACAGATTGAAATTCCGCTCCCAGGCAAACCAAAGCAACAAGGGCCAGACGATGTAAAACTGTTCCTCAATGCCCAAACTCCACAAATGCAGCAGCGGTTTCGTCTCGCCGGAGTTGTCGAAATAGCCGGCCTCGCTCCACAGCACAATGTTGGAAACGAATCCGGCGCCGGCGGCAATATGCTTGCCCAGTTGCTTGTACTCATCGGCAAACAGCGCGAACCAACCGAAGGCGTAACAGGCAACTAATACCAGAATCAGTGCCGGGAAGATGCGTTTAACCCGGCGGGCGTAAAATTCGATGAAGCTGAAGGTGCCCTTTTCCAGGTTCTGAAAAATGATGGTCGATATCAGATAACCTGAAATCACAAAGAAGATGTCTACACCTATAAAACCGCCTTGCAAGCTCTTGGGAAAGGCGTGAAAGGCGATAACCGAGAGAACGGCAATGGCTCTCAAGCCGTCAATATCCGGACGATACTTGGGGTGTGACAGGTGTGCTTGCAAAGAGGTCATAGGGTAACGAAATGCTAAGTTGGTTCGGGCTTCCCGTCTTATCTGCCATGGCTTAGGTGGTCGGGCAGGCTCTAATCTGGAAAGTCGGGCCGTATTCTAAGCCGTAAGTATTCCAGCCTCAAGACGTGCCTAAACGGCAAACTACGTGGGGTAAATTTTCAGACATCAAAACCATTGCGGGGTTTAAGATAGCGGAGAAACTAATCGGCGGTATTTTCGTAACAACGCCGCAAAATCATATCCAACAAAACAGGTTACCCATCCATGATGCAATTCGACTGGACAACCTTTATCCTGGAAATCCTCAATTTCCTGGTCCTGGTATGGATACTGCAACGCTTCCTGTATCGCCCGGTGCTGGCAATGCTCGATGCCCGGCAGCAACGCATCAAAGATGAAACCGAGCAGGCCGCACAGTTGCGCAACGAAGCGGAAGCCCTGCGCCAACAATACGAGCAACGATTAGCCGATTGGAATCAACAACAAGAAACCAGTCGCCGCCAACTAGACGAAGAGTTAGCCCAGTTGCGCAATACCGCAACGGAGAATCTGAAACAAACCCTAGCGGACGAAGACGCCAAATTGCGGGTCCGCAACCAGACGCTGATTGCGGCACGGGAAGCGGCTTTGATTAGGGAAGCGGCGGGCGCGGCGTATGGACAAGCAGCGGCCATGTTACAACGGCTGGCATCGCCGCAATTGACGCAGCGTATTGTCGAGGTGTTTTTGCAGGATCTGTTGAATATGCCAGATAGCGAACAAGCCGCGCTGCGCAAAGCGGCGGCGATGTTGATTGCCGCTTCTGCGGTGGAGGTGCTTAGCGCGCATCCTTTGAGCGAAGCTGATCAAGCGCGAGTGACGGCAGCCTTATCGGGCGCTGCCGGACAAATCTTGCAATTCAGGTTCAAGGAAGACCCGGCCTTGATTGCCGGTCTGCGCGCCATAGTCGGCGAATGCCAATTGCACGCCAATCTGGCCGATGAGCTGGCGTTTTTCCGGCGCCAAGCCAATCATGGTTGAGTCGGTTAAACCCTATCAATTTGGCCTACGCCTATCCGAGCGCGGCTGCGTGGCCGGTATCGGCGACGGCATCGCCTGGATACGCGGCTTGCCGACGGCGCGGCTTGATGAGTTGATCGGTTTCGACGACGGCAGCACCGGCCTGGTGTTTCAGTTGGGCAAGGAGGTGTTGGGGGCGATTCTGTTGTCGCAAAACCGTGGCGTTACTGCCGGCATGGCGGTGCAACATATCGGTCGCAAGCTGGAAGTGGGCGTTGGCGATACTTTGTTGGGACGGGTGGTCGATCCGCTTGGCAGTCCGCTGGACGGATTGCCGCCGCCGGAATTGCGCCAGTTTCGCTCATTGGAAGCCGCCGCGCCGCCCATCATCGAGCGCGATTTCGTGTCCGAACCTTTATATACCGGTTGCAAGATCGTCGACACGCTGATTCCGATCGGCAAGGGCCAGCGGCAATTGATCATCGGCGACGACGGCATAGGCAAAAGCGCGCTGGCCTTGGATGCAGTGCTCAACCAACGCGGTCGCAATGTGTTGTGCGTGATAGTGTTGATCGGCCAGCCGCGTTCTTCCGTAGCCGGTACGATAGAAGCACTACGCCAGGCCGACGCGTTGGCCTATACCGTGGTGGTGGTTGCCGAAGCCAATGCCTTGCCGGGTTTTCGTTACCTGGCGCCGTTTGCCGGTTGCGCGATTGCCGAGCACTGGATGCGCATGGGCCGCGATACGCTGGTGGTCTACGACGATTTGACGCGCCACGCCCAGTCCTATCGCGAGCTATCGCTGTTACTGCAACGGCCGCCGGGCCGCGAAGCGTATCCTGGCGATATTTTTTATCTGCATTCCCGGCTGTTGGAGCGTTCCACCGTGTTGTCATCGGCATATGGCGGCGGCAGCATGACCGCCTTGCCCATCATCGAAACCCGCCAGGGCGAGTTGTCGGCGTACATTCCCACCAATCTGATTTCGATCACCGACGGCCAGATTTATCTGGAAAGCAAACTATTCGCGGCGGGTATGCTGCCGGCTATCGACATCGGCCGGTCGGTGTCGCGCATCGGCGGCAAGGCCCAGCATCCGGCCATCAAAACCGCTTCCGCGCATATTCGCTTGGACTATTTGCAATTTCTGGAACTGGAGCTTTTCGCCCGTTTCGGGACGCGTTTAGAAGCCGGGGTTGAGGAAAAACTGCAACGCGGCCGCTTACTGCGGGAAATATTGAAACAGGACCGCTTGCAACCTTTGTCCGAACGAGCACATCTGGCCTGGTTGCTGGCCTATGGCGAGGGTTTGCTGGAAAAACTCAAACCGGAACAGGCAGCCGGCGTCTTGGCAGCGCTACTTGTAAAACTGCCGGATACTTTGATGTTGGATTCACCTAAAAAGCAATGGTTATCAGTGTTGCGGCAATTATTGGCGGATAAAACATGAGTCAGCGCCGGGAAGTCGAGGCGCGACTGGCCTTGTTCGACGATTTGTCCGGCATTCTCGGCGCGATGCGCAGTTTTGCCTTGGCCGAACTGCGAAAAGTGGGTAAGCGCGAAGCCGCGCAACAACAAGTGGTGCAATCCCTGGAGACCGCCTTGGCCGATTTGGCCGACAGCTTGCCGGAGCCGGCTTTAAGCTCGCCCGCCAACGACATCTGGCTGTTGTTCGGTTCCGTGCGCGGCTTTTGCGGCAGCTTTAACGAAGACGTGATCCGCTATTGGCGAACAGAATCCACTCAGCAAGGCCCGCTGATTCTGGTTGGCGAACGCCTGCACCAAATGGTTGACGAGCGCGGCGCGCGGCAACGGCTGCGCGGTGCCGACGGCGGTTTGGATGCACCGGCAGCGATAGATAACATTCTGGCGGCGGTAGCCGAATTGCGCGCGGTCGAGTTTGGGTTGATAGCCTGCGTCCGAGACGAGCAGGGCGCGCGTAGCCAGCGTCTTTGGCCTCTGTCGAATGTTGCTGGCAACGCCAGGCAAAACCCGCCGCTGACTTTCGCGCCGCCGGCGGAAGTGGCCCAAGGCGTTGCCGAACATTATCTGTTTCACACCTTGCTGGCGTTATTGTTGCGCTCGATTCGGGTGGAAAACCACATGCGGCTGATGCAGATGGAAACCGCGTTGCGGCATCTGGAGCGCGGTGGCGAAGAACTACAACGGCAACGCAACCGGCTGCGTCAGGAAGAAATCGTTGAGGAAATTGAGCTGATGGTGGGGAGGCGTTAGGCAATTTGGCAGTAGCCTGCGTTTAGCCATTCAGTGCTTATTCCCGTTGCAGATCTTCCTGTTTGAAGTCTCGCCGCTTATGAATCACGCCATGGATATATACGGTTTCACCGATTATTTCGTAAAGTATCCGGTATGGATATATGCTGATTTCACGCACATTTTCTTCACCAATTTCGGAAACTGTCCGGCCCAGCTTGGGCATGGTCGCCAGTACATCCACTTTAGCAAGAATGTCTCGCGCCACCCGGTTTGCGTAGTGTTTGGAATCACGGGCTATAAATTGATGTATCGAGTGGAGGTCTTCGCGGGCGGGTTTTGACCAAACGATCACCATTGTTCGATTTCGCGCTTGAGCTCTTCGTGGTGAATGAATTGGCCTTCAACGATAGCGTCGCGGCTTTTACGTAACTTGTCGACGACGTAAAGCTGGTACATGATTTCGTCAATGTCTGCGTTGTCAGGCAAACGGTCAATCGATTCCAGCGCTTCCTGTTTTAGAGTGGGTGCTTGCATGAGTAGAGTCCCATTGATGACTGGGGTTACACGATAAGACGCAATCAATGGGACGTCAATACTTACGATATTTGCGTGGCGTTGAGGCGATTAACCCGCCAATAAAGCAAGCCTATAACCCATACTTCCGCCGCTTTCGCCAAAAAGTCGCCCGGCTCATCCCCGCATATTGCGCAGCCTGTTCCAGATTATCGGGGTTATTTTCCAAGGCTTCACGGATCAATTCCGCTTCGTTTTGACTTTTCGCACGCGGTGCAACGTGCTGGTCAATCGTTGCTATCGGTCTAAGCTGCTCGCGGAACTCGGGCGGCAAATCGCCTATGCTCAGCTCGCTGTCGCGGCCAACCGCATACGCGTATTCGACGACATTATTCAATTCCCGGACATTGCCCGGCCAGCGGTAATCCAGCAGCAGGCGCATCGCTTCCGGCGCGATGCTGTCGATATGCCGATGGCCTTGGGTGTTATGCCGGTCTATCAAATGTTGCAGCAACAGGCTGATGTCTTGGCGACGTTCGCGCAGCGGCGGTAGAAAGATCGGCACCACCCGTAAGCGATACATCAAATCCTCCCGAAACCTCCCGGCCTTGACCTCTTCGCGTAGCGATCTATGCGTGGCGGCGATAATCCGCACATCCACGCTGACGGCGCTGTCGCCGCCCACCGGGATGAAGTTGCGTTCTTGTATCACGCGTAAGAGCTTGGCTTGCAGTTCCAGTGGCAGCTCCGCTATCTCGTCTAAAAACAGCGTGCCGCCGTTGGCGCGTTGAAACAGGCCGGCATGGTTGCGCACCGCGCCGGTGAACGCGCCTTTCACATGGCCGAACAACTCGCTTTCCAACAGGCTGGGGGTTAAGGCCGCGCAGTTGATGGCCAGAAACGGTTGATAGTGACGAGGGCTTTCCAGGTGCAGTGCATGCGCCACCATCTCCTTGCCGGTGCCGGATTCGCCGCGGATCAACACAGTGGCTTCGGTTTCGGCGACGTTGCGAATAATTTTGATGGCCTCCTTCATCGCCGGGTCGCGCGACAGAATGCCGTGAAAGCTGTCGCTGTCGTCCGGTTTTTGTTTTGGGCTTGTGTCGCTTGGTTGCAGAAATTCTATCGCCCCGGCGAAGCCGCCGTTGCTGTCGTAGAAGGCGCGGGCGGTTCGATAACAATTCAACGTTCGGCCATCCGGGCGATGTATCCGCACTGCTTGCGACTTGACGATGCCAAGTTCGGCCAGATTGCAGGGGTCGTTGTCGCTATCGCAATTCAGCGCGGTTTTGCAAGGTTTGCCGATGGCCTCGGTCGCGCTCAAGCCGAACAATTGTTCTGCGCCTTTGCTCCACAGCAAGATGTCGCTATTGCTGTCCACTATAAAGGCCGCGCCGCTTTCGAATAAGTCGGTCAACACTTCCACGACTTGATCGGCGCCGATTTGGCCGAGCCAACGTTTGAATAGGGGCGAGGAAGATGCCATGCGCAGAATCTCGTGTTGTTTCAGTGATGTTTCAAGTGTATCAGTATTGTTTCAGTATTTCATATTGAAACGCCATCTATGGCCGTTACGAGGCCACTTTATAGAATCTATCGACTTATCAACCTAATCGGTGAAAAATAAAATATTCAGTTAAAACAAAGGTGTATCCGTATTTAGCCCATATTCTGCAAAGCTAATTTTATAAATAGTGCGGAGATTAATATTGCGGATAAGCTGGCACGAGTATTGATATATAAACGCTATATTCTTCTTATTTTGCGATAAACGAGGCTGGTCATGATTTTCAGACAACTCTTCGAAACAGAAACCTCTACCTACAGTTATTTGTTGGGCTGTGAACGTAGCCGTCGCGCCTGCCTGATCGATCCGGTCGCTTCAGAGCTGCCGATTTATATCGATTTACTGCAAAGCTTGGATCTAAAACTGATTTATACCCTGGAAACTCATGTGCACGCCGATCACATCACCGGCGCCGGTCTGTTGCGGGAAAAACTCGGCAGCAAGAGCGTGGTGCATCGGGATGCCGGCGCGCTCTGCGCGGATTTGCTGGTCACCGACGGCGTGTTACTGCAAGTTGGCGATTTGGATATTCAGGTACGGCATACCCCCGGCCATACCGGCGGTTGCGTCAGTTATGTGATGGCCGACCGGGTGTTTACCGGCGATGCCTTGTTGATCGGCGGCAGCGGTCGCACCGACTTCCAGCAAGGTGATGCGGGCCAGCTTTACGACAGTATCACCGGCAAATTATTTACTTTACCGGCTGATACGCTGGTTTATCCCGGACATGATTACCAAGGCAATACCGTGTCTACCATCAAACAGGAAATGGCTAAAAACTCCCGCATTGGTCAAGGCCGCACGCGTGCCGAGTTCATAGCGATCATGAGCGAATTGAAGTTGGCGTATCCCAAGTTTATCGATCAGGCGCTGCCGGCCAATCAGTCCTGTGGGACGCTGGCCGAGTAGGCGGAGTTAGCCGATGATCCTAACGCTGATCTTGGCAATCTGTATCGGCCTGCTGCTGGGCTTGTTGGGCGGCGGCGGCTCGATTTTGACGGTGCCGATGCTGGTATACGTGTTGGATGTGCCGCCCAAGACCGCCATCGTCACCTCGTTTGTAGTGGTGGGCGTATCCAGCCTGATGGCGTTAATTCCACATGCGCGGCGCGGCCACGTCTGCTGGAAAAGCGCGCTGGTATTTGGTTTGGCCGGCATGCTAGGCGCATTTGGCGGCGGTCGCTTGGCCGGGCATTTTTCCGGAGAATGGCTAATGGTGTTTTTTGGGACGATTACCTTGTTGACCGGTTTGGCGATGATCTTCAAGAAAGCGCCTAGCGAGACAACTATTGAGCAGGCATTACCAATGTGTCCCTTACAGACACCGATATTGCGCTTGTTATTTGATGGGGTTTTGGTCGGCGCTTTGACCGGATTAGTGGGGGTCGGCGGCGGGTTTTTGATCGTGCCTGCATTGACCTTGTTGGTGGGCTTGCCGATGCCGGCGGCGATCGGTACGTCCTTACTGGTTATCGTGATGAACGCCACCGCCGGCTTGAGCGGTTATGCCAATCACGCTCAGCTGGATATCGAGTTGATGATACTGGTCACCGCCGGTGCGGTATGCGGCAGTTTTCTGGGCGGCTGGTTATCCAATTTTATTAGTGCGGCAGTGTTACGGCGAGGGTTTGGTTGGTTCGTGATGGTGGTGGCGGTTTACGTGTTGTTTAACGCCTTGAGTTGGCAGCTGCTGGCATCGGTAGCGGTGTGGCAGGATGACGAACTTGCCTGGCGACGGGTGTTGGCCGGCTTAGCCGCCGTCTTGGCACTAGGTCTAATCGGCAATCGTATTCATAGCCGTAAACCGCATATAGAAGCGGTGCCAATGCAGCCTCGGCAGCACCTATAAATTAGGCTAGACTAATATTGACGGTTGTGTTAGACCGTCACTTTCGTCATCCGGTGTTAACCGCTTGGCGCATAACTATAAAAATCGTTTGAGGAGGGTATATGTCTTATTCATTCAATAAGTCCCGTCGGCGCTTTTTTGCGCAAAGTGGCGCCGGATTAATGGCCTGGGCGGCAACGCCCGCGTGGCTGCGGGCCATGGAAAACATGGGCGACATGCCGAAAATGTCACCGCGAAAAGCCTCGGCCAATTTTCATCCGGATGTGGAATTGGACTTGATCTGCAAGCCTGGCTCGGTTGCTATTTTGCCGGGTCAGCCCACGCGGGTGCAGCAATACTTTGCCAAGTTGGTGAAGGGGCCGGCGCAGACCTTAACCGAAATTCCCGGCTCTTATTTGGGACCGGTGCTGCGTTTCGAGAAAGGCCAGAAGATTCGAATCAATCTGCACAATCAACTTAACGAACCCAGCATTACCCATTGGCATGGTTTGCACGTGCCTGCCGAAGTGGATGGTCATCCGCTGTACACGATAGATAGCGGTCAAGTGTTCGTGTATGAGTTTGAAATGCTCAACCGGGCCAGCATGAATATCTACCACCCGCACCCGCACAACACCACTGCGGAACAGGTTTATCACGGTCTGGCGGGCGCCATTTTGGTAAACGACGAGGAAGAACGGCGGCTGGAATTGCCCGGCGGCGAATACGAAGTCCCTATCGTCATTCAAGATAAGTTGTTTGACGACAGCAACCAACTTGTTTACGCGCGGCACATGCGCGATCGCATGATGGGTTTTTACGGCGACCGGATTTTGGTGAACGGTCGCCCCAATTTTCAACTCGACGTGGCCAGTCGAGCTTATCGTTTCCGCGTCCTCAACGGCTCAACGGCGCGCATCTACAAACTGGCTTGGGACGACAAATCGCCCATCACCGTCATCGGCACCGATGGCGGTTTGCTGGAGGCACCGGTCAATAAACCTTACGTGATGCTGGCCCCCGGCGAGCGTTTGGATATTTGGGCGGATTTCAGCGGGCGTAAAGTCGGCTCTCAGTTGGTGTTGCGCAGCCGTTCTTTTTCCGGCGTATTGCCGGGAATGATGGGCGGTGGCCAAGGTGAACATGGGCGCATGGGCGGCGGCATGGGTATGCACGGCAGTGCTTTGCCGGTGGGTAGTGACTATCCGATTTTTACGGTGAAAGTCACCCGGCAAGTAAGCGATAGTCCGAAATTACCCAACAGTTTGGCGCAAATTCACCATTACGGCTTAAGCGACACAGTCAACCCCGATAAACCGGTGCCTATCGCTATTTCGGAAGGACCGATGCGCATGGTTTTAAATGGCCGGCCCTATGCCTATAACGACATCTTGCCGAGCGAGCGTATCCCGCTGAATACCGTGCAATTGCTGGAGATTTTTCATGCACATGGCGGTGGACATGGTGCTAACAGTGCTGCTGAGCACGGCGGCAAAGAGAGTGCCGGCGTCAAGCACAACTCAGGCATGCAAGCGGAGTCCGGCGGTCACAGAATGGGCGGCATGGGCATGATGGGCGGTATGCGGCACGATGATGATAACAAGCAAGGCGAGGGTGGTCATCGGCGCATGGGTATGATGGGCATGCGCCATGGCGGCGACAGTGAAGAAGCCGGCGGTCATCAGATGGGCGGCATGGGAGGTATGGGCGGTGGCATGGGCATGATGATGTCTATGGCGCATCCGATTCATTTGCACGGCCAATATTTTCAAATCCTGAGCAGGACCATAGCCACCAACGCTGGCGAAGATTACGCAACGGTTAAAGAGGGCTTCATCGAAGGTGGCTGGAAAGACACAGTGCTGGTGATGCCGGGCGAGCGGGTAAAAATCATCAAGCCCTTCCAGGATTTTAAAGGTTTGTTTATGTACCACTGCCATAACCTGGAACACGAAGATATGGGTATGATGCGGGATTTCTTGGTGGGATGAGCAGACGACGCTAATTGTCAGGGAGCGGGATATGACGGTGATCAACAGGCATTTAACAGTCGAGGGCATGCACTGCCCTGGTTGCGAAGATACCATTCGCCAAGCGCTGGCTGATTTACCGGGTGTGATAACGGTAGAAGTCAGCTATGCGCGAGCGACGGTTGATGTGCAATTTGACGACAAGCTGGCCGACGAAGCGGCGTTATGCCAAGCCATTCGCGGCAAGGGTTACGGCGTGGTACTGACGCCGCGCCCTGCTAGCGGAAAGCTGAAAGGCCTGTTGATTTTTCTGTTGTTATTGCTGGTGGTCGGCGGCGTGGCGTTCTGGGGCAAGAGCTTGATGCCGGGCGTGATGCAACAAATGTCGCCGCATATGGATCAAGCGGTATTGCTGGGCATCGGTTTTCTCACCGGTTTTCATTGTATCGGCATGTGCGGCGGTTTTGTGGTGGGTTACACCGATCCGGCCAAACCCAAATCCCGCCAATTGCTGGCGCATTTAAGTTACGCATTCGGCAAGACCGTGTCCTACAGCACACTCGGCGCCGGCTTTGGATTGTTAGGTGCCAGCATCGCCATTACCCCGCAGATACGTGGCGGGCTGGCTTTGGTTGCGAGCCTATTTCTGTTGCTGTACGGTCTAAAGATGCTCAACTTCTTTGCGGTCTTGCGCCGTTTTACCTTGCGCATGCCCAAGGCCGTCAATCGCCAGCTTGCAGACGAAATGCGCAAACCGCGCAGTGCATTGCGTACCGGCTTGTTGACCGGTTTTTTGCTGGGTTGCGGGCCGCTACAGGCCATGTATGTGATGGCCGCCGGCAGCGGCGACCCGGTGCAGGGCGCGCTGATCCTATTTTGGTTTGGCCTCGGTACGTTGGCGCCGTTGCTCGGTTTTGGGTTTTTCGCCAGTTTGTTGTCGCCGGTATTTATGCGGCAGCTCGTCAAGGTTTCCGCAATATTGGTTATCGCGATGGGCGTAATGATGGCTCAACGCGGTTTGAAAATCGTCCAAGCAGGTCAGATGCCCGCAGCGATGCCCGCGCATACCCAGCCCGTTCAGTGAGGTAAAGTTTTGGATATTCAACGTTTCAGACAATTGAACGAGCAAGCCAAACGGCTGGCGGACGAAACAGGCAATTTGCTGATCGAAGTTTTTCATTATCTGGCCTTGTTTGTCATTGGCGCCAGTATTGTTTGGTCGGCGGTGGTGGCATACGGCGGCATGATGTTGCAAGGCCACGCCACCATTGGCGACATTTTGCTGTTGTTCATCTATTTGGAATTGGGTGCGATGGTCGGCATCTATTTCAAAACTAACCTAATGCCGGTGCGTTGTCTGATTTACATTGCCATCACCGCGCTGGCCCGTTTGTTAATTGCTGATATTCAAGCCCATCACCAGGCCGATATGGGGATTTTATTGGTGTCCGGCGGTATTTTATTGCTGGCCTTATCGACACTGCTTATTCGTAAGCCAAGCGACGAATCGTAATACATCAATTCAGCTGCATTCTCGACAGATTTCGGCGGCTATGCGCGGGTGTTCTCGGTAAGGTCGATGCCCATTTCAACTCGAATATTTTGTGAGCGTTGCTCATTCACACAGGACGATTAGGATGAAAAAAACACTATTGCTAACTGCCTTACTGCTAGCGGTCAGCGCTGCCCGGGCCATCCCACCGGTCGATCCGGCGCGGCTGGACGAAGTGCAAGAGCGCGGCAGCCATGTCATGCCGTTTGATCTGGAAAAAACCTTACATATTTTTAATAAGACTGACACCGGCGGCATCCAGCAAGTCATCGCCAAAGATGGCGAGGATACTGACCAAATTGCTTTGGCGCGCAGCCATCTGGCGCAACTGGCTGCGGGTTTTGCCAAAGGGGATTTTTCCGGGCCGCGCCGCATTCATGGCGATGATATGCCGGGGCTAAAAGCCTTGGCGTCCGCTGCCGGAAAAGTCAGTTTTGCCTATCGGGATTTGTCGAACGGCGCCGAAATCGAGTATCGGAGCGAGGACAAACAGTTGGTAGAAGCAGTGCATAGCTATTTCGATGCCCAACTCAGCGATCACGCTCGCCATGCGGTGCCCGGCGGACAGCATATGCACCACGGCCACCACCAGCCTTAATCGTTAATACGGCGGAAAGCTATCACTGATTACCTAATGAATAGCCACGTGTATTCTTGATTCAATCTACCTGCAAACTCAGGAATCGATTCACTGTGAAATAGTGCCATTCGATTGGCCTTTCCTTGCGGCGATTTTGTTGTTAAAAAGCCCTTATCTAACGGCGATAAGGGGGACGACATGTCCGGACTGGCGACAAAACACGCGTCTGCTACCAAAGGCGCAGCTATAAGCGCGGTCCCCCGGCATTGGCTGAGCCGCCCTGGATACTGGCTAGGCTGGGCCTTAATGCTGGCCTTGCTGTCTACCGTCATCGCCTTCCAGCAAGCGCCGCACCGTAACGCCTATCGCCCTGAACCCAAATTGTCGAGTTGGAATTATTGGGGATACCCAATCGAGCGCAACGCTTTTCGTAGGTTGCCGGCCATCGCCGGGAATCTCAACGATCTGGCTGTTTCCGAAGATGGTCAGCATATTTGGGCTGTGGGTGATGGCGGTTTGATCATCTACAGTACGGATGCTGGCGTGAGTTGGCAGCAAGGGCAAATTGGGCCTCCTGCGCCAATAACACCTTTGGCGCGAGCCGACGGTTTTTGGATTAAGGCAGCGCAAGCCGAGATGCCGGCGGCCGAGCCGCAACAGCAGCAATCGGTTCCAACTAACCTAGACAATGCACCTTTCAACGTTCGGAATGCCGACGGCGGCGAGGCAAATGCTGCCAAGGTGATAAACCCTGCGCTCGATTACGCAAACCAGTCGCCAGTCCAAAAGTCCCCGAGTGCGCCGCAAGAGCAAGACCTACCTGCGGCAAAGACCAATAATGAGCCAGCGACACCCACTCCAAAAAACTCACCTCAAGCAAGTACAGTCGATAAGGCGGGCGAACCCGCTTCGCCACCACCCGTTCAGAAGCAAAAGCCGAGTGGACGGGATCCGAAGCGCGCCAATTTATATTCCGTGTATTTTGTCGACACCTCTCATGGTTGGGCGGTCGGCGAAGATGGTGTGATTCTGGTCACCGCCGATGGCGCCAAAAGTTGGCAGCTCCAAACCAGCGGCACGAAGGAAATATTGAACAGCGTGCATTTTGTCGATCCCGCGCATGGCTGGGCAGTAGGCCAGGCGGGCCTCATTCTGGCTACCGCAGACGGTGGTAAAAGTTGGAAAAATCAGGCGAGTGTTGCCGGGTCACATCTGAATAGTGTGACGTTTTCCGATGAACTGCATGGTTGGGCCGTCGGTGATCTTGGGGTCATACTTGCCACCGCAGATGGCGGTCAAACTTGGCAAGCTCAAGCTAAAAATGCCAATCAAATTTTTCAATCAGTAGATTTTATCGATAATCGGCGCGGTTGGGCCGTGGGAACGGGTGGGCGCATCGTTGCCACCACGGATGGAGGCAACACTTGGCAGTCGCAACCCAATCAAGTGTCGCAATTTCTGCATAGCGTCCGCTTTCTAAAAGACGGCTTACGGGGTTGGGTGGCTGGCACGAACGGTACCCTCGCAGCGACGACTAATGGGGGGCTTAGCTGGCGAACACTAAACGGCGGAACTTCTGGTGAGTTGCGTAGCGTTAAATTTCTTCTTGATGGTTTGCGCGGTTGGGCCGTCGGTGCCGACGGAACCATAGTCGCCAGCTCTGACGGTGGCAATAGTTGGCAGGCTGCAAGCCAGAAGGTTTTTAGCAGTGTGCAATTTATGAATAATCGTCAACTTGGCTGGGTAATTGGCGCTGATGGCGCAGTTTTGTCCAGTACCGATGCTGGTCGAAATTGGCGAAGGCAGGAAATTCAAACCAATCAAGACCTATTTGGCTTGCACATTTTAGCTGACGGCCAACGTGGCTGGTTGACCGGTAGCAATGGGGTTATTTTTGCTACCACCGATGCTGGGAAAAATTGGCGTGCTCAAAACAACAACACCAAAATGTTCTTATTCAGAGTTCAATTTCTCAATGACGGTTTGCACGGCTGGGCTGCGGGTGACGGGGGGCTTCTGGTCACCCGTGATGGAGGCAAAAACTGGCAACTTGACCCTGATATATGGGGAACACTTTTTGCCATGCATTTTTCGGGGGATGGTCAGCGAGGTTGGCTGGCCGACGTCAGCGGTAAGTCGGACTTTACCGAGGATGGTGGCTTGACCTGGCAATCTCAGGTGATTGGTTCAAAGGCAGGCATTCTCGATCTTCAGTTTCAGGCCGACGGTATAAACGGTTGGGCTGTCGGCTCTAAGGGGGCGATTTTTTCCACATCCGATGGCGGAAAAAATTGGCATGCTCAAGTGAGTACTACCCAACAGAATCTCAGAGGATCAGCTTTTGCCGGCGACGGCAGTCGTGGTTGGGCAGTTGGTGTCGGCGGCACTGTAGTGTCTACTACAAATAGCGGTGGCACATGGCAGCCGCAAGACAGTGATACCTCGGCTAACTTGATAGACATATATGCCGACAACGGAGGCCGACATGCCTGGGCCGTCGGCGCAGCCGGCACCCTACTCGCCACCAGCGACGGCGGCGAACATTGGCAAGACCCGGTGTTGCCCTACCAACGCTATCCGGCGCCTTGGTATTACCTGAGCTGGTTGCCGATCATGCTGTTGTTCAGCCGAGGCTTGCGCTTGCAGTTGACCGACTTGCGCGAACCGGAAGCCAACGATCCCAATTTAGGGATAAATCCCACCGCTATTTCCGATAAACCTACCGGTCCCGGCAGCAGGGATTATTTAGGCAGTTTGAAGTTAGCCCAGGATTTATCCGCCTTTCTGCGCAACGAAAACACTCAGCCACCATTGACCCTGGCGATTACCGGCGATTGGGGCAGCGGCAAAAGCTCGGTGATGAATTATTTGCAAGCCGAGTTGCGCCGCGAAGGTTTGCGGCCGGTGTGGTACAACGCTTGGCATCATCAGGAAGAGCAACAGGTGCTGGGCTCCATCCTGGAATGCGTGCGCCAGCAGGCCACGCCGCCGCTATGGCCCTGGCTGTTGCCGGGCCTGTGGTTTAAATTGCGTTTGTTGACACATCGGCGATTTTGGCTCCAGCTGCTGGCGGCTGCGCTCTTGACGGGTTTTTGTTGGTTGGCGGCATTTTCCTATTTTCATGAAGAGGCGGAAGAAAATCAGGTGTGGCACTTCGCTTCCCACTTGGCCGGCTTGGAGCAACCGGCGGTGCTGACTGCACAAGGCCACGCCCGCTTATGTGCTCAAGCGGATGGTGTGACCAATCCAGCGAAGTCCGCCACTGGCCAGCTGTTTAGCCTTGCCGATTGCGAGAAACTGCAATGTCTGGTGAATGCGGATATCTCCGGCACAGCGAAAGATTCGGCAAACTGCAAAGATACCTTAAGCGCCTTCGCCAGCGACGATGAGTTATTGGCACAAGCCGGAAAAGTGCTTGAGCATGAATTAACGCAAGAGCGTAAACAAGCCATCGTTAAGCAACTGGAACATAGCCCAGGCAAAGCGCCGTTTGCTTTGCCGGCCTGGTTGACAGCCTTGTTGACGGTGCTGACAACCGTAGCGGGTGTAGTCGTGGTCAAAGGTGCTTCATTGTTCGGTTTAGCCAGCACCGATTTATTGAAAACCGCTATCAGCAAAACCGGCGTTATAGAAGCTGCCGAGCCGGTGGGTACCCGGCAAATCTGGGAACGGCGCTTCGAGCGTTTGACCAAGTTGTTGGGTCGGCGCCGGTTGGTGTTGTTTATCGACGATCTGGACCGGTGCAGCCGCGAGCATGCGCTGCGGGTGCTGGAAACCTGTAATTTCTTGGTCAGCAGCGGCGAGTTGTTCATCGTGATGGGCATTGCCCCTAAATATGTACTGGCCAATGTCAAATTGCATTTCAAGGAACTCGCCGAAGCCTTGCACGAATTTGATGACAATGGTCCGGCGGCGGTTGGCGTGCCGGCCGAAACTGCGCCAGCCCGAAAACCACGCAGCCTGGCGCGCTTTTATCTGCAAAAATTGATCAACATTGAAGTGCCGGTGCCTTCCGCCGGCAGCGAGGCGATGCTGAACTTATTAACCGGCAGCGGCGGCGAAGAGGATAGTCGCGGCCAACGCGAGCAGCGCTTGCAAACCGTAGGTAACGGGCTGGTTTTGACATTGCAGGGTTTAGTTCTGTTGGCTGCGATGGCTTGGGCGGCTTACCATGCCAGTCAGCCTATACCTACCACTCCCAAACCCCTGATTTTGGCAGCGCAGCCGGCGACTGAAGTGGTTGCTAAGCTGGCGGAAACCAACGTCGAGCCTGTCTCCGATCAGCCCGACCAGCGTAAAGCCGAGTCCGGCGTCACCTCGTTTCGCGCCGATTTCAAACCCGAACAATTGACGCCCTGGCCGCAACGCATCGGCTATGGCTTGTTACTGCTGGTTATGCTGTTGGCCGGTGGATTGGTCTGGGTAGGCGTCAACGAGAAGGCGCGAAACTGGCTGGTGGATTATCTGGAAATGGCTTACAAAGCCTTTGGCCGGGACTGGTTCGGACCAAGGCAAACTCAGGATACGCCGGAGTTTGCCGCAGCCTTGCGGATCTGGTACCCGCTGATTCACCAAACCCAGTCACAGCCGCCGGAGATTAATTCGCCGCGTACCGTCAAAGCCTTTTTAAACCGACTGCGCTGCTTTGCCAGTCGCTGGCCGAACACGACTGGCGCGCACGGCGAAGCGCAATTGGTGGCGTTGGCAGCGTTGCATTTTTACTTGGGTGAAAATAATCCTGAAAGTTGGGACAAGTTTTTAGAGGAATTGAAAGTGCAATCTTATGTCACGGATTCCTATCTAAAGTTGCAATCGATAGTCGCTGAACATAAAAGACAATTTGGGTTGCCTAGTGACGACGATACTCAACTGTTTAAATATTTCATCGAGAACCTGGAAATCCATAAGCCGCAGTGAGCCGGAACGGAATATCTGTGAAAAGTAGGGCAGGGTTAATAGCCCGAGTATTGACCCAGTTTTATTGGATCTATTGATCCGGCCCTTAAATGTTTTAACCGTTCGTGCTGAGCGTGTCGAAGCACAAACAGCCTGTCGACAAGCTCAAGGCGAACGGCTATTAAAACTTCACAAGGCCGGATCAATAATTAGAGATTGTGAAGTTTAGGGTGGATAAGCCGTGCGCATCCACCAAGATTGCCGGATGCGCTTCGCTTATCCAGCCTACGATTGTTTTTACGCTGTTTTGACTGGATAGCTTTTGCTTAAATTCCCTTACCTCGGCCCGCTCGCGGAGGGGATTTTCGTAGGGCAAAGGGAGAAATCACGAGATAGAGCAGCCCTCACAACTAATTTTTCAGCCATTCCTGGTTCGGTAGCCAATTAGTTATCCATCGCGGTAACTCCCCGGCCGGCATGGGGCGGGCGATGCCATAACCTTGGGCGTTGTCGCAACCCAGTTTTAGTAGCAGCAAGCCGTGTTCTTCGGTTTCGACGCCTTCGGCTATGACTTGCCGATGAAAGGCAGCGGTGAGATTGATGATGCCGGCGACGATAGCCAAATCTTCCGGGTCGCCGAGGATGTCGCGAATAAACGATTGATCGATCTTTAAGGTGTCGGCCGGTAAGGCTTTCAGGTAAGTTAGTGACGAATAACCGGTACCGAAATCGTCCAATGCAAAGCAGACGCCCAGTTTTTGGCATTCCTTCATCACGGCGGTGACCCGGCCAATATCCTCCAGCGCCGCAGTTTCCAGTATCTCTAGTTCCAGGCAGTGGGGGCGCAATTGCGGATGGGCGGCAAAGCCGGCTTTCAAGGTGTCGACGAAGTCGTGGTGCAGTAAGTGGCGCGGGGCAATATTGATACTGATGACAATGTTCAAGCCCATGTCTTGCCACTTTTGTAAGTGGTCCAGAGCGCGGGCCAATACCCAGTTGCCCAGCGCTATGACCAGCTCGGTGCCTTCTATGTCGGGTAAAAACGCGGCAGGCGATAATAAGCCGCGCTCCGGATGCTGCCAGCGAATCAATGCTTCCGCGCCCAGTACTTTACCCAGGCGCATATTGACCTTGGGTTGAAAATACAGCACGAACTGGTTATTCAGCAGCGCGGTTTCGATTTGCGTTAAGGTTTCGCCGCGGATCAGCGCGATCCTGTCCAGTTCCTGATCGAACAGGTGGTAGCGATTTTTGCCACGTTGTTTGGCGACATACATGGCCTGGTCGGCGTGCCGCAACAGGGTGTCCGCGCTCGCCAGATCGTCCGGATACAGGGTAAGGCCCACGCTGGCGGAAACACAGACCAGGTTGTCTGCAATCGACAGGGGTTCCGCGACTTTGCAAAGCATGCGTTCCAATACGGCTTCGTATTCGCGGCTGTCGCTAAAGTCCAGTAATAGCAGCACAAACTCGTCGCCGCCGATGCGGGCCACGGTATCGCCGGCGCGCAGGCAGTCGCGGATGCGTAGGGACGTTTCAATCAGCAATTGATCGCCCACTTCGTGGCCGAACTGATCGTTGACCGGTTTAAAACCGTCCAGATCCAGATAACATACCGCCATATGGTTGCCGGCGCGGTGCGTGTGGGCCAGTGCTTGCGCCAGTCGGTCGGCCAGCAGCACCCGATTGGGAATGCCGGTCAGCGGATCGAAATGAGCGATGCGTTCCAGATCGTATTCATGATTTTTCAGTGGGGTGATGTCCGCCGATAAGCCGATGTAATGATGAATTTGGCCGTCGTCGTCCCGCACCACCGAAATCGACGTCAGCGCGGCGAAGACCTCGCCTTTTTTGTTGCGGTTCCACAGTTCACCGCTCCAATGATTGTTTGTGTTTAGCGCTTGCCACATGGCTTTGTAAAATTCCGCGGATTGCCGGCCGGATTTGAGCATGCTGGGGTTTTTACCCAAAACGTCCTCGCGCGCATAGCCGGTAATTCGGCTGAAGGCCTCATTGGCATCGATGATGCGATTCTCGCTGTCGGTAATCACCACGCTATCGTGGGTGTGGGCAAATACGCTGGCCGCCAAGCGTTGCTCGGCCTCGCGGCGTTGCAGTTCTTGACGAAATTGTTCGCGTTCCAATAGGTTGCGAATCCGCAAGCGGGCAACTTCGATACTGATGGGTTTGGTTAGATAGTCCGCAGCACCCAAGGAAAAGCCCAAGGCCTCGGCTTGAATTTCGTTTAAAGCGGTAACGAACACAATCGGAATGTCTTTTAACAGCGGACTGGCCTTGATCCGGCGGCAGGTTTCGTAGCCATCCATATCCGGCATCATGATGTCGAGCAGGATCAGGTCGGGCGGCTCATCCAGCGCCAGTTGCAGGCCTTTGCCGCCGGAGGTGGCGATTTGAATTTGATAATCGTCCTGTAATGCCAGACCTAACAAGGCCAAATTGGCGGGCGTATCGTCGATGGCGAGAATTTTCAACTGTTTGCTGTTCATTCGGTTTGCCCTCCGTCCCAACCCAAGACTGAATAAAGCTGTCCTAATTGCTGGCGTGCCTGGTCGAATTTCATTTCGTTGACCGATTGAGCTATTTCGGAAAAACCCAGTTCTACCGCACTACCGCGCAGTAAATTTTGCAATGCCTTGACTTGATTAATGGCATGGAACATGTTTTTCGCAAGTAAGTTATCGAGTTCGTCCATTAGTGGTCGTATTTCTTGGTTACGGTGAAGCATGGCGATGTCTTCCGTGCTGATCGTCGGGTTGGCCACCGCAAAGACGGTTTGCTCCGCATAGACAGGCGTATCTCGATGGAGTCCGGCATTGGCTGCCGCAGAATACAGTTCCGCGCACGGGATAGGTAAGCGCTCTTGTTCGGAATTGTGATTATGAAGTTGACAATCAACGAGGTCGCAGCGAATTTTGAACCAGAACCGGGCGCCCGTGCCGGGACTACTTTCCACACCGGCTTCGCCCTGCATCAGCCCGGCAAAACGTTGCACGATGGATAAGCCCAGGCCGGTGCCGGCATAACGCCGCGTCGAACTGGCGTCGATTTGGGTAAAGGGTTTAAATAGCAGGCTTTGCTGTTCGGTGGCAATGCCGATGCCGTGATCGGTAACTGAAAATTCCAGTTGCGCCTGCGATCCTTGCCGGCGCAACTCCGTAACCTGGATTTGGATAACCCCTTGATTGGTAAATTTGATGGCATTACTGACCAGGTTTGAGAGCATTTGCCGGACTCTGATTTGATCCAGCTGGTAGCATTGTTCGCTGGGTCCGAGCCAGGCGGTTTCGATCCGCAGGTTTTTCTGATGCGCGCTTTCCCCGAACAGCGATTGCACGTCGGTGATGATTTGCCGAGGCTGCGTGGCCGAGTAAATCAGCTCCAGCCGATTCGCCTCGATTTTGGACAAATCCAACACATCGTTTAACAGGGTTAACAGGGTTTGTCCGGATGCGAGGATGGTACGGGCGCACTCTTGATGCTTGCTTGGGTCGCAGTCCGGTAGACTCAACAACTGCGCCATCCCCAAAATACCGTTCAATGGGGTGCGGATTTCGTGCGACATGGTGGCCAGGAAATTACTTTTGGCCTGATTCGCGCTTTCAGCGATGCGGGTTTTGATTTCGTTGCTCAAAATCAGCGCCATGTGCGAGAAAAACGGCGATAGATAATCGCGCATTTGCGCCGACCCCAGCATGTCGGTCATTTTGATGGCGCCGATTAATTCTTTGCCTACCTGCAAGGGCATCACCCAAGTGCAGGCAATGGCCGGGGTCATCCCGCGCAGTAAGGTATGCTGAGAATCCGTGGCTTGTTCGACAAAGCGGCGATGCTGAAAAACTTCTTTGATCAACGGGTCGTCGATATGGTCGATAACCTGGCGTTCGCCGGCCAAATTGGCGTAATGAATCTCGCCCTCGTCCAGATAATAAATTTCGACATTGCTGCCGCCCAAACTGCCGCACAAGGCGGTCATTAAACTCTCCAACAGTCCTTCGACGCCGGCGATGGGGTTTAACAATTCCACCAGGTGCAGAACCAGATACAGATTGGCTTTTTCTTCCGAAAGCTTGCGGACGCGGGTTTCCAATTGCTTGACCCGCTCCTCGAGCTCTTGATGGGAAGGTGCTTGAGTCATTGGTCGGCGGCAAGCCGGCGTTGAATGGCATCGGCCAAAACAGTTTCCAGATGCTCCAGGCCGACATCCATCCATTCCAGCGGCAGATCCACAAACCGCGCGGCAGTTTCGGCGGCGGCGCTGAAGTCACCGTTACACGGGGTGCGCAGAGCCAGGATGTATTTGTGGCTGCTATGAAATATCTCCCTGATTACCGTCATGTTCGCGCCAAAGCAGGCGGTGATCATCGGTTCCCAGGTCAACGCCCAATCTTCCAGTAAAAAATAGGCGCCTTTTTCCAGTTCCTGCATGAATAATTCGTAGCCGAGCAGCATCACGATACAGTTTTGGCCGTGGGTGCGGCAGGTGTGGTGGCCTTCCAGATACTTTTCCATCAACGGGTGGCAGCCGCCGTAAAACACCACGGTTTTCTCGCCGAGTTTCTCGCGTTCTTCCAGAGCTTGATTCAGCTCGGTTGACAAACGATTCAGGTAATTGTGCAAGGCCGAATCCAGATAATGGGTATGGACGTTCCAGTGATTTTTCGCGATTAATCCGTCCACTTCCTTACGCAAAATGCCGCAGCCTATCATGGTCAGCGGGGTTTGATTTTCCGGGTGTATTGTGAAGTTTTTCATGCCAATCTCCCATATTCGAACGCGGCAGCGACCATGGCCTGAATATTGGCCTCGGGCACCGCCATCGGCATCACGCCGTTACCGAACAAAAAATGGCCGCCGGTTTTGCCTATTTCGACAATACGCTGCACTTCAGCGCGAGTTTGTTCCGCGCTCCAGTGAATCATCTTAATATCGTCGATTACCCCGCAGGTCAGGCCGCGATTACCGATCAGACGTTTGGCTTCGGCAATGTCGGCGAGCGGGCTGATGTGATGGGCTTTGATGTGAAGTTCATCGAAAACCAAATCGATCACATCGTTAAAGGGGGCCATGCCACAGTAATAGACGACGCCTTCGCTGCCGCCGGGCAGTAAGTCCCGCCGCATCCAGGGCATCACGATTTGCTCGATTTGTTTACGGCTGACGAAATACGGCGAGCCGAATGGTGTGGAGTAAATTAAGACATTGGTGCCCAAGGCCCGCAATGCGGCGATTTCCTGTTGACAGAAATCCGAACATTTTCGCAGTAGTTCGTCGCGGACATCGAATGGACCGAGCAGGAATAACTCCATCCATTTATCCATGCCCATCAATATGGCTGGCAAGGTGGTCGATGCTGTGATGTAGGTGCAAATCGGATGCGTGGCGCCGACTTCGCTTTGCAAAATCTGTAGGCTGTCGGAGACGGGTTGCCAGGCTGGTTGTTGGGTAATGTCGGCGGGAATTTCGAGCTTGGCGATGTCGTCCAGGTTTTTGATGACGAAGTCGGCGACGTTCGGTACGCCGTCGTCGGCAAACAGGATTTCCCGGCAACCCAGCAATTCCGCTTCCTTGCCTACGTAATGCAGGCTCCAGATGTTGTCGTAGCCGTAGCGCCGCCGCATGCGCAGTTGGGCGTCGGCGACATATTCGCCCTTGCTGAAGTATTGCTTGGCAGGCATACCCAATTCCCGCGCGCCGTGATCGGGCAGATTGCAAAAAACCGGGATGCGAGGTGCGGGGCTGCCGGTCATCGCTGCGGTAAGAATTTCCAGGGGGGTCATGGCTTGACCTCGCGAATCAAATCGACGATGACTTTGGCGGCGGTGACGCCATCCGGCGCCCAAGCATCCGCGCCGACCTGGATGTACAACTCCGGATCGAAACGGTAGGGCGCGCCGCCTACCGCCAGTTTGATTTGCTGTTCCAAGCCGCGCTCTTGTAATAGTGCGCGCACCCCCAAACTGCCTTTTTCGCTGGTGGCGGTGTGGACCATCATGGCGGATACCGCGATGACCTGAGCGTTCTCGGTCATTGCGGTATCGACGAATTTTTCGGCGCTGACATTGGTACCCAGATCGACCACATCCACCATCAGCGATTTCAAACAGCCACTGACAATCCGTTTGCCCAAGGAATGCAGGTCGCCGTAAGCGGCGCCGATCACGACGCGACCTATCATTTCCGGCGGTTTACTGAATTTTTCCAGCATTTTTTCGGTGACGTCGGCGGCTATTTGCGCGGTCATGAAATGCTGAGCCAGATTGGCGTCCGGATCCTTTTCTATTAAAGTCATCATCAATTCGACGGCCGGGATGACTAATTTGAAGACGATATCTTCGGGGCTGAATCCGTCGCTCAAGGCCTGATTGACGACATCCAGCGCCGCCTGCTTATCGGTCTCGAATACCGCCTGGTTGTAGGATTGAATATAAGCGTCAAGCATTATTCGTACTCCCCGATAGGCATGGGTTGCAAGCGTAAATTGTCGATAAAGCGGTTTTCGTATTCGAAAACCCCGCCCAGATTGATCGTGCGCGCCCGTTGGACAATATCATTCAACAGATTTGGCCCGGCTGGATTCAACAGCAGCTGTTCGCAGCCGGCCAGACTGGCGTTGGCCAGCAGGCTGATCCGCTCGCTGGGCAGCGTCGGCAGTAAACCGACCCGGAATGCACTGTTTAGATCCAGATGTTGACCAAAACTTCCGCAAATCCATAACCTGTCTAACTCGTTTACTTTTAAACCTGCTAAGGCTAGTAATTGTGCCATGGCAGCGGCTGTCGATGCCTTGGCACGCTGGAAAATATCGATGTCGCTCGCAAAAATGGCACTTTTTGGCATGTCGGCTTGCAATAAAAAGCCCTGTTCGGTTGGCGGTTCGGCGAAGCGTCCGGACGGTTTCAGGTGTTTTTTGTCCAGCAGCAACGCAATCGCGTCGATGAATCCGCTGGCGCAGTAGCCGCGCGCCTGGGCATCTCCTATCGTCTGTAAGCCGCTTGCCGACACTTTGCAAATCGCACCGGCTTCAGCGGTTAAACCGTTGCGCATGCCCACCCCTTCGAAAGCGGGGCCGCCCGGCACGGAACTGGCCCACAGGTTTGTGCCGTCCCACACCGCGATTTCGGTGTTGGTACCGAAGTCTGCCAACAACATCGGTTGCGATTGTTCAGTAATGCCGGTGGCGAGCAGGTCGGCCAGTAAGTCCGAACCGATAAAGCCGGCCAGCGGTTGGGCAATGTCGATGTCGGCATGCGGTGTACGCCATATCTGGCGCCAGGCATCGGCATCGGTGGGCTGGCAGGCGATGGGGCTTTGCCAGTTCTCAGGTTGGTAGAGACTGTCGCCGCTATTGCCGCAAATCAGCGTCAACATTGCGGTATTGCCGACGATCAACACTTTGCCCAGCGCTGCCAGTACCGGCGTTATTTCGCCCATATCGCGGCTGAGAATATCGCGTATGCCATCCATGATAGCCTCGCGAGCTTGCTGGCCTATCCGGAGGCAATCTTGAACGTCCAGGCGCTCGGCATCCAGCCGGGTCAGCACGTCCGCGCCATGCGCGACTTGCGGATTGATGCTGTAGCGCGTGCCGATCCGGCGCCCGGATTGCCGGTTCCACACGGACAGGCGAATGTGCGTGGTGCCCAGGTCTACCGCCACGCCATAGACATGCTCGGAAATGGCCGGATTGCCGCTGGCTTGATAAAGCTGGGTCGGGTCCAGACTTTTCCATGCGGAATGCGGCGCTGGATTTTCCAGGTAAAGTTCGCAGTCACTATACGCCCGCAATTGGCAAGCCAAACGCATGCCGTTAGCCAGATCTTCCGGTAGCAGCTTTTGCCGTTCCGCCAGGGTCGGCGGATTAAACTCGCCGCTGACGGTTTGAATCAGACAGGCGCCGCAGGTGCCCAAGCCGCCGCAGGCTGCACGTACGCGTAAATCGGTGGCGTCGAGTACTTGGCGTACCGAGAGGTGAGGTTTAAGCATTACGCGTAGCGTCTGTTCGTCGCTGCTGACCGTCGCCAGCATATCGCTAGCCGGGGACGCTGTTTGTCCGGCATTGGGAGCGATGGTGGTCATAGTCGATGGAAACCTGTAGGAGTTATAGCGATTGCGCATTTGATAAGGTCTGGCATGATCCGGGTGCTGATCTATTCGGGTGGTGCTTGTTTTATTGGCAAAATAGCGAGTTCTTTTCCCCTATCATTTTAGTGCGTATCGCTAGTTTCGCTGACTCAATCCTGCCGTTTAAGCGATTTGTCTTTCTCAGATCGGCTTTTACGGCATAAACTCCCCTATATGCGGCTAAGCTTTGCCGAAAAGGCGCTTTGAGCTAATGGCACACTGTTCTTACTGGAATGTCATCGACAATCGGGTACACTTTGCTGGCGCTCCAAAAACTGAGTCGTGACCCGAACTCGCTTGCCTGAGACGCTTGCAGTCAATCCAGATCATGGTTTTAAAATCGAACGGAATTTAGATGGAATCCGATAAACAATCGACAGAGCGCCAAGCCACCATTCTGTTAGTCGATGACGAGTCCATCAACCTGTCGGTTTTCGGGCAGTTTCTCGCCCCGTATTATCAGGTTTTGGTGGCCACCAGCGGGCAGAGAGCCTTGCAACTGGCGGGTGGAGCCCCGAAGCCTGATTTAATCCTGCTGGATGTGATGATGCCCGACATGGATGGCTATCAAGTCATCGGCCAGTTAAAAGCCGATCCCAAAACCGGCGACATTCCAGTGATATTCGTTACCGCCTTGACTTCCGATCTGGAGGAAGAGCGCGGTTTGTCACTTGGGGCGGTGGATTACCTTTACAAGCCGTGCCATTTGTCGATTCTATTGGCTAGAATCAAAACCCAGCTGGAGCTGAAGAATGCCCGCGATTGGCTGAAAGACCAAAATGCCTATCTGGAAACGGAAGTGCAACGCCGGCATCAGGAGAATGAGGCTGTACATTTACAATTATTGCAATCGGAAAAACTGGCGGCAATAGGGCAATTGGCGGCCGGCATCGCACACGAAATCAATAATCCCATCGGTTTTGTCAATTCCAATTTGAATACGCTGGACAGCTATTTGCGTGATGTTTTTTGCGTGGTGGATGCCAGCAACGCGGCCTTGGACGAAAAACCCCTATCGGAGGAGACGCTGCAAAGCTTGCGCGAGCTGAAACAAGCCAAGCAGCTTGAATATTTACGTAATGATATTCCGGAATTGATCGCCGAATCGATGGAAGGCTTGACGCGGGTGCGCGACATTATTCAGGATTTGAAGGATTTTGCGCATGCCGACAAAAACGAATGGGAGTTGGGCGATTTGCATAAGGGTCTGGATTCCACGCTGAATATTATCGCCAACGAGCTGAAATACCATTGCACGGTACATAAACAGTACGGCGAAATTCCCCAGATTTATTGTTTGTCTTCGCAATTGAATCAGGTGTTTATGAATTTGCTGATCAATGCCGCGCAATCCATCGAAACCAAAGGCGATATTCATATTCGTACCGGTCGCGCCGACCAGAATGTGTGGGTGGAAATCAGCGATAGCGGCAAAGGTATTGCTCCTGAGAACTTGCCGCGTTTGTTTGAGCCGTTTTTTACCACCAAGCCGGTCGGCAAGGGCACCGGATTGGGGCTGTCGGTATCCCAAAATATCGTGCGTAAGCATGGCGGTAAAATCGAAGTGACCAGCCAGCTTGGGCAGGGTAGTCGGTTTCGAGTCTGGCTGCCGATTCGGCCGCCGGAATTGGGGGCCGCCGAATAGTCTGGTGCGTCTGGCGGATTTTTAAAACCGAACTTGCAGAAGGGGCTTTACATGCCAGACTATGTCATCAATAGACCACTGTTATTGCAAAACCATGAACCAGGCAGACATTAGAATACTGATCGTTGACGACGAGCCGAACGTATTGAAAGCACTGACGCGTTTGCTGAAACAATATGAGCCTGTTACCGCAATCAGCGGTGAGGAAGCCTTATTGTTAGCCGAGCAACATCGCTTCGATCTGGTGATTTCCGATTACCGGATGCCGGGGATTAACGGTATCGACTTTTTGATTTTATTCAAGCGCATGCAGCCGGATGCCGTGCGCATTGTCTTGACCGGTTTTGCCGATCTGGAAGGCGCGCAGCACGCCATTAACGAGGCGGAAGTGTTTCGCTTTATCAACAAACCCTGGAGTAATCTGGAGATCGTCAACGTCGTCGAGAATGGTCTGGCGCACAAGCGCATGTTGTTGGAAAACCGGGCCCTGGCCGATCAGGTGCGCGCACAGCAGATACTCCTGAATGAAAAAGAAGCGATTATTAAGGCGCTCGAGGCCGAGGAGCCGGGTATCACTCAAGTCAATTGGGCGCAGGATGGCTCCATTATTCTCGACGACGAGGATTTGCAATAGTCAGCGGTACTCCGCCGCTCCCTCCTTCGTGTTAACTGAAGATACTGTCTAAGCAGAAGAATTTTTATAACCGGTAGCGGTTTTAGAGCCGAGTTACAGCTGTTCAGTACGCTCGTCATTACTAAAGGCATTGAAAAATTGCTTCGCGGTTCGACCGTTTTTGGCGGCATTCTGATGGGCAAAGTCCAACGCGGCCTTGTGCAAAGCCTCTCGGTTGCCGGGATAATCGACGAAATAACTGTCGACAATGTCCAAGTAAGTCTGGGTATGTTGCGGGTAAAACGCCAGCCGCAAACCGAAGCGGTCTGAGAGCGAGATTTTTTCTTCTATGGCGTCGGAATAATGCACCTCGTTGTCAACCAGCAGGGTATCCAGATTGTCGCGCATATGTTCCGGCAGCAGATGGCGGCGATTGGAGGTGGCGTAAAACAACACATTCTCCGGTGGTAATTCAATAGAGCCTTCCAAAACGCTCTTCAGCGGCTTGTATAGGGCATCGCCGTTCTCGAAAGACAGATCGTCGCAATAAATAATGAAACGCTGATTGTGTTCGCGGATGTCGTCGACGATTTCCGGCAGATACAACAAGTCTTGTTTATCCACTTCTATGACTCTTAAGCCTTCGTGCAAATATTCGTTCAACAAGGCTTTCACCAGCGAGGACTTGCCGGTACCGCGCGCGCCCCACAACAAGGCATTATTCGCCGGCAGTCCGGCCAGAAAGCGCAGGGTGTTGTCTATCATTTGCTGCTTTTGCGGCTCTATGCCCAGCAGTTGATCCAGCCGGATCGGGTCAATTTGCCGAACAGGACGCAGAAACGCCTGGCGCTGGCGCCAAATTGCCGCATAGGTGTGGTTCCAATCTATCATCTGTGATCCTTTGCTGGGGCCGGTCGAAGTGCCGGTTTGTGTAAAGAAATGGATATTGTATAAATTTTAGACAATTTAACACCACTCTAAGCACAGCAACAACTTAGCGCGGCTTTTAACGGGTTGCCAACAGAGTTATCCACAGATTTTGTGGGAAAGTTATAGCTGTTGTGGAAATGTGGCTATCCACTATAGCCGGTATATGCCGCTAGCACGGGCAACTTCGCACTGCGAAGACTTTATTTTAGATCGCGGCTTTGGTGACCGAAACTCGTTTCTGCCGGATGGTCGACTTATAATCGATTGTTATCATTTAAACGATAGCTATTGGCTATTTGCGGGGTGGCTATGAATCTGCGGGATTTACATTATTTAATCGCCGTTGCCGACCTGCGCAGCTTTGTGCAGGCGGCCGACCGTTGCTGCATCAGCCAGCCGACCTTGAGTACCCCGATAAAAAAGTTGGAAGACGAATTGGGTATCCAGATTTTCGAGCGCACCAATAAAAAAGTGCTGCCTACCGAACTGGGCGAGCAGATCGTGGCGTCGGCAAGGCGTATCTTGAAGGAACAAGACAATATCAAGGAACTGGCCGCCACAGCCCAGGACCCGCTGGCCGGCAACCTGCGTTTCGGTGCCTTTCCCACCCTGGCTACCTATTTGTTTCCGCCACTGGTACCCTTAATCAAAAGGGATTTACCGCGCATCCGGCTGATTTTGGTGGAGGAAAAAACCGAACAACTGTTACAGCAACTCCGCAGCGGGCAAATGGATTGCGCCTTGCTGGCTCTGCCGATTTACGAGGACTTTCTGGAAAGCCAGGCCTTGTTCGACGATGAGTTTTTGCTGGCGGTGGCTGACGGTCATCCGTTGGCGGCCAAGCCGCAAGTCGAACAAGACGATCTAAACGGCGAACATTTGCTGTTGCTTGACGAAGGCCATTGCTTACGCGGTCATGCGCTGCAAATCTGCCAAACAGTCGGTGCCGACGAAGAACAAGACCTTCGCGCCACTAGTCTGGAAACCTTGTGGCAAATGGTTCACGCCGGCACCGGCATCACCTTTATGCCGCGAATCGCAGTTCGCGAGGAACAGGGGATCTGTTATCTACCTTTCGCGGAGCCGGCGCCGAGCCGGACCATAGGTATGGTTTGGCGCAAAACCAGTGCCAGAGGGGAGCTGATTCAGCGATTGAATGGATTGGTGTGGGAGGCGGCTAAGGGTGCATAGGTTTATGCTGCTGCCGTGAAGAATATGTTTTTGGCAGTTTGTGCGTCGAGGTTCAAGTGACTGTTTCCACAAAAAACCTCGTTAGTTTTTTACCCGGCGAGTCCGGCTATCCACTGTTGATATTTGCTAGAATAAATTTGCGCTTGGCCTAAAAAAGAAAGCCGGCCCGACTATCGTATGTCCGTTTAAAAACCGAGGAATTCGCTACGTCATATTGGCGCCCCACCCGTCGTGAAATTACAAATCGTCTAAAATTTGCAAAGTCCTTAATCCTTAGGACGTCATAAGTAACATCCTGATGCGCGGAATGACATAAGGCTGAACATAAGGCGTGATAAAGATAGCGACTTATTGCCTCCAATGCCTTGAACCTTATCGCCTTAACAACCACGTTTCCCGATTTCAACGCCGGGCTTTTACCTTGGGAGTACCGATCATGAACAACAACCAGATATTACCTGTTGCTATTGCACTGCTGATTTCGCAGCCAGTTCACGCCAGTGTGTCCAGTTCGTTCGATGTAAACAGCGAGAACTGGCAAATCGTCAGTTTTGCCGATTTCAGCCAGAACAATTATTCGATCATCGGCCAATACCAATCCAGTTACGTGTCAGGTGGTGGCAATCCCGGCAATTATCTCGCCGCCAGTGATCCGGACAGCGGCGATTTTACCTTCTCTGCCCCTGCTGCTTTCCTGGGGCCGCAGGCCGGCGCTACCGGATTGTCCTATGATTTGACGTATCGCGATGGCGATGTCAATTGGCAAACCACCGACGTCATGTTGGTAGGCAACGGTCTGCGCTTGCTATGGAAGCGGGACCCGAACATCGTGCCAAATAGTGGTTGGACTCATGTCAGCCTGAGCTTGGCACCGTCCTCCGAATGGCGGCTGGGCACTACAGACGGGGCGTTGGCCAGTCAAAGTGATTTTCATAATGTGTTGTCCGACTTGAGTGGGCTTTATATTCACGGCGAATACACCAACGGCATTATTGAAACTGCAGGGTTGGATAATGTGGTTTTGCAGACGGTGCCGTTGCCGGGGGCGTTTTGGTTATTTGGCGTGGGGGTTGCGGGGTTTTGGTCGCGTATTCGTCGAGCGTAACGCGCTGACTTGTTATGTTGTTGTGTCGCTGGCGCGACGGCTGGTTTTAATGTCGGTTCTCGGACCGACGACCGAGGTACTTTCTTTTGCTCCGCCAAAAGAAAGTACCCAAAGAAAAGGCGGCCCGGATGCCGCTTATTCCCTGCGCTCCTCGCTTTTGAACGGGGTTGCCGAAAGGGGCTTCCTGCCCCTTCGGCAACGCGATGCATCCATGCATCGCCCCTACGGGCTGCTCACTCGGTACATCCATGTACCTCGCCCTTCGGGTGCTGCGCATGCAAATCGGCTATCCTGCCGATTTGTCCGTTCAAAAGCTCCGGTGCTCGGCGCGGCATACGGGAGAAAACCATCCCGATTTTCAGTGGCCCTCTGTAGGTCCGATTAGCGAAGCGTAATCGGACGCATGTTGGCAACGCCTCAATCAGTTAGGGCCTGTGCTACCTCGCAAAAGTCCAAACGACGTTTCGCATACCTCTCGTTCCTCCGAATACGCTTCGCTATTCGGAGCTACACCATCATTCCTCTAAATCCAAAAAAACCATCAAAGCCCTTTGAGCTCGCGACGGGGTTTCCCCGTATGCCGCGCCGAGCACCGGGGCTTTTATCGAGACAAATCGGCAGGATTGCCGATTTGCATGCGGAGCACCCGAAGGGCGAGGCACAGGGAAGTGCCGAGTGAGTAGCCCGAAGGGGTGCGGCAGGGATGCCGCACGTCGGCGGAGGGGCTGGGAAGCCCGTTCTGCCGACCCTCGATAAAAGCTTCGGAGCGCAGGACTAAAGCGGCATCCGGGTGGCTTTTCTTTTGGTGACTTTTCTTTGGCCAAACAAAGAAAAGTTACTCGGCTGTCGGGCCGAGACCCGACATTAAAACAACCGTCGCGTCAGCGACACCTACGCCCCTAATCAGACGCAAACTTTACAATTCATCCCCGATTACGCTTCGCAAATCGGGACTACCACTGAAGTCGCATAGACTTTTAAGTGCAATTCGCCTCGGTTTGAATTAGCATCGTGACACCATTTTCTTGAAGCACCCGAACTTTGTATCAGCAATACTTCAATTTCAGCGAATTGCCTTTTTCGATCTCGCCCGACCCGCATTTCATGTACATGAGCGAGCGGCATCAGGAAGGTCTGGCGCATTTGCTCTACGGCATCAACAGGGGCGGCGGTTTCGTCGCCCTGACCGGCGAAGTAGGCACCGGGAAAACCACGCTCTGTCACTGCTTGCTCCAGCAGTTGCCGGATAACGTCGATATCGCCCTGATATTAAACCCCAAGCTGACGGCTCTGGAACTACTGGCAACCATCTGCGACGAATTGGGCATCCGCCATAACAGCATGCCGATAACGGCAAAAAATCTGATCGATGCTATCAATCACTATCTGCTGACCGCGTATGCCAACGGGCGGCGGACGGTTTTGCTGATCGATGAGGCCCAGAACCTGAGCATGACAGTGCTGGAACAAATTCGGCTATTGACCAATCTGGAAACCAGCAAGGCCAAGTTGCTGCAAATCATTCTGGTCGGCCAACCCGAGTTGAACAAAATGCTGGCGCGCCAGGATCTGCGTCAGCTCAATCAGCGCATCACCGCGCGCTACCATTTACTGCCGCTTTCGCTAGAAGAGACCCGGGCTTATATTCAACATCGGCTAAGGGTCTGCAAAGGCAACTACCGTCTGTTCAACCCGGCGGCAATCCGCAAGGTTTACCAGTATTCGAGCGGCGTGCCGCGATTGATCAATATTTTGTGCGACCGCGCCTTGCTGGGTGCCTATGCGACCAATGCCGGGGTAATTACGCCGGCAATTATTCGCCGGGCGGCGGCAGAAGTGATGGGCTCGGCCCGGTTTATGCCGCGATGGTACTTGGCGGCGGCTTTGGTTTTGTGCTTTGCAGTTGTGACGGGATTTGAGCTATGGCGTCCGGCTTTATCTTTGATCAAGCCTGCTAAGCCGGTCGCGACCCAGCAAACTGCCTTGCCGCCCCCCGTGACCGCAAAGATAGCAGAACCCAGCCTCAATCAACATCTTGAGAATACGGGACTGACATTGACGGGCGCATTCGCTGAAGCACTGCAAGTTTGGCGGGAAACGGCGCCAGCCGACTCAGCACTGGACTGCCATGCGGTCGCCGCTCTGGGATTGAGTTGCTTATCAGGAAAAGCGAGTTGGCAAGAATTGCTGAGCATAGACCGCCCGGCCATTTTGGCGTTTTCGGGCCCTGCCGAGCAAAAGCGCTACGCTTTGTTGACCGGTGTTGATAACGATCATGCTGAAATCCGCGTCAAGAATGATACCCTGCGATTTCCACTCGCCGAACTGTTGACGAACTGGGACGGCAATTATCTGCTGCTGTGGCGACCGCCGCGTCCAGGGATTACGGAAATCGCACCGCAACAGCAATCCGACGCTGTGCTCTGGCTGCGCGAACGGCTGGAGAAGATCAACGGGAAGCCTGCCGGCGACATGGCATCCCACGTTTTCGATGAACCCCTCAAAGCCGAGCTGATTGCTTTCCAACGCCGGCAACATCTGACACCCGACGGTATAGCCGGTGCCCGCACCCTGATACATTTGGATAACCAAAGCGGAGCTGCTGCTTCGCCCCATTTGGCAATAACCACTCGCTAGGCTTGTTGATATGTCTTACATTTTGAATGCATTGCGCAAATCCGAACGAGAACGCCAAGCCATGCAGCCCGACACCGTGACCAGTCGCATCGCTGTTCAGCAAACACCCGAACGGCAAAGCCTGACCAAGATCATTGTCGTACTGGTCCTGTTAAATTTGGCGATTCTGACCTATTTTCTCGGCATCGCGCCGCAACCACCCGCAGACAAAGCGCCGCCCGTCGCCACTATCGAATATCCCGCGCCGTTACTGGCGAAAACAAACCCGCCGCTTCCAGCCGATAGCCCTGCAAAACCGGCTAGGATGTCTCCCGCGCCCAAAATGGAGCAGCCTCGCAACCCGACGCCGGCAGCTGAGAAACTTGTAACTAACACGAAACAACCGGTCGAGCCGGTCCCACGGGTTAAACCGCCCGTGGCGCCGCAGCAGCCGGTAAAGCCTGTCCCGACGGTCATCACCCAATCAACGCCGACTAGCAAACCGATTACCGAGCCGGAACCGCGTTCAAGCATGATTCCGCAACAGCTCTCAGAACCCGGCGAACCTGCGGCCAAAAAACCGGAACCCGTCAAAACCGCGCCAGCGCAGAACGATTTGCCCACTTTACAAGACTTGCCGCCGGAGGTGCGCCTATCGCTGCCCAGTCTGCCGATCAATGTATTTAGCTATTCATCAACGCCGACGGAGCGTTTCGTGATGATAGACATGATCAAATACGTTCCCGGCCAGACCATCAAAAACCAGTTGGAACTGAAAGAAATAGTAGAGGACGGGATTATCGTCCGCTACGACGGCCGAGTGTTCAAGATCAAACGTTAATAGCTGCTGGCGGAACACCTATCGGCTTCCGCCCGACTCGTTTTAAGGTGCTTGGAATTCGTTCACAGTCAAGCTCAAAAACTATATTTGGCAGAAAACTGCACCCGCTGTAACGCGCCGTCCCGACCATCGATCAACTCGCGCGTCGCATAGGTATATTCCACTCCCAACATCGCCTGACTGACCGGACTCCAGAGCAGATTGGCATGCACGGACTGCACCTGGTGGGTCAGCACAGTATTGGCATACGTCGGGTAATCCGCCTGCGCAAAGCCATAGGTCACATTAGAGCGCCATTGTTTATCCCACCAATGTTGATAAGACAACATCCCGCCATAAGCTTCGACCAATTCGATAACGCCATGTTGATCGAGCGCCGCGTCGGCGAACGTGTTGTTGGTGGACGCATAGCGCGCATCGCCTTTGCCGTAATGCGCCATAAAGCGAATATTATCCAAACCGAAGGTACTTATCCGACCGGCCATATTGACGCCGCCGCCCCACTCGGCTTGTCGATAACCCGTCGAGCCATTCGTATAGCGCAGCTGTCTGCCGACCGCCGCCAAGGACACATTCCCCCAGTTCGGATTCAGATTGAGCCTCGCCATCATATCCGGATAGCGATCAGCGTTGGGCGTGGTGTAATAACCCGCATCCAGATTGGGATTGGCGCTTTTGCTTAATGAGGCTTCCAGCGCACTATCTACCCACAAACGGCTGCGCGGGGCCTCCAGCGCCACTTGCCACTCCATCGGCGTATCCAACCAAGTAAACGGCTCGCTCCAGCGCACCAAGGACTGGCGTAGACTGCTGACTGCACCTGCCGAACCGCCGACATCCAAGGTATCGGGTAAGGCCGCGACATTAAGATAGGTCGTCCAGGTCTGTCCGGCCAGAAAATGCCCGACAGACCCATAGGCATGCCGCAAGCGCGGCGTGTAAGTATAGGTAGCAGGGTCGCCAAAGAAATCCAGTTCGATATAGGTATTTATATCGCCCCACGTATTTGGGGTAAACGATTTAAACCACAAACGGCTTTCCTTGCTATGGAAGGCAATTTGGCCGCGCTCGCCGGCCGCACCGACCGGAATTTGCGCCATTGCCAATTGTTGATCTCCTAAGCGATCACGTCCGGCACTGACGCTGTTAAACAGCGTATCCATTTTTACGAATCCGCCCAAACCGACGGACGTGTCGCTACCGGGAATTTTAAACGTGCCTTTTACATCGCCGATGGTCACCGCCGGTTTCTCTTTGGTTTTATCGTTAACGGTTCCAGAGCTGGCAAGTACCGGCGCTGCCGATGCCTCCATGGCATGGGCCGTATTGCCAAGCGGTGACTTACTGGCAGCGACTTGCTCGGCACGGTAATTTTGCAACTCCTGTTCCAACTGCTCTATCCGGGTATTGGAACGCTCAACCTGGCTCTGTAACTGAGTCACTTGCTGACTCAAGGCTTTCAGCAAAGTCTTGATATCCTCATCGGCGGCCTGCACGGGACTTATCGTCCAGCAACACAGAAATATCGTAAGTATCTTAAGCAATAGCGGCAATTTGCTCATCGTTTAACCCCCAAGCCTTCTAAACAAGGCATGACAAGAGGTACAAGTCGTGTTGATTTCATGCAAACTATCTGGAATGGCGTCTATATGGTTTTGCTCGGCAAGCTGCTGCAATTGCTGCATCTCTTCCCGCAACTTGCTGGCTAGGGCCAAAAACGCGGTTTGTTCGGCCGCGTTTAACTGCAAGCCAGGCATACGAGCAATCATGATCTCGACGTTAGCCGCCAAATCCCGCGCTGCTTCCCCGATTTGCCGCGAATATTTGCGGCGCTCGACGTCTAATTGCTGCTCGGTCATAAACCGCTCATGCATCAGGCTGTCCATCCTATCCATCAGTTCATGCAAGCGATTGTCCCGCACCGCATGCAAGGCTGGCTGGCCGGTTTGGCTGCGTCCGCCCTCCAAGTGCGCATACTGATTACTTTGACTGGAACAAGCGCTCAATATCAAGACTATCGCCGATAGATATAGGGTTTTCATGCGTTGCGCTCCGGTTCGATCAATCTGAAAGATGCGGCGATTAGCCGCATCATGGTCCGGTTTAAGTGTACCCGATTCCGGTAGGGATATTTTTTCAGTCGCCATCTAGGGTAGCGTTCGCAGTTTAGGTATCATGCTGCTTCCGTTCTGCCGACAGGATACCGCCTATGTCACTTCTCGATTCGCTGTCCCAGCACACAGTGCTATTACCGGATGAACTGCGCACCTTGGCCGCCGACTTTTGTTCTCAACTCGACGAAAAACTGAGTCCGGAGCAACGCCAAATTTTCGGCAACGAAGTATTTTCCGCTTCGGTGCTAAAAGTATGTGTTTGCAGCCAATTCATCAGTGACAGCTGGCTGCGCAATCCTGATCTGATTCCGGACCTGGTAACATCGACTGATTTATTCGCCCCCTTGCGCCGCGCCGATTATGCCGCCGCATTGCAACAGAGCGGCAACGCCGAAGGCGAACCCGCATTAGCCAAGCAATTACGCTTATTCCGCCGCCGGGAGATGATCAGAATCGCCTGGCGCGATCTGGCCGGCTGGTCCGATCTGGACGAAACCCTGACCGATCTAACCGCACTGGCTGAGGCCTGCATTCAAACCGCGCTGGATTTTTTATACCGCCAGGCTTGCGCGCGCTGGGGCACACCGACGCTGGCCGACGGCACGCCGTTTAATATCGTGGTGCTGGGGATGGGCAAACTCGGCGCCTGGGAACTGAATTATTCTTCCGACATAGACCTGATCTTTGCCTACGCCGAGGACGGCGTTTTAACCGAGAAGAAAGAAATCAGTTACGGCGAATTTTTCACCCGCATCTGTCGGTCGCTGGTAAAAATGCTGGACGAAATAACCGTGGACGGTTTTGTGTTCCGCACCGACGTGCGCTTGCGGCCATTCGGCGATAGCGGCCCGTTGATTATGAATTTCGACGGCATGGAGCAATACTATCTAACTCAAGCCAGAGAATGGGAACGCTATGCGATGATCAAGGCCCGGCAAGTGGCCGGGGACTTTAACACCGGCAAGCAACTGGCAGCGCTGATCAAACCGTTTGTCTATCGCCGCTATCTGGATTACGGCGCTTTCGAGGAATTGCGCTCTTTAAAGTTCCAGATTGCCCAGGAGCTGAAACGCCGCGACCGCGCCGACAATGTCAAGCTCGGCCCCGGCGGTATCCGCGAAGTAGAATTTATCGGCCAGGCCTTTCAATTGATCCGCGGCGGCCAGGACATCGCCTTGCAGCAACGCGAAATCCAGACCATCCTCACTGTACTCGAAGAACTGGAGTTGATGATCGTAGAGGATGTGGCAACCTTAAAATTTGCCTACCGGTTTTTGCGGCGCGTGGAAAACCATATCCAGCAATATCAGGACAAACAAACGCACGACCTGCCCGGCAATCCGCTGGTGCAACGGATTTTGGCCTATTCGCTGGACTTCGAGGATTGGAGCGCGTTCAAAGCCGAGTTGGACCAAGTGCGGGAATCGGTGCAGGACATTTTCGAGCAGGTGTTTTCGCTCAGCGACCAGGACAATAAACAACAAAGCGCCCGCTTGATATGGTCCAGCTGCGCCGACAACGAACTGGCGCTGGAAGCGCTGGCTGACTATGGCTTTGCCGATCCACTGAACCTACAAAAAGCCCTCGTCGATTTTAAGGAATCGCATGCCATTAAACGCATGACCAGCAAGGGCGCCGGCGTGTTGGACCGCTTAATGCCGCAACTGATAGAACAAGTATCAAACAGCGAAAACGCCGACGCAACCTTGCTGCGCATTCTGGATTTATTCGAAGCCGTGGCCGGCCGCAATGTGTATCTGGCTTTGCTGGCCGAAAACCCGGACGCATTGAATCAGCTGATCAAGCTGGCGGCCGCCAGCCCGTGGATTTGCGAATATTTATCGCTGTATCCGATTCTATTCGACGAATTACTGGATACCCGTTCGCTCTACGACCCGCTGCAAAAGCAGGCCTTGCGCGAGGACTTGCAACGCGAACTGGCCCGCGTCGATACCCAGGACAGCGAACAACTGATGATTGCATTACGCCAGTTCAAGCACTTGAACGTGTTACGGGTAGCTGCCGCCGACATCATGGGCGTAATTCCGGTGATGATCGTCAGCGATTATTTAACCTGGACCGCCGAAGCCATTCTGGAACAGGTCTTGCGGTGCGCCTGGCACATGCTGGTCAGTAAGCATGGCCACCCGCCCGGCACCGGCCCTAATCCACAAAATTTCGCGATCATTGCCTTCGGTAAATTTGGCGGTATCGAACTGGGCTATGGCTCCGACCTGGATTTAGTATTTTTATACGCGTGCGCCGACGGCGACGCGCAAACCAACGGCGAAAAGCCAATCAATGCCGGCCAGTTTTATTTACGTCTGGGCCAAAAAATCCGCCATATTCTGGATACCAAAATGCTGTCCGGCATCCTCTATGAGGCCGATTTACGTTTGCGGCCCAACGGCGACTCGGGCCTGCTGGTTACGCATATCGACCATTACGAAGCATATTTAAAAAACGAGGCCTGGACCTGGGAACATCAAGCCTTGGTTCGCGGCCGTTTCGTGGCCGGCGACGAAAGCTTAAAACACAGCTACGAAGCAATCCGCGGCCGGATTTTAGCCTTACCGCGAGATCGAGAAGAATTGAAAACCCAGGTGCGGGAGATGCGCGAAAAAATGCGCGATAACCTGGCCCCGAAAGACCCGGCGGTATTCGATCTGAAGCAAAGCCAGGGCGGCATCGCCGACATTGAATTTATCGTCCAGTTCGGCGTACTGGCCGAAACCGCGCAGCAGCCGAGTCTGGCGACTTACACCGACAACGTCCGCCTGCTGGAAGGCTTGCAAAAGCATGGTTTTATTTCCCCGGTCGATGCCGCGCTGTTAAAACGGGCCTATTGCGCCTATCGCGATTACGGACATCATCAGGTTCTGCAAGGCCTTAGCGCCACTGCGCACAGTGACGAGTTTCAAGAACTGCGCGCCGAAGTGGAGCGGATATGGCAACAGTTTATGCTGTGACGCTGACCGTATGAAAATGCAGGGGCGGATTCATTCGCCCTATCGGCGGTTCCTTCGGCGAGTTGATTCGCCCCACATTGTAAAACCTGGAGCAATTTATGAAATATTGGTTACTGCTGTGTTTGGCAGCGTTCTCGACCCAGCTAGCCGCCAAAGGCAAGCCCGGCAAGTTCGACGCTTATGTGCTGGCCTTATCCTGGTCCCCAACCTATTGCGAAGAACAACCCAAAGACCGCGAACAATGCGGCAAGAAACTGGGCTTGGTGCTGCATGGCCTATGGCCGCAATACCAGGTCGGCTATCCAAGTTTTTGCACCAAGGAAGCCTATGCGCCTAGCCAAGCTCAAGCGTTTCCTGAGCTATATCCCTCAGAATTTTTATTCGAACACGAATGGGAAAAACACGGCACCTGCTCCGGACTAACCCAAACCGGTTATTTTCAATTATCGCAGTCGCTGAAAGGCAAAGTCACCATCCCGGAGGACTACCAAAATCCGCAAAAACCTTTCAGAACCACGGCGGATGGACTGAAAAATGCCTTTACCGGGGCCAACCCGTGGCTGAAAGAACCAGCCATCGTCCCGTTCTGTAGCGGCGGGGGACGCTTCTTCAAGGAGATCTTCGTGTGCTTGGATAAACGCGGCGCAGCAGTGGGTTGCGGCGCCGACGTGCTGAAAAGCGCAGCGAAGTCTTGCGGGCAAAAGGATTTTTTGGTGCGCAATATTAAATAGCTGCGCCGGCTTTAGCGCGATTTTTTGACGATTGCCAGCCTCGCAACCGTCAGGTTAAAAGACGTAAACTTGCTATCCACTCTATATAAACGGAGACGGCCATGCGTAGCGAAATCAACATTAGTCCCAAGGGTTTGCAAGTCAGAGCGATCGCCGGCACTTACGTAGCGTTGTTGGCATTTAGCTGCCCCAAAGCCTATTGCAGCGGTTTACTCGGCTTTGGTATCCGCCGCGAAGATCATGAAAACGGCGAAGTGACTTGGTTACGCGGCTTGAAGCGCTTCGATCTACCCGGCGATGAAGGCTACAGCGTCAGCTCCCGTTATCACCCGATCCAGAAATTTCATTGGGGCGACTACACCACCAAGCCTGGCCGTACGTATACTTACATCGTACACGCCCTGACCGGAAAACCGGGCGCATTAAAGACTTTCGAATCCGTTGCAGTGCAAGTCCGTTGCGAACAACCGGTCGCCGTCGGCAACAAGGGCCATGCCGTGCATTTCAACCGCAGCGCAGCCGCCAGCCAGGCTTTCACGTCGCGTTTTCCCCTCCTGCCGCCCGGCGAAATCGTCGATCAGAACGCGCGCCGCTGGCTATCGCGCGGCCTGGAAGAAGCGCTGATCGCTTATATCGACGCCGCCAAAGCAAAACAGGGTTTACATTTATTTTTATACGAATTGGCCAAAGACGCGTTTTTCGAGGCACTTAAACGCGCCAAGCTGCGCAAGGTTAAACTGGAAATTCTGTACGACGGCTTGCTGGACAGCAAGGGCGACGGCCCCGCGCTAGACGCGCTGCCGCAAATCAAGAAATACGGCTTAAAAAGCGTCTGCAAGGCTCGCACCGGCGCCGGCTTGAATATCTCGCATAACAAATTCATGGTACTCAGCAACGGCAAAGGCCAACCGATTTCGGTGTGGACCGGCTCGACCAATTTCACCGATGGCGCGATTTACGGGCAGTCCAACGTCGGCCACGTGATAAGCGATGCCACAGTCGCCAAACAATATTTCGATTGGCATCAAGCCGTCTGGAATAACCCCAACTTACCGGGAGCCGATTCGCGGAAACTGGTGATGAGCTTAACCCAACCGCCGGCAACGACAGCGGCGGGATCTCATTTGGTACTCAGCCCGCGCAAGTCCACCGAAGCCATCAGCGAATGCGCGGAATGGGTAAAAGCAAGCAAACGCCTGATCTGCTTTACCGCACCGTTTGCGATGCACGACGAACTGGAAGCCGCCCTAGTCACAGCACCTGCACACGTGCTGGGTTTGTTGAATACCCGCAGCGTAGTGGATAAAGCCTTGCACGACGCCCCCAACACCCAACTGGCGGCCAGCGCCGCCATTAACGAAAAATCAGTCCTGGAAGTATGGCAAGGCCGATTATTGGCTGAGTCCAAGCATCATTCCGGCGTACACGTGCATACCAAAATTCTGTTGGTAGACCCACTCTCCAACAACCCATTGGTCGTCACCGGCTCGGCCAACTTCAGCACCAACTCCTGCAAATTCAACGACGAAAACCAGTTATTCATCATCGGCGATACTGCTGTTGCCGATGTTTATCTCGGTGAGTTCATGCGCATGTTCGATCATTACTATTTCCGCGACCACGTCAGCTGGGTAGCCAAACAACAGAAAACCGATCCCAAAGCCGGTTTTCTGGACGCCACCGACCAATGGGCTTTCCGCTTTTTCGACGGCGGCGAGCGGGAGGCGGTGAGGTTGGCATTTTTTGGTTGAGCTTGGATTGTTCAGAGCAAACAAAATGCTGCGAAGCGTTGGTCTCAGTTCGGCCCAGACTGTGTCAAAACGCTGGATTTGGTATAATTTCGCTCAGGGTTTATTGATTGGAGCCAGCCGATGAATCGATTTATTAAAGGTGAATGTCGGACTCAAATTACCTTGCTACCTGAAAGTCTTGATGACTATGTGGTGGAGACCAATCCCGTTCGTGTCGTTGATGTCTTTGTGGATGAGTTGGATCTTAAGCAGCTCGGTTTCGAAGGTGCTCAACCCGCTATTACCGGCAGACCCGCTTATCACCCTGCGGTTTTATTGAAGATTTACATCTACGGCTACCTCAATCGCATCCAATCCAGCCGTCGTTTGGAGAAAGAAACTCAGCGTAATATCGAGTTGATGTGGTTAACCGGACGCTTGATGCCGGATTTCAAAACCATCGCCACTTTCCGCAAAGAGAACGGTAAGGCCATCCGCAACGTCTGTCGCCAATTCGTCATGCTTTGCCAGCAACTGGGTTTGTTTTCGGAAGCCCTGGTGGCTATAGACGGCAGCAAGTTCAAAGCCGTCAATAACCGTGATCGCAACTTCACCAGCGCCAAATTGCAACGGCGAATGGAAGAGATCGAGTCGAGTATCAATCGTTATTTAACGGAGATGGATACCGCCGATCGTCAAGAACCCTCTGTAGCACAGGTGAAAACCGAGCGTTTGCAAGACAAAATTGCCGCCTTAAAAGCGCAGATGAAAGCCCTGAAAGACATTGAGGTTCAGCTAAATCAGACACCCGATAAACAGATTTCCCTGACCGACCCTGATGCCCGTTCCATGAAAACGCGGGGGACGGGCATCGTGGGTTATAACGTGCAAACCGCCGTAGATACTGAACATCATTTGATTGTGGAACACGAGGTAATCAACGAGGGTGTTGATCGCAGCCAGCTTTCAAACATGGCGAAAAAAGCCCGCAGTGCCATGGGGGTTGACGATTTAACCGTCATCGCCGATCGCGGTTATTTCAAAAGCGGAGAAATCCTCGCCTGCCACGAAGCCGGCATTACCGCGATTGTGCCCAAGACCGTGACATCAATCGCCACAGCCGATGGCCGTTTTGGCAAAGCGGATTTCATTTTTGATACCGAGAAAAACGAATACCGCTGTCCGGCTGGGGAGGCTTTGATTTGGCGCTTTTCCACTATTGAGAAAGGCTTGAAATTACATTGCTACTGGAGTTCGGCCTGTCAAAGCTGTGCGCTCAAGGAACAATTTACACCCAGCCCACAACGGCGCGTCAAGCGTTGGGAGCATGAGGACATTCTTGACGCCATGCAAACTCGCCTGGACTTAGTGCCCGACAGTATGAGCATTCGCCGGCAAACTGTCGAACATCCCTTTGGTACGCTCAAAGCCTGGATGGGCGCCACTCATTTTTTGATGAAAACCTTGGCGCATGTTCGTACCGAAATGAGCTTGCATGTGCTGGCCTATAATTTGAAGCGAGTGATCAATACCATAGGTCTTGAAGCGCTGATTGACGGTATAAAAGCCAAGATGGCATTGTGTCGTCCTAGTGAATCAGCAATAGTCGGTTAATGGCTATTTCAGAGTACGGTTGTGTAAAGCCAATCGGCCAATAGGGCTTTACAGAGTCCCATTTCGGCAAAAGTCGATTCCGCTATTCCCAGAATGGAAGCTTCCCCTGCTAACCACGATCGCTTTAAAAACCCAACTAAATTCCATGTTCTTGCTCGAACAATCCCCGTTTTTGCGTTTTTACACAGTCTGGGCCAAAACCGGCCGCTGAGGGCGCCGGCGAAATTTTCCATCCCTAAGTTCAGCGAATGACAGCTTTTCGGCAAGCAACCTTGAGTCGTCATCGGCTCGACCCGGCCATTACCTGCCATTCAGTTGTCCAAAAAATAGACTATTTGGATGGCAAGTTTCAACCTGTTTGCAGACTGTGGAGAACGTTTCAGATCAAAGCCTATCTTTTTAACAACATTCAGCTAAAAAGCATCCTCAATTTGTCCTTGACTCGTTAAACCAATATGACCAATATGGTCAATATTTCAAATATAAAGGCCGTCTATTATGATTAACGAAGTAAATGCTGTCGCATTTCGACAAAACCTAGGGGAAATGCTAAATCAGGTTCAATACCGGCATGATTCGATTTTAATTAAAAAAGATGGAAAGCCTGTAGCGGCGCTGGTCGATGCCCAATTATTCGATCGGATACGCCGTTTTAAGGATCGGTTTGATAAGCTGAGCCAACAAATTGCCGATGCTTATGCAACGGTGCCGGAGGAAGAAGGCATAGCCGAAATTGACGCCATTGTGTCTGACCTCAGACATTCTTGATTCCAGTTATGGTGCAGGTTTGCATTGTCCTTGATACTAACGTCTTGCTGTCCGGAACCGCCTACCCCAAGTCGATACCCGGAGAAATTATTTCGGCTTGGCGGAGCGGAAGCCTGGAAGTTAAACTATCTCAGTACATTTTGGATGAACTGCAGCGAGTTTTACCTAGGTTAAATCACCGCCTTGGGTGGTCCAATTCGGAAATTCGTGAATTTGTCGATAGTTTGGCCTTCCTCGCAGACCTTGTTGATCCCCTCCAAGTCTCCGAGCCCTTACTGCGCGACAGAGCCGACCAACCTGTTCTCGGGACATTCTTAGCGGCAAACGCGAATTACCTTGTCACGGGGGACAAGGATTTACTAGCGTTGTCTGCTCGCTACCCCATCGTTACACCGGCTGAGTTTTGGCTCTTACATGGCGGTTAAAAATCTTTTTGTGTTCTTCACAATCCCAAGCGGAATCTTGGATTACGCTTCCTGCACCATCTGCCATGCGACCATGCAAATAAGTATTTATTAAAGTGAGATTGCATGAGAAACAAACTCTTGCCTTGCTATAGGTGAAATCTGACGTGTAAGACACATTACTATGGTCATTTCGGATCATTTGTTTGAGGCTTTTCTAAAGTGCAAAACTAAAGCCTACCTACTGTTCTTCTCAGAACCAGTGCGGAGTCGTTGCCTTGATTCAGTCGGCAAATGGCAATTGAAAGTTAGAGAAGACGCATGCCAGACATACATCCAGTCGCTTGTTTCCAGAAGCGCGGATTCATGCCTCATTGGCGCGAAAACATTAAACACGAAAGATATTTACGGCTATCAATGGATCGTCAGACCAGAACTATTAGTAGACGATATGATGTCAACTCCTCCACTTTTGGAGAATTCGTACTTTGCGCCGAAAGGAACAAGGGCAAGAAGCTGTATTTGCGCACCCGTCCGGATATTCCCATCCGAAAAAATAGATAGCGTTCAAAAGCAACTACTGGCCTTTGACGCCCTGGTTTTAGGAAAGGCCACCGGGCATTTTTCCACCTCCGGAAAAATAATTCACGGCCGACAACAAGCAGTCTCCCAAGTAAAATTACCTTCCCTGATCAGCAAGGCGGAAGTGTTGATCAGAGAGCTTCGCTCAATAGTCGAAAGGAATACCCCTCCGAGTTTATCTCTGATCAAGCATTGCCAGGAATGTGAGTTCGAATCTCTATGCAGGGATAGAGCGGAAAAAGAAGACAATATCAGTTTGCTGGGAATGATTCCCCCGGCTGAAATCGTAAAACTCAGAAGCAAAGGGATATTCACGGTAACTCAACTTTCATATACCTTTCGGCCGCGGCCGCGGCGGCGCGAGGCGAAAAGCAGCAGAGGCAAATTTGTCAAATACCAGTACGCGCTTAAAGCCCTTGCAATACGAGATAAAACAACCTATATCGTCGGCAAACCTGAAATTATCCAGGATGGCATGCTCATTTATCTTGATGTCGAAGGTATCCCGGATCAAGGCATTTATTACCTCATAGGTGTAAGAGCGGTTTCTGGAAAATCAACGATTAAGAGGTCGTTTTGGGCCAACAATAAAAGCGAGGAAGGACAAATTTGGCGAGATTTCCTCGATTTCATGTCTTCACTTGAAAATCCCGTCCTTCTTTACTACGGTAGTTACGAAACTGCCTTTCTCAAAACCATGCAAACGCGATACGGCGACTTACCTTGCGAAAGATTTTCGGTATCACACCTAACGTCACAGGCCGTTAATGTCTTGGGCGTCATCTACTCCCACTTCTATTTCCCAACCTACACCAACGGCCTCAAGGACATCGCTGGCCATCTCGGCTTCAATTGGTCAACGGTTAACCCATCCGGCTTGAGAAGCTTGATGCTCAGACACAAGTGGGAACTAACTAACGAGGAGCGGTTTAAAATCGAACTGTTGTCTTACAATCAGGACGACTGCGAAGCACTTGAGGTTGTCGTAAAGGCAATAACTGCAATCTCGCCAAGGGAAGATTTTTCGGCGAATACAGAGCAGCATCCCAATGCCGTTCAAGTCGAGTCTATTGAGAACATGTCATGGCCTTTTTCATACGGCAAAAAGGAATTTACTTTTTCGGAGTTCGCATACATCACGAAGTGCGCATACTGGGATTACCAGCGGAACAGGGTGTATGTCCGCACAAACAAACACATTAATAAGATTGCAAAGAAAAGTCTGGCAAGCAAGACAGCCCAGCATGTGCCTATCAACAAGGTCGTGAGTCCGACAAAGCTTACGCAATGTCCGAACTGTAGTTCGATTCGTTTTTTCATGAACGGGCGACATCAAAGAACCCTCTACGATCTGCGGTTCACATCAAGTGGAATAAAAAGGTGGGTGACCAAAAAGATCGTCGATCATCATAAGTGCATGGATTGCGGCATCACATTCGTTTCTGACAACGCACCTGTTACAAAGCATCGCTATGGTTCACAGCTTTTTGCTTACACTATTTACAACCTTATTGAACTTCACATTGCACAATTTCAGCTTTCGAAAATTGTCAATAAAATCTTCGGCTTGCCCTTGTCCCAAACGACCATAGGAGTCATGAAGCGCAGGGCTGCGACATTATACAGTGAGACTTTTCAGGAAATTCAATCTGATCTTTTGCAAGGGAATCTCATCCATGCTGATGAAACGCATGTGAGCGTTGATGGCAAGGATTCCTACGTATGGGTTTTTACAAGCATGGAAGAAGTTGTGTACATTTGGTCCGAGACACGTGAGGCCAGTACAGCAATCGATTTTCTTTCAGATTTCAAGGGGGTACTGATTTCGGATTTCTACACAGCGTATGACTCAATTGAATGCCCGCAGCAGAAGTGCTTGATTCACTTGATTCGTGATCTGAATGATGCATTGTTGAAAGAACCGTTCAATCAAGAAATGAAGGAACTAGTCCGTGAGTTTGCCGAGCTAGTAAGAAAGGTAATCGCCACAGTCGATCGATTTGGCTTAAAAAAATATTTCCTAAAAAAACACCTCGCAGATGTCGAACGATTCTATGACATTACAGTTGCACGCAAGTTTGAAACAGCGTCAACCCGTAAGATGCAAACACGTTTCAAGAAGAATCGAAACAAACTTTTCACCTTTCTCGAATATGATGGTGTGCCTTGGAATAATAACAATGCCGAACATGCGGTGAAGGCTTTTGGACGAGGAATACGTGATGTCATAGGTGGGAGAACCAATGAGAACGGTATCGCGGACTATCTGTTGCTGGTTAGTATTTACCAAACCTGCGAGTATCGGGGAATCGATTTTCTTGACTTTTTACGTTCTGGAGAACTGAAGCTAGATAAATATCGTAATAAGACGCCATGAGCGAATCGTCTGACAGCATAAGCTTTGTAAGCAGTCGCTCGTGCGCTGACAAGGTCAATGGCAGCAAGGGGTCGGTTGGACTCAGTGACGAATGGCCGCTTTCAAGTTTCGGAATCCAATGACAGCTTTCCGGCGATGAATCTGAAGAGGGGACGGTCGCCAGGTGCCCCCTAATCCTCCTCTGGGTTGAGGGATAAGCAGGGAATTTATTTTTTAATCATATCCATAGCGATCTGTTGTATTCGGTCCACCACATTTGGCTTGCCGACTTGACCAACCAGGCCTGCACGGCGCAGTTTTTCGAAGACATTCGGTCTTGCGCCGCACAGGATTAGGCGGGTTTTGTGCCGTTTGCA
>NZ_LUUG01000099.1 GCF_001644035.1 Methylomonas methanica
TTTTTCAACAGAATCGGCCGTACTGACACAATCAGGTAAGCACTTGAGTATGAAGGCCGCGCGAATTGCGAAGTGCATTCGCAAAAATGAAAGTCTCTTCCATTCGCCCGAATGCGTTTCGCTATTCCCTAATACGCGGGCTTCAGATTAGCCGATTTCACCGCCTCAACCTCCAGCAAGGCCATCGCCACATGGGCTGTGCCATCCACGCTCAACGGCACTTGTTCCAGGTAACTCGAATAAACCGCTTCGATAAACGATTCTCTCAGGTTCTCCGGAATCCGTTGCGTATAAGGCATCCAGGTGGTTCGAATCCAGCTCGCCAAGCCATCCTGGCCTTGGTGGACCATATCCTTGGCGACGAGTTCGAGCCGTTTGACGGTAAATCTGGCCGCTTCCAGCATCACCCGGTATTCATCGACCCCTGGAAAGGTGTACGGAAACTCGAAGCCGATAAAATACTGCAACCATGGGGCCGTATCCTTTACCCGGTCAATCGCCGCCCGCATGTCGGCTGCATCGCCTTTGCCGCCCATGCGCAGCAGGATTTTGCCACTGCTTTTTAGGCTTCGGTATAACCGGTTGGTGCTGCTTGACCCAGTGCAGCACCGCGTTGGAGAAAACCACGTCGAAACCTTTGATAAAGCTTAAACTCCCTGCATCCATGACCCGGAACGATAGGTTGGGGTGCTGCTTTTCCGGGTATCGGCGTTTGGCCAGCGCTATCATCGCTGCCGAGTTGTCTATGCCGACCACCGTGCCGCAGTCGACGATTTGGGCGATTTCCGCCGTGACTTTGCCGTCGCCGCAGCCTAAATCCAGTACGGTTTCGTTGCCGGTTAATTGCAAAACAGCCATCATCTCTTTAGCCCATTGCTGTTGGGCATGCGAGTGTTGTGCATAATCCTGGGCGTTCCAGCGGTAAGTATTCAATGTTGTCTCCTGTTTCAGTTTGTAGGGGTTACGTCTGGCGTGCTATTCGCGGTAAAACCAGCGTTTTCAAACTCGCGGTGTTGCCAGACGGTATCGTCGGCCAAGCGATTATAGCCACTGATCAGAGCCTTGATGGATGCGGTGACGATGTTGCCGTCCATGCCGACGCCAAAGGCCGTTGGGCCGTTCACTTCCGCCAGTTCGACAAAGGCGCAGGCCTGGGCATCGCCGCCGCTGCCGGTCGAGCGTTCCTCGTAGCTGCACACCGACACCGCGCCGCCGAGCGAGCCTAAAGCCTGGACGGCCGCGGCTATCGGTCCGTTACCCACGCCGGTTAAATCGCGCGGTTCACCGTCACACTCGATTTGCAGCTGTATGCCTTGCCCTTGCGCATGCTCGTACAATTGATGGCCCAGGTAACGCAAGGGCTTTGCCACATCGAGATAAGTCTGCGCGAACAATCGCCATAACTGTTCCGCACCGATTTCGCCGCCTTGGCAGTCGGCATGGCCTTGCACCACTTGCGAAAACTCCACCTGCAGGCGGCGCGGCAGTACGATGCCATAATGGCTTTCCAGCAAATGGGCGATGCCGCCTTTGCCGGACTGGCTGTTGATGCGGATCACCGCGTCGTAACCGCGTCCGACGTCGGCCGGATCGAACGGCAGATACGGCACGTTCCAGATGCTACCGGGCTGCTGGGCGGCAAAACCTTTCTTGATCGCGTCCTGGTGCGAGCCGGAAAACGCGGTGAACACCAGTTCGCCGGCATAGGGTTGGCGCGGCGGCACGGCCAAACCGGTACAAGCCTCGAAATCGCCCACCACTTTATTGATGTCGGAAAAATCCAAGCCCGGTGCGATGCCTTGGGTATACAGGTTCAACGCTAGCGTCACCAAATCCACGTTGCCGGTGCGTTCGCCGTTGCCGAACAAACAACCCTCGACGCGCTCGGCGCCAGCCATCAACGCCAGTTCGGCGGCGGCTACCGCCGTGCCGCGGTCGTTGTGCGGATGCACACTGAGAATGACGCTGTCGCGGCGGGCAATATGACGATGCATCCATTCGATCTGGTCGGCGTAAACGTTTGGCGTCGCCGTTTCCACCGACGATGGCAAATTCAGGATAATCTTGTTGTCCGGTGTCGCGCCCCAGGCGGCGCTGACCGCATCGCAAAACTCGACGGCGAAATCCAATTCGGTAGCGGTGAAGGTTTCCAGGCTGTATTCCAAGCGCCATTGCGTTTCCGGCTGGTCGGCGGTCAATTGTTTGACCAGCCGCACCGCATTGACGGCCATCGCCAATACTTCGGTCCGGCTCATGCCCAATACCAGGTCACGAAACGGTGGGGATGTCGCGTTGACGATATGGACGATGGCCGAACGTGCGCCGCGCAAGGCTTCGACGGTTCGGCGCAACAGCGGCTCGCGGGCGTGGCTGAGCACTTCTATGGTCACGTCGTCGGGTATCAACGCGCCGTCTATCAAGCGACGCACGAAATCGAAATCGGTTTGCGAAGCTGAGGGAAACGCCACTTCGATTTCCTTGAAGCCAATGGCGCACAAAGTATGGAACAAACGCAGTTTGCGTTCGGCATTCATCGGTTCGAACAAGGCCTGATTGCCGTCGCGCAAATCGGTGCTCATCCAGATCGGCGCTTGGTTAATCGTGCGATTAGGCCATCTGCGGTCGGTAAGCGCCACCGGCGGGAATGGGCGATATTTGCGGGAAGGGTCGTTCAACATGGCTGCTTACTCTCGGTAAATGGGATGCCGATAAGATAAGCCAAACCGTCCGCTAGGCGATTGCGTTTATGCTATATAAAATACTAATTATTGATAGAATATTGCCGTATTAATGTAAAAATATTTATTTAATTGTTTTATTGTCTGAATAAGGGATATTTTATGGAGCTGGATCGATACGACATTAAAATCTTGAACATCCTGCAAGCCGACGGCCGCATCAGCAACCAGGAACTGGCCGACCGCATCGGCCTGTCGCCGTCACCTTGCTTGCGGCGGGTGAGGGCGTTGGAGGAGGGCGGCCTGATCGTCGGCTATCGGGCACTGTTGGATGCCAAAGCCTTGGGTCTGACGCTGACGGCCTTGATCCACATCTCGATGGACCAACACACGCCAGAACGTTTCAGCGCCTTCGAAGCGGCGGTTGCCGGCATTCCGGAAGTGATGGAATGCCTGCTGATCACCGGCCAGACCGCCGATTATCAGCTCAAGGTTATGGTCAAGGACTTGGACGCCTACCAGGAATTGCTGTTGAATCGCGTCACCGGCATTCCGGGTGTCAGTGGGGTGCACACCAGCTTCGTGTTGCGGCGGGTGGTGGATAAGACGGCGTTTCCGGTTGGGGTAGGGGCATGATCGTTCCGAACCCATTACCGGCTGAGTTTGCTAACATGCCAACACACTAATTCAGCCCGTTACCCAGAAATGAACGCCGCAATCATCATTCAACGCGCAACTAACTACGATGTCAGAGTCTGCCTTCGCGTAGGCTCAAGGCCGCACTGTTAAAACGTTTGACTACAGTTGGCTCGCCTAATACCATCCACGCACCAAAATCAGCTTTGGTAAAAGCCTCAAAGCACCAAACACAAGGGCTTGTAATCTTGCTGGCCGACTAATCGATGATCACCCCTTCAAGGACCAGATGAAAACCTATTTGACATATTTAAGCGCGATATTGCTTTTGCTAAGCGGTTGCGCCGGTTCTCCGCCGCTAAAGCCGGATACTGTACAACACGGCGATTATAGTTATCTCAAGGCTCATCTTTCCTGGCTGATTGAACAGGAAATGTCCGAACAGGATGTGGAAGGCTTGAGCATCGCCGTGGTGGATGATCAGCAGATCGTCTGGTCTCAAGGTTTCGGCTATGCCGATCAAGCCAGGCAGATTGCCGCCACACCGGAAACGGTTTATCGAACCGGCTCCATCTCCAAGCTCTTTACCGATACGTTGGTCATGCAACTGGTCGAGCAAGGCAAACTGGATATTGATCGGCCGTTGCAAACTTATCTGCCGAATTTCGCCATCAAAAGCCGTTTTCCTGATACCGGACCGATAACTCCGCGTAACATCATGACCCATCATTCCGGTTTGCCGGGCGATAGAGGCAATGGCATGTGGACTAAGAATCCCGTACCGTTCAGTCAGCTTGTCGACCCGCTGAAAGACGAGTACGCCGCCTATCCTCCCAATCGCATCTTTGCCTATTCGAATCTGGGCATTACCTTATTAGGGACGATGCTGGAACGGCTTACCAGCCAGGATTTCAGCAGTTATGCCAACCGGCAGCTGTTAAAACCGCTCGGTATGACGAATGCGGCATTTTCGCAGGGCATAGCGGGAGAACTGGCCTCGAAAGCCTATAAGAATGATCAGGAAAAGACGGAAGTGGCACTGCGCGATATGCCGGCCGGGGGCTTGAACGCGAATGTCTTGGATTTGAGCCGTTTTATCGCGATGGTCTTGGCGGACGGAAAAGCCTATGGCCGGCCCATATTGAAGCCGGAAACCCTGCATGAAATGCTACGCCAGCAAAACCAGGACGTGGCGCTGGATGTAGGCACCAAAACCGGTTTGGGTTGGTTCTTGACCAGCAAGCCCGGTATCGGCGATGTGGCCGCACACGGCGGAGCCACGCTGTTTCACCGGAGCCTGCTGACGGTGGTGCCGGAACACAAGCTGGGCGTGGTCGTGCTGGCTAACTCCCCGCCCACCGGCGACTTGATCGACAAAGTCACCGATAAGGCGCTAAAACTGGCGATTGCGATAAAAACCGGCCAGCCGCTGCCGGAGGACGCCGAAACACCCGTGATCGAAACCCGCGGCTTAACCCCGCAAGAACAGCAACTGGCGGCCGGGCAATATGCAACCGCGCTGGGCTACATCAAGTTAACGGCGGATGGCGATACCCTGGCCACCGAACTGAACGGCAGCAGCATGGATTTGGTCGGCAGGGACGACGGCAAATTCGGCATTCGCTACAAGCTGTTGGGTTTGATACCGGTACAACCCAAGCAACTGGCCGAAGCCGGCGTGTCGGTACGCCATGTCGACGGACATGATCTGGCGCTGGCTCATTGGCAAGGCCAAACCTTTGTGTTGGGCGAAAAAATTCAACCCGTACCGATTCCTGCCTCCATGCGTAACCGTCTGGGCGATTACGAGATTGTGAATCTCGCCGAAGGCGAGGCGATGGTTCCGGAAAAATGCGCCCTACGCGAACGGGATGGTTTTTTGATGCTGGAGTATTCCATCCCCGCTTTCGACATGAATAATCTGACTTTTCCCATTGCACCGGTATCGGAAAATGCAGCCGTCATTCTTGGACTGGGACGAGGCATGCAGGAAACCGTTCGGCTGGAGACGATCAACGGCCAAGATTTTGTGGCCTATTCCGGGTATTTATTGCGGAAGAAATAAGCAATCCCTTTAGGATTAACAGTCGTCTCCCAAGTATTTGGCATTCTTCAACACTTTCACTCGGATGGACGTTTTATCATCGCGTAAGCTTTGCCATTACCGGATGCGTGGCGGGTTACAAACCTTTGCCCTAGTCGGCAACCCATGTCTTAGCAAAGCTTCGATACGCTTTAACCGATTTTCCAACCGATAGGCTGTTGCATGGCACCAACCTCAATTATTGGCAACAAAAAATATACGTCCTGGTTGTTACGCTCTTGGCTGGCAGAGGAGCACGTAGAAACTGTAATTAGTCAGGCGTTTACAGAATGAAGGCGAAGATTTGGGCCGCGTTGTTGGCCGTTTATCTGGTGTGGGGATCGACTTATTTGATGATCCGCTTTGTGGTCGAGACGCTGCCGCCATTTTTCTCGGCCGGATTGCGTTTTGTCGTGTCCGGCGTCATTTTGCTGGCTTGGCGGCGTCTGTCCGGCGATGCCGTGCCGACCTTGCGGCAGTGGCGTTCAGCCGCCATTGTCGGCACTTTGTTATTGCTCGGCGGCAACGGTTTAGTCTGTTGGGCCGAACAAACCGTCCCGTCCGGCGTCGCCGCGTTAATCATCGGTGCCGTGCCTATGTTTCTGGTGATTGCCGACGCACTCAGACCTAACGGCGCCAGACCGACGCTACGCGTATTGGTCGGCCTAGTCATTGGTTTTATCGGAATTTACCTGCTGGTCGGTCCATCGGTGTTTTCGGACGGTATGCCCTTAAATATGCCCGGTGTGGCGGCGCTATTGCTCGCCAGTTTGCTTTGGGCCGTTGGTTCTATCTATAGCAAGACCGCAGATTTGCCGAAGACGGCACTGATGACAACGGGCGCGGAAATGCTGGCCGGCGGATTTGCCTTGTTGGTTGTCAGCGTCCTAAGCGAAAACTGGCGTGTCTTCAGCCTTGCCCAGGTATCGGCCGACTCATGGCTGGCCTTGGCGTATCTGATAGTGTTTGGCTCGATGATCGGTTTCGCATCCTACGCTTGGTTGCTGCAGAATGCGCCGATCTCGCTGGTAGCAACGTACGCCTATGTTAATCCGCTGGTGGCGGTATTTTTAGGCAACTGGTTCGCGCAAGAACCACTCACGCCGCGCATCCTGAGTGCATCGACTATCATCATCGGGGCTATCATATTCATGAACAGTTCTCACGGCTCTCGGACCAAGCCGGCAGCGGAGCGAGGCGTGAGCAAGTGATGCATCTCGACACAAGTGAACCCACTTGAGTCTCGGCGCTGAATGCAAAAGACGAAATACCATGAGGTTGTGTGCCCATAATCGAACGGTCGATGTGGCAGGTTTTAGCGGCACGACGAGTCGAATTAACAAGCTGTTCTGGCTGTTGCCGGTCTTGTTGATGACTGGTATTCGCTATCAGTCCAAAATTTCGGGACGGTGGAAGTTATAAAAATGTCCTACAAAATTTTTCTCTGGCAAAACGTAGACAGCCACTCCGAATTTTCGTTTTTGTTGCAAACACGATCAGGTTTGCCGGACCCGTGCCGCTTCCTGCAAATCTGCTATTAGCTGCTGCGGCTCTTCTTGATAGCGGCGCATGAGTTCCGGTGGGGCTGCCGTATGTTTGTCGTAAATCACGCTCCAGCGGCTAATTTCGAGTAGCACAGGGATCAGATCAAGTGCTTTGTCCGTCAGCTCATAAAACACTTGGCGCTTGTCTTCGGGCTTATGTTTGCGGATAACGAGTCCGTCCGCCTCCATTTTCTTCAATCGAGAAGCCAGAATATTAGTTGCTATTCCTTCTTTCGAAGTCATCAGCTCCCGGTAGTGCCGTTTGCCGCTTAGCATCAGATCGCGGAGTACGATCAACGTCCATCGGTCTCCGAACACTTCGAGGGCATAATCAATTGGGCATCTATTTTCGAGTTTCAAGTCGGACATCTGGCTTATTTACTTGCGTTTTGCAATTGAAATGGGATAATTAGTTGCATATTGCAAGTATATCAACCAGGGCTTATTCCGCAAACCACGTTCATAAGGAAATCGTATATGTCGCCAATAAATTCTACTGCCACCAATGTCTCGTTGCTGCGGATTTACACAGCTCCTTGCATGATTGTCGGCTCGGCCGTAGCTTGGTTATTCTGGCTATTAGCCGGTGAACATCACTCTGTACGACCGGAATTGCTCGTTTCTCCCATGGCCGCGCTCTTTACGCTGACGGCTTTGGTTTGGCTGATTATGGTCGTTGCGCGCAATGTGGCGGTTATTCGCGGGCATGCATCGATCGGATATTTTGCGGATTTTAAGTCCGATATCCCAGCGGATGATCGATTCGAACGTCCCGCTCGAACTTTCAATAATCTAATGCAAGTACCAGCGCTTTTTTATGTGATTTGCCTATTGATGCTTATAGTGAAAGAAGCCGACAACGTTCAAATCACCCTCGCTTGGGCTTTTGTTATACTCAGGTGTATCCATGCCATTATCTACATGGCGGTAAACTGGGTGCCATATCGCTTCGCGACTTGGGCTTCAAGCTGCATCATTGGCACCCTTTGGTTTCGCTTTGTGACGGTGGTTGGGTTTGGCTAAGCTTGGATGGAATCCGGGTGGATGGTTGTTACAAAAAACCGAGCATCGCCGCTTTGACGGCTGCCGAGGTTTTGTTGGCCGCATTCAATTTCGTCGCGGCATTGTTGATATGAAAATTAACGGTCCGCTCGGTTATTTTCATGATGCTGGCTATTTCGCCAGAAGTCTTGCCATCGGCAGTCCAGCGTAGTACCGCAATCTCGCGGTTCGATAATTTGGTATCCGCTTCCGGCAGCAATTTTGGCAACAAACGGCGCGACAAGGCAATATGCGCATTTTGGGTCAACCAAGCCATTTTGAAAGCCTTGGCTGCAAGCTCGGTTTCGCTAAGCGGCTCATCGGATCGCGCTAAAGTCAGCATGCCAGTTGCACTATGGACATCCCGCATGGATTGCGCCCAACCATAACGCAACCCGAACGAATGCGCTTCCTCCCAAAACTCCGCCGTCGAAGCGAACAAACCGTCCGTCCAGAGGATAGGTAGAGTCGAGCACAGGGCGTGTTTGATGGTGGGATCGACCGCACAATAGTTTTTAGCTTGATACTGTGCTTGCCAAGCCGTTGGATAATTACTGGTTTTCACGATCTTCGGATTGTTCAGCGGCAGCACCAACCTAAGTCCATAGGCACAGTAATCAAAATCCAATTCCGCAGCCAACGAAACGATGGTTTGAAAAAGCTGATGTTCACTATCATTAGTCTGCAACGCTTGAAGTTGAATTTCTTGCCAAGCTTTCATGGGTTTACCGTCGTTAGAACTGTTCGAAAGCTTATCCTAAAGAGTGAAAACGCCGAAATTCAATATGGCTGGAATATTTATCAGCAAAATAAAATGGCGATATAAGCTGTCAATATTGACAGTTGTTAGATGATTGCAAATAGCGTCTAATCTAACAAAGTTGGCAGGCGTTTCAGCTCCCGGTATTTCGTTTTTAAGCCAACTGCCATCCTTTTGTTTAGCCATATCCCATGACTTTCGATATTTTTATTACCAATACCGACGCCGAAATTCAAGCCTGTTTTCCGGTGTTTAGCGAACTGCGTCCGCATCTCACGGCGGACCAGTTTTTGGCCCAGGTTCGCCGCCAGCAAGCGCAGACCTACCAAATCCTAGCTGTTAGACAGAAAGGCGCCGTTAAAAGCGTAGCGGGTTTCCGTTTCGCCGAGTTTTTGGCCTGGGGCAAAATACTGTATATCGACGATTTAGCCACGCTAAGCGGCGAGACTTCGCAAGGTTTTGCCGGCGCCTTGCTCGATTGGCTGATCGAACATGCGCAAGCGCACGGCTGTCAGGGCGTGCACTTGGATTCCGGTTATCAGCGCTTTTCCGCTCATCGATTGTATCTTAACAAAGGCTTTCGACTGAGCAGCCACCACTTTTCCCTGGCATTTAACATTTAGCTTTGCAATGAAAATACTGGCTTTATCCGGCAGTTTGCGGGCGGCGTCCATCAATTCCGCCGTACTGCGGGCCCTAAGAACTTTGGCGCCGGCCTCTATCGATGTCTGTTTGTTTACCGCGCTCGGCGAACTGCCCTTATACAATCCGGATTTAGAAAGCGCGCCTCCAGACGTTGCGATCCAATTACGCAACGCAGTTGCCTCGGCGGATGCCTTAGTGATCGCCAGCCCGGAATATGCCCACGGCGTTACCGGCACTATCAAAAATGCGCTGGATTGGTTGGTGGCATTCGAGAGGTTTGTTGACAAACCGGTGGCGGTATTGAACGCTTCGCCACGCGCCTGTCATGCCGATGCTGCACTCCGGGAAACCTTGATCACTATGTCGGCCAAGGTGATCGAAGCGGCGTCGATCACCTTGCCGCTGCCGAGCGCGAATATCGGCGACGCAGACTTGCTGGCCGCGCCGGAAATAGCCTCTTTGCTTGCCGAGGTATTAGCGGAAATCGAAAGCGCGGTGAATCAATCGCCGGCGATGAAACCCTACCTGGACAGTAGCCTTTATATCGACAGCCAACATCCCGCGATCGTGGCGCAAGCCGCAAAGTTGGCGGAGAGTTGTGCTGGTGAGGAAGAAATTGCCAAACGCTGTTTCGAGTTCGTCCGCGACGAGATCAAGCATAGTTGGGACTACCGGCTGAATCCGGTGACCTGTAAAGCCTCGGAGGTATTAATCCACGGCACCGGCTACTGTTACGCCAAAAGCCATTTGCTGGCGGCGCTGTTGCGCGCCAATGGCATTCCGGCCGGGCTGTGTTACCAGCGCTTGACGATAGACGGCGACCAGCCCCCTCATTGCCTGCACGGTTTGAACGCGGTTTACCTCCAGCAATACGGCTGGTACCGGATCGATGCGCGCGGCAACAAGCCCGGCGTGGAAGCGGATTTTTGCCCGCCGCTGGAAAAATTGGCGTTTCCGCTTGTGAACCCTTCGGAACAAGATTTGCCCGGTATCCGGGCGGAACCCTTGCCGACCGTCGTCAAAGCCTTAACCGAAAACCCAACCGTCGAGCAGGTTTACGACAACTTGCCGGACTTTATCACGACAAACCAATGAGCATCGAAACCAACGCATCGCTATGAATTCGCCGCTGATCATCCGTCATGCCCTACCTACTGATGCTGACCGTATCAGCCAACTGATTTGCAGTGTTGCTGATTGCTGTACGGTTACTCCAGCCGGTGACGGCGCTGAGTTGTTTTTTTCGAGCATTTCCGTCCACGCTATCGGTAGTTACATCACCAAAGCCGATTTCCTTTATTTGCTGGGCTTGTTCGGCGATGAACTTGCCGGTGTCGTTGCCGTCCGCGACGCGCGGCATGTTTTTCATCTGTTCGTGGCGCCCGCGTTTCAATACAAAGGTATCGGCACGGCATTGGCGTTGCGAGCTATCGAGTTATCGCTGGCCGCAAGTCCGTCGGAAACCTTCACGGTCAATTCCTCTCTGCCCGCCGTGCCGTTTTATGAGCGGCTAGGCTTTCAGCCGCAAGGGCCTGGCATCGAGGACAAAGGCGTTGCATTTGTCCCCATGCAAATGGCAACATCGAGCCTAAGCACCGGAATCGTACCAATGATTGGCATTTCCTCAAGCACAGGTTAAATCTGCGAAGTGCGGCATTATGGAAATTACATTAATCAGGCACGGCAAACCGACATTCGAGCTGAAAGGCAAAGCCAAAGCGCGGGAGGTTGGCGAGATTATCAGCCGTTATGATTTATCCGGTATAGCGGACGAACCGCCGGCAAACGCCAAGCAGCGTGCATCGGCATGCCATGTTGCCGTTTGTAGTGATTTTACTCGTTCTTTAGAGTCGGCCAAGGCACTGGGGTTTCGCGACATTGTGCTGAGCAACCCCGTGTTTCGGGAAATTGCCGCACCTCATTTCAAAACGGGTTCGTTGACGATGTCGGTGGGCGCCTGGGGCGTGCTACTGCGATGTATGTCGGTGCTTGGTTTCGCTCAAAATGGCGAGTCGCTCGCAATGGCAAAAAGGCGGGCGCAAGTTGCGGCATCGACATTGATAGACATAGCGCATGAGCATCAACGTGTTTTGCTGGTGGGGCATGGTTTCGTAAATTACTTCATAGCCCAGGAATTATTAGCCAGAAATTGGGTTGGTCCGTCAAAGCCGGGCGGCGGCTATTGGGAATATGGGGTGTATCAATATCATCCAACATGACATGCAAAGGGACAATGACTCACTTTTATGCAGAATTCAAAAAGCATGCTTGCATCGATTACTGGCAGCACCAAAATACTTGGCGTAATAGCCGACCCTGTCAGCCAGGCTAGAACGCCCGCCATGGACATCACATTACTGAGTAAACAGGAACTCTTGGGTGCTTTTGTCATGCTCCCCATGCATGTTTCGGCGGAAGGCTTTCCCGCATTTATTGCCGGCCTGCGCGCTTTGAAAAACTTTGGGGGTGCTGTCGTTTCCATGCCGCACAAGATCGCCACCGCCAACTTAGTTGATGAGCTGACGCCCGAGGCGAGCTTAGTCGGCGCCGTGAACGTCATTCGCCGAAACGGTGATGGTCGTCTGATTGGCACTATGCTGGACGGTGAGGGTTTTGTTTCCGGACTGGTCGCCACCGGACACTGCGTGAAGGGGGCGAATATTCTTCTGGTAGGAGCCGGAGGTGTGGCGTCGGCCATTGCCTTCGCGCTGGCAAAATACGGTTGCGCTTCGCTATGCATACATAATCGTACGTGGGATCGGGCGAGTGCTCTGTCGGAGCGCGTCCGTCATGTGTATCCTCAACTTGAGGTAAGCACAGCAATCCCGGCAACTTCGCACTACGACATCGCGATCAACGGCACTCCGCTCGGCATGAGCCCGGACGATGAGCTTCCGATCAGCAAATCGCTAATCGGGGTACTGTGATCTGCTAGCCGATTGCGTGATCGCGCCGGAAATGACGAAATTGCTGCAAGAGGCTGCCAATCAAGGGAAAGCAATTCAGACCGGCGTTCCCATGTTGGCGGCGCAAATGACTTTAATGCTGGCATTCATGGGGGCGGAGTGAAACGCAATATGCCGGGAAAACGTGTCGATACACCGTAAAATCCTGGCTTGTGGTTATACCCGGATAATGAGCATATGACGCAACAGCGCTTACAAATTTCGCACCATGCCCTGTCAATACTGACAGTTGTTGCAAGACATTAATCTGGGTTGTAATTAACCCAAAATAATCAGTTTCTATGCAGAAATTGTTGGAGTCCAAATGTTAGGTGAAACTATGGGGGCCGTTCGCGTTTTGTTGCGACTGGAGGGATTTTGCGTATTGGTTGCGGCCTGCGTCGCCTACTCAAAATTCAGCTTGGACTGGGCTACTTTCGCAATCTACTTCCTGGTGCCCGATATTTCTTTGCTCGGTTATTTCGCCGGCGCCAAAGTTGGTGCCATTAGCTATAACACTGCGCACTCCTAGATCGGTGCCATTGCCAGCCTGATGATCGGCTTTATGCTTCCGTTCCCGGTACTGCAATGTGCCGGTTTAATCTGGTGTGCCCACATTGGCTTTGATAGGGCGCTGGGCTATGGACTCAAGTATCCGGAGGGATTCGGCTTTACCCATCTTGGCCGCATCGGCCGATTGGTTGCCAAACATTCAGACGTGCAATAACCGGGTTAGAAACCTAGAACATTAAGGAGTATTGAGTTGGCTTTTACACTAGACAAGGTCGTGCCCTGGGGGCGTTCGTACGCGGAATATATCGGTATGTTTGGCCTGACCGAGACCGATCTTGGCAAACATATTCTGGGTTGCGGTGACGGGCCAGCAGGATTTAACGTTGAGCTAACCAAGCGTGGCGGTGCTGTCGTTTCGGTTGACCCCGTGTATATCTTTTCTGTCGATCAAATCAAAAGTCGCATTGCCGAAACCTATGAAACAGTCATGGCGCAGACGCGTGAAAACCAAAACGACTTCATCTGGGATGTCATTCCATCAATAGGCGCGCTCGGAGAAATCCGCATGTCGGCCATGGATACTTTCCTCGCCGATTTCGATTTGGGCAAGCAGCAAGGTCGATACATCGCTGGAGAGTTACCGACATTGCCTTTTGCAAACGGGCAATTCGATATTGCCTTGTCGTCGCATTTTTTGTTTTTGTACAGCGCACACTTGTCGGCGGCGTTTCATCTTCAGGCGTTACAGGAAATGTTGCGCGTCGCTAGGGAAGTGCGGATATTTCCGCTGCTTGCGCTGGATGGATCGGTATCGCCTTATCTTTCTCTTGTTAGCGAAGAATTTGCCAGCCGAGGTTTTGATGTGCAGATTAATAAGGTTGCTTACGAGTTTCAACGCGGAGGTGATCAAATGCTAACCATCAAACCAAAATAGCGAACTTGAATTAAGCAGCTGCCGCATGTGAGTACGAGAATGAAATTGGAGTTTATTCAAGCAACGCCAGACTACGCAGAAGTTATTGGTTTACTGGTTGTCCAGTTGACTCAGGAAATCTGTGAGCGTACACATGCGCAGCATTTTGATATTGATTTGGAAGGTACGGTTCAGCGCTGTGAAGCCTTGTTATCCGCTGGCCACTACGCGGCTATTATTGGCTGGTCGGATAGTATCCCGGTTGCCGTCGCAACCATCGCCGAAACCTATGCCTTATATGCCGGCGGCAAAATAGGCGTCATTCAGGAGTTTTACGTTATTCCCGAGTTTCGCTGTTCGGGTGTTGGCACACTTTTGATTGAGCAGGTCAGAACCTATGGACAACAGCGGAGTTGGTCGTGCATGGAGTTATGCACGCCGCCGCTCCCGGAATTTGAGCGAACATTAAGTTTTTATCAGCATAATGGTCTTATTCCGGTTGGCGGTCGGAAAATGAGACAGAATTTGGCTACAAATGGCTAAGCGCTCGCCTAGTTGCCATGGAGAAAGGTTGATGAGATTCATTAGATGGTTGGTCGTGATTTTCCTGCTGTTACCGATTTCGGCGTTGGCCTTTTTCAAACCGGTTCGGGTGCTGGTTCCGGAAGCATTTGGCGTCCATTGCAACGAACAAAAGCTATGCATAGACGATTTTTCTCAGCTTGCGGCGGCGGAATCTCTACTCAACGACTCAAAAAGTTATCTTGCCAAGCAATGGGGCTTGTCTATCGGCGAGCCGAAGATCATCTTCTGTAGCACGGAGCAATGCCGGTCTGCATTCGGGCTAGCTAACAAGGCTGGCTTCACCTTGGGCAGTTTCGCTATCGTCATCGCGCCGCGAGCTTGGCAGCCACACTACGTGGCGCATGAGCTCATCCATCATTGGCAGGCCGATCACTTTGGCAGCCTGTCGCTGCTAAGCGGTGAGCATTGGTTGATCGAAGGCATGGCCTACGCCCTGAGTAACGATCCGCGCATAGCACTGCACGAACCATTTGAATCCTATCGTCAGAGGTTCAATAACTGGTACAGGCTTCATGCCGACATCCCGCTCAAAGAATCGCTGGCTGGGGTACTCTAAAAATGGCGTCAATAGGCCTATGCCATAAAAATCCGCCCAAGCCGCCAACATTGATCATATCGTCGGTCTTGGTCCGCTTCAGACGCGTAACAAGCTTCTCGCTATGAACAATATTTGTGTCATCTTCGATTTGGACGGCACGCTGGTTGACAGCGAGGGACTGTGCAATCAAGCCTTTCTCGATCTGCTTCCGCAATTGCATGATCCACTGGAGAGTTTGACCGAGCGCTATCGCGGCCAAAAACTAAGCTCGATTCTGATTGACCTTGAAAACCGTCTCGGCCTGAATCTGCAAGATGCGTTTGAACAGGACTATCGCCAGCGTGTTGCGGAACTCTTCGCGCGTGATTTGAAACCCATGCCAGGCGTTTTGGAAATGCTCGCAACCCTGAACTCGCCAAAATGCATTGCCTCCAGCGGACCGCTTCCAAAAATCCGTCAGGCCTTGGAAGTCAGCGGCCTTGCTGCTTATTTTGGTAACAATCTATTCAGTTCGTATGAGATCGGTTCTTGGAAACCCGATCCGGGTTTATTCCAATATGCCGCCAAAGCTATGGGCTTTGTGCCTGATCAGTGCGCGGTGATTGAAGATAGTGAAGTGGGGATTGAGGCTGCCATAGCAGCAGGTATGACGCCGCTTTACTATGTACAAACCGGCGTGACCTCTTCGTATCAGACCGCGGGCCATGTTGTATTCGATGATATGTCGCAACTGCCGCAATTGCTCGCGCAATTTGCTAACATGAACCAATCCAACCGTTAGCTATTCAAACCACCGAGACAGCCATGGGCAAGCGCTTCAACGAACTATCCGACAAACATATCCATTTCATCAGTGAGCAGAAACTATTTTTCGTCGGGACGGCGACTGCCGACAGTCGCGTGAATATTTCGCCCAAGGGTATGGACTCATTGCGGGTACTGAGCCCTAATCGCGTTGCCTGGCTAAACACCACGGGGAGCGGTAACGAAACCTCGGCGCATATCCAGCAAGCCCCGCGAATGACCATTCTGTTTTGCGCCTTTGAGGGTGCTCCGTTGATCTTAAGGCTTTACGGCACAGCGAAGGTCGTTCATCAGTATGACCCGGAGTGGGACGATCTTTTTACCCGGTTTAAACCGCTACCCGGTGCCCGGCAAATTTTCGACGTCGAGGTCGATCTGGTGCAAACCTCTTGCGGTATGGCGGTTCCCTACTTTTCATATACCGGTGAGCGGGAATTACTCTCGGACTGGGCGGAGAAACAAGGCGAACACGGATTATGGGACTATTGGACGAAAAACAATCAGACCAGTATCGACGGCATAACCACCCACATTCTGGAAAAAGGCGATTAACGTAATGCCTGACGACACTTTTTATTGAAAGTTACTCTGCGCATAGGTTCGGGTGCGGATCGCTTAAGTGAATCCAAATAGCAGCCCAAACACTACACGTTGCCCCATAACACTTAAACAGCAAGCACTCATGTATATCCCTAAGCATTTCGACGAACCCAAAATCGATGTCATGCAGACATTGATACGCCATTATCCGCTGGCGACGTTGGTCACCTTATCCGCCGACGGCATCAACGCCAACCACATTCCTCTTCATTTAACTGACGACGGTTCGCCTTGTGGTAGTTTGCACGGCCATATCGCCCGCTCGAATCCGCTGTGGACCGATTTCGATCCTCATATCGAAGTGTTGGCGGTGTTCCAAGCAGAAAACGCCTATATTTCGCCATCCTGGTATGCGACCAAACAACAAACCGGCAAGGTGGTGCCCACCTGGAATTATGCCGCCGTGCATGCTTACGGCACGCTACGGATCATCGACGATCTAGCCTGGATTCGCCGGCAATTGGAGGCTATGACGGAGGAATTCGAAACCGGTTTTCCCGAGCCTTGGTCTGTAGCGGATGCGCCTGGCGATTTTACCGAACGCTTGATCACACAGATTATCGGCATCGAAATCAGCGTGACGCGGCTGCAAGGCAAGTGGAAAGTCAGCCAGAACCAGTCGCCGGAAAACCGAAGTAGTGTGATCAAAGCGCTGCGCGAATCCGACCAGCCGGCCATGGCAAACTTGGTCACCGAGGCGGTCAAGCCCTGATTCAAGCCGATGATAGATGTCATTACGCTAAACGTTTTAACAATATCAAAAATGGATTTATCCGTGGGATGGAGGGGCGCAAGTTGAAACCCGACAACCGGTTCGGATGTGGTTTGATTGACCCGCACCATCCAACCTTCTGTTGGCTGACATGACATACATATTGTCGCGGCGTTTACGCTACTTGCTGTTCGGTGTGGCTATCGTCAGTCTTGCCGCGCTGGCAGGAGCCATTTATCAAGCCGAAAGAACCGCCGCCGACTTTGCCGCATTCCCGCCGCCAGGGCGCATGATTTCATTGAATGGCGTTAATCTCCATCTTTATTGCCTGGGCTCAGGCACGCCAACGCTGGTTCTCGAAGCGGGCCTTGGCGAAAATGTGTTGAGCTGGCATCCGGTTCAGACCAAACTTGCACAGACCATGCGCGTTTGCGCCTATGATCGCCCCGGACTGGGCTGGAGCGATCCCATAGATACTGCCATCCAGCCGGAAGAGGTAGCCAAAAACCTGCATGCGCTACTGAGCAATGCGGGTATTTCGCCGCCGTTTATATTGGTCGGTCATTCGCGCGGCGGAATCTACGTGCGCGCTTTCTATCACCAGTTTCCCGAAGAGACGCAGGGCATGGTCCTGGTCGATTCGACGCATGAGCAAAGCCCGATGCACCAGTATCCCTATGCCGCGTGGGACTACCGCAAACAAGCTATGCTGATTGCCATCGCCGAGCCGTTATCCCGAATTGGTCTCGTAAGGCTGTTGGGGATTGCCGATGCCGACCGCAGGCCTTCTCCGCTACCGGCGGCAATCCTGGCCGCGAAAACGGCGCTACAGAATCGCACCGATACCGCTCATGCGGTGGTCAATGAAATTGCCGTGATGCGCCAAGGACTCGATTCAGACACACCGCATCCAGGCAGCTTAGGCAATCTCCCGTTATTGGTTCTAACCGCCGGCAATCTGGTGGATCTGGATTTCGTCGCGCGCGAAGCGGGGAGAGCGGGCAAAGATGTCGAAGCGGAAAAAGCGCTTGCCCGAATTCAACAGGCAGAGCAGGACGATCTGGCTCGTCTGTCCAGTCATTCGCGGCATATCATCGTTAGCAACAGCGGCCATTTCATCATGCAGGACCAAGCCGATGAATTTGTCGGCGCGGTAAGCGAGTTTGCCAAATCCTTCAGTCTGAAATCAGGCGGCGAAGGCCAAACCAATGATACCGCCGGGCTTGCGCAAACTGCCGTGCAGACGGGTGAATTCAAACCTTAATCGTTGAGAGCTTCCATTGACCATACTACGCGATTTTCAGCAAGGCGACACGATGCAGGTCAATGCGCTAGCGCTTGATGCTTTCGAGCAGTTTAAGGACGTGTACTTGGATTGGCCCGCGTTTCAGGCAAAGATCGGCAACATGTCTGCTCTTGCCGATGTTGGGGAAATTATTGTTGCCGAAGTGGGGGGCAGATTGTTGGTGCCGTTGCATACATTGGCCCCAGCGCCCCGAAAGCGAACTTTTTTCGGCCCGAATGGCCTATCATGCGGATGCTAGTCGTCGCCCCGAACTCTCGTGGTCTCGGTATCGGACGTGCATTGGCCGAAGAATGTATCCACCGTGCCCAGCGAGACGGCGCATCCGTGTTCGCTTTACATACCAGTAAACTCATGGAAGTTGCCATGCCCATGTACCAACGGATGGGGTTTAGTTGGGTATCCCATACTCCCGAAATTCACGGAGTTGAATATAGCGTCTATGTTAAAGAACTTAACGGCTAATAATCGCTTCGAACGGTTCTATCTGCCGCCCTGTGTAAGTCTGCGCCGCTTGGCCCTTGCGAGCCTGATTTCCCCCAGCCGACAGATTGCACACTATGATTGAGTCCCCGAAAACCATCGCATTGCATGGCGGATACAGTCCCAGCTTCGAGCCGCATGCCGCCGCCGCGTTGGGCTTGAACATAGCTGCCGACCAGATTTCGCGGCATGCACGGCGAAAGAATTACAAAATCAATGTTTAAAAAATACAGAGGATACACCGCTCATGTCCGACATAATCAAAAAAGTAGGCAACACAATCATTAATGCCAAACACCGCGCCACCTGCCATTGCGGCGCGGTGGAACTCGAACTCGATCTTCCCGACGGCATCGTCGATCCGCGCCGTTGCGATTGTTCGCTATGCCGGCGCAAAGGCGCGATTATGGCGTCGGTTCCGCTCTCGGGAATCAGGGTCGTTAAGGGTGAAGAGGTCCTGAAGCTTTATCAATTCAACACCATGAGCGCCAAACATTACTTTTGCTCGATTTGCGGCATCTATACCCACCACCAGCGCCGCTCAATGCCGGAACAATATGGCTACAACGTCGCCTGCCTGGAAGGCGTTAACCCGTTTGAACTGGGCGAAGTGCGAACCGGTGATGGTGTCAATCATCCGGCGGATCGGCAGGGGTGATATTTCTTATCGCCATGGCGTTTGAAAATGCCAAACAGTCGCCGGGGTATGCGCCTCAACCGCGATAGAGGCTATCGAATGCCACGGACAGCCACACCCGATGTCAATGCAGTATGAGCGTTTTTGCGTATTCCAATGAAATTAGCCACCGATTCCGGATTGAAAGCAGCCATTCCAAATGTGGACCAGCCAATGGCGCCGTTGGGTTTTTGCGGGGTTGAATGCTCGGGGATCGGCAGAAAACCACAAGACGAAACAAAAGTGCCAATTACAAATCTCCAGCCAAAAGCAGGTGTAGATACCGTCTCTCAAGT
>NZ_LUUG01000100.1 GCF_001644035.1 Methylomonas methanica
CCAGATTTGACTATTTCTCTCAAACCCCAGCTTATACCGCACAGCATGTTCCCGCGAGCCAGTCACCACCATCGCTTTGGCCCGACCACCGATTTTATGGCGGGTATGGGTGCGAAAATGCTCGACGATGACTTCAACTTTTTGCGCAATCTCATAATCATGAAACGCGACAAAACGCGCTAGCGCCTTTGCGGCCTTGCGGCGCGGCACTTCAGGATCTTGTTCTACCTTTTGAATCAGCTGGTAATAGCGTTTGTAGCAGGTGTAGTTTTCCAACACATCATGGATGAAGCCTTCTTCGATGGCTTGCCGCATGCTGTAATGGTGGAAAGGCGCCGCGCCAGTGGGGCCAGGTTCGTCAAATACCGCCAAGGTTTTAAACTTGGGTGTGGCAGTGAACGCAAAATAACTCAAATTGGGTTGTTTGGTACGCTTCAGCTGTTCTCGCAGCATTGCCTTTTTGGCGTCCTCGCTTAGCGCGTCATCATCCAACTCCAGCAACTGCTCGGCAATTGCGGACTCGATCCCGTCCCGATTCAAAATCTTGCGCAGCTCCATGGCTGTTTCACCGCTTTGCGAACTGTGGGCTTCATCCACAATCACTGCAAAACGCTTGCCGGCGGTTGAAATGGCAATCGCTTTGCCGTTCGCTTCCAGCGTGCGTATGGCTTGGGCGATAAACGGGAATTTCTGAATAGTGGAAATGATGATGGGCACACCACCGGCCAAGGCCTTAGCCAACTGCTGGGTATCTTCATCGATTTTCTGTACCACCCCCAGTTTGTGCTCAAACTGGAAAATGGTGTCCTGCAACTGCTGATCCAACACCAGCCTGTCGGTAATCACCACCACCGTATGGAAAATCTTCTCGTCGTTAGCGTTATGTAAACTGGATAAACGATGTGCCAACCAGGCAATCGAGTTGGATTTGCCGGAGCCCGCCGAGTGCTGAATCAGATAATTGTGCCCGGAACCCTGGCTTTGGGCGTGATCGGTCAGTGCCCGCACGGCATCCAACTGGTGATAGCGCGGAAAAATCATGGTTTCCTTGCGATGCCTTTTGATACCTTTCTCGGTCACCACAGTCTTTTCTTCCACATCCAAATGGATGAAGCGGGCGAGAATCTCCATCAAGCTGTCCCGAGTCAGCGCTTTATGCCATTAGATAGCTGGTGCGCACATCACCCTCTGCGGGCGGATTGCCGGCGCCGTGGTTATGCCCCAGATTGAACGGCAGAAAGAAGGTATCCTTGCCTTCCAGCTTGGTGGTCATATACGCCAACTCGGTATCGACGGCAAAATGCACCAAACAACGTTGCTTAAACGCAAACAACAACTCCTTGGGATCGCGTTCATAGCGATATTGAAACTTGGCGTTTTCGACATTCCAGTGAGTCGCCGACATCGGATTCTTCAACTCCAAGGTCACCACCGGCAAGCCGTTGACCGCCAACACCACATCAGGAATGGCGCCACTCTTGGTTTTGACCTGGCGAGTGATGGTCAGGCGATTGTCGGCGTAATTGTTAGCAGCCAAAGGGTCTAGTCCGGTATTGGGCGCAAAATAGGCGATCCGCACCGTTTTACCTACACACTTAAAGCCTTCTCGCAGCACCGCCAAAGAGCCCTTGGCCGCTAACTCTTTAACCAAGCTGTCCAGCAACAGCGCCTCGGCCTTACTCGAATCAAGCTGGGTCAAGCGAGCCCAGATTTTAGCTTGGGTCTTTTGCACAAAGGCGATTGTCTCAGCCGGAAACAGCGCGATGTCCGGGTCATAACTTTTCGGATCGCCTTTCGCGTAGCCACCGCTGCTAATCAGTACCTGCTCAATGTCGTTTTCGAAGTTGATTTCCTTATGCATGGGTAGTCTCGGTATAGTGAATGATCCATCAAAAGTTAACGTTTGCCTTACCTTATCGATTTCCTTATGTAAAGAAAACGCATTTCCCTTACCTAATGAATGTCGGAGCCTGCCAGTTATGGTTTGGATGCTCTATACACGGCAATTGTGCAAGTACCGCTTGCACAATTGATTACAATGTCAGTTTGAAAGTCGTGTCTTAATGCACGGCTTCCTCTAGCAAATCGTCCAACACATTGTTGGACAATGAGCTTAAGTCAGTCATCCGAACCTGTGCTGCCGTCCTCGGGCAAATCAGTCAGCTCCTGCTCAATCTCTTCAATGGTTGGCAGACTGCTGCTCAGTTTTTCCGGCAGGCTACGCACCAGTTCGTACTCGGCAACGCCAATCGGCTTATTAATGCCCGACAGCGCATATTCCGCCACCAGCCGATTTTGCGTCTTGCACAGCAATAAGCCTATGGTGGGATTGTCGTCTTCGGCTTTAATCTGCGCATCCACCGCCGAAAGGTAAAAGTTCAACTGACCGGCATGCTCCGGCTTAAACGCCACCGCCTTCAGCTCCACTACCACATAACATTTCAGCCGAATGTGATAAAACAGCAAGTCGATGAAAAACTCATCGCCCGCTACCTCCAAGCGGTGCTGCCGCCCCACAAACGCAAAGCCAGTACCCAACTCCAGCAAAAAGTGAGTGATGTGGCGGATTAACCCGTTTTCGATCTCACGTTCGTGAGCTTCATCGCCCAAGCCCAAAAAGTCGAACAAATACGGGTCCTTCAGCGTCTCCTGCGCCAAAGCCGATTGCGGCGCTGGTAATTGCACTTTGAAGTTGGTCACAGCTTGCCCTTGACGAGAGAACAACTGATTTTTGATGTGACTATCCAACGCACTGCGCGACCAGCCCTGTTGTACTGTTTGCAGGGCATACCACTCGCGCTCATTCGGGTTTTGAACGCGGGTCAGCAGTGTCACAATATGAAACCATGGCAATTGGGCAGCAGGCTGCTGCCCAATTTGCTGGTTCGGGCAATGCTCGGCAAAGTAGCGCATGTATTTGAGGTTGCGCGTGGAAAACCCTTTGATTTCGGGAAACGCCTCTCGCAAATCCCGCGCCAAGCGCTCGATGACTTTAGCCCCCCAGCCTTGCTGCGTTTGACGCGTCAGAATATCTTGACCAATTTGCCAGTACAGCAACACCAACTCACGATTGACTGCCAGCGCGGCGCGTTGTTGGGCGTTGTGAATGCGGGTTTTCAGCTCAGTCAGCCAAGCTGGATAGTCGGCGGGCAAAGGCACGATGTCAGACATGGGCTGGCTCCTGTTGCTCGAATGGCGGTGGAATTTGGAAACCACCTTTGCCGATTGTTCCGGTGACTTGGAGGACAAACCCAAGCCCGATGCTGTTTGGATCGTTGACTTTCTTGGGCATGATGCGGCTTATCCTTGTGGCTTGGACTGACTTGCATCCCGCAGCAATAACGCTTGGCTGTATTGCAGAAATTCGTCCAGATGCTTGTCAATAATAGCCACCGTGATGGGCAACTGTAATGCCTGATAGTCATGCACGGCAATATTACGGAAACCCACCATGCGTTTAAGGTTTTCAGCCAATGCAACTTCGATCCAACCGCCTTTTGCAAGCAGGTTAAATACATCGCGGGCACTTTGCGGGATGCCTAGTTTTTCGCGTCGAATCAAATGCTGGCCCATATCCAGCGCGGCTTCACAGGCTCGTTGAATATTGAGAATGGCGGCGTCTTGCCTACTGTGGTTTTGGGCAAAAGTATCCGGGTCGGCGGCATATTCTTCGCGCGCCCGCCTGACGCAACGCTCAATCGTTGCCGCTTTATTCAGTAAAACATCATCAGCCATAAATACTGCCCCTGTGTTGGATGTCCTCGATTAACGCCGCCCGCGCCGTATCCAGCGCAGTTTTTTCACTCAACACCGCCGCCTCAAACAACGCAGCTTGCGCATCTTTTTGCCACCAGCGTTCGCCCGTCGTGATGATCTGGTATTGCATAACCGTAGAAGCCGCCCGCAAATCGACCAGATCAACCGCGCAGCCGGTTATATCCGCCAGCTTTCCGGCCAGATCAAACAGTAAAACCGGGTCGGCGTAACCTGCCACCAAAACCGCCAAATCCAGATCGCTGCTTGCCGTTGCGGTGCCCCGGATACGGCTGCCAAAAGCATACAACGCCAGCAAGCCGCCAAGCTGTGTTTGCACAAGGTTTAAGAGAGTTGCTTTATTCATGCCATTCCCTTACGTCGATTTTGCCGGTGACGGCGTTGGTGATTAGGGCGGAGCGGTATTCCCTAAGTTTGTCGATTGCAGACTTAGTCTTTATTGTTTGTTTTTCAATCTGATCTTCAACTATACCTGTGTACCGACAAATCGCGACTTGTTCAACGGAAGAAGGAAGTGCGATTCTCTTGCTTTTAACCATTTCCCCTGTAATCAAAGGCTGTGCATTCTTGTTTGCATAATCATTCAGACCTATGGCTTCCAGTGCCAAAATCAAAAACTCTGCCGAGACTTCATCAGAGATGATTTTTACTCTGAGCGCGTTATCTGTAACCCACGACGGTTCTTTAATGAAATGCACATTTCCGCAATAAGCACCAACGCGCGCGATGGCTTGCTGCTCTTCGAGTGGAGGTAAAGCCATGCGAATGTTTGAAATAACACCCATACCAATATTTTGCTGAGTTCCATAACTCCAGCTTTGCTCTACAGAATAAAAAAATGGCTTAGATTTCAAAACAAAGAAAATGAAATCAGACGATGCTTTTTCCGCATGAGGTCTAAGCACAGCAAGTGGTGACCAAATATTAAATTCATCATGAGTATGAACACGCGCAACAGCTCCAGTTGTCGCACCCGATTTAACCATATAGACATCACCAAATTTCGGCTTGTACTTTTTGGAGAATATTTCATGGTCTTCAACGGATATGTAGCCCCTTTTCCTATCGAAGTCCAAACGGTCATTTTTTACCGACTCTGCCGACAAAAATGGAACACCTTCTGGATAAAATGTTGGTGTGCTATGCGGTCCATCCGTGATCGGCATATCCAACGAAAACTTTATCGGAATAACTTTCCAATCCTCAGGAATTTCGCCAAAACAATCCAATCCTGAAAGTTTATATTTTGGATATGACGTAAATTTAGTCATCACACCACCTCAGCCAGCATGGCCATAATGTCTTTTTCCAGCTGACTAATTTCGCCAGCAATTTCCTCCAGCGGACGCGGCGGCTGGTAGACATAGAAGTGTCGGGTCAGCGGAATTTCATAGCCAACTTTGGTTTTGTCGTGAGCTATCCAGGCATCCGGCACATGCGGCAGGACTTCGGCCTTGAGGTAATCTTCGCAGTGGTCTTTGACCAACGTTAGCAGCTGGTCGTGGCCGGTTTCGTTATCGTATTTAAGCGGCAGCGGCAAGCTGATGTCATCTGGCAACGCTACGATTTCAGTATCACGAAGCTCGGGATCGGGTTCGGGATTACCTTTGGCATCCAGGCAAATGTCTGCATTAGGATCACGCTCCGACAGCGCCGCCAAAATAGCTTTTTTGAGCGGTGCGCCAAGCTTGACGCCGGCATCTTGCAAGGTGTCGGCGAGCAGGGATTCAAATTCGGCGCGGTTGAAATAAAGTGTTTCACTTTCCACCTCGTGCAGAGCGGCTTTGATCACGGCTTGCATTTCTTGTCCGGCAGCGACTTCGGCGCGATAGGCAGTATCGTCCTTGCGCTTTTTACTGCTGGCAAGGTTGACGAAGGCGCTTTGCTCATCCAGTCTGGCAATGCGCTCGGGGCTGACTTGGAAATTTAGGCGTAGTGGGCGTTCGACGGTGATTTTGAGAAAGCCGAAGTCTTGGTTATTAAACAGTTTGCTGCACACCCGGTGCTGGGGTTTGCCGTCCACAATGACCTCACATTCCGCATCCTGCTCGTGTTCGGCATACAGGCGCACCAGAGCCTTGATGTGGTCGTCTGACAGCTCGTTGCGCTTATTGCCCAAGCTCTTGTCCATTTTTTTGAAATGCCGGGTACCGTCAATCAACTGCACCTTGCCCTGGCGGTGGGCGGGCTTTTTGTTGGTGACGATCCAGACGTAGGTATAAATGCCGGTGTTGTAGAACATCTGGTCCGGCAGGGCGACGACGGCATCGAGCATATCTTGTTCGATGATCCAGCGGCGGATATTGGATTCGCCCGAACCGGCGTCGCCGGTGAAAAGCGGTGAGCCGTTAAACACGATGGCGATTTTGGAGCCATCGCCACCGGTTTTTGGCGGGTTGTGCATTTTGGAAATCATGTGCTGCAAAAACAGCAGCGAACCGTCGTTGATGCGTGGCAGGCCCGCGCCAAAACGACCTGAAAAGCCTTGGTCTTCATACTCTTCGCGCACGAAGTCTTCTTCCGGCTTCCACTCCACGCCGAACGGCGGATTGGCCAGCATATAGTGGAATTTTTTGCCCTGGTGGCCGTCGTGCGGCACGAAGCCATTGGTTTTATTTTTGGCGTCTTTGATGCCAAGCGTGTCGCCGTAGATCAGGTTGTTGATCGGCTCGTCCTTGATCAGCAGATCGGCACAGCAAATGGCGTAAGACTCAGGGTTATATTCCTGGCCGAATAGTTCGATGTTGGCGTCCGGATTAAGCCCCGTGGTAAAGCCGTCACCGCAGATGAATTTTTCCGACTCCGACAACATGCCCCCCGTACCGGCGGTGGGATCGTAAACGCTGCGGTAAATGCCTTTCTGGTAGATGCCTTCCTCGCCCGTGAACAACAACTGCACCATCAGACGAATGACTTCACGCGGGGTAAAATGATCCCCTGCCTCTTCGTTGGCTTGTTCGTTGAACTTGCGCACCAGCTCTTCAAACAAATAGCCCATTTGCAGATTGCTGATGGCTTTGGGTGATAGATTGATTTCCGCCGAGCAGAATTCTTTAATGATCAGGAACAGGCGGTTGGCTTCGTCGAGCTTGGCGATCTCGGTCTCAAATTCGAACTTGTCGAAGATGTCGCGGGCACGAGGCGAAAAGCCCTGGATATAAGCAATCAAGTTACCGGCGATGTTAGGCGCATCGCCCAGCAGTTTTTCAAAAGTAAAACCGCTGGTGTTAAACAACTCCTGCTTACGGTCATTCGCGGCAATCCGCGAAAGCGCCTTTTCCAGCGCTGGACCGGTGATGCCTTTTTCCTCAAGCCGCTTTTTTTCATCCAGCACCTGTTGCTTGTTTTCCGCTAACACCAAATCAAAGCGACGCAACACAATCAAAGGCAGCATCACGCGGCGGTACTGCGGCGGACGATAAGGGCCGCGCAGCTTGTTGGCGATATTCCAGATGAAGCCGACTAGGTTTTGGTGCTGGTTGTTATCCATGATTTTCCCGTTGTTATTCAGTCCGTTCGCACATTGTGCTTATTTTTCTTACGTCGAGGCACTTGCCGAAAATCAATATCTTGGCTTAGTCTCCAGCGTACGCCTACCGTCCACTCAGCAACTTCTCTACAGGCAGGCTTGAGCAGAGTAGCAAAAAACAGCACATATAGAGGGTGTCCCGCTGCATATCGCTGGACAATAAAAAACCCGCCAAGCCAGATAACTTGCGGGTTTTTGCACTTCTTTGCACTTCCGTGCATCTTCAAATGGTACCGACGGGCGGACTTGAACCGCCACGACTTGCGTCACCACCCCCTCAAGATGGCGTGTCTACCAATTTCACCACGTCGGCTTTATTTGTTGCGAACTTACTTTGCCGCTGGTTTTTCGACTTCTTTGATAGCCGGCGCTTCAGGTAAGGTAAGGTCCTGAATCGGTAAGCTGCCGTCTGCGGGCATGCCTTGTGTTAGCGGCACATCAGACTTCACTGGTTCAGCAGCAGGCGTCGAATCCAATATGACGTCGGTTTTTTTACCTTGATAGCCGCTTAAGACTGCCAAGCCTAAGCTGGTAATAAAAAACAAGGTGGCGAAAATAGCAGTGGTTCTGGACAAAAATGAGGCAGAACCTTGGGCGCCGAATACCGAACCGGATGCGCCACCGCCGAAAGTCGCGCCGGCATCGGCGCCTTTTCCTTGTTGCATCAGGACTAAGCCAACGATGCCTATACCCAGGAAGATATGAATAATTATTATAATTTGGTACAACATAAAGACCTTAATCGGATGAAACTAAACCGAATGGCAAATTTGCAGGAAGCCTTTTGCATCCAGGGATGCGCCACCCACCAAACCACCATCAATGTCGGGCATCGCAAACAAGCCTTTTGCGTTATCTGGCTTGACGCTACCGCCGTATAAAATTTGTACTTTTTCCGCGATTACCGGATTTCTATCGGCAATCCGTTGACGAATGTACTTGTGCACTTCTTGCGCTTGCTCATCGGTCGCCACTTTACCGGTGCCGATAGCCCAAACAGGTTCGTAGGCGATGACGGCGGTTTCGAACGCTTCGATGCCTGCGGCGGCAATCACTGCGTCCAATTGCTCGTCTACCACTTGGAAGGTTCTGTCTTGTTCGCGCTCTTCCAGAGTTTCACCAACACACAGCACAGGCACTACGCCTTTGCTTAGGGCTTGGCAAAAACGTTTGGCAACCGATTCGTTGGTATCGCCGTAATAACTGCGACGCTCGGAGTGACCAACCAATGCATATTTGCAGCCGACTTCGCTCAGCATTGCCGCTGATACTTCGCCGGTATAAGCACCGGACGCTTGGTCGGCAACGTTTTGCGCGCCAAGTGCGATAGGGGATGCAGCCAATACGCTACGAATATCTGACAAATAGACGAATGGAACGCAAACCGCGACTTCTTGCTGAACATTACCAAGACCATCAGCTAAAGCTTGAGCAAGTTTTTGCCCATCTTCCAGCGAGCCGTTCATTTTCCAGTTACCCATAATCAAAGACCGTCGCATTACATCCTCCGAGCTAAATAAGACCGCATATAATATCGATTTAAACCTTTTAGTTCAAGCCGGAATCGCTTTCTTGACATCAGCAGCAAGTTGGTTTGCAAACCTCACCACCTCGTCTTCGTCAACGCCTTCCACCATCACTCTGATCAAAGGCTCGGTGCCGGAGGATCTCAGCAAGACCCTGCCCCGGTCTCCCAGTTTTTTCTCTACTGCTTCCACGGCTTTTTTGATGCTATCGATCTCTTCTATTTTGACTTTTTTATCGGTTTTGACATTCACCAATACTTGCGGGTATTTGCTCATACCGGATTTAAGTTCGTTCAGACTTTTGCCGGTACGTTGCATTTCCGCGAGTACTTGCAAGGCGGAAACAATACCGTCGCCGGTGGTGGTTTTATCCAGACAGATGATGTGCCCGGAACCTTCACCACCGAGCATGCCTTTATGCTCAGTGAGCATTTCCATCACATAACGGTCGCCCACTTTAGCGCGCAGCAGTGGCACACCGACGGCTTTCAACGCATGCTCCATGCCCAGATTCGACATCAGGGTGCCGATCACGGGGCCGAACAGCTTGCCTTCTTCCAGGCGGGATTTAGCGATGATGTAAATCAACTCGTCACCATCGACTATCTCGCCTTTGTGATCGACCATGATAATCCGGTCGCCATCGCCATCCAGCGCTATGCCCAGATCGGCGCGAAATTCGAGTACTTTAGCGGCCAGATTTTCCGGCTTGGTCGCCCCGCATTCGTCGTTGATATTCAAACCATCCGGTTCAGCACCAATCGTAACCACCTCGGCCCCGACTTCACTGAATACATGCGGCGCTATATGGTAAGTCGCGCCGTTGGCGCAATCGATGACGATCCGCATGCCTTTAAAGTCCAATTGCGGTGGCACGGTTGCTTTACAAAATTCGATGTAGCGGCCGGCGGCATCGCTCACCCTTTTCGCTTTACCTAATTTTGCCGATTCGACCGTAGTCATTGGCGTATCCAGATACTGTTCGATCTGGTGCTCAACGTCGTCCGGCAATTTGGCGCCGTCCACGGAAAAAAACTTGATACCGTTGTCGTAATACGGATTGTGAGAAGCACTGATTACGATACCGGCTTTGGCTCGTAAGGTTCGAGTCAAGTATGCGATGCCTGGGGTAGGCATAGGTCCCAACAAGCGCGTATCCACACCGGCCGCAGACAAACCCGCTTCAAGCGCTGACTCGAACATGTAGCCGGAAATCCGCGTGTCTTTGCCCAACAATACAAAGCCACTGCCTTCCTTGGCAAACACTCTGCCTGTCGCCCAGCCCAGCTTTAGCATAAAGTCGGCAGTGATGGGGTATTCTCCGACTTTGCCGCGAATACCGTCGGTACCGAAATATTTTTTTGCCATACTCAAAACTCTCTTAACTAAATCCCAAAAAAAAGAGAGGCCGGAGCCTCTCTCGCTTTTGCCGTTAAGGCATCAGCCCTGCTCGGCCGCGCCTCCGATCGATGGGTCGGTATCTTTCTGATCCCAATGATCACTTTTGATACCGCCGCTGGAAGACGGGGTGTCGTCCCAACCTTTTGGCTCTCTTACCGGCTTTCTTTCCATCAAATCATCGATTTGATATTTATCGATGGTTTCGTACTTCATCAAGGCATCAGCCATTGCATGCAGAATGTCTTCGTTTTCTTTCAGAATCGTTTCCGCTCTTTCGTAATTTCTATCAATAATAGACCGGATTTCTTCGTCAATGGTGTGCGAAGTCTCTTCCGCCACAGATTTATGTTGGGTTACGGAGCGGCCCAAGAAAATTTCGCCTTCTTCTTCGCTATACGCCAATGGTCCAAGACGTTGCGACAAGCCCCATTTGGTCACCATGTTTCTGGCCAACTCGGTAGCACGTTCGATGTCATTGGAAGCACCGGTAGACACTTGTTCCCAGCCAAAAATCAGTTCTTCAGCAATCCGGCCGCCGTATAGACTGGAAATCATGCTATCCAGTTTACGTTTGCTGGCGCTGTATTGATCGCGTTCCGGCAAGAACATTGTCACACCCAGCGCACGCCCGCGCGGCATGATGCTGACTTTGTAAACAGGATCGTGTTCTGGCACCAAGCGACCAACGATGGCATGACCGGCTTCGTGGTAGGCGGTCATTTTCTTTTCTTTCTCGTCCATCACCATGGAGCGTCTTTCGGCACCCATGATCAGTTTGTCCTTGGCTTTTTCCAAGTCCACCATGCTGACCAAACGCTTGTTATAACGCGCTGCGAACAAGGCAGCCTCATTAACCAAGTTAGCTAAATCGGCACCGGAGAAACCTGGCGTACCTTGGGCGATGTACTTGATTTTGACATCGTCCGCCGCCGGCACTTTTTTCAGATGCACGTTAAGAATCTGCTCACGACCTCTGACGTCGGGCAATCCAACTACCACTTGACGGTCGAAACGACCTGGACGCAATAACGCTTTATCTAGCACGTCGGAACGGTTGGTTGCCGCGATAACGATAATACCTTCGTGGCCTTCGAAGCCGTCCATCTCAACCAATAACTGGTTCAAGGTTTGTTCGCGCTCGTCGTTACCGCCGCCTAATCCGGCGCCACGTGAACGACCGACCGCATCGATCTCATCGATAAAGATGATGCAAGGTGCATGTTTTTTGGCTTGTTCGAACATGTCACGTACCCTTGAGGCACCGACACCGACGAACATTTCCACAAAGTCCGAACCGGAAATAGTGAAGAACGGCACTTTGGCTTCGCCGGCAATCGCTCTGGCCAACAAAGTTTTACCGGTACCTGGAGGCCCAACCATCAAAGCGCCACGCGGCACCTTGCCGCCGAGCTTTTGGTATTTCGCCGGGTCTTTAAGGAAGTCAACCATTTCTTCGACTTCTTCCTTAGCCTCATCACAGCCCGCCACATCGGCGAAAGTCACCTTGTTTTGATCCTGATCCAACATTCGCGCTTTGCTTTTACCAAAACCCATCGCGCCGCCACGACCACCCACACCGCCGCCTTGCATCTGCCGCATGAAGAATACCCAAACGGCAATCAGCAACAAAATCGGGCCGAATGACACGAATATTTGCATCAGCATGGAAGGTTCTTCGGGAGGCTGAACGGATATTTCCACACCGTTAGCCAACAGATCGTCGATCAAATGCGGATCGTTAGGCATATAAGTTTTAAACTTATCGCCTGAGACCATTTTGCCTTTGACAGTATTATCGGAGATCGCAACCTGCTGAACTTGTCCAGCTTTGACAGCGTCGATCAATTGCGAATACGAAAAAGTCGCGTCGCTACGAATCGCCCGCGACCCGAAACTGTTGAATACAGCCATCAACACTACGGCGATGACCACCCACAAAATTAAATTTTTAATCATATCGCTCAAGTTACGCGCTCCGGCCTGGATTGGCCTCAAAATTTAAAAACCGAGTAATTGTATCAGGACTACTCGCATCCCACCGCCATCATAGCCCTATGAACGGCGACTATCGCATATTTATTTAAAACCTTTCGCCAAAATATACACTTCGTTACTTCTGGCCCGCGAAGCTTTCGGCTTTCTAATCACCACACTACTGAACTGCTGACGCACTTGATTATAGTATTCATCAAATCCGGCGCCCTGAAACATCTTGATCAAAAACGTACCACCCTTAGCCAATATGTGTTGCGCGGCATCCAAAGCCAGTTCGCCCAGGTAAATGGCCCGTGGCTGATCCATTTCCCGGCTACCACTCATATTGGGGGCCATGTCCGACAATAACAAGTGAACCGGTTCGCCATCAAGCACTTTATAGAGTTGCTCAAGCACATCGTCTTCCCGGAAGTCGCCTTGAATAAAATCCACGCCGTCAATAGGATCGATAGCCAACAAATCCAGCGCAATCACCTTATTTTTTTTACCGACGATTTTGCTGACATATTCCGACCATCCGCCCGGTGCGGCGCCTAGGTCTACTATATTAATACCAGGTTTTATGATTTTGTCTTTTTCTTGGATTTCTATCAGTTTGAATACGGCGCGAGAGCGATAACCCATTGCCTGTGCTTTCTTGACATACTCGTCTTGGAAATGTTCCTGCATCCATTGCTGGCTACTTTTGCTGCGTGCCATATTTTCTATTCGTGTAAAATTGCTAGGTTTTTAAAGTTCAAGGAAATAGAGTGAACCCTATTCAAAAGAAAAAGCTGAAAGCTCAAGCTCACCCGCTAAATCCCGTGGTGATTATCGGCCAGGCCGGCTTGACCGACGCGGTTATCAAAGAAATTAATGTGGCGCTGGACGCTCACGAGCTCATCAAAGTCAAAATTCGTGCGGAAAGAGACGAGCGTGCCACTATTAGAGAACAAATCTGCGCCCAAACCAAGGCCGAACTGGTGCAATCCATTGGCCAAGTAGCCGTTATTTATCGTTTGAACCCAAAAAAATAAAGCCAATGGGGAGGAAGCGCCTCCCCATCAACAAAACAGCCTAGATATATTGAACCGAGAGAATCTCGTATTCGATATTGCCGCCCGGCGCCTTTACCGTCACTACATCTTCCACTTCCTTGCCGATTAATGCCCTGGCAATCGGCGACCCCACCGAAATGCGGCCTTCCTTGATATTGGCTTCATCTTCGCCGACGATCTGATACGTTACAGTCTTACCGGAATCGAGATCTTCGATTTCCACCGTCGCCCCGAACACCACTTTGCCGTTAGCCTCCGTTTTGGTAACATCGATGATATTGGCATTGGAGAGCTTACCTTCGATTTCAGCGATCCGACCCTCAGCGAAACTTTGCTGTTCGCGCGCCGCGTGGTACTCGGCATTTTCTTTTAAATCGCCGTGCGCACGCGCTTCAGAGATGGCCTGAATGATACGTGGTCTAACCACGGTTTTCAGTTCTTCCAGTTCGGCGCGCAATTTGTTGGCACCCACCACTGTTAGTGGAAATTTTTGCATTTACTGCTCCCCTCTTGAATTCAAATTCATCCGTTAAAATGTTTTATGCAAGTCTTGCAGGCAATTCACATCACCCGCATCGAGTTCACCCAAGGCATAACATGCCGCACGCGCACCCGCCATCGTCGTGTAATAGGTTACTTTGCGCTGCAAGGCTTCGCGACGCATCGTGAAAGAATCGGCCACGGCTTTAACGCCTTCGGTGGTATTGACGATTAACTGCACCTCGCCGTTTTTAATCATATCCACGGTGTTGGGCCGACCTTCGTTTACCTTGAAGATTTCCTTGCACGGAATGCCGGCTTCTTTCAAAACCCTGGCCGTACCGCGCGTAGCGACGATTTCATAGTCTTTCGCAATCAGCATTTTGGCCAATTCCGGCAACTTAGGTTTGTCGGCGTCGCGGATACTAATCAAAACTTTGCCGCTGTGGCTCAAATCTACACCCGACGCGCGCTGAGATTTAGCAAACGCTTCGCCGAACGTCTTACCGACGCCCATGACCTCACCGGTCGATTTCATTTCCGGCCCCAACAACGGATCGACGCCAGGGAACTTAATGAATGGGAACACCGCTTCTTTCACCGAGAAATACTCGGGAATACGCTCTTCGGTGATGCCCTGTTCTTTCAAGGATTTACCGACCATAACCCGCGCGGCGATTTTCGCCAGCGGATAACCGGTAGCCTTGGACACGAACGGTGCGGTGCGCGAGGCGCGCGGATTGACTTCCAGCACATAAATGGTTTCACCTTGAATCGCAAACTGAGTGTTCATCAAACCGCGCACACCCAGCGCTTCGGCCATTTTCGCCACTTGCGCACGTAATTGATCCTGCATATGCGCGGGCAAATCATAGGGCGGCAAGGAACACGCGGAGTCACCGGAATGCACGCCGGCTTGCTCGATATGCTCCATCAAGCCGCCGATCAGCACCGTCTCGCCATCGTAAATCGCATCGACGTCCATCTCGACCGCATCGTCCAGGAAACGGTCCAGCAGCACCGGCGAATCGTTGGATACGCTGACAGCTTCTTTCATGTAACGGCGCAGGCCTTCCTCGTTGAACACGATTTCCATCGCCCGGCCGCCCAACACGTAGGACGGACGCACAACCAGCGGATAACCCAGCTCACGAGCGGAATTAACCGCTTGCTCGACCGAACGCGCAGTAGCATTGGGCGGCTGCAACAGATTCAAACGCTCCAGCAATTTTTGGAAACGTTCGCGGTCTTCAGCCAAATCGATTGAGTCCGGCGAAGTACCAATAATAGGCGCACCGGCTGCTTCCAACGCGCGCGCCAGTTTCAACGGCGTTTGCCCGCCGTACTGCACGATCACGCCCTTGGGTTTTTCCAGCTCGATGATCTCCAACACGTCTTCCAGCGTCAGCGGCTCGAAATACAAACGATCCGAGGTATCGAAGTCGGTGGATACGGTCTCCGGGTTACAGTTGACCATGATGGTTTCGTAACCGTCTTCACGCAGAGCCAAGGCGGCATGCACGCAGCAATAATCAAACTCGATACCCTGGCCGATACGATTCGGACCGCCGCCGAGAATGATGATTTTTTCTTTATTGGACGGATTGGCTTCGCACTCCTGTTCGTAAGTCGAATACAGATAAGCGGTATCGGAGGCAAACTCAGCCGCGCACGAATCAATACGCTTGTAAACGGGCCGCACGCCTTTTTTGTGGCGCACGCTACGCACTTCAGATTCCTTGGTTTCCAGCAGTTTCGCAAGGCGTCTATCGGAGAAACCTTTGCGCTTCAGGCGCAATAATTCTCCCGGCTCCAGCGTTGCCAGGGTTTTGGTGGCCAAGGTTTTTTCGGTATTAATCAAATCCTCGACCTGCGCCAGGAACCATGGATCGATCTTACAGGCCTGATGAATGTCGGCAAAGCTCAAGCCGCTACGAAAAGCATCGGCCAGATACCATAAACGTTCAGGACCGGGATAGCGCAACTCCCTAAGAATAATATCCTCGCTGTTGGCATCGCTTAGATCGGCGATTTCATCCAAACCATCCACACCCACTTCCAAGCCGCGCAGAGCTTTTTGTAAAGACTCCTGAAAAGTACGGCCAATCGCCATCACTTCACCGACCGACTTCATCTGCGTCGTCAGACGGTCATTGGCTTGCGGGAATTTTTCGAAGGCAAAACGCGGCACCTTGGTAACCACATAGTCGATGGACGGCTCGAATGACGCTGGCGTAGCACCACCGGTGATCTCATTACGCAATTCATCCAGCGTGTAGCCCACCGCTAATTTGGCCGCTACCTTGGCAATCGGAAAGCCGGTGGCTTTGGAAGCCAATGCCGACGAGCGCGATACCCTAGGGTTCATTTCGATAACGATCAGCCTGCCGGTGTCGGGATTGATGGCAAACTGCACATTGGAACCGCCGGTATCGACGCCAATTTCCCGCAATACGGCCAAGGAGGCGTTACGCAGGATTTGATATTCCTTATCGGTCAGGGTTTGCGCCGGGGCCACGGTAATAGAATCACCGGTATGCACCCCCATCGGATCGAAGTTTTCGATGGAACAGATGATGATGCAGTTATCTTTCGAGTCGCGCACCACTTCCATTTCAAACTCTTTCCAGCCCAAAATCGATTCTTCGATCAACAATTCGCTGGTCGGCGACAAATACAGGCCACGCTCGCAAATCTCGATGAACTCTTCGCGGTTATAGGCAATACCGCCGCCGCTGCCGCCCATCGTGAAGGACGGACGGACTACCGTGGGGTAGCCGACTTCTTCTTGCGCGGCAAACGCTTCTTCCATGTTATGAGCGATTTTGGCTCTGGACACTTCCAGGCCGATGCGCGCCATAGCTTCATTGAACAGCGCGCGATCCTCGGCCATATTGATGGCTTCCTTGGTCGCGCCTATCATTTCCACGCCGTATTTTTCCAATACGCCGTGCTTGTCCAGCGCCAGCGCACAGTTCAGCGCGGTCTGACCGCCCATGGTCGGGAGAACGGCGTCGGGACGTTCTTTTTCGATGATTTTTTCGACGGTTTGCCAGTCGATAGGCTCGATGTATATCGCATCGGCCATGTCCGGGTCGGTCATGATCGTCGCCGGATTGGAGTTGACCAGAATTACCCGGTAACCCTCTTCACGCAAGGCTTTGCAAGCCTGGGTGCCGGAATAATCAAACTCGCAGGCCTGACCGATGACAATCGGCCCGGCGCCCAGTAATAAAATCGATTTTATGTCGGTTCTTTTTGGCATATCACTCTGTATAAAACTTAAGCGGAACGAGGCTGGTTCATCAAATCGATGAAATCGTCGAACAAGGACTCGACATCGTGCGGACCGGGGCTGGCTTCGGGGTGGCCCTGAAAGCTGAAAGCCGGCACGTCAGTGCGGGCAATACCTTGCAAACTACCGTCGAACAGCGACACATAGGTTGCCTTTAAATTGGCCGGCAAGGAATCGGCGCTGGCGGCGAAACCGTGGTTTTGACTGCTGATCATCACCCGGCCGGTCGCCAGCTCCTGCACCGGATGGTTGGCGCCGTGGTGGCCGAACTTCATTTTCTCGGTTTTCGCACCGCTGGCTAAAGCCAATAACTGATGCCCCAAACAAATGCCGAACACGGGCACTTTTTGTTCAAGAATGGTTTTGATCGCCTCAATCGCATACGTGCAAGGCTCAGGATCGCCGGGGCCGTTGGAGAGAAACACGCCGTCAGGATTCATTGCCAACACTGTTTCGGCTGGCATAGTGGCCGGCACGACCGTCACCCGGCAGCCGCGATTAGCAAGCAAACGCAGAATATTGCGTTTGACACCAAAATCGTAAGCAACCACATGTTTAGTCAGATTAGGCGCTTGAGTATGGCCTTCGCCCAGTTTCCAGACATTTTCGGTCCATTCGTAGCTGGTAGCCGTCGTCACTTCTTTAGCCAGATCCATGCCTTGCAGACCGGGAAAACCTTCGATGGCCTGTTTTGCGGCATCTAAATCGACGGATTCGCCGGCCATGATGCAGCCGCGTTGCGCGCCTTTGTCGCGTAGCAAGCGGGTTAATTTGCGAGTATCGATGTCGGCAATCGCTACCACTTTGTGCTCGCGCAGATATTCCGGCAGGGTTTTCTCGATACGCCAGCTACTCGCCAGCAAAGGCAAATCGCGTATCACCAGGCCGCTGGCAAATACTTTTGTAGATTCGTCGTCTTCAGCGTTGGTGCCGACATTGCCGATGTGCGGATAGGTCAATGTGACGATTTGCCGTGCGTATGACGGGTCGCTGAGTATTTCCTGATAGCCGGTCAATGCCGTGTTAAAAACCACTTCTCCCACGGAACAGCCGTCGGCACCGATCGAAATGCCGTGAAACACCGTCCCGTCTTCTAGTACCAGTAATGCAGGTTTGTTCAAGATTGGCCACCTTAGATGTAGAAAACGGGATAAGTCTTGCGACTCATCCCGTTCCTGATAGATAAAAACTTAAGTGATTTTACGAAATTATGGCTGTTTGGTCATTAACAATTTTCTAACTTGATGCGTTGCCGAGATTGTGCTCTTTCACAAAGACTCTGTATTTATTGCTGATTTCGCCTTAACCAGGCTGCCCGGATACCAGCAACCACTGCACCGGACTATGTAAGGACAACAGGTTCATTCAATGTTCGAATTTGCCGATTTCGGCTTTCAGTTTTTGTTGTTGTTCGGCCGTTAACAACATAAATACTTCATGATCGAGCTTTGATTTCTCCAAGGCCATCTGCTGATGCATCACAGTAGATTTCTCAAGCAAGGCTTTGGTCTTTTCCTCATCGTAATCTGCGGAAAAGCTCAAAGCGTGCAATTCGGCTCTCAATGCATGCTCTTCTTTAAACCGGGCGTGCCCGTCGCCGAATCGGGTTTTCATTAAATTCTTGATATCGGCTTCCTGCTTCTCGCTGAGATCAAGTTTTTTCAAATACCGCGGCAAATGTTGCTCACCGTCCGCTTCGCCGAACATATGCATCGGCGGTTTGCCGCCGCCGTGGTGTTCGCCATGCGGTGGCTGAGCCATCGCGGTTAAGGGTAACAAGCCGAGTAACAATACTAATTTTTTCATAAAAAATACCTCAAAAATAATGATGAACCTAAGGACAAAACCAGTTCGATTTCGTCGTAGTCAGTATTTCAAATCAGAGGTTAAGTGCTGTTAGTGCCGTGTAAAATCAGGTAAACCCAGCTGGTTGTCGGCGGTAGCCAGGGCTATGATGATGACCACACAGCCAACGAGCGACAACCATGCACAAAGTGTTAATTATCGATGACGACGTGGAACTGGCCGGTCTATTCCAGGAATATCTGGCGCAGGACGGTTTTGCGGTGGACGTCAGCCATACCGGCACATCCGGACTGCAATATGCCCTGTCCGGCGACTATCAACTGGTGATTTTGGATATCATGCTGCCGGACATCAAAGGCACCGAGATATTGGCGCGCATTCGGCTGGAAAGCCGGGTTCCGGTACTGATGTTTACCGCCAAGGGCGACGAGGTAGACCGGATTATCGGTTTGGAATCCGGCGCCGACGACTACGTCCCCAAGCCCTGCACGCCCCGGGAGCTTGTGGCGAGAATCCGCGCAATTTTGCGGCGAACCCACCCTGCCGCCAATGTATTGCCAGGACCGTTTGTGACCGGCCCATTGAAACTGTGGCCGGAAAAGCGCAAAGCCGCGTGGTTTGAACAAGACCTGGATCTAACCAGTACCGAGTTCAATTTGCTGGAAACCTTGGCCAGTCAGGTCGGCCGGGTGGTCAGCAAAAACGAACTCTCCGAAAAAGCCCTGGGGCGGCCACTGGCACGTTTCGACCGCAGCATTGATGTGCATATGAGCAGCATCCGCCAAAAACTCGGCAATCAGCCGGATGGCCGCTCTTATATCCAGACCGTGCGCGGCCAGGGCTACCAGCTGATTAAGGAATAAGATGGGCCGACTGTTTTGGAAGTTTTTCTTCGCGTTCTGGTTGGCATTATTAACAGCAGGCATCGGCGTGGGTACCGCCGTTTGGCTCAGACACACCGCGCAGCAAAACCAAACGGCCAAGCAGGCCGATGTTGTCGATATCAGACGCGCCTCGCTGGTCAAGCTGGCCGCCAGCACGTTGCCGCATGGCGGCGTCAAGGGCTTGCACGACTTTATTCAGACCTTGCAAAACACCCGTTTCCCACCGATATACGCGGTAGACGATACAGACCGGGAATTGTTGGGCAGGCCGTTAGCGGCAGAGGTATTGCAACAGGCCAGAGCCTTAAACCGAAAAAATGCCTACCCGGATGCCATCCAAATGGTTGCGGCCGACGACGGCCATCGTTATCTGCTTTTCGTACCCTTGCCCGAGCACGGTTTTGGCGACTTATTCAGGCCCTCATTTCCGGGCGGCAGCGCTGGACTGCCGCCAATGGGCTTTGACGGCCCTATCCCCGGAGACCGGCCCCCACCGCCTCCCGATGACCGCATTCGCCGCCCGCGTAACGAACCGCCCTCGCCGATTTTACCGATAGTCTCCGGGGGCGTGGCCAGTCTGCTGTTCAGCGGACTCTTGGCCTGGTATTTCGCCACACCAATCCGCAGCTTACGCGATGCTTTCAACGCCGTCGCCCAAGGCCGACTGAATACCCGTATCGGTAAGGCAATGGGTAGACGTGGCGACGAATTGGCGGACCTAGGTCGCGACTTTGACCACATGGCCCAGAAGATCTGCTCGCTCATTAATGCCCAGCAACATTTGCTGCACGATGTGTCCCACGAACTTCGCTCGCCGTTGGCGCGTATCCAGGCGGCTATCGGTCTAGCCCAACAACAACCGGAAAAATTGCCGGCCATGCTGGAACGTATCGAACGGGAATCGCAACGTATCAGCGACCTAGTCGGCGAACTATTGATGCTATCGAAGTTGGAAGCGGGCGTGGCGCCGGGAAAAATCGACCGAATCAATCTCGCTGATCTGTTGGCCGACATTGTCGCCGACGTGCGTTTCGAGGCAGAACCAAAACGTGTCGAACTGAGCTATCACGGCAACATCGATGCGGTAGTCGAATGCCAAAGCGAACTATTGCATCGCGCTATCGAAAACGTGCTGCGTAATGCCGTGCAACATTGCAAAACCGCCGGCACGGTATTAATTGCCGCCGATTTCGGTAGCGATAATCGTCGCTTAAGAATTCGGGTGGACGATGACGGCCCTGGGGTAGCGGATCAGGATTTGACGGCAATTTTTCAGCCGTTTTTCCGCAGCGGTCAACCGCAAAAACCGCACAGCACCGGCCTTGGGCTCACCATCGCGCATCGAGCCGTTGAGGCGCATGGCGGCAGCATCAGCGCCAGCAATCGGCCGCAAGGCGGTTTAAGTGTGCTGATTGAGATCCCGTTTCCAACGCCGCAAGCAAACGAGAGGTAAGTATGTTTAAACTCAAAAAGTGGATTACGGCCCCGCTGATAGCTTTACTGTCGGCATGGGCACTAAGCGCGAACGCTGACCCGTTTCACCATCACGGCGGTCGACATTTTGGCGGACATTTCCGTCCGGGTTTTAGCTTCTACTTTGGGGCTCCACTTTATCCCAGACCGTTTTACCCGGCTTATCCATACTACCCGGCATATCCGTATTACCCGCGGGAAATTATCACCGTACCGGTGCAACCCCCGGTCTATATCGAGCGCGAGCGCAGTCAACCCCAGAACAGTCCCTTAGCCGAAGGCTATTGGTATTACTGTAACGATCCGGCCGGCTACTATCCTTACGTAAAAGAGTGTGTAAATGGCTGGCAACAAGTCGAGCCCACGCCGCAGAATTAGCAGGAGACCGCAAACATGAACACTAAAAACCAAATGGCGGGAATCTGCGCAGCGCTGGCCTTGAGCGGCTGCGCCCATATGCCCTCCGGCCCCAGCGTGATGGCGCTACCAGGCACCGGTCTGTCGTTTGAGCAATTCCGCCAGGACGATTATCAATGCCAGCAATACGCGGCCGGACAAGTCGGTGCCACGCCAAATCAGGCCAGCGCCGATAGCCAAATAGGCAGTGCGGCGGTCGGCACCGCAGTCGGTGCAGCTGCCGGTGCCGCGCTAGGCGGGGGCGGCGGAGCGGCTATCGGCGCGGGCACGGGTTTGGTAGCCGGGACTATCGTCGGCAGCGGCGAATCAAGACGCTCCGGCTATGCCACTCAACAAGGTTACGACAACGCCTATGTGCAATGTATGTATGCCAAGGGCCACCGAGTACCCGTATCCGGGCAGTTTTCTTACCAGTCGCCGGCACCCAAAACCTCACAACCCAGTATTCCGCCGCCACCACCCGGCTTGCCACCGCCACCACCGTATCAGTAACAATCAGGAAGGGCTTGCGGAACTAGAAAGTCATCCGCAAGCCCGCTTCCACGATATGGTCGGAAATATTGGCTTGGCCTAAGCGGGTTTCGTAACGCACGAACCCGGAGCCGCCATTAGCTAAAGTAGCGCTGACCGAACCGCCGAGGTTGAGATAATCGCGGTCGGGCTCACCGGTCTGAATCGTAAAATTGCCCTGCCCCGACTCGGCCTGAGCCAAACGCATATGGATCAGCCGGTTGTCGTTAAGGTATTGATGCTCCCATTCCACGCGCGCCGCCGGCGTGATCACGCCCCACGGCGTGCTGAGCGCATAACTGATTTGGGTACCGAGATTGCTGACGAAGGAATGATTGATTTGCTCGCCGGTGATGATGTCGAAGCCGTTGCCGCTTTGCTCCTGATATTGGGCGATGTTCATGCCTAAATACTCCAAACGCAGATAAGGCCCGACGGCCCATTCGTCCCAATTGAAGTCTTTGCCGCCGCTTAATGCAAAACCGTATTGATTGCCGGTGGTTTTAGATGTGGATTGGCCGGCGAATCCGGAATAAGCATATTGGCGATTGAAGGCATAGTCATTGCCGCCATAATTTCCCACCCAATCCAGATAAATATCCTCGGGCAGATAATAGCTACCGTAAATCGCACCCAGATAGGTGTCGCTACTCATATTACCGGCTGAATCGGCGTACTGCGTGGAAGCGTGCGTGTAGTTAAACGCCGCGCCAACGACCAATTTATCGCTAAGCCGATAATCAGCACCGCCCGTCACGGTGCGCGCTTGCGAATCAAACCCGCGATCCCAGGCGTCACCTTGCAGAGTGGCAAAATTAAACCGGGTTTGTAAAAACAGGCCCAACGGCGAATCGCGGAACAACTCGTCATCGCCGGCTGCGCCGCCTAGCCCCTGAGAGCCCGAGGTGTTGGCGGATAATTGGATACCGTTAAAATTAACCGACAAAGGCGCACTGCCGCCGCCAGCGCGTAAGCTCGCCAATCGGGTGAGCGGACCATCCATGCGCGTCGCGCCCAATTTCACCGGCCCGGCCATCTGGCTCGGCACTTGATCGGGAGTCAATGCCGCAACGGCACTGGTTTGCTGCTCAGGACTGAGCGCCTGTAGTTGCAGGCACCGGGTAGCCAAAATACCGCTTGGAGTAGCGCAAGCTTCGTTTAGGGCAGGCGCAAAGGTCTGTTGATTGAAGGTTAACTCCGGCGCCGTAGTAGTCTCTGCGGCAAAAGGCTGCAAGCTCCAGGGCGCCAATTGGCCTCGACCGCCACCGAAACTGCGTATCGCCCCCAGCAGATACTGATTTTCCGGCAAAGTCGGATCGATGTAGATATTGTAATCGCTGCTGATGCTGCTTAATTGGCTCACACCATCCGTCAACACCAGTCGACTGGCATATAGCGCGGCACCGGGCGTGCTATTACCATCGACTAACTGCAAGCCGTTGCCGCTCGCCACCGTCACCGAACCCCAAGCAAAGTTATTCACTGAACCGGCCGTGGTCTGGCCTTGATCGCTGCCCATCAAACTCATCGTATGTTGTGTCGCGCTGGGGCCGCTGAAAACCAGATCGGCATTCGCGGTATTCCACAGCGTATTTTGGGTACTGGCATTATTGAAGTCGCCGGTCACGATGAAAACATCGCCGGCACCGCCCACCAAATAGCCGCTGGAACCTATGGAAAGATTATTGAATTGATTGGTCGATGGATCACTCTCATAGCGGCCGTTATTCGTGAAATTGCCGGTAAACGCCACCGACGTATTTACAGTTCTGAAAACACCGTCGTTACTGACATTGCCGTCAAACCGATGCGGATTGGTACCGGAGATATCGACGCGTCCTTGTGCGCTATTGTAGAAATCGCCGGCGCCGGTAATGAGTCCGGTTTGCGCCAGATTGAATTGGCCGGTATTGCTGATGATCCCGGTATTGTTCAGCACGCCGTGATTGTTAAAAGTACCTTGGTTACTCAGTTGTCCGGCATTGCCGAAACTGCCCTGATTAACCAATTCGCCGACGTTTGTCAGCGTATTGCCGATTACATTGTTGATGCTGCCGCTATTGACCATCTGTCCAGCATTCTCAAGTACGCCTTGATTGTTGATGGCACCAAAGTTGGAGAAAACCCCTGAGCTATGACTGAGCGTAGCGCTGTTATTGATTAATGTGCCGTGGTTGCTGAAATTGCCGCCGGTGCTGTAATAGTAACCCGGCAACGTGCTGAAGCTGTCGCTGGAGGCAATGGGACTTAGCGCTAAGGGTGTAACACTGACCTGGAATGGCGCGAAACCGGGAATGCCATTCTGATCGTTCCCAAACCCGCCAGCGACGTTTGGCTGGTAAACAAAATCCAACGTTGACCCGAGGCCAATAAAATACGTACCCGGCGTTTTGGGTGCAGTGAGTTGGCTGGAGAACGATCCGCTTTGGCTACCAAAACCGGGATAGATTACTCCCGAGAAAAAGCCGGCGGAACCGGCTTGAGCCGGGGCAATCCACGCAGTATAAAGCTGGATGACGCAACCTGGACAATAACTGGTATCGCCTTCCTGGATGCTGTAACTACCAGCCAAATTGACGCTGGAACCCGAACCTACTGTTGCCGAATTACCGGCAAAACTGCCGCTGCTCACGCCGGCAAAGGACGGTTGAGTAATGGTGATGTTGCGCCCAATCACCGACCACGTTACGTCGGACGACAACGAATCTGCTAGCGAAGACTCCGAGGCGCAAGCCAGCAAAAACCCAATCCGCATTGGACCATTTAATTTCATCACACTGTTAATTTGCTACGCGCTTGGATTGTGGGATTCGGACAAATCTGCGCATTAGATTAGCCGAAACATTCAACAAAGCAACCGCATCGCTCCGGTACTCTAAACGATGCGGAACATGACAATAATCTACAAAGACCCCAAATAAGCCGCCACAGCCTTGATGTCGTCATCGCTGAGCGATTGTGCCAGCGCATTCATTTGCGGGGCCTTACGCGCGCCTTTTTTGAAATCGGTCAGTTGTTTGGCTAAATATTGCGGGTGCTGACCGGCCAGTTTCGGCACCATGCCCATGCCCTGCGCATTATTGCCGTGGCAACCCAGACACATTGCTGCTTTGTCTTTGCCCAGCTTGACCAAATTGGCATCGCTGCTGCCGGCCGATTTGCCGTGCAAACTGGCGTAATACGCGGAAATATTTTGAATGTCGGTGTCGTTCAAGCCTGAAGCAAGCGGTTTCATTACCTGATTTTCGCGTTGCCCGTTGCGGAATTTATTCAGCTGGCTCTCGATATACACCGCGCTTTGCCCTGCCAGACTGGGCCATAAGGGGCTGCTGCTGACGCCGGCCACACCGTGACAACCTTGACACGCGGCGGCTTTGGCTTTGCCTGCCTCGATATCCGCCGCGTTGGCGCCGGCGGCGAACAGCCCCAGCATGACGATATATTTCATTTTATGATATTTATTATTCATCGAGATCACCCTTGTTTGGCTTGTTGTACAATCCTGACGACATAATGCGCTATCAGGCTTCTGCATCATAGTCAGGCAGCATTGACTAAGCAAACCTAAAATCCCTCCAACCCACTCGAACCAAAGGAATAGGCCATGTCGTGGTTGCTATCGCTTTTTAATCAAGATTCCGTTCCACACACATTACTAATTATTAGTTTGGTAGTCGCCAGCGGCCTGGTTTTGGGCAGAGTATCGCTGGCCGGCATTCAACTGGGTATCGCCGGCGTATTGTTTTCCGGATTGCTGTTCGGACATTTCCAGCTGACGATCAATCCGGAAGTCATGCATTTTTTGCGCGAATTCGGCTTGGTACTGTTCGTTTACGCGATTGGTTTACAGGTCGGTCCCAGCTTCGTCAGTTCGTTCTTCCGTTACGGATTGCGTCTGAATGGCATGGCCGCCGCGATTGTGCTTTTAGGTGCATTGATCACAGTATTGATCAGCATTTTCGGCGCTATCCCCATGCCCGTAGCGGTGGGCCTATTTTCCGGTGCCACTACCAATACCCCGTCGCTGGCCGCCGCCCAACAAGTATTGAGCGGGATTGCCGGCATCGATAGCGAAACATTGAAAATGCCGGGCCTGGGGTATGCAGTGGCTTACCCATTCGGTATCGCCGGCATCATTCTGGCCATGCTGTTGAACAAACGCTTGTTTAAAGTCGATATAGCCGACGAAGCCAAAAACTTTGCCGACCAACAACAGCAAGACACCCATGTGCCGATATGGAAAGATTTGCGAGTGGAAAACCCTAATCTGAACGGTTTGACGCTGCGGCAAATTCCGTTTTTCGAAGGCATGAACGTGGTGATGACGCGGATTCTGCACAACGGCGCAGTAGATGTGGCCGGTCAGGAAAGCCGCCTGGCGATTGGCGATACCATCCGTCTGGTCGGCGAACGCGAACCCTTGGAACAGCTGAAAATTCTGATCGGTCCGGAATCGGATATCGATCTGAAACAAATTGCCACTAATTTGCAAAGCCGACGACTGGTAGTCACCAATAAATCAGCGATCAATCAAACCGTCGGCAATCTGTGCATGCTTTACGGCGTGACCATTTCCCGGATTCATCGTCCCGATGTTGAGTTCTCCCCCACCAGCAACGTGCATGTGCATTTCGGCGATGAATTGAATGTCGTCGGCAGCGAGGAAGCGCTGAACAGTATCGAAAAAGCCCTGGGTAACTCGCTCGAAGAACTGGCTCACCCGCAAATCATGCCAATCTTTATCGGCATTTCGCTGGGGGTGTTATTAGGCAGTGTGCCGATGTATTTGCCCGGTATTCCCTCGGCGGTCAAACTGGGCATGGCCGGCGGGCCGCTACTGGTAGCCATTATGCTGAGCAGAGTGGGCAATTGGGGCACGATGACCTGGCATCTGCCGAAAAGCTCCAACATCATTTTAAAAGACATCGGCATTGTGCTGTTCCTGGCCTGCGTCGGTTTGCATTCCGGCGATCAATTCGTCGAGACGCTGGTGAAAGGCGACGGTTTTTACTGGATGGCCTGCGCGGCGATGATAACATTGCTGCCCCTACTGATCATCGCCGCCGTTGGCAGGATAGTCTATAAACTCAACTTCCTGACGCTTTGCGGCCTACTGGCCGGCAGCATGACTGATCCGCCGGCTTTGGCGTTTGCCAATAATCTTAGCCCGTCCGCGGCTGTGTCGATGGCTTATGCGACCGTGTACCCCTTGGTCATGATTTTACGGATCATTGCCGCGCAGTTGATTATTTTGTTGGTAAATTAAAACCGACTCATTTGTCTGATGGACTGGTTCAGCAGCTAAAATCGCCGAGCCAGCCCAAACTCCTGCTGCGATGACATCGACCTTAATCGTCAACTACCAGAATCTGGCTCCCCGCGATGGAGAGCTGTATTTGCTGCAAGCTTTCTACCCACAAACCATCGCAGACAATTACTTTAACAACCTCCTGCATAACCTGGCCTGGCAAACCGAGCAAATTCATATCTTCGGGCGCTGGGTGCCGGTGCCGCGCTTGATGGCCTGGTACGGCGACCCAGGCGCCGACTACCGTTATTCCGGGATCGATCACCAACCATTGCCCTGGACCCGCGAACTGCAAACCCTACGCACCGACGTCGAAACCGTTTGCCGACAAGCGTTCAATAGTGTTTTAGCCAATTTATATCGCGACGGCCACGATTCGATGGGTTGTCATGCCGACAATGAAAAAGAGTTAGGCCAGAATCCGCAGATAGCATCGCTGAGTTTCGGCGAAACGCGCTTGCTGCGCTTTCGCCATGCCCACAGCCGCACGACGCTGGATATTGAGCTGAGTCACGGCGACTTGTTGATCATGGCCGGCGAGTTGCAACACCACTGGCGCCACGAACTGCCCAAAACTCGCCTAGCCAAGCAAGCGCGTATCAATCTGACTTTTCGGCGGATTGTGTCAACGCCCACTTCGCCCGCGCTATCCGCAGCGCGTTAATCTTATCGACCAACAGCTGTCTGACAATCTGCTCCGCCGGTAGTTTGCTGGTTACCCTGGTCTTATCGCCATCCAGCTTCACCAGAAACTCTTCGTTCTCGCCAAAAATACTAACCATATCCCGATTGTCGCCGCGCCGATGAATAATATATTTGGGCGAGGTTTTCGCTTCGCCGAACAATACCCCGTTCCAATCCGAATAACATTGCTTGCCGGCGACCAAGCCGTGCAAACTGTTAAACACATCGATTTGTTGATATTGATTAGTTTCCACGCTCGCCGGCCGGTCGCCATCGGCAATCACTAAGGGCACTTTTGCCGAAGCTTTGTACTGACCGTATAACTCGACTTCTGCTTTTCTTAAAGGCGTCATCGAATGATGGTCGCCGACGATAATCAAGATACCCTTATTAAAAAAGCCGTTATTTTGTAGTTCTCGATAAAACCAGCCTAGTTGTTTATCGGTATATGTAATTGCCGCCGATTCGGATTTTTCTTTAGTCTCCGGATTAATATAGGGATGATGACTGCTAACGGTTTTAATAAACAGTAAAAAATTATTTTTTTTATTTTTTTCGACCCTAGCCAAAGCTCTTAAATATAGCGCCTCATCCGGCGCGGCCTCAAAATGAAACCGTTCCCACTTATCGTATTCCGGTTGATCATGACCTTCGACATAATCAAAGCCTATACTTTTCGCCCAGACTCCGGTGTTACCGAACTCCAAATCGGCAGTGGTTAAAAACTCGGCTTTATAACCGTGCTTTTTAAGGATATTGGGCAGGGAGTCTTTTATATTATAAAAACTATAAAATGACGTACCTCCATCGTCGGTATAACTGGATGGCGGATAGAGCGGCTGCAAGCCAGTCAGTAGCGCGACTTCGCCGTCTTCGGTGATAAAACCGTTGGCGTAAAAATCCTTGAAGGCCTGATATTGGCGGGCAATTGCATCCAGATTGGGCGTCCAATCGTGGATACCGGAGAAATACCGGCTTTGATAAGCGGACAGCGATTCCACCATCAGAATAATAATATTCTTGGTTTGAGCCGGTTGCGTTTGGCAGTTTATATGTTCATGAAAACTAAACGCATCGACATAAGCAGTGCTATACGGCGCAGCCTCCGACAATATGGTTAAATTATAATCAATGACATTTTTATAGATCCAGGCATGGGCGTATTTTTCATTATCGGCAAACGCGGCCGCCAACGGCAGGCCGAGAATCAAGAAGATTGGCCACTTTTTGACATAAGGATTTACGGATTTAAACCTTACCCACGAAAAATATAAAAGCAAAACCAAGATTAATACGGTAAGCGCAAGCACACCAAAATCGCTTAAACCGTAAATTTGCTGAATATATTTGTACGAATAATCCGCATATTTTATAGCGTCGCCCAAAGCCAGATGGGTATTGAAATTAACGATAATGGCATAATCGATAATATAAACTGCAAACAACAGCAAAGCCGCCAAGCGTAATAATGCCGCCAACCAACGCATCATAGTCGGCAGCAGCGATAAATACAGCAATATTAAAATACCGCCATAAATCACGGCATCGTTAAATAAAACCTGAGTAAATCCCAGCAAACGGGTACCGGTATAGTGATAAATAAAATTATCGACATACCAGCCTTTCAGCAGCAACGGCGCCACAAAAATAAGCAACCAAACAATCTTTTTCATGCTTGGGAAACCGCTGACAATGGCGTTGGGATTAATCGCGCGTCAACTTCAGGAAATGAAAAATATCGACTTCAATCACGCCGAATGCAGCGATCCACAGCAGCGCATCGTAAGCATCCAGCCATGCTGACTGCATCAGCCAAGCCACAACCATACCGATTAAACCCACAAACACGGCCACAGTCATCAACCAAAACACCTGCCGATGCCGTACTACCAAAGACCGCCAGCGCACTTCCAATTCGAGTAATACAATCAACGCAAACCAGAGCAGAGAGTTAACCACATCCAGCCATTCGTTATCGCGGACGTAGCTGCCGAACACCAAGGCAATCACCACAATCAACACGTTCCGCACCGCGTGCAAGGTCGTCTCGTTAAACGGCGCGGCCTTGACGGTTTCCAGCTCGAACATCACCAACAATATCACCCACACCAGCGCATCAACCGCAGTGGTCATCGTATCGACCGCTGCATAAATGCCGATATTCAGCGTCAACAAAGCCAGTATAGCCAGCTTAAATTTGGGGTAGGAAAGAAAAAACTGGGCGTTGGGCATAACGGTAAGATTAAGTGAGTCCGACAGCAACCGCCAAACTGCTCATATAGCGACAATTTGACGGTAAAGACATGAACCATGATGACAACCCGGCCGGCGCCATCATGGTCAACAGGGATTATTTAACGAAACAGGCTTTCTCGGCTTCGGCGTCAGCATCTTTCAACTTGGTGCGCAAATCCTTGGATTGTTTAGGATCGCGAAACGCCGCACCGGCTTCGCCAGGGGTTTTTTGCATCTGGGTAAAGGTTTTGGCCGATTCGTATTCTTCGAAACTGAGTTTTTCGGCGATTTTATCGATTTTGCAGCCGCAGGCGTATTGGCTGATATAGGTTAGTCCGCCGTGCTTGGCAACGCATTCCAATACATAATCGACGCGGTCACGGGTAGGATAATCATTGACCAATACCGCCGGCTCGCTTGCGGCGGCTTCGGGTTTAGAGTTTTCTTGGGTAGTGGAGCAGCCGCTTAGCAGCGTTAAAACAGCGAGAGTAGCGAAGAATGATTTTTTCATGATGCTCGGTTTTTATCGTTGTAGGGATATTTATTGTTCGGCGGCGAAGTCGACAATCTGTCGCAGTTGCGGGTTCATTTCCTTGGCGAATTTATTCAGGGCCGGATTGCCGGTATCTTCAGGCAGCAGATGCGTTCTGACGATGGTTTTACCGTCGAATTGATAGGTCACCACATTGCAGGGCATATAGCCTATAGCATGCGGGGTGATTTCCAGCACCACCTTCGCCAACGTCAGATTGCAAAACTGTACCGTATCGTATTCCGGAAAATTCGTGGCTCCTCTGTCGCGAATCACCTTCCCCACCCGGCTATGGCCGGTGATGCGAAAGTTGTGTTCGGCAATCGCTACTTCCAGTTCCGCCAATACTTCGTCGTACGGTTTGCTGGTCTCAACTTGATAATACGTCACTTCTTCGGTATGCAGCAGAGACTGCGCGGCACAACTTGCAATCAACGGCAGGCTTGCGAAAATGACGGCTCTTTTAAACATCGAGAAAGCTTACCATCATGAGCGGGCAAAACAAAGTTAGCGGCGTGGTGCTGGCCGGCGGCATGGCCCGGCGCATGCAGGAGCAAGACAAGGGCTTGATGTTGTGCAATAACCGGCCCTTGATTAGCTATGCGCTGGCCGCCATGGCGCCGCTGGTCGATGATTTGTTGATCAGCGCCAATCGCCATCAAGACCGCTATCGGCAATTCCATTACCCGGTCATCAGCGATGCCGAACCAATCTTCGACGGCCCGCTGGCCGGAATTTTGGCGGCGATGCAAACCGCACAACACAGGATATTACTGGTAGCGCCCTGCGACTCGCCGCTGGTTGCAAGCATTCATCTGCAACGCTTAGTCGACGCATTAATAAGCCAGGACGCGGACATCGCCGTGGCGTTTGACGGCGAGCGCCTACACCCGGTTTTTGCCGCGCTGAAAACCCGCTTGCAAACTGACTTACAGGATTACCTACGTAGTGGCGAACGCAAGTTGCAAACCTGGTTTCATCGGCATTCGTTGCTCCAAGTCGACTACAGCGACTCGCCGCACATCTTCGTCAACATAAATACGCCGGCGGAATTGCTTACTGTGGAGCAATCGTTAGCCGAAATCTTGCCTTGATCGCAAGTTGATATAGTGCTCAGTGCACCGCTTTTTCACTGCTGACGATTAGCAACGCTTCTCCCGAACGATTACCCAATACCGTCGCATGCATGCGTACCGGGATGATTTTCTGATCTTTGGTAACACGTTTGGTTTTGATACTTTTCACGCCGCCACCGACTATCAATTCCTGAACCAGTTGCTGAGTAATGGCCCGTTCATCATCCGAAACAATCTCTGTAAAGGTCATACTGGCGGCATCCAAGCTATCCCAACCGTATAAGGTTTCGGCGCCCTTATTCCAAGCTGTAATTTTACCGGACACCTCAAACAGGATGATCGCTTCATCGGTGTCCATCACTATCGTCGCCAGTTTTTGCAAACAATTTAAACATTCCTGTTTTTCGACTTGATGCTGGTGAACGTAGTCGCGCTCAGTCAAAGCGATTAACTCTCTAGCCGAGTTCTCCGCTTGGAACATGCAGGCCGAGGCCGACACGTGCACCACCTTTCCGGATTTGGTGAGCCGTCTGGCCTGAAAAGACGGCAAGGTGTTACCCACTTTCAGGTTGTTCAGACCCTGCTTGGCAAAATGTTTTTCCTCTTCCGGAATTAGATTGTAAAAATTCATCCCCAGCGCATCATGCGCCGACCAGCCATAGAGTTTCTCGGCAGCACGATTCCAAGTCACAATGGTACCGTCCGGTTCGAGCAAGGTAATCGCATCATTGGAAAACTGTACAAACTTGGCCAGCCTGAGCGTTTCTTGCTCCTCACGCTTATGCAATTCCAGTTGCGCACTTTTCAGCTGATTGATGTCCACAAATGTCAGAATGACACCGGCGTTGACTTTGGCGGAAACCACATAAGGAATCACCCGCAATAAATACCAGGTACCATTTTCCAGCTGAATTTCCTGATCAAAACAGTTGTGCCTATCATTGACACTTTTAACCACTGCAATCACATCGAGATTTTTAATGGTATGGGTTAGATGGTAAAACGGCCGCCCGAGATCGGTTTCCAAGATATGGAATATAGACTGTAGTTTGGGAGTAAAACGCCTAATATCCAGATTCTCGTCTAAAAACAAGGTAGCGATATTCGTACTATTGAATAAGTTATCCAGATCGTTATTCAATAAGGTCAGTTCGACTATCTTGCCCTGGTGTTCGGCATTGACGGTGTAAAGCTCTTCGTTAACCGATTGCAACTCCTCGTTGGTGCTCTGTAATTCTTCGTTACTCGCCAACAATTCTTCGTTGGTCGCCTGGAGCTCCTCGTTGGAGGTTTCCAATTCTTCCACAGTTGCTTGCAGGTTTTCGCGGGTAAACTGTAATTCTTGCTCCAGATCGATGATGCGTTGTTTGGCATCTAAATTGACATCGTAGACCAAGGTTTCCGTCTCGCTGAAACAAGAAGGATCGACCGTCTCCGTGATCATCGCCGCCACTAAGATTTCTTGGCCCTTCTTACCCGGCAGGGGTTTAAATTGCAGCCTAAACGTCCGCAAACTGTCCTGCTCTCTGACCCGAATATTGGACAACACAATTTCGTTATTAGCTTTTAAGGCTTTTTGAATACCTGTGGAAATAGGTATGGATAAATCTTTTTTAACAATTTTACTGACATTGCTCACCAGTTTGCCGCTGGGATAACTCAAATAATCCTTGGAATCGCCGAAAATATGGGATATTTCCATATTCTCATTGATTATCATCGTAAACGGCAATACATCGTTGGATATTGCCCTAATGAACCGATCCAATACCCTTTCTTCCTGACCACTAAGCGCATTCGATGAGCGCACAGAGCTTGGATACGGCGAGTAAGTCATTAAAGCACTGGGGGACGCGGTAAACCCCAGTGATTTATACTTTCCTTTGGAGCGATATAGTTTTGATTTGGCGCTAGCCACATCAAAAAACTCACCCATATCGCCTATCGTTTCACTGGTACCCAAAACCAGCAAACCCTCCTTTACGAGAGAAAAGTTGAATAACTCCAATATTTTTTTCTGCAATACCGGCTGCAAGTAAATCAACACATTCCTACAGCTTAGTATATGAATATTGGTAAAAGGCGGATCTTTAATCAGGTTATGCTGGGCAAACACCACCATTTCCCGAATTTTTTGACTAACCTGGAAATAATCTTCCCTGCGAATAAAATATTTTGACAAGAGCTTGGGTGGAATATCCGCAATAATACTTTCAGGATATTTACCATTACTGGCTTTCTCGATGGCCGTTAGATCAACATCGGTTGCAAAAATCTTCACGCGAAAATAATGTCCGGAATACTCCCGGTATTCCGACAACAACATGGCCAAGGAATAGGCTTCCTCGCCGGTCGAACACGCAGTCACCCAAACTCGTAATTCATCTTCTTGTAATAACTTGACGACTTTTTTCAGCCAATGCTCACGAATCTCGTCAAACACATGCTCGTCACGGAAAAAACTGGTGACACCTATCAACAACTCCTGAAATAAAACCAAAACTTCGTGAGGATTTGTTTGCAATAAGTTTAAATACTCGGATATATCTTTTAAATGATTGATGGAGATGCGCCGCTCAATGCGTCTGACCACCGTATTGGGTTTATAAAAGGTAAAATCGATTTTGCACTTTTCCCTAAGAATCGAAAAAATCCGCGTGATGTCGCTATCGTCGGACGAGACGATATTCTTTTCCTGTAAGGTGGCATAAGGATGCTTAACAAAAGCCAGCAACTGATCGGGCATCTTCTCCGGCGGCAAACTAAAATCCGCCAAACCCGTAGCAAAAGCATTCTTGGGCATGCCGTCGAATTTGGCGGAGTTTTCATCCTGCACCATCACCATGCCGCCAAATTCCTTGATGGAGCGAATACCACGCGTGCCATCACTGCCGGTACCCGACAATATAATGCCTACCGCCAGTTCTCTGGCGTCCTCGCTCAAGGAACGCAAAAATATATCGATCGGCAGATTGATGCCTTTGCTGGGATCTTGCTCGGCCAGCAACAACTGATTATGAAACACCGTGACGTTTTTTCGGGGCGGAATCAAATAGACAGTGTCTCGCTCGATTTTCATGCCGTCTTCAATACGCTTTACCGGCATGGCGGTGTGTTTGGATAATAGCTCCGCCATCAAACTTTTATACTGTGGCGACAAATGCTGAATCACCACAAACGACAAGCCGCTGTTGGCAGGCATATTCTTAAAAAATGCCTCAATCGCTTCCAAGCCTCCGGCCGAAGCGCCGATCCCGACAACATACTGCGGCGGCACTTTTACAGTGTTTTCATTATCCATAAAACCATGTCATTTAATATCAATCGTTTAAATTAATAAAGCCTGTGGACAACTTTACCTGCAACGCTGTAACAGAATACTCAAGTCTTATTTGTGTCTGTTATCACGTCGCTAATATTTGTGATAGTGACAATTAATTTACGCGATTTCAAATCGAACGATTCGCTCGCCGTATCGCTACCGTCATCCGCATTGCCTTTAATTAAAGCAGGGAGAGGCAAGTTCTTATCCCCTTGCAAACGCAACTGTAAGCTTTTATTGGCTGGCGCTTTGAAAAAAGCGTCAAAACGGTGAATAAATATATTCTTGTCTTCTTCGAAAATCAGCTTGGAAAAATGCGTCTTCTGCAATTTACTGGCTTTATAGCCCAACATATCTGCAAAGGTATGATTCGCTTGTTCTATGAAGCCTTGATAATCTAGGGTTATAATACCAACCGGAACACAATGGTAGGTAAAATTTAATTTATTATTTAAACGGGACAATTCAAATTGCGCTTTTTGCAGCTCTTCATTCTGCATTTGCAACTCAATTTGATAAACTTGTAAATCATAAAATAAACGTTGAATTTCTTCCGGCGTAATACTACTGATTTCTTGAGGCGTAAAATCTATAATTTTCTCCGCCATTTCTTTTAATTTAGCAGCATGAGAATCTAATGTCATAACGGCATTTCCTTATTAATCTATTAATTTTTTGAACAATTTAGCGGAAAAATTCTAGTTCCCACTATTTCTACTCCCTATCGATTCGTCCACTTCTACCCTCTTCGGATTTTACCGATACCCTGCTGGCAACTTATTGATTTAACACAGGGCGGATTCAGTACGCAGTAACCGGGCCACCCAGCGTATTCGGATTGTAATACAGTTCATATACTTGAACACTTGATACCTGGAATTTGCAGGCATCAATAACCCTATTTTTTCCTTGAAAACTTATTTCAAGCGGTGAAATGCTTTCGGCTCCCGAAAAACCAGGTGTCCGACCAAATAAATTGCCTCCTTTTCAGAGCAAATACAGGCAAGCACAGCTTAGTTTTCCGCAAATTATCAGCACTGGCAAACACGGCAAATTAGCAGCGTTAACGTCCGACCAATCAAAGGTTGTGTCATTTACGCCGCATTATGCTAACGTAAATTTTTTTTTGCTTGGAACCACGATGAAACGATCCAATCTCGCCATCATTCTGACATTATGTTCGTCGGGTGTTTTTGTCCAATCAGCCTTTGCACTTACTACGCCGGCAGAGCAGGATAAATTGCGCATTCATACCAGCATGCCCAGAAGAACCAGCGATTCGCTGTTTTCATACACGGCGGAATGGCGTATCGACGATGGTGAGCTGTATCGCTCTACGGGCTTGAGCTTTTTAAATGCACATAAATTTGATGATGCAACTCAGCCTTACGCGGTCACGAAAAAACTGCTCACATCGATGAAGGACGGCATGATTCAGCTCGATCCGAATTGGCGCGGCATCACCATTACTCAACCACCGGAACAAGCTGAATTGATCATCGCCAACAAAAACGGTTATTCGTTGACGACGGTAACGGTCAGAGATTACAGCAACCAGGGCTTACGTTTCGATCTTGCCGATAAAAACTTCAACGCCGACGGCGTGCAAGTGGCTCTTGATCTGGTGTTCAGTGCGGATGTGGAATATCTGGACGGTTTTAGTTCAAAAAAAGCCCTCACCGCCTCGCAAGGGGAAATCGAGATTAAGATAGACGACCAAAAACCGATTCATATCAAAACCGACGGTAAAACCACTCGCGAGCTCGAGCAAGAAATCGTCAAGCAGCTAAGTATCTCTCAACTTGCTGAAACACCCCTGTATCCAGGCATGGTCAGCAACGATACCCGCAATAACAAGCCATTCGATGGCAGCGAAGTGCAATTTTTAAATCTTGCCGCCAAGTCGATTGCCATTGACATTACCGACCCAGCCTTGGGCGTACTCGCCAAATTCAAATTCAAAGACGAAAATCATTCGGTGAAAGTTGTAGAACCGCGCTTCATGTTGGGCGCGTTGGCCTTGACTGTACTTTTGGCCATTGTCTATTTTCGGCGCAAAAACCAGCAGAAATCGATATAACAGTTCTAATGTCCGGGTGGCCGCTAGCACATGCAGCCACCCGGTTTAAGGGTTAAATCAATGCCCGGAATGTTCGGGCGGCGTATCGGTGACGCTGGTTCTACGCAACATATAGCGATCGGCAAGTTTGCCGGTAACCCGGTTGCCGCTGCTATCCAACTGAATCAACGCATCTTTTTCAACCAGATATTGCTGCGAAGTTGAGCCGTTCTTTGGCGTCAAAACCAGAGTATTGGCTTTGTCGCCCGGGGCAAACTTGCCCTTTTCAGTAAACTCCCGTTCCGATTTCCCCAGAAATTGGGTCATCAGCAGATAACTGCCATTTTTGTTCAAAGCCAGCGTGGTCTTCACGCCGATGCAGTCGGCACAAGGGGTTAGGCCCGTATAAATCCCCGGCCAATCCAGGCTCTTGTGTTCTTGATGAGCATCCTTATGGTCCGCCCCCACCGTTTCGGCAAGCGCTGGATTAAAAGCCGAAAAAGCGGCCGCCACTAGAAAAATGACCACATTTTTTTTAAATTTAACTGTTCGCATATTTGCTCCTGGACAAACCGTCGCTAATAATAATTATTGAGTAAGTACCACGCTGGAAATCCTTTGTGCGCCACAGTTCATTCGCGAAAAACCGCTAAGGGAAAATCGGCATGTTAACAACCAAAGAGCACACTTTACCGGTTTCTATTAATGGGCCGAAGCGCACACTCTTGCTCTATCAAGCCTCGCTTACAAACACACATGATTCCAACTGCCTATTGTGGCATAGCTGCAAAGGATTGACTGATTTCATATCGCCGAACGCATTTAGCCGGATTGCCAACGCCTTAAAACGGAAATACCGAAAGATTTAAACCTATCATCGCAACATTAAGTACGAATCCGTAGTTAGCCATGGTTTTTCGGAGTTTCGACTTGAACATCGCCACGGAAGCTAATCCTAAGCCAACCAGATCCATCACGATAAAGGCCACAATTAAGAAGCGTAAGCCGTCGCTGTTGGACACGCCATCCGTAGCGGCATAGATGGGAAATAAAATAAATAACCAGATCACAAAGTTACAAGCCGCCAGCAATAACGCAGCATTCGAAAACCCGAGTAATCGATATTTCACATGGCGGGGCGGAGTTTCTTGAAATTCATCGATGGGCTGATTCATTGTGGCTATCGCTGGTTAGTGATTCGGCACAGACTCTTGCAGGCACTTTTTTGGTTTGTCATGCCTGCGGGTCCTGGTAATTTTTATAGGGTCGAACTATCTATTTGCACCAAATAGTGACATGCCGATTCCGTCAACACCAGTTTTTTGGCATTTTGACACCCACATCAGAGATTTCCAGCCGCGCAGTTTTACTAGGTACATCAACAAAACCTCTGCCCCCAACATATTCCTCATCCCGTTAAATGCAGAGTGTGTTCTCGACGAGCTTTCGGCTAATCCTCCCGCAAACAATTAATAACATTGATTTATCGCTTTCGATTAGCCCGGCGCTAAGGGTATGATTACCCCAGCAATCAGATGGTAAAGTCATCAGTAAGAATGACGAAGCCGGTGCTGTTCATGCGGTTGGTTGCCAACATAATTCCTATCAAAACGCATACAAGAAGGAAGGATATGAACAATCTCTCTGAAGAAGAACGTCAAAAAATTTTGCAAAGCTCACCGGTCGGCACTTGGGCGCTGATGTTGATAGTCGGCGGCGGCATGGTCGTGGCGTGGCTATTAATGTACTACGGTATATTTTTGCCTCGCGGCCATATTGGTTAAGGAGGCTATATGCATATCGATAAACTGGAAAAAAACTGGGCCGGTATCTCCTTGGGGATAGCCGGCTTATTTGTGACCGTCATTTTGGGGTCGGCGTTTTTTCACGGCATTCACGCGCCGAGCAACGTCGAAACCATAGACTCCGCTAAACTGCATTTATCCGCTGAATTCGCCGAAGATAAACTTGGGGTGGAACGCAATCCCAATGGTAGCGTCACCGTGCGCATGGTGGCTGGCCGTTACGGCTTTTATCCGAAAGACCTGACCTTGCCGGCGGAAACCGCGATTACCTTCCGCTGGGTAAGCCTGGACGTGATCCACGGCGTACATATGCCAATGAGTAATATGAGCACGATGATCGTGCCGGGCTATGTCGCGCAAGTGAGCACCGTGTTGCATCATGCCGGCGACTATCCGCTGCTGTGTAACGAATATTGCGGCATGGGCCATGCGCATATGTGGAGCAATATCAAGGTGGTCAGCAAAGCGCAGTGGGATGCGCTCAATACTCAAGGGGGAGCGAATCATGGATAACGCAGCGGAAAAAAAATTGGCGCTTACTCACTTCTGGGTGGCGTTCGGCGCTTTTGGGCTGGCCGCGGTGATGGGCTTGTATCAGGTCATCGAGCGTAGCGGCTTCTTCGGCTTTTTAGAATCGCGGGAAGTGTATTATGCGTCGGTCAGCACCCACGGCGTGTTAATGGGGTTTGTGCTCACCACATTTTTCATCATGGGCTTTGGCTATTATGTGGCCAACACCACATTGAGATTGCCCGTCTGGAATAAGACTTTTGCCTGGACCGGCTTCGGCGTCGCGCTGACCGGCGTGGTACTGGCAGCCTTACCGCTACTACTTGGTCAAGCGTCAGTGCTGTTCACCTTTTATCCGCCGCTGATGGCCCATCCGATATTTTATATCGGCGCGACCTTGCTGGTCGTGGGCTCGTGGTTCTGGTGCGTGTCGATGATTGTGATGTACATGCAATGGAAAAAGGCCAATCCGGGGCAACCCGTGCCGCTGGCGATGTTCGCCACCACCGCCAATGCGATCCTGTGGTTATGGACCAGTGCCGGCGTTGCCGTGGAAGTGTTGTTTCAGTTGATTCCCTGGGCCTTGGGCTGGATCGATACTATCGATGCAGGGCTGGCGCGTACCTTGTTTGCCTGGACCTTGCATCCCATCGTCTATTTCTGGCTGATTCCTACCTACACTGCGTTTTACACGCTGGTGCCCAAGCAAGCCGGCGGCTTCGTGTTCAGCGACGAGATGGCCAGAGCGGCGTTCATTTTGTTGGTGGTATTTAGTTTGCCTATCGGCTTCCATCACTTGTATATGGATCCGGAACAAGCGCATGGCTGGAAAATCCTGCATGCGGTCGGCACTTTTGTGGTTACGCTACCGACGTTCATCACCGGCTTTACCGTCATAGCCTCGCTGGAAATCGCCGGCCGACTCAACGGCGGTAAGGGCTTGTTCGGCTGGATTGCCGCCCTGCCCTGGAACAACCCGATGGTACTGGCGATTATTCTGGGGTTGTTGATGTTGATCTTCGGCGGCTTCGGCGGCTTGGTCAACGCCAGCTATGCGATGAACGCGATGGTGCATAACACCGCTTGGATTTCCGGGCACTTCCATCTGATCTTCGGCGGCACCACCATCATCATGTACTTCGGTATCGCCTATTATTTCTGGCCGATTTTGGCCGGCAAACCGCTGTTTTGCCCATCAATGGCCATTGCCCAACTGTGGAGTTGGTTTATCGGCATGGTCATCATGACCACCCCATGGCATATCCTGGGCTTGCTGGGTCAACCACGCCGCATAGACAGCGTTAACTACAACAATCTGTTAACCATTTCCTGGGAACCCTACGAAGTGACCATGATTTTCGGTGGTTTGATTCTGGTGGTTTCCGCCGGCATGCTGATTTACAACCTGTATAAAACTCATCTCGGTAGCGAAAGCTATCAAGGCGAGGTGGAATATGCGGAACCGATACACGCGGTCAAAGACTTGCCCGGCTATCTGAACAGCTTCACCTTATGGAACATCGTCATCGGCGTGTTCATGCTGATTGCCTTCGGCTATCCGATCCTGCAATTTTTCTTGATGGAAACCTTTGGTTCAGGCAGATGGGGGGTCTGATCATGAAAAAACTCATTATAAGCGCAGTTTTATTGCTGCCAAGCGCGGCGTTTGCACAGCCTTCCTCGCAAGTCGCCTGGACCGCCGATCAGTTAAATTTCGTGAAAGCCGGCAACCCGCAAAAAGGCGAAGAACTTGCCAAGACTTGCAACGCCTGTCACGGCGAAAAAGGCATCAGTACCTCGGCGGCTTTCCCGTCGCTGGCCGGGCAATTGCCGACGTATTTGTACAAGCAATTGCAGGATTACGCCGACGGTAGTCGAGATAACGCGATGATGTCCGGTTTGGCTAAAACCCTGAGTAAACAAGACGCTGCCGATTTGGCGGTATGGTTCGGCTCGCAAACGCCAGCGTTCCAATCAAAGACTGTGATGGTCTATGAAAAAGCCGAAACTCTGGTTAAAGGCGGCAGTAGCGAACGGGTGTTACCGCCTTGCGAAGTGTGTCACGGCGGCGACGGTAAGGGCCAAGTAGTCGACATTCCAGCCCTGTGCGGCCAAAATGCGGATTACATCTCGGCCACACTGCATGCGTTTAAGGACGGTACACGTCACAACGACATTTACAGCCGGATGCGCATCATCTCGCAGTCCTTAACCGACGAAGAAATCAGCGAACTGGGTTATTACTACCAAAACATCAAAAAATAGTAATATGCTTGGCTTGGGAGGCAAGGCTTTTGCCTCCCGCTTAAAGCCTTGCTCGAAGCGATAACATCCCCAACAACCCGGAATTGCACCTATGTCTGATCGCAACGAAACACCCGTTAAATATGCCTACAAAGGCGCTAATCTGATCAGTTTCGGCCTCTCGATCAAACTGCTGTTCACCGGCTATCTGACCACGATAGCCGCCGGTTATTTGATGGCATTAATCCAGATTTTGTTTACCCACGGCATGGCCGACGGCAAATTCGGTTTGTCGATGGACGATATTGTTTACAGCTACTATGGCGACCGCTCCGGTTCGGTATTGGAATCCAAACTAAACGGTTCGATGAAATACAACGCGCCGGAACAAGAGCGTTTCAAAATCATTCAATGGGTCAGGGATGGGGGCGACGAAGCGGTTTACAACAAGGAAATTAAACCCATCGTCGAGCAATTTTGCACCGGCTGCCATGGCGCCAACGCCGGTTCGCTGCCTGATTTCACCAAGTTCGAAAACTTAAAAAAGCTGACGGAATCCAATGAAGGCGCAACCTTTCAATCGCTGACACGGCTGTCGCACATCCATTTGTTCGGTATCAGCTTCATTTTTATGTTTGTCGGCATCATTTTCAGCTTCAGTACCGGTGTGCCGTGCAAATATAAATACCCGGCTATTGTGATGCCTTATTTGTTTCTACTGATAGACATCGCCTCGTGGTGGTTAACTAAACTCAATCCCCACTTTGCCTTGTTGGTGCTGTTTGCCGGCGCCGGCCTGGGCGTATCCTTCGCTTTCATGTGGACTGTATCCATGTATCAGATGTGGGTATTGGGCGGAATTCTGAAACAATCGGACCGCCGCAATGCAATTTTGCGTGACTAAACACTCAGTCGACTGGATAGGCGCCGGATAATTTGTAATTAATCAGCGCCTATAAGTTTTCATCTGCTTCAGCAGACGGCACGCGCGTAGTGGCGCTGAATAATCTGACGGCGCCCAATTCACGATGGGTTCGGTACTAATGGCAGTAATTCAATCGGTAAGTTGTTCCGCAGTCGCCAGAATTTTCACTAAATCGTCATTCTGGCTGTCGAGTATTTCCAGACAAACAGCCTCATCCAAACCCAGTAATTCCGGCACGTCTTCCGGACAAATCTGATTCACCGCATCACCTATTCCTAAGCGTCCCAACAGACAATCGCTATAAAACGTCAACAAATTCAGTTGATGGTTTTCACCGCGATAACATGGGTTGTGATGGTGGTAGACAATATCGGTGATCATGCGCGGCATGGACCACACATTCATTAGCCAGGCGCCGATTTCGGCATGATTGAGGCCGAAGGCAAAGGTTTCCAGATTAAAAATCGCCAGACTGGGATTGGCGTTGATCAAGCCGCTCAGATAGCTAAATTCCTCAGGAAAACGATGCCCCAATAACGGGAATCCGATATTGTGCATCAAGCCGGATAAAAACAAGGCTTGCGGCTCCGGCCTCGCGGCGGCCGGCATAACGGCGGCCAACTGCGCCATCAAGCGGGTGCTGGCCAAGGCATGGGTCCAAAACATCCGCGTACCGATCTGCCCTTCCTTGGGCGATTTCAACGGTGCCAGCACCGCCAACCCCAAAGCCAAATCCAATACAAAATCAAACCCCAACACACGGGTAATCGCATCATGTACAGTCGTGATCTGGCCTCGATAACCGTATAGAGCTGAACTGGCCCAGCGGGTAATTTGCGCGGTCAGCAAGGGATCAAGTTCGATGATGTCGGCTAATTTACGGGCATCCGCACCAGGATCGGCGATCAGATTCAATATGCGCAGCGCGCTGCCGGGCAAAGGCGGCAAGGCTTTAATCTGGGCGATGGTCTCGCGCATGTCGCGCGGCGGGGTTAAACCATTGCGTTGCCGGCTGCCAATATTGTCGAGCGTCCAGTTTATCAGGTTGGATTCCATCATTGCTCCGCCACTTAATTCAGATTGAGTCGGTTAAGCTTACGGTACAGCGTTCGTTCGCTGATATTCATTTCCGCCGCTATCAATTTGCGATTCCCTTGATACTTGCTGATCAAACTATTGATAAACTCCGCCTCGAACTGCGCCATACTGTTAATCGGTAAGGGATGCGCATCGCCACTTGCCTCACTGGCAGCGGCCGGCTCAACACCCGCTTGGCGCTGCATGAAATGAATGTCGGCTTCTTGAATGCTCTTATCCTTACACAAGCCGGCCGCCAGTTGCAGACAGTTTCTCAGTTCACGGATATTGCCGGGCCAGGCATATTGGATAAGCTTGATTAAGGCCGATTGCGTAATCGCATAGCCGCTATCGGCGTCCGTGTTCAACTGTGCTAAAAAATGATCGATCAATAAGGGCAAATCCTGTCTACGCTGCCGCAGTGGCGGCACTTCGACCGGAAACACCGACAACCGGTAGAACAAATCTTCGCGAAACCGACCGGCTTTGACCATGTCGGCTAAATTTCTATGTGTAGCACACACCACTCTGACATTGGCTTTTTGCATCGCCGTGCCGCCTACCCGCCGAAATTGACCGCTTTCCAGGGCTCGCAATAACTTAGGCTGTTGCGATAGCGGTAGGTCGCCAATCTCATCGAAGAACAAGGTGCCATTATTGGCTAATTCGAACAAGCCTTTTTTCGCGGATGTCGCACCGGTAAAAGCGCCCTTTTCATGCCCGAACAATTCACTTTCAAATAACTCTTCGCCAAGAATCGTACAATCGACAATCACAAAATCGCCATCCGCCTGCCTGGAATGGCTATGCACGAATTCGGCGGCCAATTCCTTACCGGTGCCGGTTTCGCCAAGCAATAATACCGGTGCTTGCGTATCGGCCGCCTGTTGCAGCCGAGTTTTATATTGAGCAAACACCGCCGACTTACCGATCATGGCCGGAGCCTCGTCGCCTTTAGCCGCGGACTTTTTTAATACGGTCAGTGTTTCGCCCAAATACAAGGTGGCATCGGCATCCAACAACGGAAAACCGCGCGCACTGAATGAGCGCAGGGAACTGGCATCGCTGCTGTCGGCAAAGATACCTGCGTAGGCTTCCAGAGTCTGAAACAAGCGCTGGTGGCGGCAATTGCGGTTTTCGACGCAGCACGGTTGACCGACCAGATTCTGGCGCATGACGCCAAAACTATGTTCCCAAGCGCGATTCACTGCCACGATACGTAAGTCGGCGCCGATTATGATCAGCGGCAGATCATGAGTTTCCAGCAACGATTCCAGCGTAAAAGCACTTTGCGGCATAAATTCCTATCAATGTTTTCGGTGTTGTCAGCGTATTACGGGCCATTTTAACCAAAAACGACCCAAACCAAGGCCTACAGCCCTTGGCATCGATATTGTAATACCGCTAAGGATAGCTCATTCATCATCAGGGAACATCTATGAAAGTTGGACACCCGCCGCCCCTATGTTTTAACCTCAGGGCGAGCATAACTGTAGACGGTGATGTAACCGACTGGGGTGTACTTCAAAAAGACCATCGGGCGAGGATTGGCGTCCCAATCGTCCAAGCCCCCCACAAACTTCTCAGCGATCTTGGACCACTGATTGCAGTTAACGGATTATCAGGAAAGCACAAAGGACATGAAGACACCAACGATACTATACCCATTGACCCAATATTGAGCACTGTACCGGAACCCAAATCTATCCCATTAGTGACAACTGACTAGCGGGGCTGGCTTTATAGCCGTGGGAATAACTACAGGCTTGCCGGGGCTTACTATCCGAACGGGGCTGGCAATCGGCCCCGTACAGTTTTTAACTTGCGTATATTTACATCTGCGATTGCAGATAGTTTTGAATGCCGACTTTTTCGATCAGGTCCATCTGGGTTTCCAACCAATCGACGTGCTCTTCTTCATTTTCCAGAATATGCTCGAACAACTCTCTGGAGACGTAGTCGTTGATGCTTTCGCAATAAGCAATCGCATCTCTTAATAACGGCAAGGCCAGATGTTCCAATTTAAGGTCGCATTCCAGCATTTCCTTGGGGTTTTCGCCTATCATCAATCGGCCCAGACTCTGTAGGTTAGGCAAGCCTTCCAGAAACAAGATCCTCTCGATCAATTGATCGGCGTGTTTCATCTCGTCAATCGATTCGTGATATTCCTTTTCATTCAGCTTTTGAAAGCCCCAATTTTTGAACATCCGGGCGTGCAAAAAATATTGATTGATGGCCGTTAATTCGTTTTCTAGTGCTTTATTTAAAAATTCGATAACCTTTTTATCGCCTTGCATGTCAAATCTCCCGGGTTTTAGTGATTAGTTGTGCATCATTGGCAGCCTGCATTAGCCGACATGCATTTTTTCGATCCAAAATTTGCGCGATGTCCTTGTTACATTTACCGCAATCGCCACCGACGCCGAAACACTTAACCAGCTGTTTCCGCGAGCATAAACCGCTGTCTATAGCGGCATCAAGTTGACTGTCGGTTACCGCTTTGCAGACACAAACGTACATAGGCTAAGCCACCCGCCTCCGCTGGACTTGCGCGGGATCTGCGGTGATTTTACGATAAATCTCCACGCGATCACCTTCCTTGACCGGCGCATCCAATTTTGCCAGTTTACCGAAAATCCCGACCTTTTGGCTCTCCAGATCAATCTCCGGATACTGCGTCAACACGCCGGACAATTCGATAGCTTCGGCAATGGTACTGCCTTCCGGCACCTCCAACCGCAACCAGATTTGCCTGTCCGCCTGCGCATAACATACACCCACATTCATAGTTTACGCCCCTTCTTCCAAGACAATCGTATCAATAACGGTAGGTTCGGTAATTTTAGCCGCCGCTTTCCGGTCCAACAACCGTTTCAGCGCCACCATGAAACCCAGCATGATGAAACCGCCCGGCGGCAAGGCCATCAACAAAAAGCCTTTGTATTCCGGAATCAAGGTCGTTTCCAGAAACCGGAAACTTTCGCCCAACAGCACCGACGCGTTGGCGAACAACGTGCCGGCCGAGCTAATCTCCCGCATCGCGCCCAACACCACCATGGCTGCGGTAAAGCCCACACCCATCATCAAGCCGTCCCACATCGACGGCATCACCGGTTGTTTGGAGGCAAAGGCTTCGGCCCGGCCGAGAATGACGCAGTTGGTAACAATCAAAGGGATAAACAAGCCCAGCACCTTATGCAATTCGTGCATCCAGGCGTTCAGAAAAATATCCACCAAGGTCACCAACGCGGCTATCAACAACACGAAAATCGGGATACGGATTTCCGAGGGAATCAGATGCCGGCTCACCGACACGGCGGCATTGGATGCCACCATCACCACCATAGTCGCCAAGCCCATACCCAAGCCGTTGGTCGCCGTCCCGGTTACCGCCAGCAACGGGCATAAGGCCAGATTCTGTGTCAGCACCACGTTATTGTCCCACAGGCCGTCGCGGGCGATTTTTCTATATTGTTCTGAAAACAGAATCGAAAGATTCATGATAGTTTCTCCAAAAAACTCAGCAAACTTGGTATCGAGCGAGGTTTTACACCCCGTATGCCGCGCCGAGCACCGTAGCATTTATCGAGAACAGCCCGAAGGGGCGCCGCAAGGAAGCGGCGCGTCGGCGGAGGGGCTGGGAAGCCCCTTCTGCCGACCCTCGATAAACGCTACGGAGCGCAGGATCGAAGCGGCATCCGGGCCGCCTTTTCTTTGGATACTTTCTTTTGGCGGAGCAAAAGAAAGTATCTCGCCTTCGGGTGCGAGAACCCGATTCAACTAAATCCGTCGCGACCGCAACACCTTAAAAATGATTCGCAAATTCCAAATATTCCAAATCCCTTCAAGGGAACTCAGCACACCGCCAATCAACCAGCCCCCAACAACTCCGCCTGATGCACCTTATAAAACTCCAATCCCCGCTTGATTGCCTGCACGACCTTGCGCGGCGTAATCGTCGCCCCGCTAAACTGATCGAATACCCCGCCATCCTTTTTTACCGCCCATTGCTCGACAGTCAGGTTATTCAAGGATTTGCCATTAAAGGACAGAACCCATTTGGATTTTGTCACTTCAATCTTGTCACCCAAACCCGGCGTCTCGACATGCGCGATAACTCGGACGCCGAGGATTTCACCTTTGCTATCGATCCCCATCACCAAGCTGATCGGCCCGGCATAACCGTCAGGCGCGACGAATTTAAAACAGACCGCGTTAACCAACCCTGCCTTTTTAGCCAGATAGACCTCAGTTTGCTCCGCGCCAAGATTGGCGTCGGCAGAAGGCATCAGCACGCTGTCTTTCAGCAAATTGTTATCGTAAAGTTCCGCTGGAACCACCTGCTCCAGATTAGCCTGTAGATCTTCCTGCAAGCGCAGCTCAATTACCCCGCGCGTCGCCAGATCGGCAACACCTAATAAAACTGCCGCCAACAGTGCGAATCCACCCAGAACGCCGGCCTGATACTGTAATAGCGGCCGCAGTTGCTCCAAATTTCCAGGTTCCAGCCACACGGCCAGTTTTTGCCTAAAGTTACTCAAGGTACGCAAGGCGTACTCCACATATTGGTTCACTTTAGGAGGTGATTTAACGGGTTCGGAATTCATAGCCGGTCTCAGGTATTGGAAATATCGAGCGGCTTGCCGTTACGGTAGCGGCCATAAATTCTCGGACGAATGTAATGATCGATCAACGGTGTGACTGCGTTCATCAATAAAATCGCAAAACCGGTGCCTTCCGGATAACCGCCCCAAGAGCGGATCACGAAAATCAGCAAACCGCAGCCGGCGCCGAAAATTACCTGGCCTAGAGGCGTGTTCGGCGACGTCACGTAGTCTGTAGCAATAAAAAATGCCACCAGCATCACCGCACCGGAATTCAAATGCACCCAAGGTCCCATATAGTGCTGACTATCCCAGGTGTGAAAAACCGCCGACATGACAAATATACTCAGCAGCAACGAGACCGGAATATGCCATTTTATGACCCCCTGTCGCATCAACCAGATGCCGCCGGCCAACAACAAGACCGAAGAGGTTTCCCCCAAACTACCGCGCTCCCAGCCAAGAAAAGCCAAAAGACCGGAATATTCGATCAAACTGCCGGGCAGCAACCGATTTTGCGAAAACTCGGTCTTTACCCAACCCAGCGTGGTGGCCCCGGTCACCGCATCGGGATTCTCCAGGCCGCCAAAGGTTATCGCCAAGCTATCGATCACGCCGGGCCCAGTCAGCAGCGGCGATACGTTGGCCCAAGTGGTCATCTCAATAGGAAAAGAAATCAGCAAAGCCACTCTGGCCAGCATGGCCGGATTGAAGAGGTTTTGCCCCAAGCCGCCGTAGACGTGCTTGCCCAGGACAATCGCCAGCGCCGAGCCGACTAAGCCTATCCACCATGGTGCCCAAGGCGGTAAGGTCATCGCCACCAATAAGCCGGTGACTATCGCCGAACCGTCGCGCAGATAGGGCATCGCCGCCACGCCTTTCATTTTTAAGCACAAGCCTTCGAAAGCCATCGCCGACAGCACAGTCACCGCCAATAAATACAAAGCCGGCCAGCCGAACAACAACACACCGCAGGCCGTGGCCGGCGCAAGAGCGATAATGACCAAGCGCATGATTTGGTCGACGCGGCGGGTAGCCGCGACGTGAGGTCCGCTAATCGGTTTGTTACTCATACGGTTTCCTCTGCTGGCGCTTGTTGCGCCTGTTGTGCGGCAGCCAGTCGAGCGGCCCGGGCTTCCTGGGCACGCAAAGCTTCGGCTTCGGCTTCCAGTCTGGCACGCTCCATACGTTCATTGCGATCTTCGATTAGCCGCTTGGTTTGTTCGGACTTGTGTTCTGCCTGTTGCCGCTTCACTAACTCGCCGGAGGCAAATTTAAAGTAATGCACCAAGGGAATATTCGAGGGGCAGACATACGAACAACTACCGCAACTGATACAGTCTTTTAGTCCCAAATCGACCGCCGAGTCTAGCTGGTTGGCTTTGATGCGGCTGGCCATTTCCAACGGCAACAAACCCACCGGACAAGCTGTCACACAACTGGAGCAACGAATGCAAGGCTGAACCGGAGGTTCATCAATATCGGCAGCGGCCAAGGCCAAAATACCATTACAGGCTTTGACAACCGGCACTTCGGCGATAGGCAGCGCGTCGCCCATCATCGGTCCACCCATCACCAAGCGGGCCATTTTCGATTTCTCCAAACCGCAAAATGCCAACACTTCAGACATCAAGGTGCCGATGGGCACTTCCACATTTCTGGGTTTGGCAACGGCTGCGCCGGAGACCGTAACCACTCGACTAATCAAGGGCTGACCCAGACATATCGCTTGATAGACAGCGAAGGCGGTGGCGACGTTGTGCACCACCACGCCGATGTCGGTAGCCCGGCCATCGGCGGGAATTTCCTGGCCGGTCAGATAACGTAACATTTGCCGGTCCCAGCCCATCGGGTAGCGAGTCGGCACTTGTGCCACGACGATATTGGCAAAATTCAGGCTGGCCGCCTGCATGGCGGCGAAAGCTTCGGGCTTATTATCCTCGATACCCACCAAGGCCTTGGGCGCATCCATGCCGCGTAACATCAGCCTAATACCGGCAACGATTTGTTCGGCGCGCTCCTGCATCAAGCGGTCGTCGCAAGTCAGATATGGCTCGCATTCGCCGGCGTTGATCAGCAAGGTATGAATCTTGTTTTTACGGCCTAAACTGAGTTTGACCGCCGACGGGAATACCGCGCCACCCAAACCCACCACACCGGCAGCCCCGACGCGTTGGCAAATCTCTTCCGGTTCGAGTTGAAACGGGTCTTCCGGAACAATCAGTTCGACCCATTGTTCTTTACCGTCGCTTTCAATCACCACGGTACGAATCGGCAACGCGGACGGATGCGGGGCCGGAAAATCCTTCACATCGGCAATAACGCCCGATGTTGGTGCATGCACAGGCGCCGAAATGGTGCCTTGGCTATAGGCCAGCAATTGTCCCTTCAGCACTTTCTCTCCGACTTTCACCACCGGCTCGGCAGGCTTGCCGACATGCTGCTGCACCGGAATATACAATTTCTTGGGTAATGGAAAATCGGTAACGATGCTGAGCGGAGACGTTTCGGATTTGTGCTCTTCGGCATGGATGCCGCCGCGCAAACGGGGATTCTCGAACAAGGCGAACATAGGTGCCTCCGTCTCAAGCGGCCAGCGGTTTGGGCCAGCGCCAGTTGCGCAAGGTCACTTCAACAGGGTGCATTTGCAGACATTCGGTAGGACATACTTCCACGCATTTTTTGCAACCGATGCAGGCATCCGCCACCACCGCGTGGATCTGTTTTGGTGCACCGACGATGGCGTCGGTCGGACAAACCTTGAAGCAACGGGTACAGCCGGTGCAGGTTTCTTCGCTAACCCTAGCCACCATTGCTTCTTGATCTTGCGTTTGGCTTAAATCGACATCAACGCCCAGTAATTTGGCGAGTTGTTCGACCAGAGACGTACCGCCTGGCGGACACAATGTTACAGGCGCCGCACCCGACACCAGCGCTTCGGCGGCTGGCCGGCAGCCGGGAAAGCCGCACTGCCCGCATTGCGAACCGGGCATTAAGGCCTCGATGGTTTCTATTAATGGGTCCGATTCCACCTTCAGATATTTGGCGGCAATCCCCAAAGCCACGCCCAGCAACAATCCTAGCGATGTCAAAATAACAATGGCAGATAAAACGTACATGATGTGCCTCTTATTTGCTGTAAAGCCCCGCGAATCCCATAAACGCCAGCGACAGTATGCCGGCGGTGATAAATGCGATGGGGGTGCCGGAAAAAAGCGCCGGTACTGCCATGAGCGCTAAGCGTTCACGTAGACCGGCGAAGAGCACCATCACCAGGGTAAAACCCATTGCCGAACCAAAGCCGAACAGCAGGCTTTGCACGAAATTGTATTTCTCTTGGATGTTAAGAAGCGCCACACCCAAAACCGCGCAATTAGTCGTAATCAGCGGTAAAAAAATCCCTAAAACCTGGTACATGACCGGACTGGTTTTGTGTATCACCATCTCGGTAAACTGCACCACTGCGGCGATCACCAGAATAAAACCCAGCACTCGCAAAAATCCGATATCGAACGGAATCAATAAGCGATGCTCCAACACCCAGCTGGCTGCGGAGGCCAGGGTCAAGACAAACGTGGTTGCCAAACCCATGCCCAATGCGGTATCCAGCTTGTTGGAAACTCCCATGAACGGACATAATCCCAAGAACTTGACCAACACGACATTGTTGACCAAGGCCGTACCCAATATCAGTAGTAAGTATTCGCTCATCGTTTTAGACCCGGTGTTTTGTAACAAGACAGCATCATTTATGCCAATGCTGTGAAAACCCCACAACTCCCCGATTTAGTGCAAAGCCGGGGGATTTAGCGCCAACATCTCTGTCCTAAAAAACACAGAGCTGAAACAAGTCCGCTAAAATTTGTCGTAAACCATACAAATAGCCGGGATTTTCCAACAGCAGCTAAGCCGAAACGCATTTGGCTCTCAAATTGCATGTAGTTTTCCAACTTAAGCCTAGAAAAACACGCGAGAACCATTTGCCATGACCAAATCCACCCCTGACTACCTGCAAGGCCAGATTGAGATTGAAACGGCCGATATGCTATCGCCAGCCTTAAATGCTCTCGGGCAACCGCTCAAAGGCGGGAAAGCCTCTAAAACTCTGCCGTTTTCCTTATTCGTTAAGGCTGTGGAGCAGGCGCCGGTGGCCATTTCGATTACCGATAAAAAAGCCAACATCCTGTATATCAACCAAGCCTTCACCGATGTAACCGGCTACAACGCCGCCGAAATTCTTGGTAAGAACGAATCCGAGCTGTCCGACAAGTCCACCCCTAGACAAATCTATTACGATTTGTGGCACACCATTTCCCGCAAACAGGTTTGGCACGGTCAACTAGTCAATCGGCAAAAAATGGGCCAACGCTATTTAGCTGATCTGATCATCGCGCCCATGTTCGACGACCGCGGCGCCATCAGCCACTACATAGGTATGCACCGCGACGTCACCCAGGCGCATTACGCGGAACAGCAGGTCAACAATCAAAAACAACTGATCGAATCGGTATTGAACGCCTCCCCAGTAGCAATGGTGGTTCTGGATAACGACAAACGCGTCGTCCTCGACAATCAGATGTACAAAATGCTGATCAGCGAACTGGACAAGAAGGAACCCGCTTTATTTTTCCTGGAGGCTCTGGAACAAGACATGGGCGATTTATGGGGCGAAAACATTGACAGGCAACTAGGTTTCACCAATCGCGAAGTGCGGATTGAAAGTTCCGGGCTCAAGGGTACCCGCTGGTTTTCCTGTTCAGGGAACTGGTTTATCGAGAACGACGTCTGCGCCGACACCTTCTTCGCCAGACAATCCAAAGACTACTTATTGTTGACCATTAACGACATCAGTCCCTTGCGCCGCCAGCAGGAAAAGCTGCAAATTCAGACTCTGCGCACCATGCTGGCCGAAGAGGAGCATATCCGCAGCATCCGCGAAACCCTGTTGGGGGCAATGCATCAGATTCGCCAACCCTTGAACCAAATCAACGCGGCGATTCAAATCATGACGCAACGCAACGATGCCAACAACAGCCCGATCCGCGACCTGTTGGGCCAAGTGCAAAAAATGGGAGAAGAAACGCTCGCCACCTTACAACGCTGTGTGCCGGAAATTCCGGAGTCCGCGGTGGTGCCTGTCAACTTGAATCAGCTGTTGCACGAAGTCATGTTGCTGTATAGCACCAAGTTTTTGGCGAACGGCATCGTGGTGGATTGGCTGCCAAATCCGGTATTGCCGCATATTCTGGGCGCAGAGAACAAGTTACGCATGTTGTTCAAACAGCTGATCGACAATGCCGTCAACGCCATGAACAGAGCCAGCAGCCAGGAACGCATCATCAAAATCAGTACGACCATCGAGCATGATTGGGTGTGCGTGTCGGTAGCCGATTCCGGCCCCGGCATACCCGCCAATCAACGGAGCAAGGTGTTCGAACCGTTTTTTACGACAAATCAAAGCACCGCCGGCGTCCAGGCCGGCATGGGACTGGTCATGAGTAAGGAAATCGTCAATCAGCATAACGGCATGATAGAAATCGACCCGCAGTATAAAAACGGCTGTAGCTTTAAAGTCCGCTTTCCCTGTCAAAAAAACCTAGCCATGGTGAACATCCATGAGTGATCGTTTATTACTGGTTGAATCCGAACTGGATACCCTATTTCTCGTCAGTCAATTGCTGAATAGCACGCATGATTTACGTACCAAACTAAAGGGTATTCTGGAGATTTTGCATAAGCGTAACGGCTTGCATTTCGGCATGATTACGCTACGCGACGTCGATGACGACAGCATGAGCATTTGCGAGATTTATGGCGACGGCATAGACCGCTCGGTGCGCTACCAACCGGGCGAAGGGCTGGTCGGCGCGATCCTCGACGAAGGCAGTACTATCGTCGTGGAACGTATTGCCGACGAACCACGCTTCCTCAGCCGTTTAGGCGTCTACAACCCGGATTTGCCGTTTATCGGCTCCCCACTAGCTATCGAGCAAGGTGAAGTGGTCGGCATTTTGGCCGCGCAGCCTTGTACCTCGACTTTTTTGGGCGAACGCGCGCGCTTCATGGAGATGGTCGCCAACCTGATCGCCCAAAGTGTGAACATGTTGCGCGTGATGGAACGCAAGCAAAACGAACTGGCCAGCGAACGTGATTATTTAAAACAAACGCTGGTTAAAAATTACCGTTTCGAGAACATCATAGGTCATTCCGAACCGATGCTGAAAGTGTTCGACATCATCCGCCAGGTTGCCAAATGGCATACCACGGTGTTGATTCGCGGCGAATCCGGCACCGGTAAGGAAGTAGTCGCCAGCTCGATACACTTTAATTCGGCCTGTGCCAACGGCCCGTTTCTTAAATTGAACTGCGCCGCGTTGCCCGACACATTGTTGGAATCCGAATTATTCGGCCACGAGAAAGGCGCTTTCAGCGGCGCAATCGGCCAACGTAAGGGCCGTTTCGAATTGGCGGACAACGGCACACTATTTCTCGACGAAATCGGCGAGATTTCCGCGTCTTTTCAAGCCAAGTTATTGCGTGTGCTGCAAGAAGGCGAATTCGAGCGGGTCGGCGGCGTCCGCACCCTGAAAGTAAACGTCCGCATTATTGCCGCCACCAACCGCAATCTGGAACAGGAAGTAGCGGAAGGCAATTTCCGCGAGGATTTGTATTACCGCTTGAACGTGATGCCCATTAATATGCCGCCGCTTCGTGAGCGTATCGAGGACATCCCCGAACTGGCCAGCTTTCTGTTGAACAGGATTTCCCGTCAACAAGGCGGCCGGCCACTTGAAATCAAGGAGAGCGCAATCCGGATTTTGATGAAGCACGATTGGCCCGGCAATGTCCGCGAGTTGGAAAACCGCTTGGAACGCGCGGCGATCATGAGCCAGGAAGGCATTATCGACCGCGACGTAATCGCCAGCACCGGTCTGGAAAATGAAATCGGCATCAGCCGCACCCCGCAATCGATCAAACATATCGATTTACACGACGAGAATATGGATGAGCGGGAACGTGTGATCGCCGCGCTGGAGCAAAGCGGCTGGGTGCAAGCGAAGGCTGCCAGACTGCTGGATATGACGCCTAGGCAGATTGCTTATCGGATTCAGACTTTGAATATCAACGTTAAGCAGATTTAGCTAGGCCGTGCGATCGATAAAAATTGCCCCTTACGCAAAAAAGGAGGCGGCATAAAATTTAAAAACCTCCTTCTCCCTCTGGGAGAAGGTTGGGATGAGGGAATTAAAATAAATTATTTACATCCCTCCCTCTATTCCTCTCCCGGAGGCACAAAGGATTTTAGAGGTTTTCTTAAAGCTTTTCGCTGACTATCCGATAAATTTGCTCGGCGGCCTTTTCGCCGGCTTTCAACAAGGTATCCAGCTCGGCGAGCTGGACTTCGGCAAACTCCCTGTCCTTCAAACTCGCGGCATTGATTTGCACATTTAGCGCGGCGCTTTTTAATCCGGCATAGCCTGCCATCACTGCGACGCCAGCATCGCTGATCACGCCCAGATTACCGTGTTCGGCAGCCACCCTACTCAACTCTATTGCTTTTGCGCAGGCTTTAGCGCATTCCAGAGGCACCAAGGTGGCCTCTTTCAACACCACCTGGATTTGTGCTGTGCGCAGGATTTTCTCTTCGTCAGTGCTTTTCGGTAAGCCATAGCAAGCCATCAATTTGTCGAACACATCGACATCCGCCTTGATCATGCCGATCAAGGTTTGCCGCAAGGCTTCGGATTCTGTGAGCAAGGCCTTCATCTGCGCTTCTACTGCGGCGTATTTGGGTTTGCCGATGGTCAGGTTACAAACCATGCCTGTCAAGGCCGCCGCCTGCGCGCCCATCACCGCTGCCGCGCTACCGCCGCCGGGCGTAGCTTGCTTGCTGGCCAGTTCGTCCAGAAATGTTTCTACTGATTTATCTTTGATCTCGCTCATCGCCAGCCCCTTAATTCTCTCGGCGCCAAATGGTATTACCGCCCGCGACATCCTCCAAAACAATGCCCTGCGCCTTCAATTGATCGCGAATTTGGTCGGCTTGCGCCCAGTCTTTGCTGGCTTTGGCCGCTTTTCTGGCACCGATTAGCTGTTCAATTTCGGTTTCGCTCAGGCCATCGGCCGCTGCGCCGCCTTGCAGAAAACTGTCGGGACTTTCTTGCAACAAGCCCAAAGTAGCCGCCAACTGCTTCAAAGTCGCCGCCAGCACAGTTTTATCTTCGGCTTTATTTAATTCTCGCGCCAGATCGAACAACACCGCCAAGGCCACCGGCGTGTTGAAATCGTCGTCCATAGCCTGCTCGAACCGCAAACGGTAGTCGGCATCAAAGGTCACCTCGACAATCTCGACACCTCTCAAGGCAGTGTAAAGACGCGTCAACGCCACGCCGGCGTCGTCGAGTTGCTCATCGGAATAATTCAGCGGACTGCGATAATGGCTGGAGAGGATGAAGAAGCGAATGACTTCCGGCCTATATTGCTTTAACACCTCGCGCACGGTGAAAAAATTGCCCAGGGATTTGGACATTTTTTCTTCATTGACCCGCACGAAACCGTTGTGCATCCAGTAATTGACGAAGGGTTCGCCGGTGGCGCCTTCCGACTGGGCGATCTCATTTTCGTGATGCGGAAATTGCAAGTCCATGCCACCGCCGTGAATATCGAAATGATTACCCAGACAACAAGTGGACATTGCCGAGCATTCGATATGCCAACCCGGCCTACCCTGCCCCCACGGCGAATCCCAATACGGCTCGCCGGGCTTGGCCATTTTCCACAGCACAAAATCCAGCGGATCGCGTTTGGCGGTATCGACATTAACCCGCTCGCCGGCCTGCAAATCATCGATATTTTTACCGGACAATTTGCCGTATCCGTCAAAGCGGTTTACCGCATAAAACACGTCGCCATTGCTGCCCACATAAGCAAACTCGCGCTCGATTAGTGTCGAAATCATTTTAACGATGTCGGCGATGGATTGCGTGGCTTTGGGTTCGATATCCGGCGGCAGCACCGACAAGGCTTGCTCGTCTTCGTGCATTGCCTCGATAAAGCGTTCGGTCAACGCGGTAAACGCCTCGCCATTCTCGTTGGCGCGCTGGATAATTTTGTCGTCGATGTCGGTAATATTTCTTACGTAGGTAAGCTGATAACCGGCATGCCGCAAATAACGGGCGACCGTATCGAACACCACCATTACCCGCGCATGGCCGATATGGCAATAGTCGTAAACCGTCATGCCGCAGACATACATGCCGACTTTACCTGGCTGTTTGGGAAAAAATTCTTGCTTACTTCGGGTTAGCGTGTTGTAGATTTTCAGCATGACGATAATAAATGGATGCAGCGAAACATCTGGCAATCTATCAAGATTTTGGCTTCTCTTTCAAGATAAAAACACATAGAATTCGCGGCTTGCAGCGAGATTAAGGAGCTTTTAATGCGCACCACCCTGGTTTACCTGATGCTGTTTTTATTCTCAACCCTTTCATTTGCAACAGAAAATAAAATGTCCAACACACATAGCAAAGTCAAATTAACCACTTCACTGGGCGACGTCGTCATTCAACTCGAAGACGAAAAAGCGCCGCTTTCCGCCGCCAACTTTTTGGGCTATGTAAAACAGGGCTTCTATTCGGGCACCATTTTCCACCGGGTTATCCCCGGCTTTATGGCACAAGGCGGCGGTTTCGACAGCTCCTTTAAGCAAAAAGAAACCAATGCGCCCATCAAGAACGAAGCGGATAACGGCCTGAAAAACAAGCGAGGCACTTTGGCGATGGCTCGCACCAACGATCCGCATTCCGCTACCGCGCAATTTTTTATCAATTACAAAGATAACTCGTTTCTGGACCACACCAGCCCAAGCCCCAGCGGCTGGGGTTATGCGGTATTCGGTGAAGTTATCGAAGGCATGGATGTAGTCGATGCCATGGCCAAACAAGCCACCGGCAATCGCGGCCCGCATCAGGACGTACCAAAAACCGACATAGTTATCGATAAAGCCGAAGTTATCGAATGACAGTTGGCGGCTTCCACCAGACTCAAGGCGGAAGCCGCTGTTTCAAGACGTGAAACAAGACGTACTATTTATATCCGACCTGCATCTGGCTTTGGAAAAACCGGAGATCACCCGGCGTTTCTTAAGCTTTTTGCAGCACCGCGCCATCAAAGCAAAATCGCTGTATATCCTTGGCGATCTGTTCGATGCCTGGATCGGCGACGACGACAATACTCGGCCTATCCCGGCCATCAAAAAAGCCCTCAAACAACTTGCCGACTCCGGCACCGAGATTTTTCTGCTACAGGGCAACCGCGATTTTCTGCTGGGTCAAAATTTCTGTCAGGAAACCGGCATCCGTTTCTTGGACGAATATGCGACTATTGAATTGAGTGGTCAGCGGATTTTACTGACCCACGGCGATTTACTCTGTAGCGACGACTTGGCCTACCAGGCCTTTCGCATTAAATCGCACAGCCCGGAATGGCAACACAATGTGCTTTCCAAACCCTTGTGGCTGCGGCTGATAGCAGCACGTTGGTATCGTTTCCGCAGCTATTACCATAAACGCGGCAAAGCTCTGGATATTATGGATGTCAACCAGGATACCGTACTCGAATCGCTGCGTAAGTATGCCTGCTGCACATTGATTCATGGGCACACACACCGTCCCAAATTACACGAATTTATACTGGATGGTGCGCCTGCAAAACGTTACGTATTGGCGGATTGGAAACCGGATGGAGCGGAGATTTTATGTTGGAGGAACAACCATTTTGAAAGAGAAAAGGTCTAATCTAACCACAAAAAAACCGGTAGCGTTTTAACCGAATCCAGCGATCTGTATTTTTGAATCTCAAACCGCCTGATATATCGAATCAGACACTACCGGACATTGGGTCACTATCTCCGCTAGCAAAGACACATAAGAAACCAACTAGTTCACTCGGTATATAATTTTACTCGGTAAATATTCCAGGCCAAGATTTCGCGCCATTTAAGCCAATGCCTGTCTGTTACCCATGTGTCAATAACTGTTAATTCACGACGCCGACCGCATTCATGCTAAGTTAGACTAAACTTTGCAAGCTATGCCAATTAAGGACCCATAAATCCTCCAGCCATGAAAAAACAGACACTTTATCTCTTGGCGCTATCTATCGGACTATCCACCGTCGCCACCAGCCATGCCGACGAAGTTAACCTACCCGACATTCTCGCCCGTATCAAACCCGGGATAGTAGCCATTGGCACCTATATGCCGACCCGGAATCCGCGCGCGGTTTTCCTAGGCACCGGATTCGCTGTTGCCGATGGCAGAAAGGTAGTCACCAACGCTCACGTTACGGCAAAAAAACTGGACCTTGAACACCTAGAGCGTTACGCGGTGTTTTATCGGCATCAGCAAAAAGAACAGATGCAAATTGCCGATCTGGCCGCCACTGACGAAGATCACGATCTGGCGTTGTTAACGGTAGACGGCGGCGCCTTACCGGCACTGGAAATTGGTGACTCCCTGAGAGTGAGGGAGGGCGAGCAGTATGCATTTACCGGTTATCCGATAGGCATGGTACTTGGCTTGTATCCAGTCACCCACCGCAGCATTATTGCGGCTATTTCGCCCAATGCCATACCGGCAATCGCGACTCGGCAGCTAAATGTCAACATGCTGAAGCGGCTACAGACCCCTTTCGATGTGTTTCAATTAGACGCCACAGCCTATCCCGGCAACAGCGGCAGCCCTTTGTACGACACCAATTCCGGAAAAGTTATTGGTATCATTAACAAGGTGTTTGTACAGGGCAGTAAAGAAAATGCAATATCCAATCCCAGCGGGATTACCTACGCAATACCCGCTGAACATATCAAGACGCTTTTAAACCAGACTATCGTCAAATAGTTATTATCCAGGAGTCAAGCGGTAGCCTTATATGATAAGAATTTTTCGACATTACATTTCCACCGCCTACCTGTGGTTGCTTATGGCGGAATCGCTGGTGTTTTACCTAGCCATGTATTGCGGCGCGGGCCTAAGATTTTTATACACAGCGTCCTGGTATTCCCAATCCGAGCTTGCGGCCTCTGCTGCGGTTTACTCCATCGTATTCATAGCCAGTTGCTCCGGCTTGGGCTTGTACCGAAAAACCCTGGATAAAGAAGAATACAATATTCTTCAGCGCATCAGTTTCAGCTTTGCCGTTGCGGTTTTTATACTGGCTTTCATCTATTACATCATTCCGGACTTGATGCTGGCACGCAGCGTCTTGATTTCCGCAATTATTTTTTCTTTTGTAGGCTTGCTGTTAACGCGTTATTTGTTTTATCGCTTCGTCAATCTGGACAATTTAAAACGCAGGGTATTGGTGGTGGGTTGCGGTCAACGGGCGGGCGAGCTCAGCGTCGTTAACTCCAGCTACATATACAGAGGCTTTGAAATAGTCGGATACATTACGCTGGAAGACGAACCGATAAGTGTGCCCCATGCAATAGCTCTCAACGAAAAAATTCGACTAACCGATATTGTAGAAGCCGCCAACGTCGATGAAATAGTCATCGCTGTCGATGATCGGAGAAAAAAATTGCCGGTGGAAGAGCTGCTGGATATCAAAATGTCCGGCGTGCAGATCATGGACCTACAAACCTTCTATGAGCGAGAGCAACGATTGGTTTTTCTCGAGGCACTGAGCCCGAGCTGGTTGATGTTTTCGGATGGTTTTGTGAGTGGGGGTCTACGCTCCATGGTAAAGCGCAGCTTCGATATTTTAGCCAGCCTGATGCTGCTCTCCGTAAGCTGGTGGCTGATGATCCTCACTATGGTGGCAATCTATATCGAAAGCGGTTTTGGTGCACCGGTTTTCTATCGGCAAAAGCGTGTCGGCTACCGAGACATACCCTTCGATGTCATCAAGTTTCGGAGTATGCGTATCGATGCTGAAAAAAATGGCGCGCAATGGGCTAGCCAAACCGATGATCGCGTCACCCGCGTCGGCAAAGTGATTCGTAAATATCGGATCGACGAGCTGCCGCAACTGCTAAACGTATTAAAAGGCGATATGAGTTTTGTCGGTCCGCGCCCAGAGAGACCTGAATTCGTGAAAGGTTTCGAAGAGAATATTCCTTATTATAAAGAAAGACATAGGGTAAAACCTGGCATCACCGGCTGGGCACAACTGTGTTACCCCTATGGCGCCAGCGAATACGATACCCGGCAAAAACTACAATTTGATTTGTATTACGTCAAAAACTACAGCCTGTTTCTGGATTTAACAATCATGATGAGCACTGTGGAAGTTATTTTGTGGGGCAAGGGTGCACGCTAATTTAGGTATTGGATTCTTTAAATCTGCCTGCAGCAAATCGAAATAGTATTAAGGGAATATGGTGTCAATAGGGGCTGTTGCCATTTTG
>NZ_LUUG01000101.1 GCF_001644035.1 Methylomonas methanica
TTTAAGTCACGGATTCAGGAATAAGTTGAAAACTGGCATATAAATTGAGTAAGTAATTAGGCGATATTGCAGATATTACGGATTATCTCGTATTGTTAAATGCCGCTAAATCCCTAAGTTTATTTGGGCTTACAAACCCTACATAAACTATTGAGGTATTACTCGGTTTTAAATAGTGACTTAACCTAACCATTTCCCAGGGGGAATATTATGAAAACTACTGTAGCGCTGATTGCCAGCGCCTTATTAATTGCCAGCAGCAGCGTATTTGCCGAAGAACATGCTGCCGAATCGTTAAAACATGCCGAGCATGCGGTCACACACGGTAAAGCCGGTCATGCACCACAACTGGTGGAGCACGCGGAAAAAGCCTTGGCTCACGTCGATAAAGCGGAAAGCGCAGCTAGCGGTGATGCTAAAGCGCACATTAGCGCAGGCAAAAAATCGCTGGAAGAAACCATAGCGCATGGCAAACAAAACCACGCTGAAGTAGCGACCAAACATGCCGAAGAAGCCGTGGGCCACTTCAAGGCAGGTAATATTTAAAAAAACCCTAACGCAATACAAAACAGACAGAACGCATTTAATCGGCCATTCTGGTATTTATCCGGACCGGCCGATTATAGATATTGAATATGTCAAAAATATTAATTACATTTTTTTGAAGAAAAGGGATTATTTAAAATGGCAAAAATTACCAATTTGCGGGTTGGCGAATCTTTAGTCGGCGAAGGCAATGAAATTGCCCATATCGATTTAATCATTGGTCCGCGCGGCTCCGCGGCGGAAACTGCTTTTGCAAACGCGCTAACCAATAACAAAGACGGCTTTTCGACCTTATTGGCTGTGGTCGCACCCAATTTACTGGTTAAACCCGCCACGATCTTGTTCAACAAAGTCACCATCAAAGGTTCGAAACAAGCCGTGCAAATTTTTGGACCGGCACAACGCGCGGTAGCCATTGCGGTAGCCGAATCGGTTGAAGAAGGCATTATTCCCGCCGACGAAGCCGACGATTTGTTTATTTCTGTGGGTGTATTCATTCACTGGCTGGCCGAAGACGACGCCAAAATCGAAGAATACAACTACAAAGCCACTAAGGAAGCAATTGCCCGCGCTGTCGCCGGTTTTCCAAGTGCTCAAGAAGTGATTGCCGCGAAGAAGGACGCCAAACATCCTTTCGCAACCAATAACGTGTAAGGCTTGTAGCGATTCCAATCAGAGCCGTTTTGTGCGCGCAACACCAACCAATTTCCGCTTGAAACCAGCCTTGGCGGGTTTCTTCGATATGGCGCGACCCGCTAACTACGCGGCAAAACACTGATAACAAGGATCAGGCTATGCATAGCCAAGCCGCCACCGAACTGTAAAATGCATGACTGCCGCTAATTCAGCAAATATGGGGTGCATGTGCTTAATGTCTATCGCCTAATCCTTGGCATCACCCTAGTTTTGGGGATGTCATACACACAAGCTAGCCCCGGTCCGGAAGCTGCCACGGATCAAGTAAGAGCCAGCCTGATCAGCTCTCATTCTGCCGTGCATCCTGGCGATGAGATATTGATCGGCGTGCACCAGCAGATTATTCCGCATTGGCACACTTACTGGAAAAATCCTGGCGACTCGGGCCTACCAACCAAGATTCAATACCAACTGCCACCGGGCTGGTCGGTGGGCGAGATCCAATGGCCTACGCCTAGCAAAATTATACTGGGGCCGGTAGTCAATTATGGCTATCACGATGCGGTCACCCTACTCTCGTCGCTGCGGGTAGCCGAGGATGCAGAAGTTGGCAGAGATTGGCCAATATCAGCAAAGGCGAAATGGTTGGTTTGCGAGGAGGCCTGCATTCCCCAGGAGGTGGAATTAGCAATACAGTTGCCGGTAGTCGCCAAGGGAGTAGCGGTCGGCCCTGCCCATCCTTTGATCACAGCCGCCCAAAATTCCTGGCCTGTTGTATTACCCTGGCAAGCCAGCTTGCTTGAGGGTCCGGCCGGCACGCTCCGGTTACACCTAAGTGGCGAGCAGCTGCCTGCACCGGACCAGCAAGCGCTAGCGTTCTATCCCGACCAATGGGGACCGATTTCCCATGCTGGCGAGCAAATAACAACCTTAGTCGACCATGGCCTCGACATCAGTTTGCAAGTAGGTGACCAGCCATTAACCCCAGGACAAACGCTGAACGGCGTGCTGACGGTAGGGAGCGGCGACGCTTTACGCGCTTATCAGATCAGCGCGGTGTGGCCTGGCTCTGCAAATGCCATCCAGGCAGAGCCCGATCCGGCTTTGGCCGGTCAAAGTTTGCCGACCGCGCTATTACTCGCTTTGGCTGGCGGTCTGATATTGAATCTGATGCCCTGCGTATTTCCCGTGTTGTCGTTAAAAGCCCTGGCATTGATAGAACAAGCTGCCCACGACCCCAGCAAAACTCGCAGACACGGCTGGGCCTACCTGGCTGGTATCCTGGTCAGTTTCACCGCATTGGCAGCTGTATTGGTCGCGCTCAAAACCGGGGGAGCCAGCATCGGCTGGGGATTTCAATTTCAGTCGCCATCGTTCGTATTGATACTGGCCTATTTGATATTTGCGGTCGGGTTAAGCTTGTCGGGCGTGTTCGATATCGGCGCCGGCATCACCGGCTTTGGCAACCAATTGGCAACTCGATCCGGCTATTCCGGGAGCTTTTTCACCGGTGTATTGGCTGCGATCGTGGCAACCCCCTGCACCGCACCCTTCATGGGCGCAGCGCTCGGCTTTGCGATAACCCAACCACCGGCGACGATGATCGCCGTGTTCCTGAGTTTAGGCACGGGACTGGCCCTACCCTACTGGCTGCTTTGCCAGTGGCCGATTTTACAACGCTGGTTGCCTAAACCCGGTGCATGGATGGACACCTTGAAACAAGGACTAGCCTTTCCAATGTATGCCACCGCTGCTTGGCTGATTTGGGTACTGGCGCGTCAAACTGGCCCGGCGGCCGTTGCGGGTGCCTTGGGTGGCTGTGTTTTGATTGCCCTCGCCGTCTGGTTGTTTCGGATTAGCCGCAACGCCACCCAAATTAAACGCCTTATTCTCAATACCGGCGCCAGCCTCATTTTGCTACTGGCTTTTGTCGCGGGCGAACTAGGCATCGAGGCCCCGATAAACACGGCCTATCCAACTGATGCCAAAAATCAAAACTGGCAAGCTTACAGTGCTGAAAAATTGGCCCAATTACGTAGTGAAGGCAAACCGGTATTCGTCAATTTCACCGCCGACTGGTGCATCACCTGCTTGGTCAACGAACGTGTTGCATTGAGTAGCGAAGCGGTTCGCGGCGCGTTTCGCGATACCGAGGTTACCTACCTAAAAGGCGACTGGACCAACCGCGATGCGGATATCGCCAAGGTATTGAGCCAATTTGGTCGCAGCGGCGTGCCCTTGTACTTGTATTTCGGACCGGGAGCGCAGGAGGCGACGGTATTACCGCAAATCCTGACCCCCGATCTCGTTATCGGCGCCATTCAAGGCGCTCGTCTTTAACCATCAGCAATGGAGTATTTATGATTTCTCAGCGTTTGTTCGGATTGATGACCCTTAGTTTCATGCTATTACTGCCGGCCCCTGCAAAAGCAGAACCGGTGGTAGGCCAGCAGGCACCGACGTTTTCTGCGGCGGCGGCCGAGGGCGGCACCTTGAATTTGGCGGCTCTGCGCGGCAAAACCGTGATTCTGGAATGGACCAATGCCGACTGCCCTTTTGTGCAAAAACATTACCAATCCGGCAATATTCCCAATTTGCAAAAACAGGCCCAGAGCCAAAACATCGTCTGGTTGCAAGTCATTTCTTCCGCTCCCGGCAAACAGGGCTTTGTCGACGCGGCAACCGCAAAAAAGCTCAATCAAGAGCGTAACGCCACACCAGCCAACACCCTGTTCGATCCGGATGGATCCGTAGGCAAATTGTACGGTGCCACTAACACGCCGCAATTGTTCATCATCGATTCCAAAGGGGTTTTGCTTTACAAGGGTGGTATAGACAGCATTGCCTCTGCAGACCAGGCCGACATCGCGACGGCTGAAAATTATATTGCTTCAGCACTAAAAGAACTGGCGGCGGGTAAAGCCATCAGCAAAGCGGTGACCAAGCCTTACGGGTGTACCGTTAAATATGCCGGGTGATACCTGTATTGGATGAAATTACCTTTCATGCGATGGGCAGAGACGCAAATCTTGTCTGTCTGCCCTGGTCACCACCGTATGAGCCGATTACTGCTCGCTACGCTAATTCTGCTATCGGCTTGCGCTCCCAAAGAGTATTTCCGTACCGATATCGGTGCAACACCTTGTCTATCCAATGCCGGAACGGATTGTAGCGCGGCAAATTTAGTCTTCAACCAGCAAGATGACTACACCTTGGGCTTCGTGGAATTTGACGACGATGGCCGCTTCTACGATCAACGCCAGGCCGACGCATTGCTGAATAGCTTACAAGGCAGCCAGCAGCCGCAATATGTGGTGCTTTATACCCACGGCTGGCACCATAATGCTAAGGACAGCGATAATAACGTCCGCCGTTTCAAGGAAAGTTTACGCGACATCAAACTGCGCAACCCGGACTACCGAGTCGTGGGCGTATATCTGGGCTGGCGCGGAGAAACCGTGGAAACGCCCTGGCTGCGAGCCTTGACCTTTTGGGGCCGGCGCTCGGTCAGCGAACGCCTGGGCCAAAAGCAATTTCTTGATTTCTTATTGAATGTCGAGGCTGTCGTCAAACACGATGCCGATCCGAATAACCGCTTGCTGACCATAGGCCATAGTTTGGGAGCATCCGTGATGTTAAACGCACTGCAACCGGTCTGGCTGCAACGTTTGCAGCAGGGACGTGGCGATCAAGCCCGTTTTGGCGATCTGGTGTTGCTGGTTAATCCGGCGGTTGAAGCCCGACGCTTTGCCGATCTGCGCGCAGCGGTTCGTCGAGTCGCTGCAACGAATCAGCTTGAGCATACCAAGCCGATAGTGGTGGTTGCCGGTTCGGAAGCCGACAACATCACCAAAAACATGTTTACCTACAGCAGGGCCGTGCCGGCCTGGTTCGAGTCGGTCTTTAACCCGGCAGAGCAGGTGGACATGCAGGGCGCAACGCAGTGGGATTTGGCCGCGACCGCCGTCGGACATTTTCGCAGTTTTATCACTCATCGTTTGGAAGCGACAGCTGCTACATCGACAAATCAGGCGTGTACAGTCGATACCGCTAGCGGCGTGCATGCGTCGCTCAATACATTAATGCTGACTGGACCGGAAGGGATTATGGCCAGCGCCGCGGTTTGGCGCGTAGCTGACGGCTTGCAATTGCGTCCAGTCGCCGAGGTGCCGATGGACGATCCATTATGGGTGGTGCAGACCGATAAATACGTGCTGCCCAATCACGGTTTCATGGCGCAAAAGCCGTTCTGGTGTTTTATCGACCGGGCATTGGGTTTGACGGGTTCAGAACAAACGTATGCACGGCAGTGAACCTTTAAGTTAGTGTAATAACCGGTTTATTTAGGCCTGACATCGCCCGGATACCAAAACTGGCTGTGACATTGCTCGCAAGCTTGTTCGACTTCGCCGCCGGCTTTTTCCAGTTCCTCGACGTTTTTCGCGGCTATCGCCACCAGTAAACCTTGCGCAGCGCTTTGCAGGCTTTGCGTGCGTTGTACAAATTCCTGACGATGCTCGGTAATCAAGGTTTTGATCGCAGCTGCCGACAGTTCCGCGCCGCCGCTGGAGGTGACAGCATTAGCGGCCGCGATAGGCCGGTCTTCGATCAGCAATAGATTCGCGGCTTCGGCCACGGCCAGGGCGTGTTGCCGCAGCAGTCGCCAGTCTTCGTCGGTGTGCGGCTGACGTTCCTCGGTGCCGCTAGCCGTGCTGACCGAGGATACCGAGTTCCAGACGAAATCTATGTTCGGGTCAATGATCGAGGTCATGATCTCTTGCAGCGTCGCGACCGGTTTGAAAGGAACTGGTGGGGCAGCAGGTTCGGTAGTAGCCGGATTGCAAGCCATCAACAGACTGGCGGACGCCAAGCTGCCGGCGAGAAGTTTTAAACGTAAATCAGATGGTTTGAACATAGGCAATCCCGTTGCGAATTGACGAAGACGCAGGTTTTATAGTGGGACGTCTTCAAACGAAAATGGATGAATCGGCGTTAAGCAAAAAAGCCGATAAAACGCCCGGCAAAGGCCACGCCCAGCCATAGGCTCAATGCCAGGCCGCCGGTGGCTTTTGCCAGCCAGATTTTGTTGGAGTCGCGGGCCGCAACCCAGCGGTAGAGGGTGAAATACACCAGCAAAGCCAAACCCAACAGGATAAATTTGGCCCAAAAGAAATCGTTGGAGTAGTAACTGGTGGCTGCCGGGATGAAGATCAGCAAGCCCGATACCGCTAACAGGATCAGGCCGGTCCAGAATAATTTGCGAGTGCTGCGTTGAATTTCCGTGAGCGGCACGGAACGTAAACCCAGGCCGAGTAAATTCAGACTGGTCAACAGCACCGATGCCAGCAGCAAGATCATGCCGGCGATATGGCCCAGTTCCAATACCGCGCAGAACAAATGGTCCAGGCTACCTATGAAGCGGCCAAACGCGCTGGATTGCAAAGCTTTGAAGAGTTCGAAGACAGACATAAGGCTTATTGGTAACTCAAGTAAGGGATCAAACGCCCGGCGATGACCACCAGGCTCCACAAAGTCAACGAAGTGACGCCGGCAAAGCGCACTGCTGACGGTAGCGTGGCTGCATTGCCCCAATGCCCGACGTCGCGGCCCCATTTCAATTCAAACCACAAGGCATTGATGCCGGCCAAGGCGATAAAGCCCAGCTTGTAGAAAAACACCGGCAACGTGATAATTTTTGCGGCGGTGGCTACGAACAGCAAAATTCCGGTCACGAAGATGATTAAAAACCCGACCAGCAACCATGGTCTGAGCGGATGCAAGACTTGCCCAACCGGCACCTGTGGCAGAAATAGCCCGAGCAGGCGCAGATCAACAAAAAACAGCAAACCCAAGGCAACTGCCAGACCGATCAAATGCAGGCCTTCGATCAGCGGAAACATGTACACCGACTCGCGCAGCCCTGTGCCGAACTCGGAGTCGTTAAGAAGTTGGGCAAATTCGACTAATGACATGATGACCCTATTTTTTCGGTTCTTCAGCGGCGACGAGTCCGAAGCCGCCATTGTTCTCGGCGCAGATGCGTTCGTATTGATCCAGGATAGGCTCTTTAAGCATCACCTTGCCGGTGTAATTGGCCGGTTCGACCTCGAAGTGCCAGCCGTTGGGCTGATCCTTTGCGGTCCATTTGCGGGCCGGCACCGTCACGGTAAACGGCCGGGTATAGACGGTCGGGTCGGTCAATACCGCTTCGTAGGTATAGCGGTCGCCATCGTTACTAAAAATGTACCGTTCCTGGATATGGCCGTTTTCGCTGATAAACTCGCCGGAGCGCCCGAACAATGCTTTGCCGTTTTGATTGGTAACGTCCACCACCAGCGTATTGCCTTCCCAATGGCCGCGCGAATCGCCGTTCCACAGTTTAATGTTGCCCGGCAAATGCGGCTTGCCGTCCAGGTGAATGATGCGGGTGCCGGAGTTGAATTGAAACAACACATACCCCGGATATTGGCTGATTTCGTAACCATGCCAAAACAAGGATTTCGGAATGCCGCCCGGTGCGCAGCGCGCCAGGGGTTCGATGTATTCCGGTTTGATTGGGTCGTGGAAATGCGCCTGAAAATCCTTGACCTTTTCCAGCGCCCAAGGTTGAAAGGGCACCTGACCGTCGGCCGGGTCGCTGACCCGGCTGGGCGCGCGCTCCTCGCGCGGACCTTTTGCCACCCGATTGGGATTGGGGTCGTTAAGGATGCCGCCTTGCGGATCGGTAAAATTATTATGGTTGGCGATGGTGTTGGACCAATGGCCTTGCACGTCCGGTTGGCCGTCGGCGGTTTTCGGGCCGGTCCATTTGCCGGAGACGATTTTCGGGAAACTTCTTTCCTGTTCGATGCCGGGGCCGCCCAGTTTTAGCGGTTTGGTAGCCGGTTGAGCCGGTTTTGCAGCTGGTGCTTCCGGTTTTTTTGTCTCGTCCGCAGCGAATATGCTAGGCGCGGCGATAAGCATTACGCTGATGGCCAGCCCGGAAACTAGCGCCGAGCGACTTGCATTAATTTGTGTCATAACGTCCTCGTCTGGTATCCGGCTTTAAGGTTTATTCGGTTTGGGCGGATAGGCGTCGTCGTAGTCCAGCGTGAAGCGGTAGTCCTCGATCAACTGAAAATCCTTCTCCCGGTGCCGGTGCAAAATCACCGATAGATTCCAGGGCTTGCTGAATACCTTGGGGTCTTCCACGGTGGCTTTATATTCGACGGTGTTGGGGTCGATAAACGCCCATTTTTCGACGACACGCAGCGCGTCGCTGTGATAATTGCCGGCCCGGTCGAACCAGGTTTTGTCGTTGAAATGCTTGACGTCGACCACCAGCGTATCGCCTTCCCAATGGCCGCGTGAATCGCCCAGCCACCAGTCGTACGGGTCTTTCGGATGATCGGTTTCGTTGGTGTGTATGGTCCGTACCGAATGACCGAATTGGTGGACCAAGGTCAGGTCTTGTTTGCGCTGGAAGATTTGAAAGGGTTCCGGGTAATAAATGCCGCGCGGCACACCCAGCGTGTAGCCTTTAAGTGCAGGGTCCAGCGTGTCGCGCGCCGCGAAGTTTTTCTTTTTTTGCTCCAGTGCGGCAGGCAAATAAGGCAGGTAATGGCCTTCGACGATGCCGGCGCCGGGCGGGGCGTCCTTGCGGTTGCTGTGCGGCTCCAGGTCGTAATCGGCGGCACTGGTGGTTTGCCAAATGCCGGAAAAGTCGGGTTTGCCGTTGGCAAGCCGGGGAATTTTAGGGTTGGCCGCACCGGCGTCGCCGGTTGCCAAAAACAGCAAAATCAAGCCACTGGCCAGCATCAGTACGATTTGCAGCGATGACGGACCGCTATTGGGTGAACTCATTGAGGACATACTCCGTTATATTTCGTTAATTCCGATTTGTTTATTGCGCTTGGCCGTTACCTTGCGCTTGCGCGTCCGGTGCATCCTGAGCGCCGCCGGTTTTAACGCTACGGCCGTCGGACAGCACGGTGGTGACTGCATAGCCGAAATCCTTGCCGTTCTTGGCGCGATAACCCTGGATGGTGACTTCGCTACCGACCGGCAGGCTGGCTTTGGTGATGCCTTTTTGTTTCAGACTGAAGGGCGCGCCGAATTCGAATCCCCAATTCTCGGCGCTGCCGTCGGTTTGCTTGACGTCCAGATACAGCCAGCTATGCGGATTGACCAGTTCCAGCTTGGTGACCACGCCTTTTAACTCTATGGGTTGTTCGGCGTCGAACTCGGCGGAAAAGGCGTGGTGGGCGTGGACTGGCGGCGCTGTCAGGGAGAGTAGGCCGCCAACAAATATCACGCTTACCAGTTTGCCTTTCGTGTTCATTCGATATGTCCTCCGCTAATTCGCTAAAAAATCAAGCGTGGAAAATGGTTTGCTTAACTTTCCACGTCGCCTCCGCCTAAACAGCAAAAATCAGGCCCACAATCCATAACAACACGCGAATCAGGAATATTTGTTTGGCTAAATCACTGTTTTTGTTTTAATTGTTTTACGAGTGACGATCAGGTTACGATCAAAAACAGGAGGATGTTTTGTCGGTGAGGGCAACTGCTTTGCTGTTGACGCAGCAGCGGAACAACATCCTTTGAACAATTGTCCATCGGTATTCCCAAGCCGCGCATACGCACCGAAAATATATCTGGCGGCACCGCCGAAAGCTTTGGCTTCGCCCCGCCGGGCTACAGGGACATCCACAAATTGCTCGGCCGTACGCCGCAATCGCCGGTGCGCACCGCTGCATGCCTCGTCGGCACCTCCGCGGGAATTGGATGTACCGGCGCACCACTCGGCGGCAACCACGAGGGTGTTTTGCGTGCCGCCCTGACACTCGGCAACCGGCCCGATCCTGTTTTAATCACCCACCAGTTTGACTGGTCGTTGCCGCCAACGCCGGCCGGCATGAATTCGACGGGAAACTAGCGGATAAGCGACGTAGGTTAGTACTTGTATAATTGAGTACCGATGATCTGATCGGTTTGCGTATTACCGAAATAAAGGCGCATATTCCAATCAACAATTTATTCTCTGGCTGACCACCCATGCGGAAAACCCGAACCGTATTTCTATCAATCTGTTTTTTGACACTTGTTTTATGCGGGCTGATCTACTCGGCGCTGCGTGCGTCATTACCGACGGAAAGCGGCGAACTGAAATTACCCGGCCTGGCTACGACTGCTACCGTGCAGAGCGATACCCTGGGTGTTCCTTCCATTGTCGCCAGTAACCGGGAGGATGCTTTTCGGACCCTGGGTTATTTACATGCCCGCGACCGCTTATTTCAAATGGAATTGATGCGTCGCAAGAGCGCTGGCCGTTTGGCGGAATTGTTTGGTGCCTCAGCGCTTAAGCTGGATCGTAAGCAACGTACTTATCAACTTTCCAGAACCGCCAGTACCATAGTCCAGGATCTGCCCGCTGCTCAACGCCTGACCTTGCAAGCCTATGTCGAAGGCGTCAATGCGTATATCCAACAAGCGCGGATATTACCGCCGGAGTTTCTGGTGTTGCGGCATAGCCCGGAACCCTGGCGAGCCGAAGACAGCATCTTGGTGGCTTTGGGGATGTTTCAAACCTTGAACGGCCAGGAACAGGACGAGCGCATGGTCAGCGTGATGGAACAAGCACTGCCAGCGGATTTGCTAAGATTCTTAACGCCCGACACCGATAGTTACGCCACTGTGTTGGTCGGAGGCCCGAGTTCCCGGCGTTTCAGCCAGAGCATTCCTGTGCAGGCCATCGCGGCTTTGCCGGATGTAGACGCGCATCTGGCCCAGAATCACGTCGATGCCGACAATGTCGTTGCCGGCTCTAACAACTGGGTGGTCGCCGGCAGCAAAACAGCGGACGGTCGCGCCATCGTGGCGAACGATATGCATCTGGGTTTGGGTGTACCCAATATTTGGTATCGCGCAGACTTGAAGTATGGAGATAAACATATTTACGGCGTGACGCTGCCCGGCCTGCCGGCTGTCGTGGTCGGCGGCAATAACGACGTGGCCTGGGGATTTACCAACGTCACCGCCGATCTAGTGGATTTGGTGCGCCTGGAGCTGGATGCCGCCAATCCGATGCGTTACCGGACGCCGCAAGGTTGGCGCGAATTTGCTCAACACATCGAGACGATAAAGGTTAAGGATGCCGCCGCTGAGGACATTACTTTACAAGACACCGTTTGGGGACCGGTTTCCGATCAGCTCTTGCTGGGCCAGCCGGTGGCGGTCAAGTGGGTGGCGCTGGAACGGCATGCGGTAGACCTGGGTTTGCTGGAGATGGATAACGCCCAAAGCACCCCTCAAGCGATGACCATCATGAACAATGCCGGCGGACCGGCGCAGAATGTGGTGTTTGCCGATACGCAAGGCCATATCGGCTGGACGTACATGGGGCGTTTTCCAAAGCGATTGGGTTTTGACGGTTTAGCCAGCCGCTCCTGGGCCGATGGTAATTTGGCATGGCAGGGTTATATTCCGCCGGACGAGTTACCGCGCTTGATGGACCCTGCCCAGGGTTTTATCGCCACGGCCAACAACAGAACCTTGGGCAACGACTACCCGCATGTGATTGCCCACAATTGGGCACTGGGCTACCGGGCATTTCGCATCGCGGAATTATTGCACGACCGCCAGGGCTTAACCGAGCAGGATTTACTCACTATTCAACTGGATAGCCGCGGCGGCGCCTTGGATTATTTCCAGCAGCTGGCATTGGCGGAACTCCGCGACTTGCATAACAAAGAGTCTGACTTACAAGAGGTGGAACGGGCGTTGCAGGCCTGGGATGGCCATATGCGGGTAAGCAGCATCGGCGCCGCGTTTTTGCAAGAATTTAGAAAACGCTTGGCGGAAGAAGTGTTTGCCAAGGTAGTGGCCGCATGCCGCGTGCATGATCCTGATTTCCGGTACGCCTGGCGAGAAATGGAAACGCCCTTGCGGCAGCTGCTGACCGAGCGGCCGACAGGCTTGCTGAGCAGTCGTTATCATGACGACTGGCGGCTGATGATTGTCGATATTCTCCGCCAAACCCATGAGGCATTGCACCGGCAATATCCGGAAACCGAGTTGGCGAAGCTCACCTGGGGGCAAACGCATGGCGTGAACTTGCAGCATCCTTTCAGCCGCGTCGCACCTTTATTGGGCAATGTGCTAGATATGCCGGCTTTCGCGAGCGATGGTTGCGCCAGCGTCTGCGTCAGAGTAATGGATAATGGCCACGGTGCCAGCGAGAGACTGGTGCTATCGCCGGCCCACCCAGAGGATGCTATTTTCCATATGCCCGGCGGCCAGTCCGGACATGTGTTGTCGCCGCATTATCGGGACCAACAACAATCCTGGCAGGATGGACTAGCCACGCCCTTGCAAGCAAATGCCAAACCCGAGATCCTGTCTTTTGTGCCCTAACGAGAGCCTCTAAAAATTCTCCCTACTGCTGGTGATTTAGGGAAAGAACTGATTTTTATTGATTCCAGGGGTAAAGCCTTACGCATAATAAGAAGTCAGCCCCAGCAGGCTCAAACCAAAAAATTTCGACCTCAGCGCAACAAAGCCGAGACTTTGAGCAAAACCAACAACCAGGATTTATCGGGAAAACGCCGCGATAAATCGCTCCCGTAATTTATCCATGCCAAGCACAGGCGCATCGCTGGCCGGTAGCATGCCGTCCGTCCATTGCCAATCCTTTATGGTGTCCATCACCTTGGTGTCACGACTGATCAGATGTACCAATACATCGTGGCTATCCGATTCGCCGGTCACGAACGGCGCCGGTTGGTGATCGCCCAACATCAGAATCACCAGGTTATCGTCGCCAAAAGTAATAGCGTAGGAGACGATATTAGCCAACGCGTATTCGATGGATTTTCGATATTGCTCGCGGATGCGCTCGGTGTTTTGCCAGACGACTTCCGGGGTGTCCCCGACTCGGGCTTGATTGAAAATGCTGCCATCGCCCACCTGATCCCAATCCACCTGCGCCGGCAAAGGAGTCCACGGCGCGTGCGACGAGATCAAGGCCAACTCGGCCATCAACGGTTGCCGAGCACCGGGCTTGCGCTCCAAGACTTGCAGGGCCGATAGTGTGTATTGGTCCGGCATGGTGATCCAGTTGAAGGTTTGGCCTTTGTAGCCCAAATCCTTGGCGGCATAGATGCGGTCGTAGCCGAAGTATTCGCCTTGCGGCCAGGCCATCGTATGTGCCGGCTGTACCGCTACCGTGCGCCAGCCGGCCCGGTGGAACAGTCGATTTAGGGAGGGGCGTTGACTCATCACCAAACGGTCGTAGCGGGTCTGGCTATTGATCCATAGACCGGACATCAACGTGCCATGCGCCAGCCAGCTGATGCCGCCGTAAGTCGGTGAAGTTAAGTAAGCGCTGCGCGCCGACAACCCGTTTGCGGCGAGATCGGCGCTGCTTTGTTGCAGCAACGGGCGGATGTGGGCAGCGTAATCGGCTTTGTCGAGCACGGTCCGGCCATACGATTCGATGAACACCACCAGCACATCCTTGCCTTTCAATTTTTCGAACAATGCGCTGTCCGGCACTGCGGCATAAGGATCGCTATCCACTACATTGTTGAAACTATCCAAATCGGCCACGCTGCTACGGATGCCGGCAACGTGCTGGGTCATTAGGTCGTAAAACGGTTTGCCGGCCTGTGGCCAGCCCGCGCAGGCGAAAATGCCCCAGCCCAAAAGTCCGGCGACTAAACCCGTGCAACTAATTTTCGACCAACGTTGCAACAGCGTTTGTACCCGGCGCAGCAAGGTGTTGGTCAACAAAAAAATACTCAGTAACAAGGCGATGAGCAAACCAGCGACGACGATGGCGCCAATGTGGCCAATGGCGCCTTGCAGCAGATTCAGGCCGTCCGCCGGAAAGCGGGAATCAAGTACCGGATTGAACGGTCGGTCGAAAACCTGGTACGCCGCGACGTCGGCCAATTTAGTGATGATCCCGGTTCCGAGCAGGCCGACGGCAACCCAGCGAATCAATACGGCTCCCCTGCCCCGGACCAATAAAGCCAGACCGAGCAATAGCGCTTCCAACGGTAAGGAAGCAAAAGCCGCCACTGTTATCAAGCTTAGGCGATTGGGAATAAGCAAAGCCGCCAATACATAAATCACCGCGAAACCATTCAAGCCCCTTTTGAAGTGAGCAGTCCGGTGAGTATTGAAAATCCTGTTATCGCCTAGCATCTACACTCCCGTAGCGAGGCGGTTAAATCCGGGTGGCAAACGCTTTGCCGATAAAGAGCATATATGTTTATTGGGAAGCGCATGTAGGTGAGAAATCGCGATTATTGTTTTAGATGGAAAATACTTGAAAGCAAAAACAACGCCAAACTGGCATGGCTTCTGCTGGAGCTTGTTGATTGATCTGACTCAGTAATTGAAAAACATGCAAGCAACCGAAAACGTCGTCTTAAATTTACTGCAACACGAAGTGCGCGTCATTGCCGCATTGGGTGTGGGCGTGCTGCTGATCGGCTTTGGTTTTTTCTGCCTAGCCGAGAGCTGGATACTCGCCGGCCAATGGATGATTCTGGCGAGTCTGATTTGGGCTTATGTCTGCCGCTGCGTGTGGCGGCGCTTACCCTTGAATCGCGCCAGCGCCAAAGCACCTCTCTACTGTAGCCTCGGCTGGGGTAACCGTTTAACCATCGTGCGCGGCGGCTGCATAGCCCTGACCGGCGGCTTTTTGTTTATGCAGCAAACGCTTGCATCTTATATGTGGTTGCCGGCGCTGTGTTATACGCTGGCGGCTATCCTCGACCGCTTGGACGGTTTCGCGGCTCGCCGCAGCGGACAGGTAAGCCTGTTGGGCAATGAATTGGACATTCGCTTCGATGCGCTGGGACTGGTAATCGCGCCGCTATTGGCGATTGGTTTGGGAAAATTGCATATCTCTTATCTGCTGTTGAGCATGGCTTACTATGTATACCGATGGGGCTTACACCGCCGCAGTTTGCGGGGTTTGCCGCTACACGCCTTGCCGGAAAACCCGCTACGTCGCACCTTGGCGGGCTTTCAAATGGCTTTCGTCGCGGTAGCGCTTTGGCCGCTGCTTGATCCTGAATTGACTGTTATCGCCGGCATTGCCTTCATGTTGCCGGTGTTGTTCGGATTTGCAGCAGACTGGTGGGTGGTCTGCGGTGCGTTAACGCCGCAGGCTTATGAGCGTTTGGCGGATTGGAGCGATCAGTTTTTTCAGCCAGGCTTGCGGGTCTTGTTTGCCTTGCTGCTGTTTTTGCTCATGCAGGATGCAATCGATGTGGCGGACAATATAGTGACATTTGGCTTGCCGCTGGTCGCGGGTCTTGTATTGCTTGGCCTGGCCGGACGTTTGGGGGCGCTGATCGTACTAGCATGGTTGGGCTTGCATTATCCGACCGCTAGCCATCCAGTGGTGTCTTACCTATTAATCTTTACAGCCAGCTGGATTGTGCTGCTGGGCACCGGCTGCTATAGCCTGTGGCCATGGGGCGACGAATGGATTCAACGCTATGACGGGGCCTGATGACCTGGCTTAAAGCGCTTCCGTTTTTGTTGTGGCTGCCGGCATTGCTGCTAGTTGGAGCGGTGTTTAGTCAATTGCCGCTCGCCACTATCACCCTGACCATTGGCACACTTTCTTTCAACCAATGGCTGGCCTGGATAGGGCTGAATCTCGTCATTATTTTGCTCGCTGCCAAGCGTTGGTGGGTGTTGAGTAACTTGCTGAAATTACCGGTCGGCGTTGGTCAGTTATTGATGATTCGTCAAGCCGGCCAAGCAGTCAATTTCATCACGCCCGGCCCGCAGTTCGGTGGCGAGCCTTTGCAAATTTTCTGGTTGTACAAGCGTTGCCATTTGCCGCTGCACGGGGCGCTGTTGGCATTGGGTCTGAATAGGTTTTACGAGCTATGGATCAACTTCACCATCCTGGTCCTGGCTGTGCTGCTGTTGCTGTTGCTGGCTTCGCCGGCCGGCGCTGTCGCCAACTGGCAGGAAATCCTGCTGAGTCTGACTACTATCTTGCTGACCTTGTCCCTATTTGGCTGGTTTATTTTAAAGCGGCCGGAACGGGTATTGGCTTGGCTCAAACGCCTGGCGCGGCGCTGGCAGCATCATCCGCGCTTGCAACACATCGAAACGCATTGGCAGCGCTTGGGTAGCGACTTAAAGGATGCGGTAACGGCAGGTAAGCCCGCTTTATTCAAAACCTTTATATTCTCTCTGTGCGGCTGGGCCGGTTTGCTATTGGAGTTATGGCTGCTGCTCGGCGTGTTCGATTTTGCCCTAGATATGTCCGCGTTTCTGGTTGTTTTGGTGGCGATGCGCCTGTCTTTTTTGTTACCGCTGCCGGGCGGCGTCGGATCGTTGGAAGCAGCGCTGTTTTGGGCGTTTCAATATTTGAGTTGGCCTGCCGAGGCGGCTGTTGGTTTGATTGCTTTGATGCGTCTGCGCGATGCGATTATGCTCATCGGCGGCTTGGGTTGTTTGCGCGTGTTACAGGCAAGTCGGTAGCGTAAGTGCCTCCCTAAAGGCAGGGTATCAGCAAACACTGCCTGTATTGCAACAGCCGGCGGGCATTATTTCTGTTCAGAAACGGAATTTCTTCGTGATTTAAAACTACCCATCCAATTTAATTTGACCGTCATTCCCGCGAAAGCGGGAATCCATAGCCCACCTAGACTCCCGCCTGCGCGGGAGCGACGACATCTAAAAGCCAAGTTAGTAAATACGGCACGATTAGTGCTGTTTTCGGAGCGGGAACCTTGCTCAAGGAATCCGTTTTGATAACCCATAACCAGAGAGAAAATGCATGAAAAAAACTAGCTTTGTTGCCGGCCTGCTCGTTCTGAGCGCCAACACTGCCTTCGCTCAACAAGCCCCCAGCGACGCTCCCAAACCGCCGCTAGGCTTCTTTGTTACCAGTGTCGGCTCCGGTAAAGGCGCGGATCTTGGCGGGCTGGCGGGTGCCGATGCCCATTGCCAAAAACTGGCGACTGAAGCCGGTGCCGGCAACCGCACCTGGCGCGCGTATTTGAGCACCCAAGCAACGGCTGATCAACCCGCCGTCAACGCCCGCGACCGAATCGGCAACGGCCCCTGGGCCAATGCCAACGGCGCCATAGTCGCGAATGACGTTGCCCATCTGCACGGTGATACCGTGGAGCTAGGCCAGTTGGGTAACAACGTGCATCGCACCACCAACCTGACCGAAAAAGGCGCGCAGATCAACGGCGTCGGCGCCACCCCTAACCAGCACGACCTGATCACCGGCTCCAAGCCTGACGGCCGTGCTTACACCGATGCCGCAGACCACACCTGTAAAAACTATACCAGCAGCGGCGAAGGCAGCGTTCGCGTCGGCCATTCCGACCGCACCAACCGTGGCGCCACCGGCGGCAACGTCTCCTGGAACTCCACCCACGACAGCAAGGGCTGCAGCCAGGAAAACCTGGTCAGCACCGGCGGTGCGGGTTATTTTTATTGCTTTGCGGCGGATTAAGTTGGTTTGAGAGGGTGGGCACTCATAGCATGTATCCATCCGCCATATAAGTTGCCATTAAAAAATGTAGGATGGGCTGACGAAAGGAAGCCCATCGTTCGCGATTGATGCGCTTCACCACGTTCAGCAAATCCTATGGCGTTGGTGGCCCCTTATTTTCCGCCGTGAGGGAAAGTTATTTCAAATGTAATGGGCGTTTGGTTAAATTCAGGCGATGTCGATAACACTTCGACACTCAGTTTATAACGACCTATCTCAAGAGGAAAAACTAAAAGTTGTTTTTCAAGATGATTAGCACCAAAAGAACTCAAACCAATTTCGTGAGTGCTGATTTCTTTCTGTATCAATGGTTTTATTGAATTGTTATCGATTCGAGAAATATTAAGTTTGATTGCAAGCGGGGCGGGTTGTAGTTTTTTATCAGGAAGCCATTTTCCAGCATAAAGCCGCATTGCATTCCCAACTGGAATGCTAGATTTTTCCGGAGAATCTTGCCAAATGCCTGAGCCTCCAGATAATCCCCAGGCACGTTTTCGAGTTATTTGATCATTTTCTTCAAATAAATAATTTAGATTTAAAGCTAGTAATCGGTGCGAATTGTCAATAATTTGAAATTCAGTTTCGATTTTATTTCCTACCTTTTGTACATCAAAAGGGAAATCTATCGGCGGTACAGGAGGCCAAATGTTTTTGTCTTTGCCCTTAGGGAACCTCTGATTAAAACACGACCAGCGATATAATTCAGCACCAACCCCGTTTCGAGATAACGCGCATGGATCAGTATCAACAACTCAGTTTTGCCGATGTCGAATATGCCAACAAAGGCAAAGTCACGCGGCGTGAAAAGTTTCTCGATCAACTCGAAGACTTATTGCCGTGGTCCGTCATGCTGGCGGTGATTGAACCGCATTATGCCTTGGGCCAAGGGCGCGGTCGCAGGCCGTTTCCCTTGAGTGCGATGCTGCATGTTCATGTGGCACAAATTGTCTACAACTACTCTGATCCGGGCATGGAAGACGCACTGTATGAAATTGAATCGCTGCGGCGTTTTTGCCGTATCCGCCTGGAAGCGGTACCGGATGAAAGCACGATTTTGCAGTTCCGGCATTTGCTGGAAGCCCACGGGCTAACCGAGCAGATTTTCAATGCCATCAACCAAACGCTGGCGGATCGCGGGCTGTTTCTAAAAGCCGGCACCATCGTCGATGCCAGTCTGATTGCCGCCCCGACTTCGACCAAAAACCAAAGCCAGTCACGCGACCCCGAAATGCATGCCAGCAAAAAGGGCAATCAATGGTTTTTTGGCAGTAAGTTTCATATCGGCGTTGACCACGAAACCGGCTTGGTGCATACGCTCAAGGTTACCTCAGGCAACGTGAGCGACGTCGCCGAAGCCGCCCACTTGCTGCACGGCGAGGAGCAGTTCGTACACGGCGATGCCGGTTATCAAGGCTTGGAAAAGCGCCCGGAGATGCCCGCCGACAATCCACCGACCTGCGTGATTGCGATGCGTCCTGGCAAACTGACCAAGCTGACGAAAGACGACAGCGAAGAGGCTCAGTTACTGCGCGCGGTAGCCAGAGAACTGGCCAGCCGCCGCGCGAAGGTCGAACATGTGTTTCGGGATATTAAGATCCGCTTTGGCTACGCCAAGAACCGCTATCGGGGCTTAGCCAAAAACACCGCCCGTTTAACCTTTCTGACCGCGATTGCCAATGTCATTCGCGGGGATGCGTATGAACGTCGCAGCCTCATTGCGTCTGAAATTTGAAAATAAGCCCTGAAAAAGGGCTATGGCGGCGCAAAACGGGCTGTTTTGATGAAAAAACGGTCGATGATTGAATTTTAAACCGGTCTTTGGAGCGACTGGCTTTTAAAACGGCTGTTTTTCAGAGGTTCCTTAGAACATGAAGCGTTTGCTACGAGGCCGACAATTAGAATAATCATAAACACAAAATTAATTCTTTGGTAAAGAGCAGGAGCTTTATAAATACATTTTGTAGTGTGTTTCATGTTGTTTTCTCCAGTATTGTTCACTGCCCTGCCGGCCAGACCTTAGGATGGGTAGAGCAACGCGAAACCCATCAAATAAACTCATAACCACCGTTATCCCAAGTTTAAATCATTTTCCAATCCCGCCACTCCGCCCCAATTAGCGGGAATAATCCCTCGCTTAACATATTGATGAAACGATGAATAAGGCCAATCCGCAGCGGTTGTGACATGCCCATGTTTTACCGGATTGAAATGAATGTAATCCACATGTCTGGCAAAGTCATTCTCGTCTTTTATTCGGTGCTCCCAAAATCGTCTTTGCCAGATTCCTCGCTCACTTTTTCGAATACGGCTGTTAGATATTTTCTCGGCGATTTCGATATGCCTGGAAAATTCGGATTTAATTTGTCGCCAACGCAAACTGAAATCATCGTCACCCTCAGGTAGGGTCCATATGGTATGGAGATGTTCTGGTAATATAACAATTGCTTCCATTGTAAATGGATGCTTTTGCTTAACCGTACGAAAGGATTCTCGCAAAATCTCAATATGATCCGTCAGTAGTGTTTGGCTTCTATCCGCCAGATTTACCGTAAAAAAGTAAGTGCCTCCTTGGAATCGATGGCGACGGTATTCGGTCATTTTTTTATTTTTAAGTTGGTGATGGGTTTCGCTTTGCTCTACCCATCCTACAAAGCCCATTGAGTTTAGCCCAAGCTTAGTCCTGTGAGTCATCCCGCTAAATTGTTTTCCATACACCCGAGCAACAGTTTCAGTATCTCCAGCAACAATTTTTTTCTAATCCGGCGCAATAAAGTCAGGCTTGGCAAGGCTTAAAAACATGGCATAAATAATGGTAGGAGTTTTCTTATATCAAGATTTTACAAAGAAAAGACTATGTTTCGTACCGAACGATTTTTGTCCGTGGTTAATCCTGGTACCGGGCTGTCCGCCTGGTATTTTTTGACACGGGAAGGCCGCAAAGGGCCGTTTTCCTCTAAAACCAATGCCCAGGTGGCACTGCACCATTATATCGATAGCTGTGCCCGACAGGGACTTGCCAGCCGACGCACGCGGTTGTTGGCCAACGGCTGATCGTTTATCGGCTTTGCCGGGTGTTGAATTGGCTGGATAAGAAAGCACGGATGTCGGCGCAAGTCTTATCCCATCTGGGCTGGGCGGCGTAGGCTTGCAAGGCGTTGGCGCCCAGTCGAGCCAGCAGCGGCCGATCATGATGCAGGGTCTGTAACAAATCGCCCAAGTCGGTATGCTGCTCGGGTTTAATCAAATAGCCGTTCTCCCCCTCACGAATAATCTCCCAGGCGGCACCGGCGGTGGTGCCGATTACCGGCAAGCCAAATTGCTGAGCTTCCACATACACAATCCCGTAACTTTCGTAAGCGGACGGCATTACCAATAGATGATGTTGCCGGTACAAATCTGCTAACGCTTCACCTTGCACGGAGCCGAGCAAGGACACGCTTTGCGTCAATCCGGCATCGCGAATCAGGGTTTTAATTTGCGCGACATAGCCGGGTTCCATATCCAGCCGTCCTGCTACGCTGAGCCGATAGTCTTGTGCCGGCAGTTGGCCAAGGGCGTGAAGCAACACATGCAAGCCCTTGCGGCGGATGACGTTGCCTACCAGCAATATTTTTAGCGGTCCCGGCTCCAGAGCGCCGTTTAAGATACCTGCGCGATCGATGTTTACCTCGGCAAAGTTGTCGCCGGCCGGCACCGCAATACAGTGCGGCGGTAATTCACCGGCCAGTAGCTGATTGATTTGGCTTAGTGTGGTCTGGCTGTTGGCGATGATGCCGTCCACCGTTTGCAAATATCGGCGTTCGATAAACCGATATAGCCAGGCGCTGTGCCAAGGCGCTTGGTCGATGCTGGCCAACAGATGCACCAGAGCAATTGACGGGATTTCGAGTTGTTTGCTGATACGCCGATTCAAATAAAACACCGCCGGATGAACCATGGCATCCTGAATCAAGATATCCAGCTTGGCAGCGGCGATGTTTTCCAATAAGTCACCGGTAATATTCTCGGCCAGCTGCCGCCAATAATTGCGAGGCGGCAGGCTGATGAAACTGACCTGGTCACCCTGGCTTCGCAGGTAGGACACCAGCTTGCGGTTATACAGATAGCCACCGCTGACGCTGTCCATGTCGCCAACGATCAGCAAGCCGATACGCATGGTGTTTACCGGTTAGAACGCCAAGCGATAAGCTGCCCAGCAGGTCGCGTTTTCCCAGAGTTTCACCCGCAACCTACCGGTTCCGGGTGGATTAATAGCGGCGGCGATTTTTTCGCAGATAATGCGGCTGAAGTGCTCGATGCTGGGGTTTAAGCCGGCAAACTCCGGTTTGTCGTTGAGCATTTGATCGCGGAAGTCGGCGATGACTGCATCCAACGCGGCTTCGATCGCGACAATGTCCACTAGGTAACCGTGCTGATCTAGTTGCTCGCCGTCGATACGCACTTCCGCGTTGTAATGGTGGGCGTGCGGCTGGTTTTCACTGCCCCAGTCGCCGCCGATCAAATAATGGTTGGCGATAAAGTCCCGGCTGACGGCTACGCTGTACATTTTGGGTTTCCTAATAGTGTTGGTTGCTAACCCCTCTTTGAAAAAGAGGGGTAGGGGGAGATTTTTTAATAAATAAAAATGGCTTGTAAGACTTGTTCCGGGGCTTGATCCAGCAGCTGATAAATGTCCGCGGCTTGATCAATCGGGATACGGTGGCTTATCAGTGCTTGCGGCTTCACTCGCCGAATCATCTGCCAAGCCTGCTGGAAACGTCGGGCTTTATCCCAGCGCCCGGATAATTCCGGCGCAATACTGCTGACCTGACTGCTGATGAATTTGATGCGATGGCGATGGGCCACACCGCCTAATTGCACTGGCGCGGACTTGCTGCCGTACCAACTGCCGATCACGATGCGGCCGGAATAGCTGCACAAGTCGATAGCGAGATTCAAAGCTTCCGGCGCACCGCTGACTTCGTAGATCAGATCCGCACCGGAGTTCGGCGTTGCCGATAGTTCCACGGGCAATTTTAAGGCGTCTTTCAAATCGGCTATTTGCCTGTCAGACTTGGAATCGAACGCTTGATGCACCCCCAACCTCTCGGCGTAATTGCGGCGTTTGCCGATTTCATCCAAAGCCAGCAACTGCGCCAAGGGAAAACGGGCCAGCACGCTGGATAGCAATAAACCCACAATGCCCTGCCCCAACACCGCGACTTTTTCCCCTAGAGCCGGTCTGCCATCCAGTACCAGATTAACGGCAGTTTCCATGTTCGCGAGAAATACCGCCGCTTCCGGTTCAATATCATCGGGCAAAGCAAGCAGTTGATCCGCTATAGCGATAAAGTGACTGGCATGCGGTTGAAATGAAAACACGCGCTTATTCAACCAAGCGGCATCGACACCAGCGCCGACTTGTTCGACGCTGCCGACACAGGCATAACCATATTGCAAGGGATAAGCGGCTTGCTGCTGCAATGTTGTCAATGAAGCGTCCAGCGTGATATCTGTCGGCAACTGCCCCCGATAAACCAGCATCTCGGTGCCGGCGCTGATCGCCGAGCAAAGACTCTTTACCAGCATTTTCCCGGGTTCCAGCGGCGGCAAGCGCTGCTCGCGGATTTCGACGTGACCAGGATGGGTAAACCAAAGCTGACGAGCTTTCACGCTAAGGCCGGCTCCCGATAATGCAGATTGCCCCACATGATCAAATCCTGTCCCAACATCTGCGAATGCAGCGGGCGAATTTGCGGGAGCTGGCTTTTGCAATCCAATTCCAAATTGCCGACGCCTTTGTATCCGCCCACTAAAGTGGGGGCAATAGTCAACACCAATACATCGGCCAGTTGCGCTTTTAAAAAGGCGGTGATGACCTGGCTGCCGCCTTCCACCATCAGCGTCCGGATGCCTTTTTCCCAAAGCCGTTGCAACGCTGCCGACAAATCGACTCGTCCGTCGTCGTCACCGTCTAAGGTGATGAACTCGGCATTGCCATCAAAGTCGCCATCGGGTTTTAAACGCGTTAACAACCAACATTCTTTGTCGGTGCGTTGGCAGAGGCGGGCCGTGGGCGGCATGCGTAACCAGCTATCCAAGACGATGGGTTGCGGGTTTTTGCCCGGGCATTCTCGCACCGTCAATTGCGGATCGTCGGTCAACACCGTGCCGATACCGACTAAAATGCCGTCGTGCAGGCTGCGTAGTTGATGAGTCAGGCGTCGCGATTCGTTACCACTCAAACCCAGAGTTTCGCCGGCGCGGGTGGTGATGCTGCCGTCCCAGCTTTGCGCGTAACTCAGCGTGACAAACGGCCGTCTGGCTGAGCCGAAGAACGCAGTTTGGGCGGTCAGCCAACGCTCAATCTGCTGGTTCACAATCATGCGCGGTTCTAACGCTTACCCTGGCAGCGGCAGGTTTGACTTTTAATAAGTGGTCCATGCGCCGGACTTTGGTCAGCAGATAGCCTTCGTTATCCGCATTAACCGTGGCTTCCAACGGAAAACGGGCGTTGACCCAGATACCTTCGCTTTCCAAAGCTTGAATCTTTAACGGGTTGTTGGTCATCAGCCGTATCGATTTGACGCCCAGCTCTTCCAGGATGCGGGCCGCCAAGGAATAATCCCTCTCATCGGCGCCGTGGCCCAACAATAAGTTGGCATCGACGGTGTCATAACCCTGGTCTTGCAGGTTGTAGGCGCGCATTTTTTGCAACAGGCCGATGCCGCGTCCTTCCTGACGTAGATAAACTAAAACGCCGGCACCTTGGCTGGCGATCAATTGCAGGGAACGGTCCAGTTGTTCACCGCAGTCGCAACGTCTGGAACCCAACACATCGCCGGTAAAACATTCGGAGTGGATACGCACCAATACATTTTCTGCGTCGCTGACGTTGCCCATCACAAAAGCCAGATGTTCTTTGTTATCCAGGGTATTGCTGTAGTAGCAGAGTTGAAAATCGCCATACGCCGTGGGAATGCGAGTGCTGACGAGTCGGGAAACGGTAGGTTTGGACATGGTGTTTACTAAGTGCTTAATCCCTTTCATGAATCAATTTATGTGCCAGCTCTCAAGTGGTTGTTTGGCATACGAATTAGCGAATTTCAAGCAACAATACTGCTGCCTGACGCGCAGCAACTGTTGACCTCGTGTTGATTTATCAGCTATCGGGAAGCACACGCCGCGCACTTCTAAGCATTGAAAGCCGAAATTCAGGAAAAACTAGCTGTTCAAGGCCGAAACTTGCTCAGGCGCTTAACCGCTTCATGCAACGTGGCGTCATCCTTCGCGAAGCAAAACCGAATCAAACCTTCACCGGCGGCGCTTTGATAGAACGAACTACCCGGAATGCTGGCAACACCGGTCTGCTCCAATATCGCCAATGCAGCGGCCTTGGCCGTGGGATAACCGAAGTGGGCGATGTCGGCCAATACATAGTAAGCACCTTGCGGTACCAGTGGCGTCAAACCGGCCTCGTGAAGGCCTGCACAAATGATGTCGCGCTTGCGTTGATACTGAACACGTAGCTGCTGAAAATATTCCGGCGGCGCCTGCAAACCTGCCGCTGCCCCGTATTGCAAGGGCGACGGCGCACACACGTAAAGTAAATCGTTAACCAGGTTTATCGCCTGCGCCAATGCCGGCTCGGCCACCGCATAGCCCAGGCGCCATCCGGTAATACTAAAGGTTTTGGAAAAACCCATGATACTGACGGTACGCTTAGCTAGGTTGCCGACGCTGGCCGGAGAGATATGCGGCACGTTGTCATAGGTAATGTATTCGTAGATTTCATCAGAAATGACCAGCAGATTATGCTGTTCGGCTACTCGTTCGATGATTGCCAACTCGGCGGCACTGAACAGCTTGCCACTGGGATTGCTAGGCGTGCAGACCACGATCGCCCGGGTACTGGGTTTTAAGGCGGCACGCAACTCGGCTTCGTCGAGATGGAAATTTGGTGGCGTCAGGGTTAAAAACTGCGGCTCCAGACCGTTGAGCAAAATCGTATTCAGATGATAGCCGTAGTAAGGCTCCATCAGTAAAATGCCATCGCCCGGATTTAATAATGCCGTCAATGTGGCTGCAAACGCGCCGGTAGTACCGCCGCTAATCACGATCTGACTATCCGCATCGACTTCCAAACCATTGTCGCGTTTCAGTTTGGCGGCAATCGCCTGCCGTAATGGCGGCACGCCCTCGGAAGGCGTATAGGTATTGAGGCCGTCTTGAATGGCCTTGATCGCACCGTAACGCACCAGAGCCGGAGCAGGCAAATCGCCCAGCCCTTGCCCCAGGTTAATCCCGCCAACGCGTTCGCATTCGCGGGTCATTAAACGGATGTCGGATGGCTGTAAGTTGGCAATCCGGTTAGCAGCGGGAAAAGTCATCGGCAAATTCTGCAAAAGTCAGTTAAAAAAGAAGCGCCTTATCGGCGCTTGAAGGGAGGAGCGCCCTGATTACTTTAAAACCGCCGCGACCAGCCGAATTGCAAGGAAAACTGGCTCATCGACAGATCGATTGATTGACCAGGGCTCAATGGACTCGGCCCGGTGATGGTTTTCTGCGGCGAATACATAAAGGCAAAACTGAGTTCGTCCTGTTTGCTAAGCGCGTGACTTAAGCCGCCGGTCAAGTGCCATTCCTGCACACCGGGCGCCAGAATATTGAACAGCACCTCGGAACCTTCAATGGGTTGCTGCCCGTAGCTCAAGCCCCCGCGCCAAATCCAATCCTGACTTTGCTGCCACTGCACACCGGCTTTATAAATCGTCATATCGTTCCAGCCAAAACCACGGCCATCGGCATGCCCCAGCAGATTGCCCTGAAAGGTATTGCCGACCGATTTGATCTCGCTATAGCGAATATGTTCGACATCAAAGTTGGCTGTCAGGGCTTTATTGACATCCCAAGACAAACCTACGTTGAAGCTGTCCGGAATATCGAAACCACCGCCCTGGGCAAACAAGCCCGAATAGCGTTCAAACTTGGACATATAAATGCGGCTTTTGTACGACGCACCCAGCCGCAGCCCTGGCACCAACTCAGCCAAACCGCCTACCCGAAAGCCGGCGCCGAAGGAATAATCGCGCCCTTGGTCCGATAAATGATCCGGCTCACTGGAGAAACCAAATTGACCGAAGGTACTCAGACCTCTGGCCTTGAACGTCTGCGCGGCGAAAATCGGCGAAATCCCCACCACATAGCGACCCCTGGCAAACGAATGCGCGTAGGTGCCGACGATAAAGGCCTGCGCCATGTCGATGCCGGTGCGGCCAGCGCCGAAAGTACCGTTAGCGCCCGTAAACAAACCATTGCCGTTGACCAGCGGTTTGTAATCGGTGTTCATACCGCCATTGCCGTACATCGCTAAGCCCAGAGTTTGCTCGGCGTCTAATTTATAGCTCCAACCTAAGGTCGGTACGGGAAAATACTCGCTGTCACTTTCCACCGATCCGGTGGCCAGCATGCCGCCGCCGTTGACGCGGTACTCGCGATGCGGGCTAAACAATTCAAACTCCAAATCCAGACGATCAACGACATAAGCCAGACCGGCGGGATTAATCGCCGAGACAATCGCATCCTGCGCAAAAGCGGTACTAGCCCCCGCCAACGCTTTACTTCTGGCACCATAGCTGTGGGCAAAATAGCCGTTGGTGGCATTCGCCGTGGGCACACAGACGGCAATCGCGGTAACTGAACCCAGCAACGCTAGTGATGTTTTTGAAAACGCCATACAAGGTTTCCCCTAGTGAAGAGCTTGAGGAAATTCTATCCAGAGCCAGACTCTCTTTAAAAACGATATATTTCGATGTCTATTTCAGATATTGGCATAAAGACATCAGGCACCACATATACTCCGGCGCACTCCAAATCTGTTTTTTTTGATCCGCCCCGTCCGGCTACGCCCCCTGATTCTGCATAAACACCTGAACAGCAAACGTTGCTAGCTGAGCAGCAAATCGCCCTTCGCATCAACTGCCCACTCTCCCGCATTTTGGGGCTTACAGATAAGCGGCACAGGTCTTGCTGAACACCCACCAATCGGAATAGAGCAAACCACTAATCACGGAAGCATTTGCCAACAGGCACACATAGGTGGAAGGCAACTATTTGAACCGTACCGAACCACGCTTCAGCACAACTTATTTCAAACAGACAGGAGTTAACATGCACAAATTGCTATACCCAACGGCTGGCTTAATCGCGCTTATTTTCACGGGTTGTAGTTCGCTGCATCAAGACAGCATCAAATTAGCGAGCGATACCGCCGGCGTCGCGAACCTCAAATCCATCGAATTTACCGGCGTAGGTCGCTGGTACCAATTTGGACAAGCGCCCAATCCCGACTTGCCTTGGCCGCCTTTCGCGGTGAAAAACTACACTGCGGACATCAATTACGAAACCGCCAGCGCTCGCGTGCAAATTAGCCGGTTACAAGAGATCGAGCCGGGAAGGAATCGACCACAACCCACCGAGCAAAAAGTTGACCAATACGTCAGCGGCGCGTTTGCCTGGAACGTTGCGCAAGCAGCCGCTGGTGCGACTAATCCAACGCCCAATATCACCCCGCAACCGACAGCGACTGAAGAACGGGCCGCAGAAATCTGGGCCACTCCGCAAGGCTTTTTAAGAGCGGCACAAACCCATCAGGCCAAAATCGAAGACAAAGGCGACGACAGCGAAGTCTCGTTCACGTTGGACGGCAAATATCGCTATGTGGGGACGCTGAATGCCAAGCACCAACTGACCAACGTCAAGACCTGGATCGACAACCCGGTACTTGGCGATACCTTGGTGGAAACCCAATACAGTGACTATAAGGCATTTGACGGCGGCCTGTTTCCCAGCCACATCGTGCGCCTGCAAGGCGGTTATCCGGTATTGGATCTGAACGTAAACACGGTAAAAGCCAACCCGGCAGTTGACATTTCGCTACCTGCCGAAGCAGCCAAGAAACCGAACATCATCGTTGCGGCCAACAAACTCGCCGAGGGCGTGTATTATTTGACCGGCGGTACCCACCATAGCGTGGCCATCGAGCAGCTTAACCAGATCGTCCTGGTCGAAGCGCCGCAAAACGAAGAACGCTCCCTCGCTCTGATCGAGAAACTCAAGGAAACCATCCCCAACAAGCCGATCAAAACTGTAATCAACACCCACGCGCACTTTGATCACAGCGGCGGCTTGCGCACCTTTGTCGATGCCGGCGCCACTATCGTCACCCATCAACCTAACCAGGCCTATTACGAAAAAGTCTGGTCTGTTCCCCACAGCATTAACCCCGACAATCTGGAGAAGTCCAAAAAAACCGCAAACTTCATTAGCTTTGACGGTAAGCAGGTCATTTCTGACGGCAAACGCAACATCGAAATTCATGCTTTGGCCGGGAATAGTCACAACGACGCATTTGTAGCCGTGTATCTGCCAAAGGAAAAGATATTGATCGAGGCCGATGCCTATACCCCACAAACAGCCAATGCGCCGGCGCCGAGTTCTGTGAACCCTTATTCGCTAAATCTGTATGAAAATATTCAGAGGCTTAAATTAGATGTTGGGCAGATAGCCGCATTGCACGGTCCGCGTGTGGTGACCTTAGTAGATTTGCGCAACGCCATCGGCATAACCAAAGCCTCGCGATAAGCACGCAAAGAATTGAGGCAATGGCTCAAGGCCGGCGCCTCAATCTCGGCAAAGCAGTTCTAATTTCGGCATATTAATTTCAAATAATATCGTTTTATTTAACAGGTAAAGTTCGATAACCTTTTTGTCTATAGCAATACCCATAACCTTGGACGTTTGATTCAGAAAACTTTCCGTCGCAACTCATGTGGTTCTCTACCCTAGAGTTTACTGGATCAGATCATATGCCGGGTCGGTAGGAAACATAAAGCACCGACCACAGTTCAATCTGTTGAAACACAGTCGCTGAATAATTTCTTAATACATTAATGGAAACTTACCTATGCCTTTACAGCAATTAGTCGAATACTTTAACGATAGGCTGGAACAGGAACATAAAAATGGCTTGCGCCCCTTTATTCTGGAAAATGGCGCGGTGCGTGGGGTATTCGGCCCGATTCTCATCGGTAGCCGACTATCGCCTATCCGCGAAACACTGCGCAGTGCCAATGTTATTGGCCAGATCGCCCAATTGAGCGTAACAAGCAACTCATCGCAAACCATACAAAGCAGTGGGCTGGAAAATATTCTGAGCTTACCCACGGAAGAACCGGCACAGGCGGAGTCGATCATCAACTTCGACCGCCTGTCCCGAGCTGTACATATGCTCAATTACCTACCGCAAGCCCATCTCGACGAATTGCTGTTTCTGGAAGTCGACCCTCGCCATATTCTTGGGGTAAAAGAAGATCATGGCGCGTATTTTGAGGAGGTTATCGTCGCTTGCGGCCTGAAAACTGCCAATGTAGCGATTTCACTGACCGCAAATAACGCATATACCGGTTTTTACCAATCGTTATTAAAGGGCTTGCACAATTATCAGCGCCGTGGCTACCGAGTAGCGCTGAAGTTTGATTACCACACGCTGGAAAAATCAGCGTTCGAGCTGATTACCAAGGCAGCACCCGACTTCATCGGCTTGTCAGCCCTGAATTTGGATCGCGTTCGTGACAATAAACTGCTGGAAAAGCTTCAACACTTCAACAGTCTATCCAGATCGCTAAATGGTCGTAGCATCATGCTGAATATTGACGATAAAAAAACGGCGGTTCTGGCTCGAAAAACCGGCTTTGACTTGGTACAGGGGCATTATTTCGAACAAGCGCTCGATATCAGTGTGGCGAGTTGACTACTCGACAGCCGGAAAAGAGAGGGCTGTATTTTTACGCCCCACAATCAAGATCATTTTCAAATCCGAATAAATGTTTGAACCGACATGCATAGCGGGTGGTATGGATTCCCGTCACTAGATTCCTTGGTAACCACAGCCCACAGCCCGCTGCCCCGCCATCAACACCCCACAGCCAATCACTGCTGAATTCCAAACAATGCCACACAAGAAGCGTCGCTAACTCTTTTAAAAACAATACCCTAAAACATGGCATGTAGCGTGCTTTGTTAAACGTGTATTTGAATTTCCAATTTCAATTTTTACATGTCAACTTTCCAGCAGAGCGCATGACTGACCTTAAAACCAAGTCGGAGAAAACTCGCGCCCGGCTGTTGACCGCCGCCAGCCGCATTTTTGCCGAGAAAGGCTATCAGGACGCGACCATCGCCGAGATTTGCGAGCAAGCCCAGGCCAATATCGCCGCGGTAAACTATCATTTCGGCGATAAGCAAACCCTGTATCTGGAAGCTTGGCGGCATGCGTTCAATCATGAGCTAGGCCAGCATCCGCCCGACGGCGGCGTATCGCGGCAAGCTTCCGCCGAGCAACGTCTGGCCGGACGCATCAAATCGATGATCCGCCGGGTAGCCGACGACGACTCCTATTCGTTTGCAATCATTCATAAGGAAATGGCGCAACCGACCCGCTTGCTGGCCGACATTCTGGAAAAGGAAATCAATCCGCAGCGTCAGCAAATGTTCGGTTTGCTGCGCGAATGCCTGGGCCAGGATGCCAGCGAACAACAATTGCAATATTGCCACGCCAGTATCATGGGTCAGTGCTTTCAATTGCTGCGTCTGAAACAAATGCAACAAGCCCGGCCGCAGCGCGCCCTACCCAGCGACATGAGCGACATCGGCGCTTTCGCCGAGCATGTGGTGGACTTTTCGCTGGCCGGCATCCGCGCCATCCGTTCGCAAACTTTACCTAAGCGTATCCAAGCATGAACCAAGACATTCCCGATTTCCCCTCGTCGAGCAAGCGCCGGCCCTGGTTGTGGACCGGCACAATATTAGTGGCGAGTCTGGCCGGCGCCGGCGTCTATTTTCAGCATAGCGAAGCCGCCCCGGACACTAAAGCCGAGCGCGGCGGCGGCAAGGGCCGGCGCTTTTTCGAGCAGCAAGACGCTCCGGCCGTCGTCGCCACCCAATCCGCCGGCAGCGGTGATTTTCCGATTTATCTGAACGCGCTCGGCACCGTCACCGCACTGCGCACCGTCACCGTGAAACCGCGCGTCGACGGTGAACTGGTAAAAGTGGCTTTCAGCGAAGGGCAAATGGTCAAGGCCGGCGATTTGCTCGCCGAAATCGATCCGCGGCCCTTCCAGGTACAATTGCAACAAGCCCAAGGCCAGTTAACCAGGGATCAAGCCTTGTTGAAAAACGCCGAACTGGATCATGCCCGTTATGAAACCCTGCTGGCTCAGGATTCCATCGCCGCCCAGCAAACCGTCACCCAGGCGTCGCAAGTCAAACAATACCAAGGCAACGTGGAAATGGATCAGGCCTTGGTCGATAGCGCCAAGTTGCAACTCGGTTATGCCAAACTGACCGCGCCAATTTCCGGCCGCGCCGGCCTGCGGCAGATCGACCAGGGCAATATCGTTCGCGCCAACGACGCCAACGGTTTGGTCGTCATCACCCAATTACAGCCGATCAGCGTGGTGTTCACTTTGCCGGAAGACAAGTTGCCGGAGGTGGTGAAGCGTTATCGCGACGGCCAGGCCATTAAAATAGAGGCCTATGATAGAGGCGGCAAGCTGAAGCTGGCCGAAGGCCAACTCACCGCGCTGGACAATCAAATCGACCCGACCACCGGCACCATCAAACTGAAGGCGCAATTCGACAATCACGAGCAAACTCTGTTTGCCAATCAATTCGTTAACGTGCGCATGCATCTGGATACCTTGCACGGCGTCACGCAGATACCCAGCGCCGCCTTGCAGCACGATACTCAGGGCGCGTTTGTATACGTGGTCGATGCCGAGAACATCGCCCATTTGCGCCGCGTCGAACCCGGTCCCAGCGAAGGCGAAAAAGTGGCGGTAGAGCATAATCTAGCAGCCGGCGAACAATTAATCCTCACCGGCATAGACCGGGTCAAGGACGGTGCCGTGGTAGATGTAGCCGAGAAAGACGGTCAAGCGATCGCCGCCAAACCGGAATTGCAACCCAAGCCGGACGACGAATCCGGCAAACGCCGGCGGCGCGGTTAAGTCATGAGTCTTAGCGATCCGGGCAAGGCCGGTTTCAATCCTTCGCGGCTGTTTATCCTGCGCCCGGTAGCCACCTCCTTGTTGATGGTGGCTTTGTTATTGGTGGGCATATTGGCTTATCGGCTGTTACCGGTCTCGGCACTGCCGCAGGTCGATTATCCGACCATCCAGGTCACCACGTTGTATCCCGGTGCCAGCCCGGAAGTGATGACCTCCATCGTCACCGCGCCGCTGGAGCGCCAGTTCGGGCAGATGCCCGGCTTAACGCAAATGAGCTCCACCAGTTCCGGCGGCGCGTCCGTGATTACTTTGCAGTTTAACTTGCACTTGGATCTGGACGTTGCCGAGCAAACCGTGCAGGCCGCGATCAACGCCGCCGCCAACTTCCTGCCCGACGATTTGCCGCAAGCGCCGATTTACAGCAAGGTCAATCCGGCCGATACGCCGATCATGACGCTGGCGGTCAGTGCCAAATCGCTGCCTTTATTTAAGGTAGAAGATTTGGTCGATACCCGGCTGGCGCAAAAAATCGCCCAATTACCCGGCGTCGGCATGGTCAGCATCAGCGGCGGCCAACGCCCGGCGGTGCGCATTCAAGCCAACCACAAAGCGCTGGCCGCCTACGGCATCAGTCTGGAAGACGTGCGCACAGCAATTGCCGCCGCCAACGTCAACCAACCGAAGGGTTCGATCAATGGCCCAAGCCGCGCCGCGACCATCGACAGCAACGATCAATTGCGTTCGCCGGCCGAATACCGCGAGCTGGTGGTCGCTTACAAAAACGCCGCGCCGGTCAAACTGGCCGATGTTGCCGAGGTGATCGACGGCGCCGAGAACGTGCGCCTGGCCGCCTGGGCCAACGACAACGCGGCGGTCATCGTCAACATCCAGCGTCAACCCGGCGCGAATGTGATCGAGGTGGTGGATAGCATTCAGGAATTGCTGCCCAAACTGCAAGCCTCGCTGCCGCCCGGCATAGACGTCACGCCATTAACCGACCGCACCGTAACCATTCGCGCCTCGGTGCATGACGTGCAATTCGAACTGCTGCTGGCGGTGGCGCTGGTGGTGATGGTGATATTCCTGTTCCTGCGCAATATCCCGGCCACCATCATCCCCGGCGTCGCGGTGCCGCTGTCTTTAGTGGGCACCTTTGCGGCGATGTATCTGGCCGATTTCAGCATCAATAATTTAACCCTGATGGCGTTGACCATCGCCACCGGCTTCGTGGTGGACGATGCCATCGTCGTCATCGAAAACATCTCACGCTATATTGAGCGCGGCGAAACGCCGTTGCAGGCGGCATTAAAAGGCTCGGCGCAGATCGGCTTTACCATTATCTCGCTGACTTTTTCACTGGTCGCGGTATTGATCCCATTGTTGTTCATGTCCGACGTAGTAGGCCGGCTGTTTCGAGAATTTGCGATTACGTTGGCGGTGGCGATCTTGATTTCGGCGGTGGTGTCATTGACCCTGACGCCGATGATGTGCGCCAAACTGCTGCGCCCCGGTACCGGCAACCATAGCGAAGACGAAATCGGCGACGACTGGTTCGGCCGTTTGATCAAGGCCTATGGCCGCAGCTTGAGTTGGGTGATGCAACGGCAAACGGCGACCTTGCTGGTGTTTTTCCTCACCGTGGCATTGACCGCGGCGATGTATGTGTGGATACCGAAAGGCTTTTTCCCCAGCCAGGACACCGGCATCATTCAGGGCTTTTCCGAAGCGCCGCAAAACGTCTCGTTTCCAGCCATGGCCGAGCAACAGCAAAAACTGGCCACGCTGATATTGGAAGATCCGGCCGTGGACAGCCTGTCCTCGTTCATCGGCGTCGATGGTGTCAACGCCACGCCCAACAGCGGCCGGTTTTTGATCAACTTAAAGCCGCACGATCAACGCCCATCGGCCAACGCGATTATCGCCCGTTTGAAAACCCGTCTGGCCGAATCGCCCGGCAGCGTGTTGTATCTGCAACCGGTGCAGGACTTGACGATGGAAAACCGGGTCAGCCGCACCCAATACCAATTTACCCTGGAAGGCGCCGACATCGACGATTTGAACCGTTGGACCGGCAAGCTGGTAGACGCCTTGCAAGGTCGGTCGGAGTTTGCCGACGTGGTCAGCGACGTGCAGGATCAGGGCCGTCAGATGTTTGTGAAAATCGACCGCGCTACCGCCAGCCGCCTGGGCGTCAGCACTGCGGCGGTCGATAACGCCTTGTACAGCGCCTACGGCCAACGTCTGGTATCCACCATCTTCACCCAGGCCAATCAGTACCGGGTGGTATTGGAAGTCGATCCCGCCGAGCAAACCGGTCCGCAAGCCTTGAACGAATTGCGCATACCCTCCACCAACGGCACCCAAGTACCCTTATCGGCCATCGCCGAATTGTCGGAACGGCCGACTACGCTGGCGATCAGCCATCTGGACCAGTTCCCGGTGACGACCGTCTCGTTCAATCTGGCGCCCGGTTATGCGTTGGGCGATGCGGTGGCCGCCGTCGATGCCGCCAAAACCGAGATCGAACTGCCGCTAGCCATCCGCAGCGAATACCAGGGCGCCGCGCAAGCCTTCAAGGCCTCGCTGGGCAATACGCTGTGGCTGATCCTGGCGGCGATTGTTACCGTGTATATCGTGCTGGGCGTGCTCTATGAAAGCTATATCCACCCGATCACGATCTTGTCCACCCTGCCCTCGGCCGGCGTCGGCGCTTTATTGGCTTTGCAAATCTCCGGTGGCGACCTGGGCATCATCGGCATCATCGGCATTATTTTGTTGATCGGCATCGTCAAGAAGAACGCGATCATGATGATAGACTTTGCGCTGGAAGCCGAACGCAAGCAACATCTGCCACCCGAGCAAGCCATTTTCCAGGCTTGCCTGTTGCGCTTTCGACCGATCTTGATGACCACCTTGGCCGCGCTATTGGGTGCATTGCCGTTGATGTTGGGTAATGGCGTCGGCTCCGAATTGCGCCATCCACTGGGTATTACGATGGTCGGCGGCTTGCTACTCAGCCAATTGTTGACGCTGTACACCACGCCGGTGATTTATCTGGCCATGGACAGGCTGGCGCGCCGGGTTAACGCCGGCCTGGGGCTGAATCAAGTGGAACAAGCGGCAGAGGACCCAAGCCAGCCATGAACCTGTCCGAATTATTCATCCGCCGCCCGGTCGCCACCACCTTATTGACCATCGCGATTGCTTTATGCGGGGTGCTGGCGTTTTTAAATCTGCCTATCTCCTCGCTTCCGCAAGTGGACTTTCCCACCGTATCGGTGCAGGCGCAAATACCCGGCGCCAGCGCGGAAACCATGGCCGCCACCGTGGCCACGCCGCTGGAACGGGCACTGGGCCGGATCGCCGGCGTCACGGAGATGACCTCCAACAGTTCGCAAGGCTCGACGCAGATAACGCTGCAATTTGATCTAAACCGCGACATAGACGGCGCTTGCCGCGACGTGCAAGCTGCAATCAACGCCGCCGCCGGCATGCTGCCCAGCAATATGCCCAACCGGCCCAGCTACCGGCGCGACAATCCGTCGGACTCGCCGATCCTGATTCTGGCGCTGACCTCGGACAGTTTTACGCGCGGCCAGATGTACGATTCGGCTTCGACGATTTTGCTGCAAAAAATTTCGCAAATCCCCGGCATCGGCCAAGTGCAGATCGGCGGCGCTGCCTTGCCGGCCGTGCGCGTTGAACTGAACCCCAACGCGCTGAGCAAATACGGCATTGGCTTGGAAGATGTGCGCAACACCATCGCCCAAACCAACGTCACCCGGCCCAAGGGCGTATTGGAAAGCGCCAATACCCGCTGGCAGATTCAAGCCAACGACCAGGCCCGCAAAGCCGAGGAATATCTGCCGCTGATCGTCGCGTATCGCAACGGCGCGCCGGTGACGATTGCCGACTTGGGCGAAGCGGTTGATTCCGTGGAAGATTTGCGCAATACCGGCTCCAAAAACGGCAAGCCTTCGGTGTTGCTGATCATCCGCAAGCAACCGTTGGCCAACGTCATTCAGACTGTCGATCAAGTGCTGGCTGTGATGCCGGCTTTACGGGCCGCTTTGCCCAGCAATATCGAGCTCTCGGTGGTCGTGGACAGATCCTTGTCGATCCGCGCGTCTATCATAGAGGTCGAACACGGCCTGTTCGTCGCTGTGGTATTGGTCATTCTGGTGGTACTGGTGTTTCTGCGCAATCCGCGCTCGGCGGCGGTACCCATCGTCGCGGTGCCGGCCTCCCTGCTGGGGTCTTGCGCGGTGATTTATTTGTGCGGCTTCAGTATCAACAACCTGACTTTAATGGCTTTGACCATCGCCACCGGTTTTGTGGTGGACGATGCGATTGTGGTGGTGGAAAACACCAACCGGCATATCGAAGAAGGCCTCGCGCCATTCCGAGCGGCGCTGTTGGCCGCCAAGGAGGTGGGGTTTACCGTGTTGGCGATGAGTGTGTCGCTGGTCGCGGTGTTCCTGCCGATTTTGTTGATGGGCGGCGTGCCTGGTCGCTTGTTTCGGGAATTTGCGGTGACTTTGTCGGCGGCGGTACTGGTTTCGCTGGTGATCTCGTTGACCACCACCCCCATGCTGTGCGCGCGCTGGCTGGGTAAGGAATCCAAGGAACATGGCGCCGTCTATCACGGCATCGGCGCGGCTTTCGATTGGATACAAAATATTTACCAGGTCAGCCTGAGCTGGGCCTTGCGCCATGGCCGCATTATGCTGAGCTTGTTGCTGGCGACCATCGCTTTAAACATTTACTTATACGGCGCTATCGACAAAGGCTTTTTCCCAACCCAGGACGGTGGCCGCTTGCTGGGCGAGATTCAAACCGATCAAAACACCTCGTTCCAAACCCTGCAAAAGCAATTCGCGCAAATCTCCGAGATTTTGCAAAAAGACCCGGCGGTTGCCAATGTCGCCGGTTTTGCCGGCAGTTCGCAAAGTAGTAACAGCGCGCGGATTTTCGTTACCTTGATTCCGCACGAACAACGCGACGGCGTGGAAGTGGTGATGGAACGCTTGCGCAAGGCGGCGGGCCGGGTGCCCGGCGCCAGTTTGCATATGTTTCCGGCCCAGGAACTGCGAATAGGCGGACGCATGTCCTTCGGCATGCTGGATTACACTTTACAGGCCGACGATCTGGATCTATTGCGAGAATGGACGCCCAAGGTACAAGCCGTGCTGGCCCGGCTGCCGGAATTGAGCGACGTCAGCACTAGCCAGCAGGACAAGGGCGAACAAATCGGTCTGACCGTCAACCGCGACCTGGCCGCCCGTTACGGCGTCAGCCAGGCCTTGATCGACAACAGCCTGAACAGCGCCTTCGGGCAGCGCCAGGTGTCGGTGATTTATAACCCGCTGAATCAGTATCGAGTAGTGATGGAACTGGCGCCGCAGTACTGGCAATCGCCGGATAGTCTGAAACAACTCTATATCAGCGCACCGGGCAGGGCCGGCACCGACGGCACGCCGGCACAGCCCAAGCAAGTGCCGCTGTCGGCGCTGGCCGACTTCACACCGAGCAATGCGCCGCTATCGGTGCATCACCAAGGCCAGTTTGCCGTGACCGAATTATCGTTTAATTTAAAACCCGGCATATCGATGTCCACGGCCGATGCCGCTATCAACCAGGCTTTGCGCGACATCGGCTTGCCGGCCGCCATCACCGGCAGCTTTCAAGGTTCCGGCAAGGCGTTTCAGGAAGCCTTGCGCAGTCAACCCTGGCTGGTTTTGGCCGCGTTGATCAGTATTTACATCGTGCTGGGCGTGTTGTACGAAAGCCTGATACATCCATTGACGATTCTGTCCACCCTGCCTTCGGCCGGCGTCGGCGCCTTGCTGGCTTTGATGGCTTGCGACAAGGAGTTCAGCATCATTGCGCTGATCGGGGTGATTTTGCTGATCGGCATCGTCAAGAAAAATGCGATCATGATGATAGACTTTGCGCTGCTGGCCGAGCGCGAGCGCGGTCTGGATTCGCGGGAAGCGATCTTTCAGGCCTGCATGCTGCGCTTCAGACCGATCCTGATGACCACGCTGGCCGCGTTGTTTGGCGCCTTGCCGCTGGCTCTGGGCAGCGGTTATGGCGCGGAATTGCGCCAGCCTTTGGGGATTTCCATCGTCGGTGGACTTATTTTCAGCCAGCTTTTGACTTTGTACACTACACCGGTCGTTTATTTGTACCTCGACCGGTTCCGGCTGTGGATGCACGGCCGTTTTTCCAACCGCGCCGCCAGTCTCGCGCCACATTCCATCTAAACCGATTGTCATGCGTTTAAGAATAAACCCACCTTTGCTTGCTTCCTTACTGACTTTGCCGTTGGCTGCCTGCACGGTAGGCCCGGATTATGTCCGTCCGCAAGCCAATGTATCCGAGGAATTTAAAGAAGTGCAAGGCTGGAAACAGGCCCAACCGCGCGATACCGGCTTGCCCGGCAAATGGTGGGAGATTTTTAACGATCCCAAACTGAACGAACTGGAAGAACAGGTGGCTGGCGCCAACCAGTCCATCATCCAGGCCGAAGCCCAATACCGGCAAGCTCAGCATCTGGTGCAATCGGTGCAATCGTCCTTGCTGCCGGTGGCGACATTGACCGGCACCTTCAACCGCTTCCGCGCCGCCACCGGCCAGAACGTCGCGGTGGGCGGGGTGCGTAACCTGTTCAGTCAGGCGGTCGGCGTGGCTTGGGAACCGGATTTATGGGGTAGCGTACGCCGCCAGGTGGAAACCAATACCAGCAATGCGCAGGCCAGCGCCGCGACCTTGCATGCCTTGATTCTGTCCAGCCAGTCGGCGTTGGCGGACAGTTACTTTCAAATGAAAACGCTGGACGCCCAGAGAGCCTTGTTAGACGAAACGGTAAAGGCGTTTGCGAAAACCCTGGAGATTACCAAAAACCGCTATGCGGTGGGTGTGGTAGCCAAGGCCGATGTGGTGCAAGCGGAGACGCAACTGGAAACCGTGCGCGCTCAATCTATCGATCTGGGCGTGCAGCGCGCCAAGCTGGAACATGCCATCGCGGTGCTAATAGGCAAAACGCCGGCGGATTTGGCAATAGCCGCATCACCATTGAATGCACAACCGCCGGGCATTCCAGTCAGCTTACCTTCCGAATTGCTGGAGCGCCGCCCGGACATCGCCGCCGCCGAACGCAAAATCGCCGCCGCCAATGCACAGATCGGCGTCGCTAAAGCCGCTTACTACCCTACTTTGAATCTGGCCTCAACCAACGGCTTTCAGTCGTCGACCGCCGACAGCTTGTTCACGATGGCCCGCCGCTATTGGTCTTTAGGACCGGCCGGCTTGGCCTTGACCTTGTTCGACGGCGGCGCCAAGAATGCGCAGTATAAACAAGCGATAGACGCCTACGACGCCAGCGTCGCCGCGTATCGGCAAACCGTATTGACCGGTTTTCAAGAGGTGGAAGATAACTTGGCCGCGCTACGCATCCTGGATGAAGAAACCCAAGTGCAGGACAAAGCAGTCGCCGCCGCGAAGCAGGCCTTGGCCCTGACCAACAATCAATATCAGGCGGGCACGGTCAGCTATATCAACGTGATAACCGCGCAAACCGCCGCGCTATCCAATCAACAAACCGCCGTACAATTGCTGGGGCAACGCTTGTCCGCATCGGTGTTGCTGGTCAAAGCCCTGGGCGGCGGCTGGAACGAAACCTTGGTGCCGACCGAAGATCAAGCCGACGGCGATAGGAAATGGATGGATTATTTGATTTTGCCGGTGGTGGAGTAAGGATTTAAGCCCGTCTGGAAATCCGGCCAAAACCGACCACTAAGGGTGCTGGCGAAATTTTACATTCCTAAGTTTAGCGAATGGCGGCTTTTCGGCAAGCAACCTTACGCCCTCTTTGGCTAGACCCGGCCAAAAAGGGACGATCAAGAACTTCAGTATAATGTCAGGTGTAACCTCAAGAGCCGCCAGTCAAAGCCAGGATATGGCATTGTTAGGTTTCTTTCGTGGTCAAGTCTCGACCGCAATACCTGCAAACTATTGCATCTTGTTTGATCATTTCAGCGCAGAACTGCACTTTTTCATGCCTTCCGATAGTTGCTGCTTTTCAATATATTGTTGATCAGCTTTCATTATTAATGAATGCGGTAGGGCAACAATAAAGATAAGTGCACCGTAAATCCACCAAAAGACAAAAGATTTTCCTTTGCCTTGTGCAATAAAGGCCGGAATTAACCCAATAAGGATAGCTAAAATTATTGCGTCCATAGCCGTTACCTACTGTAGGTTTGTCCGTTTGTAGAGATTAGGTATAGCGACTCACTGTAAGGGAGCCTCATAAGTATTTTTGATTTTTCCAGAACCCCTGCGAGGGTAAGGCCACGACACAATAAGCTAACCCCACCTTGAATTCGCTCACAAAGGGCGTCTGGGCTGTCAATAAAGTTGGTTTTATTTAGCCGGAGTATTACTACTGTTTTTCCTTCCGGCAAAGCACCAATTGGCGGAACAACGAAGAGTGTTAATTGCGTATAGCTTATGAAACATAATATTGCGACAACTATGAGAGTTAAAATCGGTCCTTTCTTTTTCATGATGCTTCCATTTTCTGCTTAATAATTTTGCATTTTGTCGTAGCCATCTTTTTCATTTTGCATACATACTGCTTGCAACTGAAAATCATCGAAAGTATTGGCGCAACGCATTTTTGCTTTATGTGCTACGGAACTCGGAAGACCAAAGTTACCCTGCATTTTGTTATATCCATCCCTTTCGTTATCCATGCATACAGCCTGCAATTGATAATCGTCAAATGTCTTAGCGCACCTTTGGGCGGCAGCTCCTTTTTCAGTTGGCCATGAATTCTGCCAGTCTCCAGCACGTACTACGCTGACGAATGTAACCAAAAAAACACCTACCAAGATACTGAGTTTTTGTTTATGCATTGTGCTCTCCTTTATAATAGTTTTTCTCGCATCTAACAGAAATCTTAATTCCTTAAGTTCGATCATAATTATTATCTATTTCTTCAATCGTCCAACAACTTCAATACAGCAGCTAAAATGCCTATCAACATGAAAGCTGACTCTTCCTTTTGATTCTGCATAAAATATTTATCTAAATAAGTGTGATGGGCAAAATAATTACGCGCTAATACGCAGCATAAAAAAGCCTGAATCAAATAGGTGTCTTTTTTACTCCGGCTATTATATGTGATGTCCATAATTCTTCTAATTGGATTTGGCTTGTTTGCTGTATCATGCAGCTTGGTATATGTTTTTAATTCATTTTTAAGGCACTCTATCGACTTATCGGAAAGAATATTTTTGGAAAGTTTAATAATGTACCCGTCTAGTTTTTGATCCCCGTCTGGTATTTCTGACAAAACACCACTTTTCTCCAAAGCATACCGAAGACATGTCTCTGCACGAATTGCTAGTAATGAAAAATAATCGAGTGGTCGCAATATCCTAAAATCAAGACTACCCTTTTGTTGCGGCTTGTACATTAAATGCTCATGAAATTGACGAAACGCATTAAGTAATGCTATCAAATGGATAATTCGTTTGTTGTAAGCTAGTAACTAATTGGTCAAGCTTTTCATCTTTTGGAAGAATGCCTTCATAAAAATACTTATATTTAGGTACAGTTGATAAAAAATATTGCCTATCCTCAAAATATTCAAAAGGCAAAACTTTGTGTAACGGTGGCCATACTTCCCGGTTTTGAGAAAACTGCCAAATTTTAAAATAGTGGCTAAAACTTTTTCCATTAAGTGTACAAAGCCATTCCATTGCAAAGAAAATATCTTTTTGAAAGTAGGGCCAAGCTTGAAGCGCCCATTCTTCGCAATCATAGTTTTTCTTTAGCCAACTGGAAGCCAACTTTTCCAATAACTGTTCTTTGATGACATTTTCCAATATTTCCGCATCAATTTCTAAATATTCGGCTAATGCTTCCGCCCCTTGTTTGTGTAACGGACATGGCCTATATGTTTTACAGGGCAATGCATCACGAAACGCACGATAATGAGAAATCCAAGTCATTGGCTTGGCAAGTCCACCCCATCTATACGGTTGGATGAGTGCGTCACTTGGTCTTATCTTACAGTTGGCAATACGTTTAACATCCTCTGCAACATTTGGCGTATTGAGGATAGGAAAATCACCCATACTTGCTGTTCGCATAACGTCAATCAATGCGTAAGCCTGCCAATGGAAAAAATAATAAACATTAGGTGTTACCGAACTATCAGTTTTGTTCAGCAAATTATTGTAATCACTAACAGGACGGCAAAAAGGATGTAAAAACCAATGAATATCCTCAGTGTTTACTATCTGCCACGACTCTCCAAAACCTAACAACCTATCATACAGATCATTGTTTTTTGAATGGTCCACTGCATTAAAAATGGTTTCAGGTGTTGGTTCTTCAAAATATTCAGTAGGAAAGGTAACGCGATATTGGGGAACAAGCCAGCCCCACTCAAGCAATTTTGGCAATGAATAGTGGCTTATTAAATCTTTAAGCCCAAGCTCTTCAAGCCAGGATACAAATGAGCCTTTTTGATTTGGCTGAATACTCAGCAAAGTATCGTGGAGCATAGTTTAACGTTTTTATGAAGTGATTTTAGTGCGTAATAAGGAAAGAGCAGCCATTTAACAACAAATCTCACCGGGGTGAGCTAATAGGGATTCTGTGCAACGCAATTTTAGACTGGGCGAAAAATCCGCGACCTACCAACCTTAAAATGATGAGCTATTCCTTTGTAAAATCTAGATCAAGGTCATGTTTAATTGAGAGAATGTATATTTCTAATGATCGGTATATTTAAAACGCCATCGGCTATCTTTGAAAATACTTTCTCTCTTAATTCATCGATTGAAACAAACTGTGAGCCACTGCATCTGTTACGCATATCGTCGTTTGCTAAAAAATCAGCCGAAGATACACCTCAAAAAGCATTTTGTATTCTGAAGTTCTTGCATTTTCTATATTCACCTCCTTGTTTTCCACGAACCACATCATCGTAAATTATATTGCCATTCTGGCTCGCGGTTATCACATAACCATAGTCAATTTCCGACCCACCTGTTAATATATCGTAAATAAAAGATGAATGGTCAGGCATTGAAAGTAATCCGTGAGCAAGATCCACTTCATGTCGTTGATATATTATGCTTTCGGTTTTTTCTGGCAAAGTTTTTTCATCATTGCGGACTTGATCAATCGTTAAGTTAATTGTTTTATCACTCGCAGTAGAAACCCATTCAATACCACGAATTTTAGTCTTCAATATTTTTAATATGTCGTCTCTTAATAATCTGTTACCATTTTTAAAGTCAAAATAGATTTGCAAGCTTACCTGTTCTTTACGGGCTAAAGCAAAATCTGGATAGACAGTACTAATAATATTGATTTCATCGCTACGAATGTTCATGGTTGGGAGTAATGATTGAATTCTTCTCCATTCTTCCGATTCAATACCTAACTTCTTTATATAGTTGACTAACGCATTTATCTGTGTTGATCTCACTCCTTGGCCAGATTGCAACTTTTTAATCGATCTGTCAGCCATTAGCCTTTGATGAACTCCTGAATTAAGTTCGGGAAATTCGCTAATATTCTCGGTTAAGTGGAGCGGCAGTGTGCCGTTTATATTTCCATTGTATACTGCATTGGCCAAGTCTTTATATAACTCGTCAGCGACATTTATTTCAATTAAATTATTAGATCTTGCAATCAGCAATGCGTCCAAGACGCCTATTTTATTGCTGTTTGTGACTTGATAAACGTTGGTAATTTTATTTATTCTTTCTCTTAGGCACTCCGTGTAATTTTCTTTTAAATGGCGGTTCGATGAGAAAATTGCACTGGTCTTTATTGGTCCAGTAGGCAGGATTATTGCATTATCTATTTTTTCGCAAAAATCTTTCGCATTGCCATTTTCCGCGCTTATTATTGCGTTATCCAGATAAAATTTAGCCTGCTCATCAGGTGTTTTTGGGAATGAGGAGCAGCCATTTGTTACGATTGAACAAAAGATCAACAATATAATGATTTTCATTTTTAGCGGTCTGTATGGTGTAAGTGTTTAACCTGGTTTAGGGTCGTAGGCTGGGTAGAGCAAGGCGAAACCCAGCAGATACTTTGAAATAACCGAGTTTCTTTGCATTCAAACTGTTATTTGGATTACAAGACTTTTCAGTTTCGAAGCTGGGTTTCATTATCATTCAACCCAGCCTACCTTTACAAACCCAACGTCGGCTTATAATCAATTTACCGCCATTTGAAAAGCCAAAGCGATTGGTCGCGGTAGGAATACCAGTTACCCAGTACCCCCCGCGCAGATCCCAGCGTGCGCTACTAACGCACTGGGCTCCTCCCTTGAGTACGAACGTCAAAGCGGTAACAAGGATGGGGATGTAATAATCTAACCCTGGGGAAGAAGCGCGAGGTAATGCGCATGAACCGATCCCAAGTCATAAAATCCTTCTGGCTGCGTCTTCTAATACGGCGCAGCCAAAGGCGGCGCACTTCGTTGAAGAATAGCCAGATACTGGAATCATTGCCTGAAACGGAAAAATAGTTCAAATGTCCTTGCAGAACTTTTTGAATCCACTCGCCAGTTTTCGGCAGCGGGTCATGCCAACGTTTCCGCAGCTCACTTTTGATCGCGTGCAACGTTGCCCGCATGCGCTTCTTGATGGTTTGTCGCCCGATCACAAAGGCTCCGTTTTTCTTGGACTGCGTACAGAAGTGCGTGAAGCCCAGAAAGTCGAAAGTCTCCGGCTTTCCCTCGCCCAGCCGCTTCCTGTCGCTTATCGCATGCCGTCCGAAGCGGATCAGCTGTGTTTTGTCCGGGTGTAACGTCAAACCAAACGCTTGCAAACGTTCTCGCATGTCCTGCAAGAAGCGTTTCGCCTCCAGCTCGTATTCAAAACCGAGCACAGTATCATCCGCATAACGGATAATCATCATGTCACCCTGGGCCTTTTGTCGCCGCCATTGATGACTCCATAGATCGAAAACATAGTGCAGGTAAATATTAGCCAAGATCGGCGAAACTACTGCCCCTTGCGGAGCACCCTGAACACTAGCCTCCCTATGGGAGCCTTTCATGACGCCGATTGTTAACCATTTGGCGATGAGACGCAGCAAACGTTTATCCCCGATTCGGTGTTGAAGAAATCGCATCAGCCAGTCATGGCTCATGGCATCAAAGAACTTCTGGATATCCGCGTCCAACACCCAGCTCACCTGCTTTCTATAAATCCCGGCACTCAGAGCATCCAGCGCATCATGTTGGCTGCGCCCCGGTCGAAATCCATACGAAAACCCCATGAAACTCTCTTCATAGATGGCTTCCAGCACATAAACCACGGCCTGTTGGACAATTTTGTCTTCCAGGCACAAGATACTCAGTGGCCGTTCTGTGCCATCCGCTTTCGGGATCATCGTCCGTCGTGCAGGGCTGGCCCGATAGCTGCCTTGGTGTGTCCGGGCATGTAATGCCGTTAACTTCTCACGAAGATTGTCACCATAGGTGCGCCACGTCACGCCATCGAGTCCGGGCGCCGAGTTTCGCTTTAACGCAAAATAACTCTGCTCCAAGAGTTCAAGGGTAATGTGATGCAATAAGGCGGTGAACTGTACATCCTGCTTTTGTCGCGCCGCTTGGCGCACACCCGCCAATCCATTCGACGCAGCTCCCCGGCTCTGAGTCCGGACTGCGGCTGCCTGACCGATGTTCCTCTTGGGCAAAGCCCTTCCCTCCACAGCCTCCGCCAAGGACAAGTCCTCTTTGTTCGGTTGCTTCATCGGTACTACGGCTTTGTCCGACTTCTCATCTGCGTACATATTTATCGTTCAGTTTCTACCTTAATAAACCGGCTCGATATGCCTATCGAGCACAGATGAGACCTCCCAGGTTCCGTACAAAGGACTTCTCCACATGCTTGGGGTCTACGACTGCGCGAGGTTTGGATACATGCTGGCCAAATCGCATGATCCAATATTGCCTTCTCTTCAGCAGAACGGGATCGGCACCTCGAAGTTCGACCCATTTCGCAGCTCAATACCCAGCCTGTGGCCTCCCCTGTGAACGCTTCACGTTTACCCTCACGAGTACCCGCGCATCACTCGGGGCCGAGACGGTGGGCTAGACCTTATCTCGTAGAGGACTTTCACCTCCTATCCTTTGCCAGCTTGTCCTGGCGCACTCGCTTATGGGTCGGTTTGACTAAGTGACGAATGGCCGCTTTCAGTTTTCGGAATTCATTGACAGCTTTCCGGCGATGAATCTGAAGCGGGGACGGTCGCCAGGTGCCCCTAAGCCTCCTTTGATAAAAGTTGTTCGATAGTCTGGTTAGAAGCAAATAATGGGCGTATGGTTAATCTTTATATCGCTCCAAATAGGGGGTGTAGTAAAAGCCCCTCACTTTTCGCGGCGTGATGGAGCTAAGAGTGCAAATGTCTGATTTATATGTCCCATCCTAAACTTTTTCCAGTGAGAGAAGGAGCGGATTTACCTTTTACGAAAGCCTCCTCTGGGTTGATGGAAAAGCAGGGAAGTTATTTTTTAATCATATCCATAGCGATCTGTTGTATTCGGTCCACCACATTTGGCTTTCCGACTTGACCAACCAGGCCTGCGCGGCGCAGTTTTTCGAAGACATTCGGTCTTGCGCCACACAGGATTAATCGGGTTTTGTGCCGTTTGCA